>CAYOPZ010000010.1:0-88631 GCA_964406005.1 uncultured Bacteroidaceae bacterium
AATTTACTAAAATTATTTCATTTATGCAAGATCTTCGTACAAAAAGACATGTAGTCCATGCTCTTCACCTGCATTTGGTCTTTGTAACCAAATACCGGAAAAAGGTATTCTCTCCATTTATGATCGAAAGGTTGAAATATCATTTCAAGCGGGTGTGTGATGATTTCGGCTGCAAGCTCATTAAAGCAGGCTGTGAGAAGGATCACGTACACATCCTTGTGGAATCCCTGCCTCATACCATGCCATCTAAACTCGTCAACGCTTTGAAGGGAGTATCCTCAAGGATGCTGAGGAAAGAATTTCCTGAACTGGAAAAGTATTACTGGAAGGGAGGGTTATGGTCACCAAGTTACTTTATTGCCTCATGTGGGGGTGCTCCGCTGGATATTGTCAAACAATACATCGAAAATCAGTAAATTCGTGCTTACATCCCTTCCCTGAAGTGAAGGGGTTTTACGCACGGATTGGATAAATTCGGACCGTGAACCTGATTATCGACATAGGCAATTCAACCGCCAAGACAGCGGTCTTCGAAGAGGACCGGATCGTGGAAACCCGCCAGATGCGCAGAATAAGCAAAAAGGAACTCGAGAACGTGTCAGCCCGTCATGCCGGTATTGAAAAGTGTATCCTTTCCTCGGTAAGGAAGGAAGATCCTGGATTTATCTCCCTGCTGAAGGAATCGTTCCGTTTCTGCATGGTGCTGGATCACCGGACCCGTTTACCCATCAGAAACCTTTACAGATCAAAATCAACCCTCGGTTACGACAGAATCGCTGCGGCAGTTGCTGCAAATTTCCGGTTCCCGGGCAGGAATATCCTGGTCATTGATGCCGGAACTGCAATCACCATAGATTTCGTTTCCGCCGACAATACATACCGGGGAGGCAATATCTCTCCGGGACTCAACCTCCGGTTCAGGGCCCTGAACGAATTTACCGATAATCTCCCCCTGCTGGAACCGGCTGAAACATATGATCTTGTGGGACGCGATACGGATGGTGCGATTGTATCCGGAGTGCTGATGGGCATTGTTTTTGAGCTTGACAGATACATAGACGAGCAAAAAAAACGTTATACTGATCTGAAGGTGATCCTCACGGGGGGAGATGCTAAAGTCTTTGATAAAAAACTAAAAAAACCCATCTTTGTGGACTCCGACCTCAATTTATTCGGATTACACAGAATCTTAGAGTACAATGCTGACAGATAGAAGGTTTCATGGATTGCTTCTGATATTTTTCCTGAATTGTCCGGTCATTGCACAAACCAATTTGGATTCTCCTTATTCCAGGTACGGTCTGGGTCATCTGGCCAGACCGGGTTTTGAAAGAAATCGCGCCATGGGCGGTGTCGGCCTGGGTCTGAGGAATGCAACCCAGCTTGATTACCTGAACCCGGCTTCCTACTCGGCCATTGATTCCATGTCATTCCTGTTTGATCTCGGAATATTGAACACCTTTCAGACCAATGAGACAAACGAACTGAAAACATCCTATGTTGCAAGCAATATGGACCACCTGGCCATAGGCTTTCCCCTGACAAGGTGGTGGGCCGCCAGTGTGGGGATACTCCCCTATTCAAAAGTCGGTTATTACATCAAGGAGGGAGATTACGATCCCGATATCGGATATCATGAATATTTTTTTCTGGGCTCCGGGGGTATAAACCAGTTGTATCTGGGAACTTCTTTCGACCTATTTGACGCACTGTCGGTAGGTGCAAATTTCAAATACCTGTTCGGTTCCATCCGCCAGATAAGGGGAGTCGAATTTCCGGATAAATCAACCTATTCCTACCCGGAAATTGACAGCCAGATCATGATCAAGGATTTTCTGATTGACTTTGGATTACAATATCATAAAAGTCTGAACGAAAGGTTCGATCTTACTCTTGGAATCATTTTTGACAATAAAACCAGGCTGTCCGCTGAAAACAAAATAACCAAAAGAAATGTATTCAACGGAAATGCAAGTTACCTGAATGATTCCACATTGCTGAACACGGAATACATACTTGAGGAATCCTCCCGGGAAGGGAAAATCGTCATACCTTATAACATCGGCACAGGATTCAGCCTTGAGTATAACGACAGACTGGTACTGGGTGTGGATTACTACCGGCAGGACTGGACGGATTTTTCCATTTTTAACATCGAGCAATCCCTGACCGAGAGCAGTTCGGTTCATGCGGGCCTGCAGTACATACCCAATCCCCGGGCATTCAGAGGTTACTACAATCTGATCTACTACAGACTGGGAGGACACTACGGGAACACCTACTTTCAGCTGAAGGGAGAACAAATAAAAGACTATGGCATAAGTTTTGGAGCAGGTCTGCCGTTAATAGGCTTTAAAAGTTCATTCAACCTGGCCTGCGAACTGGGCCGCAGGGGTACGCTGGAAAACAGCCTGGTCAGGGAAAATTATATGTTTATAAGTTTTAGTGTAATTTTGCACGATATCTGGTTCAGCAAGCAAAAGATCGATTAATCGTTTCAGTCATGATTTCAATAATAAAAAAGGTTATACTCATCGTTCCCCTGATTTTATCGTGGTTTTCTGTCGTTGCACAAATGGGTGTGGAAGACGGATCCCGTTACGGCAAGGGCGAAGACAGCATTCACTGCATTCAAAATCTTTCCCTCTACCGGGAATTCGTCAAGCAGGGCCCAGGACGCTATCAGGATGCCATCGGGTCGTGGAGGATCGTTTTCAAGGAGTGTCCGACCTCCTCACAGAACATATATATAGACGGGATCAAGATTTATAATGATCTTATTGATAAGGAAACGGATGCCGGCAGAAAAGCGCTGCTGATGGATACACTGAGAATGATTTATGACCAGAGAATCAAATACTTCAAACAGCCCGGTACGGTCCTTGGAAGAGAAGGCGTGGATATCCTGAGGCATCCCGAATACAGGCGGGACCTGGATATTGTTGAAGAAGCGTACGGTTATCTCAAGCAGTCCGTTGACATTCAGAAAAACAACTCTGCAGCTGCCGTCCTGGCAACCTATATGACCAGCACGATCTATCTTTACCAGAATGAGCGCCTGACTGATATGCAGGTTATAGACAATTACGCCCTGACCAGTGATATTCTGGATTACAAGCTTGCGCGCAATCCCGGCGACAATACCCTGCTCAGGGTAATGGAAGCCAATGATAATAATTTTATTGCCAGCGGAGCACCGACCTGTGAGTCGCTTATCAATTATTTCCAGCCGGACTACAATCAAAGGAGCGCAGATCCCTTATATCTCCGGAGGGCCGTGAAATGCCTGAGTGCGGTCAACTGTGAGGAGGATCCCTTCTACGCGAAGGCTGCCGAAGCATTATATACCATAGAACCCTCGCCTGAAGCTGCTTTTGGGCTCGCCAAACTCTTTGTAACAAAAAAGGAATATGATAAGGCGACCGGATATTACAGGGAAGCCATCGACAATGAAGAGGATCCTGTAAAAAAAAGTGAATATTACTACCAGCTGGCTTACATCACAAATACCGAGATGGACCAGCCCCGGAAAGCAAGGGACTATGCGCTTGAAGCCCTTAAGTTAAGGCCTGACTGGGGTGATCCGTACATTTTAATCGGAGACGCTTATGCGGCCGCCAAGGATTGTTTTGAGGATGATTTCGAAAAAACCACCATCTATTGGGCTGCCGTTGACAAATACAATCAGGCCAAGTCTGTCGACGATTCGGTCACTGACAAGGCAAATGAGCGAATCAATACATACCGGAAATATTTTCCCGATGTTGAGACGATATTCTTCTACAGTCTGAATGAAGGAGACAGCTATACCGTCGGTTGCTGGATCAATGAAAAAACTGAAGTCAGAGCCAGATAACGAGAAAAGACCCGGGGGAGCGTTATTCTTCCTGTCCCTGCTTGCAGGATTGTCAATTCTCATATCCTGCGAGAACGACCTGGAAAAAATAAAAATCGTTACCAGCCTCGACAATTTGCCGGATGCGTCTGGCAGTAAGTACGAGATCCTGTACAGCGATTCCTTCCGGGTCAAGGTAAGAATCCTGGCACCGGAGATCCAGAGATTCGCAAGAGACGGGAATCCCTATACAAAATTTCCGAAAGGAATGACAGCCTATTTCTACGATGACAGTTTGAAGATAGAGGCTGTCATCAACGCCCAGAATGTAACTTATTACGAAAATGAATACCTCTGGGAAGCCAGGTATAACGTTGAGGGCAGAAATCTCAAAAACGGGAACCAGGTAAATACCGAACACATGTTCTGGGATGAACAAAAGAAAATGATCTATTCCCATACAAATTCCAGAATTGTGAATGAGGACGGTACGTTTTACGGCGAAGAGGGATTCGAAGCCAAACAGGACCTTTCCTGGTACCGTTTAATAGGCTCCAGTGGTACTGTAACCATAAAGGATGAAGAGGATTAACAGAATACTGGAATGGATATGGCTGGTCGTGGGGTTGCTCAGTCTGGGTGCAGCCATACACAAAAGCATACATACCGGCATAAGGGAAAGCATAGGATTTTACCTGATCACACTCATTGCCGCGGTCATGTATATGATCAGGAGAAACCTGCGCAGAAGAGCAAACTCCGGATAAACAGATGCACCATCTTGTCATAATACTGATTTCGGTCCTTCTTTCGGCATTCTTTTCGGGAATGGAAATTGCATTCGTATCGTCCAATAAACTGCGTATCGAACTTGACAAGAAACAGGGTGTAATGGGTTCAAGGATACTTACTGTGTTCACCGTCAACCCGGGACAGTACATTGCAACCATGCTTGTGGGCAACAACATCGCATTGGTCATTTACGGCATACTGATGGCCATTATACTGGAACCCGTAATAAGAAATTTTACGGGATCGGAATCTGCCATTCTCGCCGTGCAAACCATTGTTTCCACCGCAATCATTCTCCTCACTGCCGAATTCCTGCCCAAGACCCTGTTCCGGATCAGTCCCAATACCGCTCTTAAAATATTTGCCATCCCCGTATTCTTGTTCTACATCACCCTCTATCCTGTTACACGGGTGATGATCGGTCTTTCCGGCCTGATCATGCGATACATCATCAGGGTACCCGGGAACAGAAGCACCTATCCGGAAGTATTCAGCAAAATTGACCTGGATCATCTGGTAAGCGAAAGCAGTTCCGAAAACGACACTGAGCATGAGACGGAACAGGAAATGAAGTTTTTACAGAATGCCCTGGATTTTTCCAATGTTAAACTCCGGGATTGCATGATCCCGCGGACGGAAATCGTAGCCCTTGAAGAAAAAAGTTCCATTGAGGAGCTGCAGCAGAAATTCATTGAAACAGGCCTTTCCAAAATTCTGATATACCGGGAATCAACAGACAATATTATCGGTTATATCAACTCGAAAGACCTGTTTAAGAATCCCACCGATCTGGCATCCATGATCATGAGCATCCCGATCGTACCTGAGACCATGCCTGCAAACAAGCTGCTCCAGTCCTTCATCAGGGAACACAAAAGCATTTCCGTTGTGGTCGATGAATTCGGAGGCACGAGCGGGATCGTAACCATGGAAGACATACTGGAGGAGATCATCGGTGAGATCGAGGATGAACACGATAGTTCAGAACTGAAAGAGGAAATGGTCAGTCAGAATGAGTTTATTTTCTCCGCCAGGCATGAAATTGACTACCTGAATGAGAAGTACAGGCTGGACATTCCCAAAACCGATGATTATGAAACCCTGGCCGGGCTGATCCTGTTTCAGTACGGGAGCATTCCCAAGATCAATGACCGGATCCGGATCGGCCGCTTCACATGCAGAATCCTGGATGTCAGTGAAACAAGAATTGAACTGGTTCAACTTATAAAAGAAACTGACTTACAGGAAAATCATTAAATCCCGTCTGGATTGGCGCCGTGCCCGATAGCGTATCGTTATAATTGTTATCTTCGTAACCTGAATTTCAAACCGTCGTTTTATGGCAACCTTACAGAAAATCAGGAACCGGGCAGGTCTGCTGATAGCCATCATTATCGGAATGTCAATTTTCGCATTTGTGCTTCAGGATATGCTGACCGGTGGAGGATCAAGCGTCCTGAACAGCAGGGTGGACCTTGCTGAAATCAACGGGAAGTCGGTCTCCTACGACGAATATGTTTCGCGTCTCGACAAAATTACCGAATATTATACCTTGAGGCTGGGGCAATCTTCCCTCGATGAAGAAACCACGCAAAGCCTTAAAGAGCAGGTCTGGCAGGACATTCTCAGGGAATATACGATGAAGGATGAATACAAGGAACTCGGAATCGCAGTCAGCACGGATGAACTGATGGATATGGTGCAGGGCCGCAATCCCCACCCTGTGATACAGAGCCTTTTTTCCGATCCGCAGACAGGGATACTGGACAGGTCATTCCTTCTGCAGTTCATCCGTACCATGAATGAAGACCCTACGGGGACCCAGAAAACCATCTGGCTTTTCCTTGAAGACCAGATCCTGAAAGACCGGGCTTTTACGAAATACAACAACCTGATAAGCAAAGGATTGAATGTCACCGACCTGGAAGCCGAAAACAATTTGCAGGAAATAAGCCACAGTGTGGATATATCCTATGTGGTGAAACGGTTCGGAAGCGTACCGGATTCCATGATAAGTTACAGCAATAAGGACATTGAAAACCATTACACCAATCACAGGAAAGAATACTCCCAGGAGGCCACACGCGATATTGAATACCTGGTATACGAAGTACTGCCCTCCGAAGAGGATGACCGGGAGGCAGAGGACTGGATCAACCGGATGAAAGGCGAATTCGAATCGGTTAAAGATGTGGTGGCCATGGTGAATATGGAATCCGATTCGCCCTTCGATGACATCAATTACAAGGATGGCGAGTTACCGGAAACAATCAATGATTTCATGTTCTCATCCCAGCCCGGTGCCGTATACGGACCTTATTTCGAAAATAACGCCTACACCCTGGCGAGACTGGTTGAAATAAATTATCTCCCCGACTCGGTACATGCCAGGCATATACTCCTTCAGCCGGATGCCAGCAGGGATGCGAACGCTGTAATCCTGCTTGCAGACAGTCTGAAGGAAGAACTTGAAAACGGAGGTGATTTTGACAGGCTGGCTTCATTATACGGATCGGATGCAACGGCACAGACCGGCGGGGATCTGGGCTGGTTCTCGGAGGGCGACATGGTACATCCCTTTGGAGATTCATGCTTTTACGGAGAAACGGGGAAGATCATGACAGTACAAACCCAGTACGGCATTCACATTACACAGGTGCTTGAAAAAAGCCGGAATGTCAAAAAGGTCAAGGTTGCCTATCTGAGCAGGAATGTCGAACCCAGCTCTGAAACATACCAGAACAAATATGCCGAGGCTGTTAAGTTTGCCGGTCTGAACAATACTTACGAAAAATTCAACACCGCCGTTTCCCAGCAGAATCTGACTGTAAGATACGCAAATGACCTGACCGAAAACCAGCGGACCATCACGGGTCTGGAATCACCCAGGGAACTGGTGAGATGGGCTTTTGATGCCGATCTTCATGAAGTCTCCAATGAAATATTTGAATTTGGGAACAAGTATGTGATCGCCGTTGTAACCGGCATCCGGGAAAAAGGCATCGCCCCCCTCGAGCAGATCAGGCCCGAAATCGTCCTGGAAGTGAAAAAGAACAAGAAAGCGGAAATCATCATGGATGAATTCACATCCCGTATGAAGGATGTTTCCGGCATTGAAGAACTGGCCGGACAAATGAACCTGAACGTGGAGGAGGCAGACAATATCAATTTTACTTCGGTCTCACTCCCGGCAGCAGGCATTGAACCCGGTGTGATTGCCATGGCCGGCATCCTTGAACAGGGAAAGCTGAGTCCACCCGTCAAGGGAAACAACGGGGTTTATGTCCTGGTTGTTATTGCCTCAAGGGAGCAGGAGAACGAACCGGACCTTGCATCCAACCGTGCAAGAATGACTGCTGCGCTCGAGTCGCAGGCAAACTATGAAGCGTATGATGCACTCATGGAAGCCTCCGACATCAAAGACAACCGTTCCGCCTATTATTAAACCGGATCAATCCACATTGTCGTGAAGGTAGGGATTGTCTTCCCTGAGCTTGGAATTCTTCTCGTCATCTTCTGAGAGGGAATATTTCGACATCTTTGATTCCGAAGAATGCCTGGTATCTTCAAGCCTTATCTTTTTCCGGACATAGGCAGGTTCATTTTCAAGCTCCTCAATAGAATTGTTTTCAGTCGCCCTGTGGTATAACTGCTCCTTGACCTGTTCGTGTGATTGCCTGAGTTTTTTAACCCTTTCAGCCAGCTTTTTTTTCTTTGATTCCGGTTCCGTAAAATCCGTTTTATCATTCAAAACGAATGGCTGGTCGGGATTGTCCCCGGAGATATCGAATTCTATCGTGCGCTGAATATTGGCCTTGTCCCCGATATCCCCATCCTTCCTGTCTTCTACCCTGAAAATGCCTTCTTCCGGAGATTCATTCTCATCTACCAGCTCTATTTTATCGGTTTGTTTCTTTTTAATGTACAGTTCCGGAATGCTGTTTGTCTCGAAACCCGTTGCAATGATGGTAACGTTTACTTCATCCCCGAGGTTCCTGTTCACCCCTGTACCCCAGATGATCAGTACATTTCTGGATGCGGCATTGTTCAGGAAATCCGTTATTTCGCCCACTTCATCCATGGTGATTTCGTTTTCACCCGAGGTAATGTTCAGCAGAATATTATCTGCGCCCCGGATGTTATTGTTATTCAGCAAGGGAGATGTAAGGGCTGATTCAATGGCTTTCACGGCCCTTCCTTCACCGGTGGCCGATCCTGATCCGAGAATGGCCACTCCGCTGTCTTTCATTACCGTTTCAACATCGGCAAAGTCCACATTGATATGACCGGGCAGGGTAATGATCTCCGCGATCCCCCTGGCTGCGATGGTAAGTACATCATCGGCCTTGGCAAAAGCTTCGGACAGTTTCAAATCGCCGTAGATCTCCCTGAGTTTCTCATTGTTGATCACCAGCAGGGAATCTACGTATCCTTTCAGTTCATTGATCCCTTCAATGGCCTGGTTGATGCGCTGCTGCCCTTCAAACCTGAAAGGAATGGTTACAATGGCTACCGTCAGAATCCCAAGTTCCTTTGCAGCCTGTGCAATGACAGGTGCGGCACCGGTGCCTGTACCTCCTCCCATTCCGGCTGTTAAAAATACCATCCTGGTTTTTCCCTCGAGTAATTCTTTGACATCCTCAAGATTCTCGAGAGCGGCCTGTCTTCCGATCTCCGGCCTGTTGCCGGCGCCACGCCCTTCCGTCAGGGATTCCCCAAGCTGGATCTTTACAGGAACCGGGCTGTTCTTCAGAGCCTGGGCATCGGTATTGCAAACCGCGAAATCCACATCCTGAATGCCTTGTTTCCACATATGATTCACTGCATTACTGCCCCCGCCGCCGATACCCAGAACCTTTATGATACTGGATTTATTGACGGGCAGATCGAAATTTATCAATTCTTCAGCCATGACTTAATATTTACATTTCAGAATCGTTTTCCTCAAATATGTTGCTTATTCTGTCCCTGATGTCCTGGAATATGCCCCCTGCACCGGATTTATTTTGCCCCTCGCCGGCCTTTTCTCCGGATTCATTTTCCCGCCCGTTTCCCTCTTCCGGTGACTGTTCCTTTCTGAGCTGGCTGATATACCCTTTCAGAAGCAAGCCCACGGATGTAGAATACATGGGCTGGTTTACCTCTTCAATACTCTCTGTGGCCAACTGTTCAACCGGGTATCCGATGCGTGCATCCAGGCCTGTTCTGAACTTCACCAGCTGCGGAAGATGCCGCAGCAACGCTCCTCCCCCGGTCAGTACCAACCCCGCACTGATTTTATCGACCACTCCCGAGTTTTCCGCTTCAAACATCACTGCATCAATTATTTCCTCCATTCGTGATTGTATGATATAGGCAAGGCTTTTAAATGAGATTTCTTTCGGATCCCTTCCGCTGATGCCCGGGATGGTGACTACCTTCTCCTCCTGCGCAAGATCGCCCAATGCTGACCCGAACTGGATCTTTAACGATTCCGCCTGCCGGCCAAGAATGGAACACCCTTCCTTGATGTCACTGGTAACCACATTTCCTCCGAACGGAACGACCGCGGTATGCCTTATGATATCATCGTAAAAAACAGCAATGTCGGTAGTTCCGCCCCCTATATCCACCAGCACGACTCCGGCTTCCTTCTCATCTTCCGTCAATACGGCTTCCGAAGATGCCAGTGGCTCCAGTATCAATTCTTCCACATTCAGGCCGACCCGGTTTATGCATTTTGAAATGTTTTTTGCCGAGGCAATCTGGCCGATTACGATATGAAAATTCCCTTCCAGCCTTTTGCCCGACATACCGACAGGATTCTTAACCCCCGTCTCGTTATCGACGATGAAATTCTGGGGCAGTACATGGATAATTTCCTCGCCGGCATCTATCGGTATCTTGCGCATATCATCGATCAGGCGCTGGATATCTTCACCGGTGATTTCATCCTCATAGGAATCCCGGTTGAAATATCCCCTGTTCCGGATGCTTTTTATATGCTGGCCGGCAATCCCGACAAACACATCCCTGAAGGATATACCTGTCTGGTTCCTGACCTCATTGACCGTCGATTGTATGGCATTTACCGTTTCCTCGATATTCTGTACAACGCCCCTCTTCACGCCCTTGGAGGCAGTCTTGCTCATACCGATGATCTCCAGTTTTTTGTTTGCAGTCTGTTTTCCGACAATGGCAACAATCTTTGTGGTGCCAATATCGACCGCTGCCAGAATTCTTTCTTTCTGTGTCATAATACTATCTTTTAGAACATATTACCTGCTTTTCATATTGAAGGTTGATGATTTCATACTGGTTCCAGCCTTTCCTGCTGAATCCCTCCCTGTATAAAGTGTTCAGCCTGAAAAATTTATCTTCCATCTTTTCTCCCCCGCCGAACATGATGATATGAGCCCCGACACGGGGGATCAGTTCGAACTCCCCTTTTCCGTTTACATATATCTGTTCTATCTGGGATCTCCAGAAGGGATCACTGTCTATGAAACCGGCAAGCGCAATAAGGTCCTGCATTGTCCCTGCTTCAGGGTCCCTGTCCTGTTCATTCAGTACGTTGGACATATTCCCGTATCTGCCGTCAATGTTTCCGTTGGCCAGAAGAATATAAGGCGAATATCCGCTGACCACAGGGATCACATTACCCTGCCGGTCGATGTAATAATTCCGGTTGTCACGGTCCATCACCCTGAGGACCGGCCTCCTCTGCCGGATCTCCACTACCAGGAATCCCTCAATGGTTTTAAAAACCTGTGCTGTCTCAATGGCCTGCTCAGCCATCAGGGTTTTTTCCATCTTACTTGTGTTCAGCCCGGACAGCGCTGTCCCTTCAAGGCCGGGGTGGTCCCTCTTGATCAGATCCGTAATGTACCCGGCACTGACAAACCGATGGTCAGTGCTGTCCCTGATCATCACCCGGATCCCCCTGCAGGGCACCTTCTCGTATTCATTTTCAACAAAACCGAGAACCATAAACAGGTAAACCCCGGACAGCAACCATGCCGCTATGTAAAGTATCTTTTTCACGGTATTTCCATTTTCCCGTAAAGGTTTGTAATGGGTTCCACGAACTGGTCGATATCCCCGGCTCCCAGGGTAAGCAGTATCTCCGGGGTTCTTTCTGCAAGGACGGTCATCAACCGGGCCTTTTCAACCAGTATCTTATGATCCATTCTGACCCGGTCAAACAGGATACGGGAGGTGATCCCTTTTATAGGCTTCTCCCGGGCCGGGTAAATATCGAGCAATATCAGTTCATCGAGTTTTTCAAGGCTCCTGGCAAAATCTTCCGCCAGGTCTTTTGTCCGGCTGAACAGGTGGGGCTGGAAAATCCCGGTTATTTTCCGCCCGGGATACATGTCCCTGACGGAATCAATACATGCATCCAGTTCCCCGGGATGATGTGCATAGTCATCCATGTACACGAAATCCTCACGCATGATATGAACATCAAACCTTCTGGCGACCCCTGCAAAGGAAGACAGGGACGCCTTCAGCACTTTATCATCCACACCAAGACACCTGGAGAGAACGATCACCGCGAGGGCATTTTCAATATTGATTTTTCCGGGAACACCCAGCCGTACACTCTCGAGGACACCATCGGGCGTATCTGCATCAAAGCAGTACACACCTTTGTCATAACGCAGATTTTTAGCACTGTAATCCGCATTCCCTTCTACGGTGTAAGTCCGGATTTCCAGCCCCGCATCTTCCATACAGTCCAGTTCGAGCCGGGTACGGCAAATCAGGGTTCCTCCGTCACGGATCTGCCGGATAAACCGGCAGTAGGCTTTTCTCATTTCCGGTTCCGACCCGTAAACATCAAGGTGGTCGGGGTCGCAGGAGGTAATAACGGCAATGTCGGGATACAGGTTCAGGAAGGATCTGTCGAATTCATCCGCTTCCAGCACCATCCAGCCTTCCCCATCCGAGAACACGGCATTGGTCCTGTAATTCTTGGAAATGCCTCCCAGGAAAGCATTGCACGGAATGCCGGCGGTTTGCAGCAAATGGGCGAGCATGGATGAGACGGTTGTCTTTCCATGGGTTCCGGCTACAGCTATACATTTTTTTTCTGCAGCCAGTATACCCAGCGCCTGTGCCCGTTTGATGACATGGTATCCCCCCTTACGGAAAAACCGGAGTTCGGCATGGTCTTCCGGGATGGCCGGTGTATAAATGACCAGAAGATCCCCCGGATCCGGGAACTTGTCCCTGATGTGCTGGAGATCTATCGTGAAATGGATATCGGAACCTTCACGGATAAGGTCATCGGTCAATGGTGTCGAAACCCTGTCATAACCTGCCACCGATTTCCCCTGCCTCATGAAATATCTTGCCAGCGCGCTCATTCCGATACCGCCTATGCCGATCATGTAGATCCTCCTTGCCCTGTGTATGTCTTCTGCTTTCATCAGTTCATAAGGGATATGATCTCCCGGGCTATCCTGCCGGATGAATCCGGTACGGCCAGGGATTTGATATGTGCCGCAAGGTCTGCCTGTTTTTCAGGGTCTCCAAGCAAATCCAGGGCTGTTTGCATCATTTTCAATTCAGCCTCATTATCGGGTATATACAATGCCGCAGATTGCCTGACAAGGGCCAGTGCATTTTTCATCTGGTGATCTTCGGCAACATTCGGAGAAGGGATAAGGATGACTGGCTTCCCGACATGGCACAGTTCGGATATGGTAATGGCACCTGCTCTTGCCACGATCAGGTCCGCGGCAAGATAGGCCAGATCCATACGTGTAATAAAGGGAAGAAGAGCCACCTTTCCTGAAGGAAATTCACCGAGTGCCCTTTTCGCATCCTTATAATAATTGTCCCCGCATTGCCAGATCAGTTTCACCCCGGATTTTTTCAGGACGGGCAAGCCTGACGTGACCGCATTGTTTATGTTCCCCGCGCCAAGGCTCCCTCCGATGACCAGTATCACCTTTGAGGTCTCATCCAGACCGAATTCCCCGCGAGACTCCTTTCTGGTTCCGGCGCTGCCGAGTTTTCGTATGACATCCCGTACCGGGTTTCCTGTCAGCACGATTTTATCGGCCGGAAAATATTTCTCCATACCCTCGTAGGCCACACATATTTTTCCCGCCCGTTTTGCCAGCAGGCGGTTTGTCAGGCCTGCATAGGAATTCTGCTCCTGGATCAGGGTGGGTATGCCCCGGCGTGCCGCAGCCCGGAGCACGGGTCCGCTTGCATATCCCCCAACCCCGACAACGGCATCGGGCCGGAATTCCTTCAGTATCCTGACCGCCCTGTTCAAACTGGTCATAAGCCTTATCATTACCCTTATATTCGCCGGGCTCAATTTCCTGTGAAATCCCTCGACCGGAAGCCCGATGATGTTATAACCGGCTTCGGGCACCTTTGCCATCTCCATCCTGCCCCTGGCTCCGACAAACAGGATGTCGACATCATCCAGCCTGGATTTCAGGGCATCGGCAATGGAAATGGCCGGGAAAACATGCCCGCCTGTACCCCCGCCGCTGATAATAATCCGTTTATCTGTCTGCAGCTTCATACCCGTTCAATTGTTGTTCCCTGATCCCCTTGCTTACGCTCAGAATGATTCCCAGCGAAATGCAGGTCAGGATCAGGGAAGTGCCGCCCATGCTTACCAGTGGTAACGGCTGGCCTGTCACCGGAAGCAGGTTGACTGCCACGGCGATGTGTACCATGGCCTGCAGCACCAGGCCCAATGTAAGTCCCACTGCGAGAAATGCAGGAAATGTCCGGGTGCTTTTCCGGACCATCACCCCTGCCCTGTACAGCAGTATCAGGTACATCAGCAGAATGGGGATGCCTCCGAGGAGCAAACCGTACTCTTCTATGATCACCGCATAAATGAAATCCGAATAGGGATGAGGCAGAAAATTCCGCTGCGTGCTGTTCCCGGGGAATTTGCCGAGAAAGCCACCGCTGGCGATGGCGATCTTTGCCTGTTCCACCTGGTAATTTTCAATATCCCTGTCAATATAGCTCTCTATCCTGCTTTTCCAGGTACCCACACGTCCTTCCTGTTCTGTAAGTATGGTAATGCCTATATAAGAACCGACGACGATGATCCCGGCAAACAGAAGCAGCATAATGTGCCGTGTATTGATCCGGCCCAGGTACATCAGTATAACACAAGTCAGAAAAAGGATCAGTGCGGTCGAAAGGTCTTCCGGCAGGATCAAAAGGCATACCACACCCACAGGAATGATGACGGGCAGGAACGACCTGTAAAAATCCTTGATCTCATTTTGTTTCTGCGAAAGCAGCCTGGCAACGTACATGATCAGGGCCAGCTTGGCAAAATCAGATGTCTGGAAAGAGAGACCTATTACGGGCACTTCCAGCCACCGGGAGGCTTCATTTATACGCCGTCCTGAAAACAGGGTGACAATCAGCAGGGGGATCGCAATTGCAACCAGCAGCTGGGACAGACGGGAAAAATACTTATAGGGTATCCGGTGGGTAACATAGATCAACAGGAAACCGGCTGCCAGAAACAATGCATGCCTGATCACGAAATAATTCGGACTCCTCCCCGGATTCCTGATTACAAGGATTCCGGAAGTGCTGTAGACCGAAAGCAGGGAATACAATGAAAGTACGACGATCACCGCCCATATGATCCTGTCCCCTCCAAAATATTTTCTGATGGCTGTCATGGTCCTGCTATAACTGTCTTATGGATTTTTTAAACTGCCATCCCCTGTCCTCGTAATTCTCAAACAGGTCGAAACTGGCGCATGCCGGTGAAAGCAGAACAGTTTCCCCGTTGGATGCCAGATAATATGACTTTCTGACCGCCTCCTGCATATCTTTCGCATCGATCACGGTTTCCACGATATCGTCAAAGGCTTCATGAAGTCTGCTGTTGTCCCTGCCCAGACAGACCAGGGCTTTGACCTTCTCCCTGACAAGGTCTGCAACAGCTTTATAATTGTTGCCTTTGTCTATCCCTCCTGCGATCCAGACAACGGGTGTGGAAATGCTTTCCAGTGCATACCATGTGGCATTCACATTTGTGGCCTTACTGTCATTGATAAACTGTATGCCATGCACCTTTAGCACTTTCTCAAGCCTGTGCTCAACACCCTGGAAATCCATCAGGCTTTCCCGGATCATCTCTTTCCTGATGTCCAGCACACTTCCGGTAATCCCGGCTGCCATGCTGTTATACTGGTTATGCTTACCCTTCAGTGCCAGATCCTGTACCAAAATGCTGAACGAACTCTCCCCGTATTCAATGCGCATGTTATCCTCCTCGTCAATATAGGCTACTTCCCTGTCCTTTTTCTTCAAGGCAAAAGGTAATTCCTTTGCTTTAACCACAATCCTTTCCAGTTCCTTTATGGTGATTTCATCGTCCGAGCAGAATACAAAATATTCATCTTCCGAAAGGTTCTGCGTGATCCTGAATTTCGAGTCCACATAGTTTTGCATATTCTTGTCATATCGGTCGAGATGATCGGGCGTAATGTTCAGCAAAATGGCAATATCGGCCTTGAAGTCATACATACCGTCAAGCTGGAAACTGCTTAGTTCCAGTACGTAATAATCATGCTTCTCTTCCGCTACCTGGAGTGCGAAACTCTTGCCCACATTGCCTGCCAGCCCAACATTCAGGCCGGCTTTTTTCATCATATGATGAATGAGGGACGTCGTGGTGGTCTTTCCGTTTGATCCGGATACGCAGATCTTCTTTGCGTTTGTGTGGCGGGCGGCAAATTCGATCTCGGAAATCACATGTATTCCTTTTTTACGTATGGTCTGCATAATGGGGGAACGCTCCGGGATGCCCGGACTTTTAATGATTTCCTCCGTGTCAAGAATCAGTCTTTCCGTATGTTTGTTCTCTTCCCAGGGAATATCATAGTCATACAGCATTTTTTTGTACTTGCTCTTTATTGTGCCATTATCCGACAGGAATACATCGAATCCCTGTTTTTTCGCAAGTACGGCAGAACCAGTTCCGCTTTCACCTCCGCCCAGTATAATAATTCTTTTTCTCATATTCTCAATAATGGTTTTAGGCTTCGTCATCTGATTTTTAATGTGACTATCGTGATTACAGCCAGCAGGATGCCTACGATCCAGAACCGGGTGACGATTTTGGCTTCGGAATACCCTTTCAACTGGTAATGATGATGCAACGGTGCCATTCTGAATATCCTCCGCCCGGTCCCGAATCTTTTCCTGGTGTACCTGAAATATCCCACCTGCATCAGTACCGACAGACTCTCCATGAGGAATATCCCGCACAGGATGGGAATCAGCAATTCCTTCCTGATGAGGATGGCAAATACGGCAATGATCCCACCGATCGCAAGGCTGCCTGTATCTCCCATAAATACCTGGGCGGGATACGAGTTGTACCAGAGGAATCCTATCATGGCCCCCACGAATGCACCCATGAAGATCACCAGTTCACCTGTGTAGGGGATATACATGATATTGAGGTAATCCGCATAAAGAATATTCCCGGATAAATAAGCAAGTACACCAAGTGTAACTCCTATGATGGCCGATGTTCCGGTGGCCAGTCCATCCAGTCCGTCTGTTATGTTCGCCCCGTTGGATACAAACGTGACGAACAGGATCACGGCAAGGATGAGCACAAACCAGGCCCATTTGGGCGCATTCTCACCAAGAAATCCTATCAGGTATGCGTAATCGAATTCATTGTTTTTTACAAAAGGTATGGTCGTAGTGGTTGATTTGACATCCCTGGTCAGGTACACATCCTGCACTTCCGGCTCCATCTCCTGTACAATCTCCGTACGGGGCGTTCCGTTGCCGGGCATCACTTTCTCACGCACCACCACATCTTCATTGAGAAACAGTGTGAGTCCCACAGCCACTCCCAGCAACACCTGTCCGAGAATCTTGAATTTCCCTGCCAGCCCTTTCTTTTTCTTTCTGAAGACCTTGATGTAGTCGTCTGTGAAACCGACGGCACCCAACCATACGGTAGTAAGCAGCATGAGCTGTACGTATATGTTTTCCAGGTCGCCGAAAAGCAGGACAGGCAGAAGAATGGATGCCAGGATAATGATGCCCCCCATTGTCGGGGTTCCCTGCTTCTGTTCCTGGCCCTCCAGACCGAGGTTTCTTACGGATTCACCGATCTGCTTTTTGCGAAGCGCATTGATGATTTTTTTCCCGAACAGCATGGAGATGACCAGGGAGGTGATGATGGCACTTGCCGAGCGGAAGGAGATATATTGAAACACCCCTGCTCCGGGTACATCCAGACGATCCAGCAATTCGAACAAATAGATCAGCATGTGCTTTCAGGTTTTTCAAAATACGCTTCTATTATCTCCCTGTCGTCAAAATGGAATTTCCTGCCTGCGATCTCCTGATATGTTTCATGCCCCTTGCCGGCCACAAGAACGATGTCTCCCCCCGAGGCAAGCGTCAGGGCTGTTTTAATGGCCTCCCCGCGGTCAGCAATGGACAAAACCTGCTTCCTGCTTTCCACAGGCACGCCTTCCATCATCTGCAGTATGATCCCTTCGGGTTTTTCAAACCTGGGATTGTCCGAGGTAAGTATCACCATACTGCTCAATTCCGAAGCAATTTTTCCCATCATGGGCCGTTTGGCGGCATCCCTGTTCCCCCCTGCACCGACCACCGTGATCAGCCTGTTTTTGTCATTCTTTACCTGGCAGATCGCGGTGAGTACATTCTTAAGGGCATCCGGTGTATGCGCATAGTCTACAACCACCGTCACCCCGTCCTGTGATTTCAACGTTTCAAATCTTCCCCTGACCGGGCCCTGCCTGCTCAGCAGGACCAGCGCCTGCTGCCTGTCCAGCCCGCACAAAACGGCACAGGCATATGCTGCAAGCAGATTGTAAGCGTTATAGGACCCCGGTAAACGTGACCAGAAATCCCGGCCGTCAAGTTTCAGATGCATGCCGTCAAGGTGCCTTTCAAGGATACTTCCCCTGAAGTCCGCCGCGCCCTTCAACCCGTAGGTAGCCGTGTCAGCCCTGCAGTTCCGGGTCATCATGGTGCTGTTTTTGTCATCCCTGTTGACCAGTGCAAATGCACCGGGGGGAAGTCGGTCAAAAAAGGTTTTCTTGGTCCTGATATATTCCTTGAAAGTGGCATGATAATCAAGATGTTCGTGTGTTATGTTCGTGAATATTCCCCCGTGGAACAGGATGCCTGCAATCCGCTTCTGATGGATGGCATGTGAGCTTACCTCCATGAAACAATGGCTGCATCCTGCTTTTGCCATTTCTGCCAGCAGGCCATGCAGTTCCAGGGCATCCGGGGTTGTATGCGTGGGCTCCTTTTCATCCTTTCCCACGCGGTTCTTAACCGTGGAAATCATGCCCGTTGCATACCCTGCTTCCTGAAAAAGGTTGAACAGCAGACTCGTGACCGTGGTCTTGCCATTTGTACCGGTAATGCCGATTACTTTTATTTTTCCGGAGGGTCTGCCAAAAAAATTGGAAGCGGCCATGCCGAGCGCTTCCGCAGAATCACCGACCTGCATATAGCTGACATGCGACTCACAATCGCCGGGAAGCGTTTCACAGATCACGGCCCGCGCACCCGAAGCCACGGCCTGCCCGATGTAATCATGTCCATCGGACCGGGTTCCCTTCACCGCGACAAACAGGTCTCCTGTCTTTACCTGTCTCGAATCAAAACAAAGGGATTTGACCTGCAGGTCTTCCGGGCCGGTCCTCTTAAGGACCTTCACCCCGGCAAGTATGTCCGTAATTCTTCTCATCCCGATCCCTTAAAGCTCATTGTCAATACGATATCTTCCCCCTTTACGATCCTCGTTCCCGGAAGCAGTGACTGCCCGGTTACCTTGCCACGTCCGTCCACGATGACCCTTAAGCCCGCATTCTCAAGGAGATATACTGCATCCTTGAGACCCATTTCCATGACATTCGGAACGAGATTCTCGTGTATGTTCAGGTTTTCCAGTTGTATGTATTCATCTGTTTTCCGGGTGCTTACCCACTCCCCGTCACCTCCCTGTGCAGGAATGCCAAGGTCTTCCAGCACATTTTGAAGCTCATCCCTGCGGCCGTTTTTCGAATAGGGTATTTCCGCCAGGGTTTCTCCGCCAAGGTTCAGCTCGTCCTGCAGGTCGAGACTCGTTGCGTATACCTTCCTGGCGATCTCCAGAAAAACGGGTCCCGCTACAAGATTCCCGTAATATACATCGCTGGTCGGGGAATTCACTACCACGATGCAGGAGTACCTGGGTTTCTCAGCCGGGAAGTACCCCACGAAAGATGCCTGGTAGCTTATCCTGGAGTCCACCCTGTACCCGTATTTTTCATTTGCGATCTGGGCTGTCCCGGTTTTCCCCGCAATTTTGAAATAAGGATTGTTGAGGTTCCGGGCCGTGCCTTCTTCAACCACTCCCTCGAGCATTCTTTTGACCTTCCCAAGAGTCTCGCCGGAGCAAATGGAGGGGTCTGTCACCTCGGGGCCGAATTCCCGGATGGTTTTTCCGTGATACATGACCCGCTTTACGATCCTGGGTTTGACCATCCGGCCGTTATTGGCGACTGCATTGTAAAAGTTCAGCAGTTGAAGGGGTGTCATGCGGACCTCATACCCGTACGACATCATTGGCAGTGAAATGCCTGACCAGAGCGGATCGTCAGGGTTCCGGACCAATGGCTCTGCCTCGCCTTTGATTTCAATGCCCAGAGGTTCATTCAGGTGCATATGATAAAGGCGTTCCACGAAAGCCTCCTCCCTTTCATGATAGTTCTCATAAATGATCTTTGAAAGCGCTACATTCGAAGAAACCTCAAAGGCCTTCTGCACCGTGATCTTTCCGTACCCGCCCTTCTTCGTATCCCTGATCTCCATATCATAATACCGTACGGAACCGGTGCCGGTGTCAATGGTGTCATCCGGTTCGACACAGCCGTCCTCAAGGGCAGCCATCAAAGCAGCAAGCTTAAATGTCGAGCCCGGTTCAGTACTCTCTGCGATGGCATAATTATAGGACTCCGAATATTGCCCGTTTTCATCCTGCCCGAGGTTTACAATGGCTTTTATGTCGCCCGTTTCAACTTCCATCAGAACCGCACATCCATGATGGGCATTCTGCTTCGATAATTGCTTCAGCAGCGCATTCTCAGCCACGTCCTGTATGTCTACATCGATGGTTGTAACGACATCATAGCCATTCCGGGGCTCCACTTCATTGGCATCACTCACCGGTATCCAGAGGTTTCCGGCGGTTTTCTGCATCAGCCGTATTCCTTCCCTGCCCGCCAGGAAATGATCAAAAGCACCTTCTATGCCGACTATATTCCCCGATTCGCCCCGGTTCAGGTAGCCAATGGTCCGGGATGCCAGCATCTGGTGCGGGAGGATGCGCTTGTTGCTCTGTATGGCAATAAATCCCCCTCTATACCTGCCCTCACGAAAAATCGGGAAAGTCTTTAATTCTTGTAATTCCCTGAAACTTACCTGCCTGTGGATCAGGAAATATCTCTTCCCTTCCTTCCTGGCCTGCTGAAGTTCGTGTTTATACGCCGCTTTGGATTTATCCCGGAACAGCCCGGACAGGCAATGGCTCAGGGAATCCAGTCCTGTATCGAACACCTCATCCTCAAGTGCATCACTCTTCAGATCCATCCTGATCTCATAATAGGGAACGGAAGTGGCCAGCAGACGCTTTCCCCCGTCTGCATAGATGTCGCCCCTGTTGGGTTCTATCGTCTCATATTTCAGCAGCATGTCCTCGGCTTTCTGCCTGAGCTCATCTCCCTGTACCATCTGCAACTGCAGTATCCTTGCAACAACCACCAGGGCCATCAGGAAAAAACCCAGATACAGGGCGATCATCCTTCCAACTATGATTTTTTTAATGGACATCTTTCGGCTGTTTTTCCACTTCAACCTTAAACGGGGGGGTCACGGCTTCCTTTAATCCGAGCGCATCTTCTTCGACCCGCCTGGCAACTTCCGATTGCCTGCTTATAAATTCCAGTTCGGAGGCGGTCGAAATGGCCCTGGCACGCAATTCCTTCAGTTCGTTTTGCATCTGAAGGGTTTCCCTGATCATTTGTTCTGCATGGTACCTGTTGCCTATATACAGGATAATCAGGAAGGTCAGGAACAGGACAAACGGCAATTGCCGTACAACTTTGCCGCGGGTCAGCAGAGTTCCGTCGAATACATCCCAGACAGAGCCTCTGCGTATCTCTTTCTGCTCGACTTTCTGGTCCACAAACTCTATGCTGCCTTTATGCCTGGCCATTTATATCTGTTCTTTCTGCAATTCTCAGCTTTGCGCTTCTTGCCCTCGGATTTTTTCCGATTTCCTCCTCACCGGGAAGAATCATGCTCCCGGTGATCCGCCTGAAGGGGCTGCTTGTATTTCCGTAGAAATCCTTTTTCAGCTCACCGCTGATGTTGCCGCTTTTGAAATAATTCTTTACGATCCTGTCTTCCAGGGAATGATATGTGATGATTACAAACCTTGCCCCGGGACATAACAGGTCTGTCATATTTTCGAGCATTTCCTCCAGTGAAGCCATTTCATCGTTTACCTCAATTCGAAGGGCCTGGAAGACCCTGGCAAGGTATTTCTGCCTGTTTCTTTCAGGGATGCAATTCCCTATGGCTTCCATGAAATCACCCGTCGTCCTGAGCGGCCGGTCAATCCTCCATGCACATACGGCATCCGCCAGCCGGGAAGCATTCCTGATTTCTCCATAACGGGAAAACATGTTCTTCAGCGCCTTCCCTTCATAGCGATTCAAAACCTCCTGGGCGGTTTTTCCCGCATCCGGATTCATCCGCATATCCAGCGGACCGTCAAAGCGAAAGGAAAACCCCCTCTCCGCCACATCAAACTGGTGCGATGACACTCCGAGATCGGCGAGTGCTCCGTCTATCTGTTCAATACCGTAAAAACGCAAATAATTCCTCACATATCTGAAATTCCCCCTGATGAAAATGAGGCGTTCGTCATCCGGCCTGTTTTTCCCTGCGTCGGGATCCTGGTCAAATGCAATCAGTTTCCCGCTTCCCAGCAAATCAAGGATACCGGAGGAATGTCCGCCTCCCCCAAAGGTGAAATCTATATAGGTTCCGCCTTCCCGGACATTAAGCCCTTCTATACTTTCTTCCAGCAATACAGGCTGATGATACATTACTCGTCTTCAATGTCATTCATCGCCCCGCCCAGTATTTTTTCCGCCAGTGACGCAAAATCCGCCTCTTCACCGATGGCCCTGTTATACAGGTCACTCGCCCATATTTCAATCTTTCCATGCTGTCCCGCAAGTACCACTTCCTTATCGATGGACGAAAATTCCGCCAGTCTTTTAGGGATCAATATCCTGTTGCTTGCATCCAGTGTAACTTCCGCAGTCCCCTGAAAAAACAAACGGAGAAACCTGCTGTGTTCCCTGTTATAAGGATTCGTTCTGTTGCGTATGATCCTGTTCTGCCTCTCCCATTCGCCGATGGGATACAGGACAAGGCAGTGCTCGAAAACATCGCGTTTTACCACAAATTTTTCCTGCGACCCGGCCGGTAATTGTTTTTTAAAGGCAGCCGGCAGCATGATCCTGCCCTTGGCATCCACCCTGCATGTATATTCTCCTATAAACGTTATCATACCTGCACTTTACGACTGTCTGTAAAATTAAGGAAAAAAACACCACTTTTCTCCACTTTTCTCCATTTTTTGACACTTTGTTAAAAACTTTCCTTCTCCTAAATTAACTTATTGATTATATGCGAATTAAAATATTATTCCGATGGGATTCTGCCGGTAAATCCAGTAATTTTGTGGTTTTTTTTTACCTTGGTAAGCACATAAATCACTCCTGATTTTGGAAAAAAAGATCCAATTGACTGAATCTTCGAAAAGCACGGCACCGCTCAAAATTGACATTAAAAAGGTGTTTTACGATAAAAGTCCCGGCATGGCAAAACTGCTTCCCGGATTTGTTTATGCGTACCTGAAAAGGATCATTCACCAGGATTATATCAACGAATTCCTGGAACGTCACGGGCACAAAAGCGGACTCGAATTCATCGGGGCGGTCATTAAGGAGTTTAATACGGAAATGGTGATAAACGGGAAAGAGAACATCCCTGCGGAGGGAAGGTACATGTTTGTTTCCAATCATCCGCTTGGCGGATTCGACGGGATGATGCTCATCCATATTTTAAGGGCGCATTATCCACGTGTGATCTTCCTGGTAAATGACATTCTGATGAACCTTCAGAATTTGAAGGAATTTTTTGTTCCTGTCAATACGCTCGGGGGCCAGTCGCGCGAGAATGCCAGGCTCATTGAAGAGACCTACCTGTCCGATGCACAAATCGTATCCTTTCCTGCGGGGCTCGTGTCAAGAAGAATCAAAGGGAAAATACAGGATCTGCCATGGCAGAAAAGTTTTGTGACCAAATCCGGAAAGTACCGGCGTGATGTGATTCCCATTCACGTCAGCGGGAGGAATTCGAATTTCTTTTATCGCCTGGCCAATCTCAGGAAGTTCCTAAGGATCAAATATAATATCGAAATGTTTTATCTCCCCGATGAAACCTATAAACACAGAGACAAGACCTTCACTTTCAGCTTTGGCAAAGCCATCCCGTACACTACTTTTGACAAATCGAAGAGCCCGGCCGAATGGGCAGCCTTTGTCCGCGAACGGGTTTATTCCCTCGGCCCGGACCAGTGACTTTCATCCATGAAAATAATTTGTAATTTTGCAGGGTTGTTTAAAATTCCGCCACTGTGAAACCCGGCATTAATAATGGCTTTCCCCAATTAATACAATGAAACCATTCTCAGCTTATGGAACCTATTATAACGGCCATTCCGAAGGAGGCTCTTGAGGCTGAACTGACCGAGGACAAGTTTGTCCGTATGACCAACAAGGCGGACAATGAGCTGTACATCTTCACAGCCCAAGACTCACCAAACCTCATGAAAGAAATAGGAAGGCTTCGTGAACTTACCTTTCGCGCAGCCGGTGGCGGTACCGGCAAATCCCTGGACATTGATGATTTTGACACCATGGATGACCCGTACAGGCAACTGATTGTCTGGGATCCCGAAAAGGAAGAGATCCTGGGAGGCTACCGTTTTCACCTGTATGACAAGGAAAAATCAGACGATTCCGGAGCGTTGCTGGCGACAGAACGCCTGTTCGATTTTTCCGATAAATTCAGACAGGAATACCTGCCTGATGTGATCGAACTCGGCCGGTCTTTCGTACAACCTGCCTATCAATCCACCAGCCGGCACAGCAAGGGGCTGTATGCCCTGGATAATCTATGGGATGGCCTGGGAACACTGGTCATAGACAATCCCAGGATGAAATTCTTTTTCGGCAAGGTGACCATGTACCCGAATTACAACAAACGGGCACGAAACCTGATCCTGTATTTTCTGGACAAACATTTCCCGGATCATGAAAAACTGGTTACACCAAAAGTGTCTCTTGAAACAGATATGGACAAAGAAGACATGGCCAGGTTGTTTGACGGTCGGAACTACCTGGAAGATTACAAGATCCTTTCCCAGAAGGTGCGCGCCTTCGGGGAAAACATACCTCCCCTTATCAATGCCTATATGAACCTCTCTCCTTCCCTGAAGACTTTCGGAACCGTGATCAATCCATCATTCGGAGATGTGGAAGAAACGGCCATCCTGATCACCATCAACGATCTTTACAAACAAAAGGTGGAAAGGCATATAACAAACTATATACCTGAAAACAAGTATCAGATATTCAGACTGATCAACCGGATCAGGAATCTGCGCAAATCACTGCACGGTTTTAAAAAAGGTTAATACGCCCTTCTGTTTCTCCCTTCTATGTAGTTGATAAAGGAATTGTTCACCACCATGTTTCCCCCGGGTGTGGGATAATCACCGGTGAAATACCAGTCCCCCAAATGTTCAGGGCAGGCTTTATGCAGGTTTTCCACAGTTTGATAAACGATCCTGACCTCCGCTTTTACGTCTCTGGAAGTCAGCAATTCCCCTATCTTTCCGGCCATCTGTTCATCGCTGAAGGGTTTGTAGATGTTTTTCACATAATTGACGATTTCCTCTTTGGGCTTCCGGGCCTGTTCGTAGGATTTCTTATATACTTCATTGATCACCGACTCATTCCCTGACTCCCTGAGCAATGCAATGGCTGCCTGGAATGCTACCAGGTCACCCAGCTTGGCCATGTCGATGCCGTAGCAGTCGGGGTACCGGATCTGCGGTGACGAGGAGACGATCACTATGCGTTTGGGCCCAAGCCTGTCGAGGATCTTCAGAATGCTCTGCCTGAGTGTGGTTCCCCTCACTATTGAATCATCTATGACCACCAGGTTGTCCTTTCCACGGCGTATGGTATCATAGGTAATGTCATACACATGCCCCACCAGATCATCCCTGCCTTTGTCCTGAGAAATAAAAGTGCGCAACCTTAAATCCTTTACGGCAATTTTTTCCACACGGGGTCTCCGGGACATGATCCTGTCAATCTCCCGGGCACTCAGCTTCCCGTTCTTTTTCACCAGCAGATCCCTTTTTTGCTTATTCATGAAATTCTCTGCCCCGTTGATCATCCCGTAAAAGGCCGACTCGGCAGTATTCGGAATAAATGAAAATACGGTATTGTCCAGGTCATGATCGACGGCAAGTAATATTTGCGGCGTCAGAAGCTCTCCGAGTTTTTTCCTTTCCCGGTAAATATCCCTGTCGGTCCCCCTTGAAAAATAAATCCGTTCGAATGAACAGGATTTTTTCTCTTCAGGTTCCATTATCATGTCCATGGAGACATTACCGTTCCTCTTAATGATTACGGCATGGCCCGGTTCAATTTCATGTACCTGTTCCACAGGTACATTCATGACCGTCTGAATAACCGGCCTTTCGGATGCCACAACGACCACTTCGTCATCCTTATAGAAAAAGCCGGGGCGAATGCCCCACGGATCCCTGAAAGCAAATGCATCCCCGTGACCGATGAGTCCGGCGATAACGAAACCTCCGTCCCATCGTTTGCTGGATTCCCTGAGTATTCCTGCCACATCAAGGTGTTCGGCTATCATTTCGGATATTTGCACATTCGGGTAACCTTCGGTTTTGAAGCTGTCGAACAATTTCTGGTTTTCCATATCCAGAAAATGGCCTATTTTCTCAAGCACGGTCACGGTATCCGAATAATCTTTCGGATGCTGGCCCAGTTCAATCAGGATCTGGAACAGTTCATCCACATTGGTGAGGTTGAAATTGCCGGCAAGTACCAGGTTCCTGGATTTCCAGTTATTCTGTCGCATCACCGGGTGTACATTGTCCAGCTTATTCTTGCCGTATGTCCCGTAACGCAAATGTCCCAGGTATAATTCTCCGGCAAACGGAAGATGATTCTTGGCCCAGTTTGAATCCTTGAAGCTATCCGGGTGCTTCCTTTCGGGCTTTCTGAAATCCGACAGGATTTTACGGAAAACATCATGCAGCGCCGCGTCATTGGCAGACCTGTGCCTGGAAAGGAATTTCATACCGGGAGCAGTATCCAGATTCAGGCAGGCCACCCCGGCTCCGTCCTGCCCCCTGTTACGCTGTTTCTCCAACAGGAGATAAAGCTTGTTCAGGCCATACATCCATGTTCCGTACTTATACTGGTAATACTCCAGAGGCTGCAGCAAACGCACCAGACCAATCCCGCATTCGTGTTTGATCTGTTCGCTCATTCCGTTCGCATTGCGATATTTCCTGTCATATCTCCGGGAAATCTATAATGTCATAAACAATAAAAGCAATGGGAAAGTCCCTGTTGATTTTCCGCAGTAATTTCATTGCTTCGCTTTTTGTCCGGTATCCTCCAACATAGACCTTAAAGTTCGGATCATCATATTTGACCTCGTTCCTGATGCCCTCGTATTTTTTAAGAAAACGGGCTTTGGTATCGTATGCTTCCTGCCTGGCATCATTGGAAGAACCGGAATAAATCCTTATCCAGTAACAGGGAATGCCTCCGAGTTCTTTGTTTTGTTCCATGTAAAGCAACAACAGCTCATCCAGTTTCTTTTCCTGAATGATCCTTACTGCTGCATCGCTGTCCCGGCTTTCAAACAACTGGTCGAAGAGGGGTGACTCATATTCCTGCCTGTCTGTTTCCTGTCCTTTCCCATATAAAGATATTGTGCTGATAACGAGGAATATGCCAATTGTCTTTCTCATATTGAGAATTTCTGGGGTAAAATTAGTATTTTTTTTACACCCCGGGTTTATTTACCTGCATGTAAAATCCCCCGTGCAGAGATCCGCAAATAAAGCATATTCTGCAGGTTTTACCAGGAATACGATTATTTTGTAAATTGTAGGGCTGTTTTATCGAGGAAAAAGCGCTCATAATGAACAAGTCCTTCAAGCCTGTATTTCTTCTGTTTATCAACTTTATACTATCCTTCACGCTCATTCAAATCACACAGGCCTCCGACATCCCCCTGCAAACAGGAGCGAATTCTCAGGAAGAGTTGGTGGACATAGTGCAGGACAGCCCGACGGGACTTCAGACAGACCACCCGGCCTTTGTACAGGAAGGGGAGGAAAATCACGGGGAGGTTACTGAAGGAGAGCATAAGAGCAATATGTACCCTCTCCTTTTTATTATCATTGCCCTGGTGATTGGCGCCGGAACCCGGCACTGGCTCCGTAAAAGCCCGCTTCCTTTCACAGTATCTCTCCTGCTTATAGGCCTCGGGCTGGGCGCTGCAAACAGGCTGGGATGGTTCGGCATGTGGCACATAGGTTCTCTTACCCTGAATGTGGAATTCCTGAACCAGTCGCTGAACTGGGCAGGTAAAATCGATCCCCATCTGATCTTATATATTTTTCTGCCGACCCTGATATTCGAGGCAGCCTTCGGCATGGACGTCCACACTTTTAAGAAATCATTCACAAATGCCTTCATGCTGGCCGTACCGGGAATCATCATTGCTCTTCTCCTGACCGGAGTCATCATCATGGGGATGAAAAGCGCCGGTATGGGTTTTGAAGGCTGGGGATGGACGCTCGCATTGCTTTTCGGTGCGGTTGTCAGTGCCACAGACCCGGTGGCAGTTGTAGCGCTCCTGAAGGAACTGGGCGCAAGCAAAAAACTGGGGACCCTGATCGAAGGGGAATCCCTGCTTAACGATGGAACAGCCATTGTGATTTTTATGGTTTTTTTCCTTGCCCTTACCGGAGATGCATCCAATACCTCCCCGGTTCTGGAATTCATCAGGGTGGCCCTGGGAGGTACACTCGTGGGAATATTCTTCGGGTGGATCACCATCAGGTGGGTAAAAAAAGTATTTAATGACGCCCTGATCGAAATTACGGTAATCATCGCAGCAGCCTATCTCACATTCTTTGTGGCGGAACATTTTCTGCATGTGTCAGGCGTACTGGGACTGGTTGCACTCGGACTGATGATGGCGGGAGTGGGCAGGACCCGGATCAGTCCGGAAGTGGAACTTTTCCTTCATGAATTCTGGGAACTGGCTGCTTTTATCGCCAATACGCTTATCTTCCTGATCGTCGGCGTGGTCATTGCCAACAATTCCCAGTTTACAAGCTACGACCTCCTGAAACTTCTTGTTGTATACATAGGCGTCCATATTGTCCGTGCCATCGTTATCCTCATTTTATATCCAGTTATGCGAAAAGCGGGGTACGGCCTGGGAAAGAAAGATTCCATCGTTCTCTGGTACGGGGCTTTGAGAGGGGCCATAGGACTGGCTCTGGCCTTGATTGTTGCAGGTGAAACCAGTATTGCCCAGGAGATCCGGGACGATTTTCTCTTTCTGACTGCCGGGCTTGTGACCCTGACCCTGCTTGTGAATGCAACCACGATCAAGTATGTTGTCAACGGGCTGGGCCTTACCAAAATCGCGCCGGCAAAAGCCCTGATGATGATCACAGCCAAGAATTACCTGCGTCAGAGTACGGAGAACGTCATCAGCAAATTCAAGAAAGACAGGTACCTCAACCGTGCCAACTGGGAGATTGTAAAAGAGTACCTTCCTGAAAAACCGGAAGTTGTAAATGAGGAGGAATTGCAGCTCGATTCTACCATTGCGGAAACCAGGAGAAGAATCCTGGAACGGGAAAAAAGCAGTTACTGGAACCAGTTCCAGGATGGCATGCTGGGACCCACTGCGGTACGGAGGCTGACCGATACCATCCGGGAGATCATGGATGAGGGGGGACTGATATCACTGGCCAAAAGGAAAGATCTCGAACAGGAGTGGAAAACCCCGAAAATCCTCGGAAAGCTTCAATCCATACCTGTTCTTGGCAAAATGGCTCAGCATTTTTTCTTCGAAAGGCTTGCAACAAGCTATGATTCGGCACGCGGGTTTGTATATGCACAGGACGAGAACCTGAAGCTGATTGAAAACATGCTGATTGCCCAGGATGAAGAGAGCGGCAGCGTGGATGAAGCCAATCTGTCCATCATAGAGGAAGAGATCAATGAGAATAAAATCCATGGGCTTACCTTTCTCAGAAACCTGAGAAATTCATATCCGGAGATCTATAATGCCATCGCTACCCGCCAGGCCATCCGCTCCGTGCTTAATTATGAAAAACGCATGGTAGAGAGATTGCTGTCAAAAGGGAGGATTGACTCGGGTGAATCAGGTAAAATCATATCCGGAATCGAGGAAAGAATGAAAATCCTGATGGATACTCCACCTTCCCTCGAACTTCCCAAACCCCTTGAATTGTTGCGTGAAATATCCTGGCTGACGGGGCTCGACGAGAAGATATTCAAGCGTGTGGTGGATGAATTTCAAAACCGTGTATATGCAGTAGATGCCACTCTTGTCAAAGAAAACGGTCCCGGTGACGGGTTGTTTGTTGTGGTCAGGGGACAGGTTAAGATATCTCTGAAAAAACAGGTGATTGACATCCTGGGGCCCGGAAGTATCATCGGGGAAATGGCCGTACTTACCGGGATGCAGAGAACGGCGACCGTTACCGCCGAATCTCCTGTGACAGTGCTCTGGATGAGCACAACGAAAATGAAAAACATCATGAAGGAATCCATGGATCTCGAAAACAGGCTCTGGAAATTTGCATGTATGCGTTTTGCCATGAACCTGCTTAGCCATAAAAAACCTTATGATGACTGGCAGCAGAAGGAGTTCAGGCAATGGCTTTCAGCCGGTGACATAATCTATCCTGATGACCACGGGCATATAGACCTGAAGGGCAAGGTCGGGATACTGGTTACAGGGAAGGCCGTTGCACCAGACCAGAGTGTTACCCTGACCGCACCTGCAATACTGGCAACCTCAGAGTATGATTTCAGCTCCAATTCCAGGGTTTTCATAAGGGACCAGAAGAGATAACATGATCACCGGGATCCCGGATAATAACAGGGGTATTGAGAGACTGGCCGGTCTTACGGGGCTCTTCATCTCAGTCTTCATTGTATCCGCAATCTTCACCAGTCTCGATGTGGTCCCCGATTACATCAATATCCACGAAGACCTGTCATACCTGGGAGAGAATCTCCGGCGCTTCATGATAAATACGTGGATCTGGTTCATCAATGCCATCCTTGTCATACTTTTCGGCCCTTTAATCCTGATGATTTTTCTTCCCCGCCAAAGACCGGGCGCTTACCTGTCGGCCTTTCTGATCTCATCTACCGGGATTCTCTGCCTGATCTATTCCATTGCCGGTTACAACCTGATTTCCCTTGTGAAGGATTACCTGAAGACCACCGGGGAAGAGACGGAAATCATGGCCGGACTTTCCTATTATATCATGGTCACCAGGGGTAACCTTCATCTGGCAATATACACTCTGGCAGGGTTGAGCGCCGTGGTTTTCGGACTCCTGATCGCAAAGGCGGGATTTATCCCGAAATTCATAGGATGGATGGCTTCAATCGGAGGTCTGATGTATGCAGGCCTTGGATGGATCAGTACGGACAACCTTTTGTTTATGATCGGAAGACTGCTTTTTATTCTGTCTCTTATACTGCTGGGCAGCACATTATTAATAAAAGGCCTTAAAATACCAGAGCCCGAAAAGACATGATCAGGTTTCAAGGGCGGCAATAAGACTGTCTGTCAGTTCCAGGTTGTGGTAAACGTTTTGCACATCCTCATCTTCTTCAAAATCTTCGATCACCTTTATAACCTTCATGGAAGACTCGTCATCCAGCTGTTTGGTGTCGCGGGGCACCCTCTGTAGCTCAGCCGTCTCCGGCTCCACCCCCAATTCTTCAAGTTTTTTCTGAACATTACCAAAATCTTCAAGCGCGGTCGTAATCACGAAAGCGTCTTCTTCAAGCTCTATATCTTCGACACCGGCATCAATGATCTCAAGTTCAAAATCATCAGGGTCCAGTTCTCCCCTCGGAACGGTAAAAACACCTTTCCTGTCGAACAGAAACCCGACCGAACCCGATGTGCCGAGGCTTCCTCCACACTTGTTAAACCTTGACCTGATACTGCTGACCGTCCTGTTATGGTTGTCCGTTAAACATTCAATGAACAATGCGATCCCGTTGGGGCCAAAACCTTCGAACGTAGCTTCCTGAAGGGTATCCGCCTCTTTGCTGGCCCGGCTGATGGCCCTGTCTATATTGTCCTTGGGCATATTAATGCCTTTTGCATTGGCCACTGCCAGCCGCAGCCTGGGATTCATATCAACATCAGGACCTCCTTCCCTGGTGGCAATCTGGATTTCCTTTGACACCCTCGAGAACATTTTCGATCTCTTTGCATCGTTGGCTCCCTTCTTGCGTCTTATGGTTGACCACTTGCTATGTCCGGACATGATAAGAATAAATTAATGTACCCTGCAAAATTAAGAAAATGACTCATAATACAGGCAAACCTGATACATATGTCTTTCCCCGGAAGATTTTCAATGTGATGAACTTTACAGTGGATAAAATGTTATATTCCATATGCATAAAAACCCTGTACAGGACCCAGAGGAACTGAAATCTTTGGAATGAAAATTGTACATTTGCCGAGACGGACAATTAAGGGAATATCCATCATCAGACCTATGATTCCGACAAGGAGAATTATTGTATCTTCCATCCTGTTTCCGGCTGCTTTTCTGTTACTGTCTTACAGCCAGATAAATAAGAACGGACAGATACCGTTGCCAGGCCTGCCGGAAAATCTCAGCAATTATTACATGTTGTATCCCCAGCAAAAGGTATATCTGCACCTGGACAAACTTGCCTATCAGGCAGGTGAGACATTATGGTACAGGGCATACCTTGTGGATGCACGAACCCATAAGCCGGATACCATCAGTAAAAACCTTATCGTGGAACTTGTAAATTCGTTCGGCCAGATCAGCATGATACAGCAGTTGAAACTCAGCAGGGGGTTCAGCAACGGCGATTTCATGCTTCCCGATACCCTGCCCGAAGGTCTGTACCAGATCAAAGCTTATACCAACTGGATGAGAAATTTCGGGGAAGCGTATTTTTACAGCAGGGAAGTCAATATCTGGAACCCGGAACATGCGATAAATCTTTACCGTGACGACAAGCTGGCCAATAAAAGATTTAAAAGAAAAAGCCAGCGGAAAGCAGGCAAGTGGGATGTGCAATTCTTTCCGGAAGGGGGATATCTTGTGGAAGGGCTCAGCAGCATGATCGGCTTTAAAGCCATGAATGAGCTCGGCCTGGGCATAGACGTATCAGGCGACATTGTAAATAAAAAGAACCGGAAAGTAGCGTCGTTGAACAGTTTGCACCTGGGAATGGGTGTATTCAGCCTGACTCCCGAACCCGGCGAAAAATATTTCGCCCAGATCAGGGGAGAGGACGGGAAGAAAACCCGTTTCGCCCTGCCTGAAGCTCTGAAAACAGGGTATGTGCTGAATGTGACGAATCCATATGATTCCCTTATCCGTGTCAGGGTCAGGAGTAATCTCCCGGATGATCCGGTATTCCTGGTCTGTCATATCAGGGGACAGCTGATACACACGGGAGAATATCAGATCAGCGGCGGGAATGCGAACATTGAAATTCCCCTGGTCAATGTTCCGGAAGGCATCATGCACATCACCCTTTTTGACACAAAGCGGGAGCCACGGTGTGAGCGACTTGTATTTGTAAGATCCGATGATCTTCTGAACCTTGACTTACAATATGAGAAAAACAATTACGGAACAAAAGAGGAGGTAAAACTGTCCCTGAAGGCAACCGATGCTCAGGGAAATCCCGTTCAGGGAAATTTTTCCCTTGCAGTTTCTGACAGGGATCTGGATAATTTTGCCGGTGATTTCCAGTCGGGAATCGTATCCAATCTCCTTCTCACCTCTGACATTCCAGGAAAGATCGAAGATCCGGATTATTACTTCCTGCAGAATGATGCCAGGACCAGGCAGGCTCTTGATGTGCTCATGATGACCCAGGGCTGGAGAAGGTTTCTCTGGAACGACGTGATCAATGAGAACCTGATCCGGATCGATTATCCCATTCAGAATGGATTGACCGTGCATGGAGGGGTGACCAGGGAATTCCTGAAGCTGCCCCTAAAAAATCTTCCTGTCACACTGACCGTCCTGAGCGAATTCAATGATGTTTTTACAACCACGACCGACGACCAGGGCAGGTTCGTCTTCGATCTCCCCGATTACGAAGATACCATCAGCATTGAAATTACTGCACGTCGCAGGAACGGGAGGAAAAACCTGGTGATTTACATTGATGCCAGTGACCAGCCGGAAACGGAATCATTTTATTCGAGTTATTCAAGGGATATGATCGTGCAGGGTACGAACGTTATCAAACCATTGCCCGAACCGGAAGAAGATACAATGCAGTCCAGGACAGAAGGCATTTACTACCAACCCGACTTTGTTCTTGAAGTGGATGAAAACATGGGCACCTATCAAAACGTGCTCGATATGATGAAGGGCCGTATCCCGGGAGTACAGGTTTCCGGGGACAATGTATTGATCAGGGGGACTTCATCGTTCCTCCTCAGCAATGAACCGCTTTTCCTGGTCGACAACGTACCCGTGAGTATTGACCATGTACTGTCCATGAATCCTATGGATGTGGAACGCATTGAAGTCCTTAAAGGGCCGAGTGCCGCTATTTACGGATCAAGAGGATCCAACGGAGTCATTGCGATCTTCACGAAGCAGGGAAGGTTTTTGATCAAGGGAAAGCTGGATTTCGATATGCTGGGCTACCATCATCCCCGCGAATTTTATTCCCCAAGATACGGAACAGGATTTGACAATATGATCGAGGATTTCAGGTCCTGTCTCTACTGGAAACCGGAAATACGCACAGATAAAGAAGGCAGGGCGGAGGTTTCCTTCTTCAATTCGGAAAAAACGGGAAGGTACTTTATCGTAGTGGAAGGGATTACGGATGAAGGTCGGATCGGAAGCAGTGAAAGATCATACACGGTCAGAAATTCCGGTTCTGGCACCTGAAAACATCTCTGTTTTTACAGGGTCGATTTCAAAGAATATCTTCAGCTTCATAAGCTTCAGAAGTTCGTATACTTCCTGGGATACATCGGATATCCGGAACCTGCTGTTATTTTTCTCCGCCTGGCCGACTACTTCCATAATGGCCTTAAAACCCGAACTGTCGATAAACTGAATGCCCTCCATACTGAGTTCAACCTCGTTTCCCGGAGTGGAGACATACCTCGACAATTCTTCCCGGAGTTCATCAGCTATCAATGTATTTAGCCTGCGGGTCTTGAAAAATGAAATTCTGTGAAAATTGTCTTTGCTGCGTACTTTCAGCATTTACAGTGCAATTGAAACAATGCTCGAAAATTATAATCATTAAATGACTTGGCCTGCCTTTCCGGACTTAACTTTTCAACAGATTTCTGTTAATTGAAGCTCCTCGCAACCTTAATCTGTGATTTGCCGGCCGTCAGTTCGTATAGGAGAAAGCAGATATAAAACCGCAGCTGGAAATCACAGATTTAAGGCTGCTCTTTATATCTGCTTTCTTAAAATAGAATACAGTAAACAGCCTAAAACAGGATTAACCGGCTGCGGATTCATATATGATCAGATCCTGTGAAACCGCAACCGACAAATCACAGATTTAATGTTGCTCTTCACAGGATCTGATCATACTGAATACATAAAAATAGCTTGAAGCAAGATTTCCAGCTGCGGTTACATGCCTGACCGGATCACGGGAAAAGCAGCCTTAAATCTGTGATTTCCAGCTGCGGGTTCACGTGATCCGGTCAGGATTCATTTCTTAAGTGCCAGCCCGAGTTCGTCAAGCTGCTGCTGTGAAGCAGGGGAAGGACTGTCGATCATGACATCCCGGCCGGAATTGTTCTTTGGAAACGCAATCACATCCCGTATGGAATCGAGCCCGGCAAAAAGCGCCACCCAGCGGTCGAATCCGAAGGCAATACCTCCATGCGGAGGAGCTCCGTAACGAAATGCATTCATCAGGAATCCGAATTTCTCGCTGGCATCCTCCTGGGTAAAACCCAGGTTCCTGAACATCCGTTTCTGAAGATTCTCATCATGGATCCGGATGGAGCCCCCGCCAATCTCGATCCCGTTGATCACCAGGTCATATGCATTCGCATGTACTTTCCCGGGATCGGTGTCGAACAATTCCAGGTCTTCCACTTTCGGCGAGGTAAAGGGATGGTGCATGGCATGGTACCTGCCGGATTCCTCGTCCCATTCCAGCAAAGGGAAGTCCACAACCCACAGGGGGATATATGTATCCTTGCCTCTCAGTCCGAGCCTTTCGCCCATTTCAAGTCTCAGCTCGGATAAGGCATTGAGCGTGGATGACCTTCCTCCTGCCAGGATCAGCAGAAGATCTCCGGGAACGGCTTTCAATGCTTCCATCCATTTCCTGATCTCATCCGGACCGTAAAATTTGTCCACGCTGGACTGAATGCTTCCGTCCCCGTTGTATTTTGCATAGATCAATCCCCCGGCACCGATCTGGGGACGGCTGACAAATTCCGTCAGCTCGTCGATCTGCTTCCTTGACCAGGAAGCACAATCCTTTGCACAGACTCCTCCGGTATATTCAGCATTGTCAAATATCCGGAATCCCTTCCCCCTGACCAGGGACGAGATTTCTCCGATCTTCATTTCAAAGCGGAGATCGGGCTTGTCCGTACCATACTCTGCAATGGCCTGCTCATAGGGCATCTTAACGAATGATTCTTCGATCTCCACATCCAGCACCGTACGGAACAGATGTTTTGCAAGACCCTCGAAAGTATCCAGCACATCGTCCCGCTCCACGAAAGACATTTCGCAATCGATCTGGGTAAATTCCGGCTGCCGGTCTGCCCGCAGGTCTTCATCCCTGAAACACTTCACGATCTGGAAATACCTGTCATATCCTGCCACCATCAGCAGCTGCTTGAATGTCTGGGGAGACTGCGGGAGCGCGTAGAACTGTCCTTCATTCATCCTGGACGGAACGATGAAGTCCCTGGCCCCTTCGGGTGTCGTTTTGATCAGAAATGGCGTTTCCACTTCAAAAAATCCTTGGGAGTCGAGGTATCTTCTGACCTCCTGTGCCATTTTATGGCGGAGATGCATATTTTTCATCAGTGGGGGCCTGCGCAAATCAAGATACCGGTATTTCATCCTCAGGTCTTCTCCTCCGTCGGTATTGTTTTCTATGGTAAAAGGAGGTGTTTCCGACGGATTGAGCACCCGGAGATCCTTCACTGTGATCTCAATATCCCCTGTAGCCATTTTAGGATTCTTATTGCTGCGCCCGGCAACTTTCCCGCTTGCAGATACGACGAATTCACGTCCGAGTTTTCGCGCTTGTTCACAAAGCTTCCTGTCTTCGTCCATGTTGAAAACCAACTGGGTTACTCCGTAGCGGTCCCTCAGGTCCACAAAGGTCATCCCTCCCAGGTTCCTTGTCCTCTGCACCCAACCGCTCAGCGTGACCGCTTTTCCGGAATCCTTCTGTCTCAGTTCTCCGCAGGTATGTGTTCTGTACATTTCTGTAGTTGTTAGATTTCTTTATTATTTTGCGAAATTAACAAGAAAAGGGAACAATGCATGACCTACCCGATCTTCTCTGACGAGTATTTTATGAATGAGGCCCTGAAGGAGGCACGCAGGGCCGGGGAAGAGGATGAAATTCCGGTGGGCGCCGTCATCGTGGAGGACAGGAAAATCATTGCCAGGGCCCACAATCAGACGGAAACCCTGCATGATGTAACCGCCCATGCCGAAATGCTGGCCATTACTTCAGCCGCCAACAGCCTCGGCACAAAATACCTGGATCAATGCACCTTGTATGTCACCCTCGAACCCTGTGTCATGTGCGGAGCCGCATCAGCATTGGCCCGGATCGGCAGGATCGTTTACGGGGCAAAAGATCCGAAAGCCGGATATGGTAAGATCATTCAGGATATACTCCATCCGAAAACAAAGATCAGGGCAGGCATTCTTGAAGAGGAATGTGCAATCCTTCTCAAGGATTTTTTCCGGGGGAAAAGAAACTGATCAGCCCTCCCTGATTTCAAAACCGGCGCCTGCAAGATCTTCCCAGAACCCGGGATAGGATTTCCGTACTACATCCGGATCTTCTATTGCCAGATGCGGAAATTTCATGCAGGCCGGAGCAAATGCCATGGCCATGCGGTGATCCTCGTAGGTTCGAATGAGCGGTTCGGGAGCGGGTTTGCATCTGCGGTTACCGTCCCAGCGAATCCACCGCCCCTCGGGATCTGCCGAAATCACGATACCCAGCTTCTGCAGTTCCATGCCCAGGGCACGGATCCTGTCGGTTTCCTTGATGAGCAGGGTCCGTGTCCCCGTAAATGAAAAGGGCCTCGCCGTCAAGCCGCATACCACGGCCATGGTCTGTACAAGATCCGGATTGTCAGTGAAATCATATTCGAATTTTAAGACCGCCGGTGCATCCCTGCTCAGCATCACACCGTCTTGCGAAAAGCCGGTGACCACACCGAAGGGTCTGAACAACTCCGCGAGCACGGAATCCCCCTGGTAACTGGCCTGTTTCAACCCGGACAGCCTCAAGTGTACATTATCCGACAGGGCTGCCAAGGCATACCAGTAACCGGCCGCACTCCAGTCGGATTCTACCGTCGCAGCCACACCCTTAAAGCTTGCCGGCGGGATGCCAATGGTATTCCCGGAAAATTCAACGGAGAGGCCAAAATCTCTCATCAGTTTCATTGTCAACCGGATATAAGAGGATGAGACCATTTCATTTACCAGTTGTATGGTAAGGCCTTCCTCAAGTGAGGGAGCGATCATCATCAGGGCGCTTATGAACTGGCTGCTGATACTGCTGTCAATCGAGATCTGCCCTCCCCTGATTTTTTTCCCCCGGATCCTGAGCGGAGGATAACCTTTCCTGTCCAGGTATGAAATCTCCGCACCGGCATCCTTCAGGGCATCAACCAGCTGACCGATAGGCCGGTTCTGCATGCGCTGAGAACCCGTGAGAATACGCCGCCCCTCCTTTATGCTGAAATAGGCCGTTAAAAACCGCATGGCCGTTCCGGCATGACCGATGTCGATCACCTCGTCCCGGCTTTTTAATGCAGCCTGCATGACAAGTGTATCATCACTGTCTGACAGGTTCCCGAGTTCCCCCGGCCTGGTTGCCAGCGAATTCAAGATCAACAGGCGGTTGCTGATGGATTTCGAAGGGGGAAGCTTGACTTCTCCGATGATGTCAGGCGTCTCTTTGGCAAGCTGGATCCGCATACGGTAAAAAGTTCATTCTGCCCGGTCAAATGTATGAATTTTAACCGGAATTGATCTTTGTCATGGATTTTTTAACTGAAGGTTATTAATTTGTTTTCGATAGAAATCAGGCATTTATGACTTCATTCACCAGCACGGAAATTGCTTTCAGGATGAAAACCGACCGGGAACTCCGCAGAGCACTTATCCTGTTCAGGGCAATCTCGAGCAGGACCCTGGTGAAGATAGGCGGATGGCTTTCGGGATTTGCCATCGTAGTCCGCTTTCCACTGAACTGGATCGTAAAACCAACCATATACAGCCATTTCTGCGGCGGAGAGACCATTGAAGACTGTTTTCCAGTGGTTCAAAAGCTTTCCCGGTACAATATCCAATCCGTCCTGGATTATTCGGTCGAAGGAAAGGAAAATACCCGGGAGATTGAAGCTGCCCTGGAGGAAACCCTGAAAACCATCGTAAACGCCGCAGGCAATGAAAACATACCGTTTGCCGTCTTTAAACCGACTGCCTTCTCTGTCAGTGCTGTCCTGGAGAAGAAAGGCTCCGGTGCGGAACTGACCCAGAGCGAACAGGAAGAAAGCGATCGTTTCCGCAGGCGCGTTGACAGGCTTTGCAAAACTGCTTTCGAAAACAATGTCCGGATAATGATCGATGCCGAAGAGATATGCTACCAGGATTTCATTGACGACGTTGCAAGGGAGATGATGGAAAAGTACAACAAGCAGATGCCGGTTGTATACAACACCTACCAGATGTACCGGCGCGACAGGCTGGAAGTGTTCAGGAAGGACCTGCAGAGAGCACGGGACAAGGGCTTTTATCTGGGCATCAAGTTCGTCCGTGGCGCATACATGGAAAAGGAAAGAGAAAGGGCCGAACGGCTCGGACAAACTTCTCCCATACATTCCGATAAGGAAAGTACCGACAGGGCCTTCGACACGGCACTGAAGTATGCTGTGGAGAATATTGAAAAAGTTTCTATATTTAGTGGTACGCATAATGAAAAAAGCAGCCTCTGCCTGACCCGGCTCATGGAAGAATACAATATCCCGAGGAATGACGAGCGTTGTTATTTTTCACAATTATACGGGATGAGTGATCACATCAGTTTCAACCTGGCAGATGAGGGATACAGGGTAGCCAAATACATTCCCTACGGACCGGTTCGCAGCGTGCTTCCATACCTGATCAGGCGTACCGAGGAAAATACTTCCATTGCCGGACAGACAGGCAGGGAATTGAGCCTGATCCTGGCAGAACGCAAAAGGAGAAAAGCATAGTGCAACATATGACCTTCGACAATCAAAAAACGACAATCCGGATCTTCCTGCGCAAGATGGTAATTGCCATTGCAGCCGCCATATCGGTCGTGACCATCCTTGCCGCCCCCTGGTTTGATCCGGATCTGCTCGGGATCCTGAAATATCAGTGGATCCTCCTGATCGCGGTTCTGTACATTCTGATTGTAGCGGTCTCCTGGATGCGTGGACTGAATTATTTCTATTTTGACGACAAGGGGGATAAAATCATCATCCGCTATTATCCCATCCGGCCTCTCGGAAGAAAAAAAAAGGCGGTCCAGATCCAGAAAACCGTATTTGCCGGTTTCGAGATTAAAAAACCCGTACTGGGATTGAAAAAAAATCTCATTCTCAAGCAATATGTGAAAAAGAAAGTGGCAAAGTACCCTCCCATCGGGATTACTGCACTTACAAGGCAGGAATTAAGGGCACTCGAGAAACAGCTTTCCATTTATGCAAGGGGGGCCTGACGGGAATTATCCGCAAGCCTGTAACGGTTACCCGGGAGACAGCAAACCCGTCCGGCGAATTCAAGATCCAGCAGCAGAGCCGAAACTGTCCTGACAGGCAGGCCCGTTCCGATGCATATCCTGTCCACGGAAATTTCACCCTCCGCTTCTAAAATATCCAGAATGCTTTTCCCCTGCCCGCCGGGTTCCGCAGGGTTCCGGCGATCCGGGGGCACCTGGGTGAAGGCATCCCATCCCATCAGGTACTCAATGTCCCGGCAACCTTCTACCATGGCTGCCTTATTCGTTTTGATCAGGCCGTTGCACCCGGCAGACACCGGATCCCATATCTTACCGGGGAATGCGAATACATCCCTGTTGTAGGAAAAGGCCAGGTCTGCCGTGATCAGGGCGCCTCCCCGTATACCGGACTCTACAACGACCAGGGCATCCGCGAGCCCCGCAATAATCCTGTTCCGTCTGACAAAATTCTGTCTTTCCGGCTTTTGCCCGCTTGCAAAGTCCGTGACAAGCGAACCATGCTGAAGGATTCTTGAAGCCGTGCCCCTGTTTGCAGCAGGGTACATGTACCTGAACCCGTGACCCAGAACAGCAATGGTCTCCAGACCGGAAGCCAGTGCGGACTTATGTGCACAATGGTCTATCCCGTATGCCAGCCCGCTTACAATTGTGGGATCATGCCCCCTTTCGCTGAGATCCTCAACCAGCCTTTTACATATGCCCATTCCGTAGGGCGACGGACGACGGGTACCTACAATGCCAAGCACTTTCTTCTTATCGAATACGCTGCCCCCCCTTACATACAGTACGACCGGTGCATCATGGCATTGTGCCAGCCTGGACGGATACCCCGCATCCCCGAGATGAACCACCGAGATCCCGTTCTTACGGGTATAATCCATTTCTTTCTTTGCATCCTCCAGAATGCCGCCCCAGTCTATACCCCCGGTTAACATTTTACCCATCCCCGGAATTTTTTCAAGGTTTCGCTTCCTTTCCCGGAAGATGGCTTCCGGGGGACCGATCACATCGATGAGTTTCCTTGCCCTGACAGGGCCTATCCCGGGTATCATTGCCAGTGCAACCCAGAAGACCGGTTCAGCCTTTTCATACCTGTTCATTTACCGGTTTTTTACTTTATGGCCGTCTCAGCAGTATATCGGCCCCTGGTTTGCCCCTGGTACATTTTTTATTCTGAGACTACAACCGCATGATCCTGACCTTGAGGAGTAAAATAAATTGTCTTAAATTACCTGTTCTTAATTTTAAATAAACGAGTATGATACAATGGCCTAAAATCAATGATGCAATCGGAACCGTTAACCGGGGGGTTCCTACCGAATCAGGTCTGTGTACCTTATGTGATTCCGCTTGCAAAGGAAGGTGCGAGACATGGCTTTCTTCCCTCAAAGGCAGAAAGCTGCTTTATCCCCGGAATTTCGGACAGACCACAGCCGGTGCATGGCATCTTGCCACAATGGGCATCGGTTACCATGCCCTGAGAATCCAGGGCTATACCTATGGCGCCATAGGAATTGAACCGCCAATGACAAGCAATCCGGACGATTGCCTGTTCAACAATGTGAATATTTCGACGGGATTTGGAAACAAAGTAAAAACAAAATGCAGGCTTCCAGTTATGACCGGTGCCCTGGGATCGACGTTTATCGCCCGTAATTACTGGGAGTCCTTTGCTGTCGGGGCGGCTCTGTGCGGCATCCCGATTGTTGTGGGGGAAAACGTGGTGGGAGTCGATAAAAAATCTGTTTTGAGGAAAGGGAAAATCGAAAAAGCTCCGGAGCTGGATCGCAGAATTGAAACTTTTTTCAGGTACTATGACGGATTCGGGGCCATTATTGTTCAGATGAATGTGGAAGATACAAGAAACGGCGTTGCTGAATATATTATTGATAAATACGGGGACAAAGTCATCATTGAACTGAAATGGGGCCAGGGAGCAAAAGACATCGGAGGTGAAATACAGGTAACAAGCATTGAATATGCAAGGTTCCTGAAAGACCGGGGATACCTTGTCGACCCCGATCCGTACAATAAAACAGTACAAACGGCCTTTGAAGCCCGTGCCATCAGTTCCTTCGCAAGGCACAGTCGTCTGGGAGGCACGGAATTGTCAAGTCCGGATGAAGTCAGAGAAGCCTTCATGAAAGATGTTGAGTACCTGAAAAAGCTGGGATTCGAGAAAGTTACCCTTAAAACCGGGGCCTATGATATGGAAGCACTGGCCATGTCCATCCGTTATTCGGCTGAAGCGGGACTTGACCTTCTGACAATTGATGGTTCGGGTGGCGGAACCGGAATGAGTCCGTGGAACATGATGCAGCACTGGGGAATTCCATCGATTGCCCTGCACGCCAAAGCATACGAATACTGTAAAATACTGGATGAACGGGGCATAAAGGTTCCTGATATTTCATTTGCCGGCGGTTTTGCCCGGGAAGATCATATTTTTAAAGCCCTGGCTCTGGGTGCGCCATATACCAGTCTTGTCTGTATGGGAAGGGCTCCCATGATACCGGGATTCCTGGGAAGCAATATCGAAGGTGTATTCAAACCAGATAAAAGAGCCCAGCTACACGGTCACTGGGAATCATTGCCTCCGGCAGTAATGGAATTCGGAAAATATCCTGAAGAGATTTTCGCCGGATGGGAGCCTGTAAAGGAAAAAGTTGGTCAGGATGAAATGCAAAATATACCCTTTGGCGCCATCGCCATGTATGCATTTGTCGATAAACTGGCCTGTGGTTTACAGCAATTTCTGGCAGGGGCCAGAAAGTTCAGTATTGATAAAATTATCAGGGATGACCTGATGTCAGCCAACCGGGAAACAGAGAATGTAACCGGCATTACTTTTATGACGGATGCAAAAAACCAGGAAGCATTGAATATCCTGAAAAGCTGAAAACAGATTCATCCCCTTTTGTAGGTTTTGTATGTCCGTAAACAAATGATACTGACCGACACGCATACACACCTCTTTCTGCCTGCATTCGGGAAGGATAGGGAAGAAGTCGTACGCTCCGCCGTCGGCAAGGGTGTTGCAAAGATGTTCCTGCCCGATGTGGACGGATCTACCACGGATTCAATGCTTGCCCTGGCAGATGCATTCCCGGATCACTGCTTTCCCATGATAGGACTTCATCCCACATCGGTAAGGGAAAATTTCAGCGACGAGATCGAAAGGATCAGGAACATCCTGCCGGGCAGGAAATTCTGGGGGATCGGAGAAACAGGCATTGACCTTTACCGTGACAAGACCTACCGGCATCAACAGGTCGAGTCATTCAGGATGCACATCACCCTGGCCAGGGAACATCATCTGCCGCTTATCATACACTGCCGTGATTCATTTGCCGAAATAAGCGAAATACTGGACAGGGAGCATGACGGATCCCTGACCGGTATATTCCATGCCTTCACAGGCAGTATTGAACAGGCCCGGAAAATCACAGCATTCGGTTTCAAGATCGGCATAGGCGGTATTGTGACATTTAAAAATTCGGGACTGGATAAAACAGTACGGGCCATGGACCCGCGGCAGATCGTGCTCGAAACAGATTCACCCTATCTTGCGCCCGTGCCAAAAAGGGGTAAACGGAATGAAAGTGCCTACCTGGTATACACGGCAGAGAAAATTGCAGAGATCCATAATATGTCCGTTGAAGAAATTGCAGACATAACAACCGGGAACGCAGCTGAAATATTCGGATTCGATGTCGAATAAGCCGCCTGCAAATATTGCGACAATGCAGAAATCCATCCTGATCATATACACCGGAGGAACCATTGGCATGATCGGCCGTCCCGGCACACATGCACTGAAACCTTTCGATTTCGAAGAGATACGGGAATATATGCCCGAACTCGAAAAGTCCGGCTGTCATCTGTCTGCCGTCACGCTCAGCCCGGTGGTGGATTCTTCAAATATACAACCTTCGGCATGGATCCGGATTGCAGAAATAATCCGTGACAATTACAATGATTACAACGGATTTATCATTCTTCATGGCACAGACACCATGGCCTACTCGGCTTCTGCCCTGAGTTTCATGCTGGAGGATCTTGGGAAACCCGTCATTTTCACAGGTTCGCAACTGCCTGTAAGCACGCTCAGGACAGACGCACGTGAAAACCTGGTATCCTCCATTGAAATCGCCACTTCCGAAAAAGACGGATCTCCCCTTGTTCCGGAGGTATGCATTTATTTCGAATTCAAGCTCTTCAGGGGCAATCGCACAACCAAACAGAATGCCGGGGAATTTAATGCTTTCTCATCTCCGAACCATCCCCCGCTGGCAGAATCCGGAGTTCACCTGAGATTCCACCCGGAAATCATCCTTAAGAAAACCGGCAGGGAAAAACTGCGGGTACATACCCGTCTGGATACCCATATCGCCATTTTAAAAATCTTTCCCGGTATTTCAGAGTCCATAGTTGAATCCGTTCTGGGGTCGTCCGGATTGAAAGCGGTAATCCTGGAAACATTCGGTGCAGGCAATGCACCCACCGATGATTGGTTATCCCGTCAGTTAAAGCATGCCCGGGACAGGGGTATCATCTTCCTGAATACAACCCAGTGCAATCAGGGCATGGTTGAAATGGGACGATATGAAACCAGCCAGCAATTAATACATGCCGGGGTGATCAGCGGTCATGATATCACAACGGAAGCGGCCGTAACAAAACTTATGTTCCTGCTCGGCCGGAACCTGACAGAACAAAAGCTTAAACACCTTCTGAATAAATCAATTAGCGGAGAAATAACGGTTAATTAAAATTGCATTTAGTCATTTTTTTTGTATTTTTCGCGCTCCATTTTGCATTGGATTGGAGAGATGGCCGAGTGGTCGAAGGCGCACGCCTGGAGAGCGTGTATACCATGTGGAATGGTATCGAGGGTTCGAATCCCTCTCTCTCCGCAAAACACCGGAAGTTGAATCAGTTTGAGTGAATGCGGGGAGCCGCAGCCAGTTTTTACAATTTATTAATAGAATTATTATCAGGATTCATTATTTTCGCTAAACCTATAATTCATTTAAAAACAGATCATGAAAAAGTTTTTTACACTCATTTCGGTAACCGGAATGCTGTTCATGGCAGCACCGAACATTACTTCTGCCCAGGAGCCGGATACGGATGTTACCGGGGAGGAAAGCACAACAATGGCACCTCCTGGACAGGAAGACACAATGATGGAAGCTGCTGATGAGACTGTTGCAACCACGGAAGAATCAAGTGCAGCTGCAGAACCGGATACCGAGGAGGAAATGTCATTGCACCAGCAGGTTAAAAGACTCTTCATCGAAGGGAACGCAACGTTTATGGGATTTGTACTGCTTACACTGATCTTTGGTCTTGCACTGGCCATCGAAAGGATCATCTACCTGAACCTGGCAACCACCAACACCGACAAATTGCTTAAAAAAGTCGAAGATGCACTTTCTTCGGGCGGTGTGGATGCAGCAAAAGAAGTCTGCCGGAATACCAGGGGACCGGTCGCAAGTATTTTTTACCAGGGGCTCGATCGCGCCGATGAAGGAATCGATGTGGCTGAAAAAGCGGTAATCGCTTATGGAAGCGTACAAATGGGACTGCTGGAAAAAAACCTGTCGTGGATCCAGTTGTTCATTTCGATCGCACCCATGTTGGGATTTATGGGAACGGTAATTGGGATGATCTCCGCTTTTGATTCCATCCAGCTCGCAGGTGAAGTATCTGCCCAGCTGGTGGCGGGGGGGATTAAAGTAGCTCTCATAACAACTGTATCCGGCCTCATCGTGGCCATCATCCTTCAGGTATTTTACAATACCATCGTTTCCAAAATAGACAGTATCGTCAATAAGATGGAGGATTCTTCCATCTCCCTGATTGATATGCTGGTTCATTACAAGCTGAAAAAATAAGCATCATGCGTCTGACTTATAAACAAATTGCGCAATATATTCTGTGGGCTATGATGGCATGCTCACTGGTTTTTATTGCATGGTTCTTTTTCGGCAACTTTGTTGAAGGGACCGAAGGCACAAATTATGCAGAACCCGTAATTACGGAAGGGATCCTGAAGTGGACTTACATTTTGTTTTTCATAACCCTGATATTAACGATTGTGTTCCCGCTGATTTTCATAGCTTCCAATCCCCGGAGTGCCAAAAGACTGGGCATCATCCTGGCCGTAGCTGCCGTACTGGCCTTTATTTCATACAGGCTGGCTGACGATACGGTTCTGAACCTGCCCCAGTATACCGGCCCCGACAATGTGCCCGCGACCCTTAAAATTGTGGGGACAGGCCTGATATTCACATATATTCTGGGAATTGCTGCGATTGTTGCGGTATTGTTCTCATCTCTCGCAGGACTTTTTAAAAGATAGGCATTGACTTGCGAATAGCATATTCAGGTCAAAGACTTTATACTTTATTTATATTATAAAAAAACGAATCCATGGCCAGAAGAGAAATTCAGGAAATAAATGCCGGTTCAATGGCCGATATAGCATTCCTGCTTTTGATTTTTTTCCTCGTCGCCACTACAATGGATATTGATACCGGGATTTCCCGCCTTCTTCCCCCCATGCCGGACGAGGAAGAAATGAATAACGAGCAGGAGATCCGCGAAAGAAACATCTTTGTCGTATTGATAAACAGGGATGATCAACTGTTCGTAGAAAGGGAAGTCGTCGATATCGGCCGGCTGAAAGAAATGACCAAGGAATTCTTTGTGAATCCCAACGATGATCCCGACCTCTCCGAGAAAAGGGAAGCCGATATAGATTTTTTCGGTAAAATCATGGTTTCAAAAGGCGTTATTTCCCTGCAAAGTGATATAGGCACATCATACGGCAAGTACATTGAGGTGCAAAACGAACTCGCGGCAGCAGTAAACGAGCTCAGGAATGAGTTATGCATGCAGCAATTCGGAAGAAAATTCGATGACCTGGATCCTTTGAACGAAACGGAAAACGATCTCATTGAAGCCATCAAGGAAGTATATCCCATGGCCATTTCCGAAGCAGAACCAAAGGAAACCGGAAATTATTAATCAACTGAAATATGTCAAGATTTAAAAAATCAGGCAGCAAGGGGGTGAAAGCGATCAACACGGCATCGCTTCCCGATATCGTATTCATGCTCCTGTTTTTCTTTATGGTCTCAACCGTTATGAGGGAAACCAACATCAAAGTGGGTATAAACCTTCCCCAGGCAACGGAAATCAAGAAACTTGAAAAGAAATCCCTGGTCAGCTACATCTACATAGGGAAACCACACGCCTACCTTCAGTCAACATACGGATCGGAACCCCGGATCCAGCTGAACGATTCATTTGCAACCAAAGACGACATCCGTGATTTCATCAGCAGCGAAAGAGAACAGATGAATGAAAACCAGCAGAAACAGATGACCGTTTCACTGAAAATCGACAAGGATACAAAAATGGGTATCGTCACGGATGTCAAACAGGAGCTTCGCAAAGCCAGTGCGCTCAAGATCAATTACTCTTCCCGGAGAAAAGTGGATGATCTGAGATAGTTCACCTTCGTCAAGACCCGCACCCTCCGGTCGTCAAATGGCAGTGCCTCCCTTTTCTCCCGTACGGATACGTATGCATTCCTCAAGCGGGGTTATGAAAATCTTTCCGTCTCCAAGCTCTCCCTTCTCGTTTGTCCTGGCAGAATTAATAATGGTTTCCGTTGTAATATCAACAAAAGCATCATTTACAGCGATTTCAAGCCGTATCTTGGGGATCAGGTCCGGCGTGACCAGCTGGCCCCGGTAGATCTCCTCCCTGGTTCCCTGGCCGTGACCCGATACCCGGCTGACCGTAATCCGGGTTATTTCCGCCTTGATCAGGGCTTCGCGTACCTCCCCGAGCTTGTTTTCCTTAATGATTGCAGTTATCAGTTTCATATCTGTATTTTTATTTTCCTTATAACTATCCGGGATTCACCATCCCGTAACCATGTTCGCCATGTATGGAAAAATCAAGCCCCTGCATTTCTTCAGTGTTGCTGGATCTTAATCCCACACTCTTTTGCACAACGATAAGCACAAACAGGGTGACTACAGCGGCATAACCAATGGCTATCAGAACCGCCACCGCCTGCACTCCCAGTTGATGAAGTACACTCCAGCTGCCGCCTGCAGCAAGAGCAGCTTCATCCATCCAGCTTTGCCTGATGAAAAAACTGAGGCAAATTGCACCTACGATTCCGCCTATCCCATGTACCCCGAATGCGTCCAGGCTGTCGTCATAGCCCAACCGGTTTTTCATGACGATTCCAAGGTAGCAAAAGGAAGAGGCAAGGACACCGAGAATCAGTGCTCCGTACGGTTGTACCACTCCGGCAGCGGGTGTAACGGCAACCAGGCCCGCAAGTATGCCGCTGGCAAAACCAAGAGCCGTGGCTTTCCCCTGGTGGAATCCTTCAATCGCAATCCAGGTAATGGCTCCCGATGCAGCTGCGGCCTGGGTTGCAGTCAGCGCCTGAGCAGTGCTCAAACCGCTCGATACACTGCTCCCTGCATTAAATCCGAACCAGCCAACCCACAGAAGCCCCGCACCCATCATGGTCATGGCCAGGTTGCTCGGAGGCATGGAACCCGGGTATCCTTTCCGTGCACCCAGGTACAGGGCTGCAACCAGACCGCTTATACCGGCGGAAATATGAACCACCGTGCCCCCCGCAAAGTCAATGACCCCGTTCACACCGAAGTTATACAGGAAGCCGTCCTCGGCCCAAACCCAGTGACAGATCGGATTATAAACCAGCAGTCCCCAGAGTGAAATAAAAAGGATATAGCCCCTGAATTTTACCCGTTCGGCAAATGCGCCAGCGATCAGTGCCGGGGTGATGATGGCAAATTTCCCCTGGAACATGGAATAAACATATTCCGGGACCCCTGCATCCATCACGTTATTATCAATGCCTTTTAAAAAGAAATAGTTGTTACTCCAGCCGAACCATCCTCCAAGTATATTGGAACCGAAACACATCGAATAGCCGATGCCGATCCACAGGACCGTTATTACCCCTATGGCGGCGAAACTGTGCATCATTGTTCCCAGCACGTTCTTGGTTCGTACCAATCCGCCGTAAAACATTGCCAGCCCGGGTATCATCAGCAATACAAGGGCTGTGGACGTAAGCATCCAGGCTGTGGTACCCGTATCCACTCCGTTCCCGTCCGAAGCGAACATGCTGCCCGTTCCCAGGAACAGCAAAAGGATACATAATCCCAATGCTCTTTTAGAAGAAGTTTTCATTCTTTATATTTTTCAATTCAACAAAATATATTATTTAGGACAAATATATGTATTTTATAAGGGGTATTGAAATTATTATATATTATTTTAACTAACACCCCCCATATAATGATTATCACTACCTTTTAATAGTTATATTATTTTTATTAAATTTAAAATCCTGCCTTAAAACCCTATGATAAACGGATGTTTTAATCCCTTCCCCCTGTGGAAAAAACAGAAAAAGTAACCCCTTCCCGCCGATTTCGATTGTACACCGAGGGTGTAAGCAAGAAAACCGTTGCCGATTATCATGACATTTGGATAATGCCGATGCAATACCCGACCGGCTGGTTCACGATGCCAACAGGATCGTTATTGAAGGAGACTCTTTGCGAAAAAACAAAAATATCAGAAATTAGTAGTGAATAACAGTTTTGAAAATTAATTTAAAATCAGGCTGATTAGCTTAAGAAAATTCTTTGGTATTCCTGATAAAGGAAAACCTGGGATGGACGCTTAATTTTTGGCTATATGCAGTAATTTGTCTTATCGGTTTATTGGTAATTGTATTTATGTTACCTGAAACAAAAGGGAAATCACTGGAAGAAATAGAAGAAATTTTAACAAAATCAAAATAAACAATCATGAATAAGTACAAACCATTTGGAATATTTGTTTTAGCAGTCATATTAGTTGCCTTTTCTGAATCAAAAAAAGAAGAAAATACTTTTGTACCTCTTGCCCCGGAACAATACAGAAGGCCTGCTAATTATAAAACGGAAAATTATCAATATTCATTGATTGAATTAAAAGATGGTTTTTCGGAACAAATGATGAAAAATGCATCGGGGGTGTACGAGCGTGTTCAGGAAGTTAATGAAATGGGTAAATGGAAACCGGCCCCTGAATCAATTGACCGGCACAAATCGCCTGAATGGTTTTTAGATGCAAAATTTGGGATGTTTATCGACTGGGGACTATGGTCGGTGGCAGGCTGGGCACCGAAAAAAGAAAATGGTGCGATGTACCCTGATTGGTATGAATTCAGGTTAGATATTGACTCTTCTTTTATAGCCTATCATAAAAAGAATTGGGGTATCGATTTTAAACGCGATGATTTTATTCCTTTATTTAAGGCAAAAGACTATAATCCTGAACAACTTGTCAAAATTGCAAAAGAAGCCGGAATGAAATATATGGTTCCTTTCTGCAAACACCATGGAGGATTCTGTTTATGGCCTTCATCATTTACTCAAAGAGATGCTGGGGATATGGGACCCAAAAAAGACCTGATAAAACCATTGGTTGAAAATTGTCAGAAGGAAGGATTGAAGTTTGGTTTTTATTTCAGTATTGAAGAATGGGAATACCCGATAATTGATAAGGGAGGAAACCTACATGAGCGTGTATGGAGTGGAAAGGTTAAACCTTTTGACAAAGGCCTTGAAAAGAAATGTTCAGGGAAAATTGCAGTCAAAGATTTTGCAACTGATTATTTGATTCCACAGGCAACTGAGTTCATCGATAAGTATGATCCTGACCTTTTATGGTACGATGGCGACTGGAATACAAATGTAGAAATGCTTCATACCTACGATATTGCAGCTTATTTTTACAATCAAGCCGAAGGCAGAAAAGAAGTGGCAGTAAATGATCGTTATGGGCCACATTACGGCGAAAGATGGCAACGATCAAAACTGGGTGATTTTTTTACAAATGAATATGGTGATATGGAAAAGGAAGCCAAACAAACCATTCATGCATGGGAGGAATGTCGAGGCATAAGTCAGTCATTCGGGTTTAACTGGCAGGATACAAATGAGAATGTAATTAGTTCAAAAGAATTTATTGATATGTTTATTGACATTGTTTCCCATGGTGGAAACCTGCTATTGGTCGTAAACCTCGATGGGCAGGGAGCATTACCGGAAGTGCAGGAAAAAAGGTTGGAAGATATAGGCAAATGGCTGGCAGTTAATGGTGAAGGGATTTATGCAACACGTCCGTTTTTCCCTTATACAGAAAAAAATATCGCTTATACTCAAAGTAAAGATGGAAAATTCGTTTATGTAATTATTAAAGAATGGTCTGATGAAAAAATAGATATAAACTGGATAAAACCAGTTGAAGATAGCAAAATAAAGCTGCTGGGATATGATGAACCTATAAATTGGGAAGGAAATAAAGATGGAATCTCAATAAAAATACCGACAAGTTTAAATAACGAAAACAACAGGCCTTGCTTTTATGCATGGATATTTAAAATAGAGGTATAAGATCTATTATTTCAATGTATCTTATCGTGATCCCGGCGGGACTCGAACCCACAACCACCAGAACCGGAATCTGGCATTCTATCCAATTGAACTACGGGACCAAAACGGCGTGTGTGAATGAAATCCACCGCCCGGCAAACGGTGCTGCAAATTTAAAAAATTTTACCTTTTGACAGAGCGTGTACTTCTGTTTAAGTTTGTTACTTTTGTAAATCTTCTGCCGGGTGCGCAGTTGCTCATTTAAATTACAGGATCATAGCCGGTTATGGATTATGATTTTTCGAAAATAGAAAAGAAATGGCAGCAATACTGGGAAATGCACAAAACCTTCAGTGTCCGGACCGATCCCTCCATACCTAAGTATTATATACTTGATATGTTCCCGTATCCTTCGGGCAGCGGACTGCATGTCGGACATCCCGAAGGTTATACGGCAACGGATATCGTAGCAAGGTATAAGCGCATGAAGGGATTCAATGTGCTTCACCCCATGGGCTGGGATGCCTTCGGTCTGCCTGCCGAACAGTACGCCATCGAAACAGGTACGCATCCGGCGGTAATCACCCGGGAGAATTGCAATAATTTCAGAAGACAGATCAAATCCCTGGGACTTGCATATGACTGGGAAAGGGAAATAAACACAACCGATCCGGGTTATTTCAAGTGGACCCAGTGGATCTTTATCCGCCTGTTCAATACATGGTTCGATAAAAAAGCCGGTAAAGGAAGACCCATCGCCGAGCTTAACATTCCGGACGACATCAGGAAGAAAGGAAGGGAAGCGACCAGGGACTTTATCGACTCGCAAAGGCTCGCCTATTATGATGATGCCCGCGTCTGGTATTGCGAACATTGCCAGATTGTCTGTGCAAACGAGGAAGTGCTGACAGACGGCACGCATGAAAAATGCGGGAATCCCGTTAAGAGGCGCAAACTCAAGCAATGGATGCTCAGGATACCTCTTTATGCCGAGCGCCTGCTCGATGGACTCGACCACCTTGACTGGCCGGACGGGATCAAGGATATGCAGAAAAACTGGATCGGCAAATCCACAGGTGCCGAGGTTGATTTCCGGATCGAAGGCAGGAATGATGCCATCAGGGTGTTTACCACCCGGCCGGATACCCTGTTCGGTGCAACCTACATGGTCCTGGCACCTGAGCACGAAAGGGTGGAGGAGATCACGGCTCCGGACAGGAAGGAAGCCGTCATGCAATACGTCCGCTCGGCTTCCCTTAAATCGGATCTCGACAGAACGGACCTGTCAAAGGAAAAAACCGGTGTGTTTACGGGCAGCTACGCCATAAATCCCGTGAACAGGGAAAAAATACCCGTCTGGATAGCAGACTACGTGCTTATGGGGTACGGAACAGGCGCCATCATGGCAGTTCCTTCAAATGACGAACGTGACTTTGAATTTGCCAGTAAATTCAAACTTTCCATAAGGCCCATCCTGGACCCTGATCAAGCAGACCCGGAAACAAGGAGCAGGGTATTGAAGGGAGAGGAATGCTGGGTGGAAGACGGTATATTCATCAATTCCTCAAGTAAGCTGAGCGGACTGGATATCAACGGCCTGAAAAAAGAAGAAGGCATCCGGAAAACCATACAATGGCTGGAAGACAAAAAACTGGGGAAAGCGACGGTCAACTATAAAATGCGTGACTGGCTGTTCAGCCGGCAGCGATACTGGGGAGAACCTTTCCCGGTCGTTCACTGGGATGACGGGGAAATCGAAGTAATGGAAGATGAGAGCCTGCCCCTGGAACTGCCCCGGCTCGACACGTATGAACCTGGAGAAAACGGAGAATCCCCCCTTGCCAACGCAAAGGACTGGCTATCTGTGGATGACGGAAAAGGCAGAAAAGGCAGGCGGGAAACCAATACAATGCCACAGTGGGCCGGTTCCTGCTGGTATTACCTTAGATATCTCGATGCCAGGAACAATACCGAACCTTTCTCCAGGGAAAACGAACAGTACTGGATGCCCGTCGACCTTTATATAGGAGGAGCCGAGCATGCAGTATTGCATCTTTTGTACAGCCGTTTCTGGCACAAGGTATTGTATGACCTGGGCATCGTTTCCACGGATGAACCTTACCTTAAATTGTTCAACCAGGGAATGATCCTCGCTTATGCCTATGAGTCGGCAAGCGGAACAAAAGTCCCCACGGATCTGGTAAAAGAAAGGGACGGCAGGTTCTTCCATATCGATAGCGATGAGGAACTCCGACAAATCGTGGCAAAAATGTCCAAATCCCTAAAAAATGTGATCAACCCGGATGACGTTGTAAAGCATTACGGAGCCGACTCAATGCGTTTGTATGAGATGTTCATGGGACCCCTCGAAGCCACAAAACCCTGGTCGGAACAAGGGATCAAAGGCGTGTTCAACTTCCTGTCAAGGGTCTACCGCTTTTTCGCCGACCCGGATAATATCCATGACGGGAAGGAAGATCCGGAGGTACTGAAAGCCCTGCACCAGACAATTAAAAAGGTTCAGCAGGATGTGGAGGCCCTCCGGTTCAATACGGCCATTTCCCAGATGATGATCTTTACAAACCTCTGCCTTAAAAAGGGAAAAATCAGCCGGAAATCGGCCGAATCCTTTGTAAAGGTACTTTCCCCGTTTGCCCCGCACATATCGGAAGAGATCTGGGAGATCCTCGGGCAGCCTCCCGCAATCGCCGACCAGGACTACCCTGAATACAACGAGGAGTACCTTAAAGAAGATGTTTTCGAGTACCCGGTATCGTTCAACGGGAAATTGCGCTTCAGGATAGAGCTTCCCCTTTCCATGCCGGATGACGAAATGCGCAAGGCGGTGATCAACCATGTTTCGGCCGGGAAGTGGATAAAGGACGGACCGCCAAAAAGAATAATTATTGTCAGGGGAAGGATCATCAATGTTGTTGTCTGAACCGGGAGACGAATTGTGAAAAGAAAACACATCATAATAATCCTTGCGATCCTGATAGCGGGTATCCTGATTTTCCTTATTCCCGGATTTGTCAAAAGGCCCGGGCCTCCCGAGGGCATACTGATAGAATACGCCGACAGCCTTCACAAACAGGAGCCCGTCATCAGGGAATACGGATTGCCTGTGGATTCCTTTCATATTACCAGGGGCACCATCCGTAGAAACCAGACCCTGTCCGCCATTCTGCAGGAGTACGGCATAAGCGACAGGACCATCCACGACCTGGCGGAGGCATCCCGGGGCGTTTTCGATGTACGGAAGATCAGGCAGGGAAATCCCTATAAGGTATTCATCTCAAAAGACAGCCTGGCCGGTGCAGAGTATCTTGTCTACGAGCATACGCCTGTTGACTATGTGCTGTTCAGCCTGGTTGACTCGGTATACGTGCTCCGGCAGGAAAAAGACATAGAACTGAAAACGAGAGAGGTCTCCGGCATAATTACTTCCTCTTTATGGAATACCATGCTCGACCGGGATCTGGATCCCATGCTTGCCTTTGAACTCTCGGACATCTATGCCTGGAGCATTGACTTCTTCCATTTGCAGAAAGGCGACGGTTTTAAGGTGTACTTTGACGAAGTGTATGTGGATACCAACTATTTCGGGCTTGGCAGGATCCATGGTGCAGTATTCAACCACGAAGGGCACGAATTTTATGCCATTCCTTTTGTGCAGGACAGCGTGGAATCCTATTTTAACCGGGACGGTCAAAGTCTCCGCAGAGCTTTCCTGAAGGCTCCCCTCCGTTATTCCAGAATAAGCAGCAGGTATTCATACAGCCGGTTGCATCCCATATTGAGGATACGCCGGCCCCATCTCGGAGTGGATTATGCGGCTCCTGTCGGAACCCCGGTCCATGCCGTTGGAGACGGAAAGATCATTGCAGCAGGCTATACAAGCGACAACGGCAACTGGATAAAGATCAGGCACAATTCCGTATACGAAACGGCATACCTGCATTTAAGCCGGTTCGGGAATGGCATCAGGGAAGGCGTTTATGTTAAACAGGGTGATATTATCGGGTATGTCGGAAGCACCGGGCTGGCAACCGGGCCGCACCTGGATTTCAGGTTTTACAAAAACGGTTCTGCAGTAGATCCCCTGAAAGTGGAAGCCCCTCACGTCGAACCGGTGCGTGAAGAGAACCTGGCGGCTTATGATTCTGTCAAGTCCCTGGTAATGGCAAGAATCGACAGAATAATGCCGGCCGATTCCATACAGTCCCGGCTCACCGCTTCCCGCTCAAAAGCTTCTCAATGACCTCGGGATAGTGCCTGTACTCCAGAAGATGTATGCGTTCGGCCAGTGATTCCGGTGTATCGTCCGGTTTAACTTCGCATACAGCCTGGAAAAGGATGCTTCCTTTATCATATTCCTCATTGACAAGATGTATGGATATGCCGGATTTTTTATCACCGTTCCTGATCACCGCTTCATGCACATGTCTCCCGTACATTCCCTTCCCCCCGTACGCCGGGAGCAGTGCGGGATGGATATTGACCATCTTTCCGGGAAATGCCCGGATCAGATAAACCGGTACAAGCCACAGAAAACCGGCAAGGACAATAAGTTCAATTTCAAACTTTTTCAGAAGATCCAGGATCTCGGTGGATTCGTAAAAACAGGTGCGGTCGAACACACGGGTGGGCACCCGGAATCGGCGGGCACGCTCAAGCACAAAGGCATCGGCTTTGTTTGACAGGACAAGGGCCACCTGCCCGGAAGAATGGTCCTCAAAGTGTGCCATTATCCGTTCGGCGTTGGTACCCGATCCGGAAGCGAAAATTGCTATCTTTTTCTTTTTCATTGACTTACAGAATTATTTTCAGATTCTGATTCTTATAGAAACCGGCCAATTTTTGTTTCTACTATGGCAAATTTGAACTAAATTATTTTATTTTTACGAAGAAATACATTTCTTTGCACCGTTAATTTTTCAAGTAAACCTAAAGTATTAATTAAAATCTAGAACTATGTCTGACATTGCATCCAGAGTAAAAGCAATCATCGTCGACAAGCTCGGTGTTGATGAAAATGAAGTTACCGATGAAGCTAGCTTCACAAACGATCTGGGGGCTGATTCCCTCGACACGGTCGAGCTGATCATGGAATTTGAAAAGGAATTCAATATCGGTATTCCGGATGACCAGGCTGAAAGCATTGCTACCGTGGGCGAGGCCATTAAATACATTGAAGAAAACGCGAAGTAAATACCTTAAACCTGAACAGGCATGGAGCTGAGAAGGGTAGTTGTTACCGGACGAGGTGCCCTTACTCCGATTGGCAATAACATTCAGGAGTTCTGGGAAGGACTCGAAAACGGCTTGAGCGGATCGGACTGGATCACCCACTTCGATGCAACCAAATTCAAAACCAGGTTTGCCTGTGAAGTAAAAAATTTTGACCCTGCCGCGCACTTTGACAAAAAAGAGTTAAAAAAACTGGATCCCTTCTCCCAGTATGCCCTGGTGGCCACGGAAGAAGCCATCCGGGATTCCGGATTGGATCCCGATAAGATAGACAGAAACAGGGCAGGCGTGATCTATACCTCCGGTATCGGGGGAATGCACACATACCAGAATGAATTGAAGGACTATTTCAGGGGAGACGAAACCCCGAGATTCAGTCCTTTTTTCATTCCCAAGCTGATCGCAGATATCAATGCCGGCATCATTTCCATGAAATATCAGTTCCGGGGTCCAAATTTTGCCACTGTTTCCGCCTGTGCTTCTTCCACAAATGCCATCATCGACGCATTCACATACATCCGTATCGGCTATGCCGATGTTTTCGTCGCAGGGGGATCGGAAGCTTCCATCATTGAAAGCGGGTACGCCGGATTCAATGCAATGAGGGCGATGTCAACCAACAATGAAGAATACAAGACCGCTTCACGTCCGTTCGACAAGACGCGTGACGGTTTTGTCATGGGTGAAGGAGCCGGGGCATTGATCCTCGAGGAATACGAACATGCCGTCAGACGTGGCGCCAGGATCTACGCGGAACTCGTCGGCTGCGGAATGTCTGCCGATGCCTATCACGTGACTGCGCCTCATCCGGAAGGACTGGGTGCAAAACTGGTCATGAACAATGCTCTGAAAGATGCCGGAATGGCTCCGGAGGATCTGGATTATATCAATGTACACGGGACGGCCACGCCGCCTGGTGACATATCCGAAGCACTGGCGATCAGGGATGTTTTCGGAGACCATGCCTACAAGCTGAATATCAGCTCAACGAAATCCATGACCGGCCACCTGCTCGGCGCTGCAGGAGCCATCGAAGCCATCGCCTGCATACTGGCCATCGAGCACCAGGTAGCCCCTCCGACGATCAACCACAAAATACCGGATCCCAATCTTGACAACAAATTAAACTTTACACTGAACAAGGCCCGGCCCAGGAAGATCAACGTCTCCATGAGCAACACTTTCGGGTTCGGAGGGCATAACACCTCAATAATATTTAAGAAAATCTCCTGATTTTCGTGATTATATCTTGTTTGCAATTGATCAGAAGCCTTTTTTCCGCCAAAAGGAAATTTTATTTCCGGATGCTTGGTATGCTCGGCTTTTGTCCCGGAAACCTGAAACTGTATGAGATCGCGTTTATCCATAAATCAGCCTCTGCAACAAGTAAAAAAGGGCAGATTATCAATAACGAAAGGCTGGAGTATCTCGGCGATGCGATCCTTGGTGCCATCATAGCCGACTGTCTCTATACCATGTTTCCAAAGAAAGATGAAGGATTCTTAACCCAGTTGCGAGCAAAGATCGTGAAGCGCAAACAGCTGAATAAAGTAGCCGCAAGTATGGGCATTACCTCCCTGCTGATTTCGAATACAAACTCCAGCCCCTCGAAATTCAATCTCCTGGGAAATGCTTTCGAAGCCCTGGTCGGGGCCATATATCTTGATAAAGGATACTACCGGACCAAAAAATTCATGGTCAGGAAAATACTCAGGACACATCTGGACCTTGACAAACTTGCCAACAAGGAATCTGACTTCAAAAGCCGTATCATTGAATGGGCACAGAAAAGCAAACAGAAGATCACCTTCGTAAATCATGAGGAAACCCTCTCAGGATACCGGGACCCGGTATTTATTTCACAGATCATGCTGACAGACAGGGAACTGGGCTCAGGGAAAGGATCTTCGAAAAAGGACGCCGAGCAGAAAGCGGCCAGGATGGCACTGGATACCATAAAAAAATAGCGATCGAATGGCCAGGAAAGTCCATAAGCTGACGGAAAAAGAGGTGATAAATTTTTCACTGATCGGCATTGCTTCCGTTGAAAATGATTACCGCCTGAGCTGGATGCTGAATAATGCCTGCGGATGGAAGCTGAGCAGGCAGGAAAACATGGTGGTCTTCCATAAGCGTCTCGGTGAAAAGCAGGAATTTTCGCAGTTTCGTTACCATGACGAAGAAAGCCTTTTCCTGTACCGCTTGATATCAAACCGATGCGAGAATGGTTACCTCCTTGAAGAAATGAAACAGATTGATTATCTGCTGCAGGTTTCAGGAGGCCCGGACAAGGAATGGATTGAGGAACTGAACCGGGACCTTAATACACTGGACAGCATTGCGATTTCCTTTATCATTGATCCGAACAGCCTTAAATCCATTCAGAGGCTGCTTCTCTGACGGGAGTACTACATGATCAGCTTATAGCCTTTCCCATGGATGTTCAGAATCTCAATACCGGGATCTTCTTTCAGATATTTTCTGAGCTTGGTAATATAAACATCCATACTTCTGGCATTGAAATAGTTATCATCAATCCATATGCTTTTCAGCGCAAAATTTCTCTCCAGAACATTATTCGCATTGATGCACAGAAGTCTAAGCAGCTCGCTCTCCTTTGTAGTAAGCTTCTGATCCTTGTCATCCGCGCTCAGCAATTGCTTGTTTGCATCAAAATGGTACCGTCCGATATCAAACTCTGTCTGCTTGCTTCTGCCTCCCGTACCCTGCGTCCGTCTTAATATGGCTTCGATCCTGAAAAGCAATTCTTCCATACTGAAAGGCTTGGTAATGTAATCATCGGCTCCGATCGAGAACCCTTCCAGCACATCCTCTTTCATGGATTTTGCAGTCAGGAAAATAATGGGCATCTCGGGGTTGGTCATCCGGATCTCCTTTGCAAGGGTGAATCCGTCCTTTCTGGGCATCATGATGTCGAGAATACAAATGTCATATTTGTTCTTCTCGAAGCTATTGGAGGCTTTCTCTCCGTCCGTCACCCAATGAGTTTCATATTCTTTGGCCTGTAAATATTCTTTCAGGAGGGATCCCAGGTTTTCATCATCTTCAGCCAGAAGGACTTTTGTGCTTGGCGTACTCATTGTCAGATGATTTAATGACTGTTAAGAGGCAGGGAGATCTCAAACTCGGTTCCCTTGGTCAATTCGCTTTTCAGACTGATTGATCCGTTGTGCTCGTCAACGATCATTTTAACATAACTTAAACCAAGGCCGAATCCCTTTACATTGTGTACATTCCCGGTAGGCACGCGATAGAATTTTTCAAATATCCGTTTCTGGTCTTCTTTTTTTATCCCGATTCCATTGTCCCTGATCCGCATAATGAACATGTCATTCCTGTTATAGGTTGCAACACCGACCTGGGGATCGTCCCCCGAATACTTAACGGCATTGTCAAGAAGGTTTGAAACAAGGTTTGTAAAATGAACGGGGTCCACTTCCAGAACCGTATTTTCGGCATTATATGATTCTTTCACCATGCCATTCTGTTTTTCAACCTGCAGGGTAAAGTTAACGACTACATTATGGATCAGGTCATGCAAATCTGTTTTTTTCTTTTTCAGCTTCAGCCTGCCCCGGTCAAAGATCGCCATTTGCAGCACTTTTTCAACCTGGTATCCGAGCCTTTTGCTTTCATCCGTAATGATCCCGGATATTTTGTCAAGATTTTTCATTTTCCCCGGAATGCTGTTGTCGTTCAGCATCTGGGATGCCAGTGAAATGGTGGAAATGGGCGTTTTCAATTCGTGGGTCATGTTGCTTACAAAATCATTCTTGATCTCTGATAAACGTTTCTGCCTGAAAATGATATAAATCGTAATCGAAAAACTCATAATGATGATCAGGGTAAGGATCATCGATGATATACCCATAAAGCCCAGTGATCTTAACAGGAAACTGGCCTTTCTGGGAAAATAGAGGGAAAGGTAGCCCGAATTGGAAAAAAAATCCCCGGGAAACAGGGAAGCCATGAAATAATCGGACTCCTCTTCAGCATTGTAGTTGTCTGTGTGAAAGGCAACCTCGAGATTATCGCGGAGGACCGCATACTCATAGTTAAGATCGATGCCGCTTCCGGCCAGTTGCCTGTCTATAATCCTGTTAAGTATCTCCCGGTTGATCCTGTGCTCAATGGGTGTATTGGGAGCGATCATCCGCCTCATGACCCGGTTGAAAAAAATCTGGTTCTCAACCATGTCTCTCTTTAACCTCGACATAATCTGGTCAGGCTGGATCCATCTTATATGAACCCCCCTGCTGGCATAAACATTCAGCAGGGAATAGTCGTCATTGGTCAGCACAGTATCCTGGGCAACGATGGTGACCTCTGTATTCCCGCTTTGCGGATCGGTCTTCTCATAAATATAGTAATTCTCATCCGGAATCCTGTCCTGGTGAAAACGGGCATTGAAATCCATATTGATCTCCCCTCCTGACTGTGATCCTTCAAACTGGAAACTGAATATTTCCTGAGGCCCCGGCCAGCTTGTATCGCTGGCCTCCACTTCGTTCAGGAAATTCCACATGGTTTCGCGCTCCTGCAATTCAACGGCCACATTATTAAGCGCACGGTTAACCGCCTGGCCGAATTGTTTCTCCTTCAACTGGTAGGCATTCTTTATCCAATACGCCTGAACGACGATCAGGCCGATCATTGCAAAAGCCATGAAAACTGCCAATATCAGAAGAAACCTTCTGCTCATTTCAATACAAAGATAATCCTGATACAGTGTATATTATATGCTTTTAACAATCTTTAACATTCATTAATCCCCCTTAAGCGAATATTGATCTGGATTTGTTACCATGCATTGCCCTATCTCTCATAAATGCCGGGGAAGTCGTTTCGGTCGAAACAGATGATACGGAAAATCCGGAAAGCGATGTGACTGAAGAGGAAGAATAAGGCCTCTTTTCTTATTTTTGTGATTCAGACCTGAAGGCATGGAATATCCGGCAAGTATTGCACGATTTTACGACCTGATCTACAAGCAGGTCAGATCCTCTGCGGACATGGAATTCTATTTGTCCCGGACCAGGGAGGTTTCCGGTCCCGTTCTGGAGGTCGGTGTTGGGACCGGCCGTTTGTTCATGAAAGCATTGAAAAACGGGGCCGATATTTACGGCATTGATCCGAGTGCGGAAATGCTCGGAGTTTTGTATGAAAAACTTGATCCGGATAATCATTTCAGGGTAATTCAGGGTGATGCGGAGAGCTTTCATTTCCCCGTGAAATTTGACCTGATCCTTGCTCCTTTCCGTGTTTTCTCCCACATCCTTCAGGTGGATGAACAGTTGAAAGCATTGAATAATATCCATTCGCATCTGAGCGATCACGGGCGTTTTATCATGGATCTCTACGTGCCGGATCCATCATTGATCTCCGGCGGGCTGCGTGAACATGAAGATTTCAACGAAGAATACAGCCCTGGCAACAGGCTTCGCAGGATCGTCAGCATGCATGCCGACCCGGTAAACCAGATCTCTTATGTGACAATGACCCTGATCTGGAACGAAGGGAAGAAACAATACGAAGAAAAATGGGAAACCATGATGCGTTTTTATTACCGCCATGAACTCGAACACCTGCTTGAACGCTCGGAACTGAAACTGGTCGATATCCTGGGCGATTTCAACGGAACCCCCCTGAGCATTGCATCCAAAGAATTTATCCTTGTATGCAGTAAATGATTCCATCCTTCAACTGCGATCTTTTCTAATATATTTTTTAATTATATATATAATATTTTTGTATATTAAAATATATTATATATATTTGCTGCATCATGATATCACGTGAACTCATCAAGGGAACCCTGAAATACATGGTGCTGAACCTGCTGAGGGAAAGGTCAAAAATGTACGGATACGAGATCACCCAGGTACTGGATGACACGAGCGGGGGAAAGATAAAGCTCACCTTTGCCGCCCTGTACCCTGTACTGCATAAGCTCGAAGCAGAAGGGATGCTAAAAACCGAAACAGAAAATGTAAACAACAGGATAAGGAAATACTACAGCCTGACACCCGGGGGAAGGAAAGAGTCCGGGATGCGGCGGGAGGAATTCAAGGAATATATCCGTCTTATGTCACAAATATTCAATTTTCAGATCAGCAGTTAATATATGGATCAGTTTTAATGGACAGATCTGCTTCAACAGACAGAACAACATTTAAATCATTCAAATATGTCATGCCTTAGCCAGGAACAGATTGAATTTATACGGACCGACCTGAAAAAACGCCCGGTTTCACGGTCCTTTCTCTTCAATGAGTGGGTCGATCATGTCTGCTGTGATGTGGAATCCCTCATGCAGAAGGGAATGGATTTTGAAAACGCATACCGGCTTGTTTCCACGGGCAGCCTGGAAAGGGAAGCCAGGGAGGCCCACCTGGACGTGCAGCGCTTCCTCAATCATAAATATGTGGTGATCAAGAAGATCCTCTACCTTGCTTTCATACTATATGCGGTCAGCTGGGCCGTCAATTTCAGGGGGACCGCCAACTGGCTGGGATTGCTCTCCTTTATGATACTGGGATTTGTCCATATCAGGATAGCCTCTGATTTTTTCAGGGAAAGAAGAATGAAATCCAGCAATGTCCTGTTATCCGTATTTTCGCTGCTTGCAGCGATCGGGACCATCTCAGGCATCCTGCTCTTTTTCCTGTTCCGGAATTACGGGATCAATACCCGCGGGCACGGGGTCGACCTGACGGTATCAGGCTGGTTCTTCTTTTCCCTGCTCTGCCTGATCTATTATGTCAAGGAATGGAATACTTCCATCGAAAAAAAGGAGGTGCCGAGGCTGAGACTTTTCATCTGGATTTCCGCCCTGCATGTTTTGCTTTCGGCCGTGAGCATGGCAACCTTCCCCTTTTACGGATCTCTGGAGCCATACATTTTCTTCCTGATAGGCCTCGTTCTCGGTTTCGATTCCGTTGTACTGATTGCCCTGCTGGTAACCAGATCCATGAAAAGCACGCTTGCCGTTACACTGGTTATCGGGTCATTTATGATCGTCTTCATTCATTCACCCTTCCGGGAAAAGCTCCCCGGGGGAAAGCCAAGAATGTATGAATACACCCTGCAGTATGCCCCTGAAACCCCGGTGGCAGCTGAGAAGCTCTATCTCTACATGGTATATAAACAGTATCCCGGCAATCCCTTTACGATCCCGCTCAGAAAAGAATCCGACATGCAATACCGGGTTCATATACCTTCCTATGCCTTTAAGGGCTATATTTATTATGGAATTGGCAGGGACTCTGTGAATGCAATACAGGTTCTCGGGCAGGCCGGCCAGCGTGATTCCCTGTATATCAATGTGCCCGGGGAAAAAATATACAACCTTAAAGGGAGATAGCATAACATGAAAATCATAATCCTTATTTCCGGTGTAGCAGGTGCACTCCTGCTTATGTTGGGAATGCTGGGGGTCTTTATTGAATTCAACGGAGAAGGTACCGTGCTGGTCTCAGGTCTGGTTCTACTCACACTGGTATGCCTGCCGCTGTACCTGGTTGATAAACACAGGGAAGACAGGAAAATAGACCAGATCATCAAGTCCTACGAAGGCCGGAAAAAAAAGGAGCCTGAACCGGCAAAAGGCGGCCAGAGTCCCAGGGGATGGGGAATGAACGATTCACCTTTCCGGGAACGTAAATCCGGACTCACATGGGGGGGAGGAAACATCAAGGCGGCCGAAGCCACCAGGGGCAAACGCAGGAAATTCCTGAAAAGATAGAATCCAGCTATTTATCGAGATTATTTAACCCGGGGATATGGTATATTAATCGCGGTATCCGGATTATTTATCCCAGGTGTTGAGTCCGTGTTTTCTTGCATATTCCCTGGCCTGGTGCATGAAGGCCTGCATCCTCAGTTCTATAGCCGTATCCTCCTGCCCGTCATAGGGGATGTTCAGGTAGGGAATGTCCCCATGATCCTTTTTGAACTGCCTTGAAACGGCGGAAACCACTGTTCCCGGCATGCAGGTAAAAGGCAGGATATTGGTGATCCCCGAGATCCCGGTTTCAAACAAAATGACTGAGCTCCCGATGTTCAGGGCAGGATCCCCGTCATAATGCCTGTGTATATAAGGACTGCAGGAGGCAAGCATATCCTCGACATGTACTTCCCTTTCCTCGTCGTATAATCCCTGAACTGTCTTATTGAGTTTATTGGCCGAGACTTTCTGGGAATAGGCCTGTATCTTTGATTTGAGTACACCACGGTAGTCGTTTTTCCACAGGCTGTCCCTTGTGTAGCGCAGCGTGGAATAGGTCAGCCATTCCGAGAAGGGCGCAATAAAGGTTTCGGCGCCGTATTTCTCCAGCCTGTCAACCAGGAACCCGCTGCAGAAGGCATTATCCCGCATGAAAATTTCCCCCACAATGGCAATGACGGGTTTCTTTACACTCTTGTCAAGTTCGATGGTTTCAAATTTCTTTCCGCATTCACCAAGCACCTTTGCCAGGTCCCCGGCTCCTTCTTCCACTGATTTTACGACGGCATCCAGGCATTCCCTGTATACCTTTTCAGTTTCCCCCTGATTTACCTCGTAGGGTTTCCTTTCCTGTTTGAACTTTCTCAGCATATCCACGGCCACGAAACCTTTCCATGCACGGAATCTGAATTTCGTTCCGTGTCCTTCGGCGATATCCGCATAAGATGAGTCATTGCTCGGAGATACAATCTTGGCTTCCTTGAAACCGAGCTTGTCAAACAGGACCTTCTGGAATTTATTATACTGCCCGAAGCGGCAGGGACCGTTATGATCAGGCATGAAAAAGCTGACTTTTGACGGGTCCGTCCCGGGCTCGTAAAGTTTTTTCAGAAAACTACCGGTTGTGCATATCATCGGGAAACACTCACGTGCCGAAGTATATTTCCTGGCCATGTCAAGGTCCTCCTGTGTCTGCATGGGCAGTACTTCTGACGGGATCCCGACACTCCTTGCTGCCGCAGCAATGGCATAGGCCCCGTCGTACATATACGGGAAGTAGAGGACCCTGTCTGTACTGGGAGAATGATCCATCCGGCCCGGCCGGTAGATTTCTTTTTTCAGTTTTTCGGCCACCCTGGATCCCTTCAGGCTGTCAAGGAATGCCTCATACCGGGTGATCATGCCTGCGTCCGCACTGTGTTCGTCGATCTCTAACTCCAGGTAGGGTTTGCCAGCCATCTCCTCGTTTACAAAGTGGGCAAGGAATGAATCCGGTCCACACCTGAAATTCCCCATGTATATCATATTCAGTTTTGGATCCCTGGCAATGATCCTGGCGGCAGCAAGTACTTTTTGACCGTTGGGCCAGTACATTTTATTGTAGTCTTCCGTGATCTTCTCCTCCTCCAGGGGAAGGAAATCTATCGGAATGGGAAGTACATCAAGATTGATCAGTTTTTCCACCATGCTCAGGTTCAGGGCCGGATCTCCCGTGTTATAGGGTCTGCCAATAAGCACGACGCATTCTTTATCCCCGGGAAGGTTTGCAAGGACTTCCCGTCCCCGCTCTTTAACCTTGGCCTCGAAGGCTTTCTGGTTGCTGTAAGCTTTTGCCATGGCCTGCACCACTTTCCGGCCGGGAATATTGAATTTCTCCTTCATGAAACCGGAAAGTTCCTTCTCCACCACCCTCCCGTAGTAACGGAAGTTCAGTGCCGGCACAAGAAGCTTTTCCTTCTGTTCATCTTCCAGTGCCGTTTTGACCATGAAGGGATAGGATTGTATCCACGGGCAGTTACAATTGCTGGTCGGGTTGTCCTTATCGGCCTCGGCATTGATTATAAAAGGTGTAAATACGTGATCGACTCCCTTCTGCAGCAGGTTGTCAATATGACCGTGGATGACCTCTACCGGGAAGCAGGTTTCCGCCACGATCATTTCGAGGGACTTCTTGATAATGTTATTGTCGGATTCTTCCGAAAGGACAACCCTGAAACCGAGTTCCTCGAAAAAGGTCCTCCAGTAAGGGAATTGCTGGTAGAACACCATCAGTCCCCTCGGGATCCCGATGGTTGTAAGCCCTTTCTCATATTCCTGCTCCTGTTCGCTGTACCCCTCCATCAGGAGCTGCACACGCTCCTTGAAATAATCCGGGATCCCTTCACCTTTCCCCTTGCGTTCTTCCAGCTCATATTTTTCACAGCGGCCCCCGTAATAAAGCGGTTTGTTCTCCCCTTCAATTTTAACCCTGCGTATCTCGCACTGGTTGCTGCATCCCTTGCAGGTGAACCGGGTAACCTTAAAGGGTGTTTTTGAAATGTCGAATCCCTTGAAACGTGTCTTCAGGTTGTTTTCCTTAATATGATCCCTGGCCAGCATGGCTGCCCCGATGGCTCCTGTAACATCAAAATGCGGGGGTACATGGATCTTTTTCCCGGTGACCTTCTCGAATGCTGCCACGACTGCCTTGTTGTTGGTCACACCTCCCTGGAAGAATATGTGGTCGCCGATTCGTTTCTTGCGGACAACCTTCTGGATATAGTTCTTGACGATGGAGTATGCGAGTCCCCCGATCAGATTCTCCTTCTCTACACCTTTCTGCTGGAATGAGTTCAGGTCCGATTCCATAAAAACCGTACAGCGGTCACCCATTGCTGCCGGCTTGGTGGCCCTCAGGGCATGCCTTCCGAATTCCTCGATGATGCTGATATCCAGCTTTTCCGCCTGCTCCTCCAGGAAAGATCCCGTCCCGGCAGCGCATACCTTGTTCATCTCAAAATCCACGACAACCCCGCTGTCAATACTGATATACTTTGAATCCTGGCCCCCGATCTCAAAAATGGTATCCACTTTGGGGTCAAATGCAATGGCCGCTGTGGCCTGGGCGGTGATCTCATTGCGTATCACATCCGCCCCGATAAAGTCCCCGGTCAGATACCGGCCCGAACCGGTGGTCCCGGCCGCTTTTACGGTTACGCGGTCCCCGACTTCCTCGAAAATCTCCGACAGGCCTCTTCTTATGGCCTCAAGAGGTTTGGATGCGGTAGGAAGGTAACGCCTGGCAATCACACGGTCCTGCTCATCGATCAGGACCACATTGGTGCTGAGTGATCCGATATCAAGTCCCAGGTAAACCTCGATGGTTTGCCCTTCCGGAATTTTATGGACATCCTTCTGGTATCTGATTTTGGCTTCAACGAGCGGATCCAGGTGCTTTCCGCGCGACTTTTTTTCTTCCAGGTAATCCACCAGTTTATCGATCCCCTTGAACGCAATCACCTCATCATCATCCATAAGTCCCAGGGCTGCCCCAATGGCACCCATTGATGCATGGTGTTCGGGAATGATCAAATCACCGTCACTGGCATGAAGCAGTTCCCTGAATGCTCTGATCACACCGGCATTGGCTGCCACACCTCCCTGAAACGTGACCGGAAATTCAAGCTTTTTCCCGCGGGCCATGGTACTTACAAAGTTTCTCGCCACGGCAAAGCAGAGTCCCGCAACAATATCATGGACGGGAGTGGCAATCTGCTGCAGGTGAATCATATCACTTTTTGCAAACACACTGCACCGTCCTGCAATTCTTGGGGGATTCTTGGATTTCAGGGCCATCTCCCCGAATTCCTTTTCAATGGATACCCCGATCCTGTGTGCCTGCTGGTCGAGGAAAGATCCCGTTCCTGCTGCACAAACCGTATTCAATTCAAAATCCGACAACTTAGAGGCCTCATTGTCAGAACCGTTCATCAGTATGAGCTTCGAATCCTCCCCTCCCATCTCAATGATTGTCTTGACTTCCGGATGAAAATGAGTCACCGACTTTGACTGGGCAATGACCTCATTTATGTAATGTCCGCCCAATATCTCCGAGGCAAGTTTTCCTCCGCTTCCGGTAAAAGCTGTCTTTTCAAATACACTTTTCCCGTATTCGGACTGAAGCCTTTCCAGAATCGTCCTTAATTTCTCAAAGGGATTTCCGTGACAATAATCATAGTGTTCGGTCAGGACCTCACCGCTTTCATTCAGAATAACCGTGTTGATTGAAATGGAACCTATATCTATTCCCAGGTAATTTTTCCCGATGTTTTCCGAAACTCCGGATTGTTCCGATCTCATGGCGATTGGTTGAATGCAAAAAAAATCAATATAGGTTCAGGAGGTACAATTACAACCAAAAAATAAATAATTCTAAATGGTTTAAAATTTGAAATTACTGAAATTTTGTCAAACCATCATTATTTTGATTCTATATAAATAAGATATTTGGTCCGGCACCCTTGAGGACCGGGATGCCGACGAAGCTAATCCAGTTTAAGAACAGCGAGAAAGGCGGACTGGGGAACTTCAACGTTTCCGACCTGACGCATTTTCTTTTTCCCTTTCTTTTGTTTTTCCAGGAGTTTGCGTTTTCGGGTGATGTCTCCTCCGTAACATTTGGCCGTTACATCTTTTCGCAGGGCCCTGACGGTTTCCCTGGCAATGACTTTTGCCCCGATGGCAGCCTGTATGGCAATGTCAAACTGTTGCCTTGGAATGAGTTCCCTGAGCTTTTCGCAGACACGCCGGCCGAAAGCATAGGCATTGTCCCTGTGTATAAGGGTTGAGAGTGCATCGACCATTTCCCCGTTCAACAATATGTCCAGCCTGACAAGGTTTGCTTTCCGGTAACCGATCTGGTAATAATCGAAGGAGGCATAACCTCTGGATATGCTTTTTAATTTATCGTAAAAGTCAAATACAATTTCAGCCAGAGGCATATCAAAAGTTACTTCCACCCTGTCGCTGGTAAGATATACCTGATTTTTCAATGCGCCCCGTTTGTCAATACACAGTTTCATGACAGAACCCACATATTCGGTCTGTGAAATCACCTGGGCACGGATATACGGTTCCTCTATATATTCAATATGAGTGGGTTCCGGCAGGCCCGACGGATTATGAACCTCTCTTGCTTCCCCCTTCGTTGAATGCACCACGAACGATACATTCGGCACTGTGGTGATGACATTCATATCATATTCCCTGTCCAGCCGCTCCTGCACGATCTCCATGTGCAGCAGCCCGAGGAACCCGCAACGAAAACCAAAGCCCAGGGCAGCCGAAGATTCCGGTTCATATACAAGAGAAGCGTCATTCAGCTGGAGTTTTTCCATGGATTGCCTTAACTCTTCATAGTCATCCGCATCCACAGGGTATATTCCGGCAAAGACCATGGGTTTCACATCTTTAAAACCCTCGATTGCCTTTTCGCAGGGCCTGTCCACATGGGTTATGGTGTCTCCCACCTTTACTTCGCTGGAATTCTTTATCCCTGATATAATATACCCCACGTCCCCGGCACCTAACTGGTTCCTCGGTTCGTTCTTTAGTTTGAGGACCCCGATTTCGTCTGCATTGTACTTTCTTCCGGTCGCAATAAACTTCACATAATCATTTTTCCGGAGGGTACCGTTAAAGATCCGGAAATAAGCATAAATCCCCCGATAGGAATTAAATACGGAATCAAATATCAGGGCTTCCAGGGGCTCTCCGGGATCGCCCGCGGGCGGGGGAATCCTCTCCACGATGCTTTCAAGCACCCTGTCAACGCCCATGCCTGTCTTCCCGCTCACCGGGATAATATCCTCCGTTGCACATTCTATCAGGTCCCTGATCTGGTCAGTCACCTCTTCCGGTTTGGCGGCTTCCAGGTCCATTTTATTCATGACAGGGATAACCTCCAGTTCGTTTTCAATTGCAAGGTACAGGTTGGAGATGGTCTGTGCCTGTATCCCCTGCGTTGCATCCACAACGAGCAGTGCGCCCTCGCATGCTGTAATGGACCTTGATACTTCATAGGAGAAATCCACATGCCCTGGCGTATCGATCAGGTTGAGGTAATAGGTTTTCCCGTCTTTCTTGTATTCCATCTGGACCGCATGGCTCTTTATGGTGATTCCCCGTTCCCTTTCCAGATCCATATTGTCCAGTATCTGCTCCTGGAGTTCCCTCTCCGATACGCTCTTGGTCATCTCCAGCATACGGTCTGCCAGGGTGCTCTTGCCGTGGTCAATGTGGGCGATGATACAGAAATTCCTGATCTGGTGGGTCGAATTGGACATACTCGGAAAATGAGCTACAAAGTTAATTAAATTCGCGACCCGGCTACGCGGATTTTCCATCACGGTCCCGCTATATATAAGAGAAAGCAGATATAAAACCGCAGTTGGAAATCATAGATTTAAGGCTGCTCTTCCCGGTATCTGGTCATACAAAATGTCAGTAAATTGCGCAAAACGGAATTCGCCGGTTGCGGTTTCACAGGGTCCGATTAAAAAGAAGCCGCCCCGGAACAATCCGGGACGGCTTCTTTGAAATATATATGGAAGTGACTCTTGCTACATCATGCCTCCCATACCACCCATGCCTGGTGCACCGCCTGCAGGCATCGGAGGCTCCGGTTCGGGTTCATCCACCAGTACGCATTCGGTTGTAAGCAGCATACCGGCAATGGAACTTGCATTTTCAAGTGCTATGCGTGCTACTTTTGTCGGATCTATGACACCGGCCTTCAACAGGTTTTCATATTGCTCAGTCCGCGCATTAAATCCGAAGTCGGCCTTTCCTTCCTTGACTTTCTGCACGGCGACCGATCCGTCGACACCGGCATTTTCGGCAATGATCCGCAAAGGTTCTTCGAGCGCCCTCCTGACAATTGCAATCCCGGTATTTTCATCTGCATTGTCGCCTTTTACCTTATCCAGTGCGTCAATCGCTCTCAGATAAGCAACTCCTCCTCCCGGAATTATGCCTTCCTCAACGGCTGCCCTGGTAGCATTCAGCGCATCATTCATCCTGTCCTTCTTCTCCTTCATTTCAACTTCCGAAGCGGCACCGACATACAGCACGGCTACTCCGCCTGCAAGCTTGGCCAGCCTTTCCTGAAGCTTCTCCTTGTCATAATCGGATGTGGTATTTTCGATCTGAACCTTGATCTGGTTTACCCTTGCCTCAATGTTTTTCTTGTCACCGGCTCCGCTTACGATCGTGGTATTGTCCTTATCTATCGATACTTTTTCACATTGTCCCAGCATATCAAGTGTTGCACCTTCCAGTTTCAATCCCTTTTCCTCTGAAATCACGGTACCCCCGGTCAGTATGGCGATGTCTTCAAGCATCTCTTTCCTTCTGTCACCGAAGCCGGGAGCTTTCACCGCAGCCACTTTCAACGAACCCCTGAGCTTGTTTACCACCAGGGTAGCAAGTGCTTCCCCGTCCACATCTTCGGAAATGATCAAAAGAGGCTTGCCTGTTTGTGCGCTGGATTCAAGCACCGGCAGAAGGTCTTTCATAACAGAAATTTTCTTATCGAAAAGAAGAATGTACGGATTTTCCAGTACGGCTTCCATTTTATCCGTATCTGTTACAAAATAGGCTGAGATATAGCCCCTGTCAAACTGCATTCCTTCCACGACATCAACGTATGTGTCGGTTACCTTGGCTTCCTCGATGGTAATGACACCTTCCTTCTTTACTTTACCCATCGCTTCGGAAATCAGTTTCCCGATTTCCATATCATTGTTTGCGGAAACGGATGCCACCTGCTCGATCTTGGTATTATCATCGCCTATTTCCTCAGACATATCCTTGAGACTGGCGATGACCTGGACAACTGCCTTGTCAATGCCTCTTTTAAGATCCATGGGGTTGGCACCGGCTGTCACGTTTTTCAGACCCACATTCACGATGGACTGTGCCAGCAGTGTTGCGGTTGTGGTTCCGTCACCTGCATCATCATTGGTTTTGGAAGCGACTTCCTTCACCATCTGGGCCCCGAGATTCTCGAATTCCTCCTTGAGTTCGATCTCCTTGGCCACGGTTACACCATCCTTGGTAATCTGCGGTGCACCGAATTTCTTTTCTATAACAACATTCCGGCCTTTCGGACCGAGCGTTACTTTCACCGCATCGGCAAGAGCATCGACTCCCTTTTTCAGAAGATCTCTTGCTTCAATGTTATACTTAATCTGTTTTGCCATTTTAACTTAAATTTTTATAGAATTTTTTTTTTCAGATGATCGCCAGTATATCTGACTGCTTCATGATGAGGTAATCCTTACCGTCAATGGTCAGGTCCGTACCCGAATATTTTCCGTATAGTACGGTGTCCCCCTTCTTCACTTCCATTTTTTCATCGCTGGTCCCCGGACCCACCGCCATAACAGTTCCTTTCTGTGGTTTTTCTTTTGCTGTATCGGGAATGATGATCCCGCTGGCTGTTTTTTCTTCCGCCTCCATCGGTTCAATAAGAACCCTGTCGGCCAATGGTTTGATTTTTAAATCCGCCATTTTCGTATTCTTTATGGTTAAACAATTTTCAAATTCGAGAACTTCCTTTTCACATTTTATGCCAAACCCGTTCATGGACCGGTCCATGAGGTACGGACGACATTTTTACATCCGCTTCCCCGGGGAGACTTTTTAAACCGTAATTATAATTAATTGATCCTATGATATTTATCTATAATTCGTATCCGATGGGGAATAAAAATTAAAAGTGTCAGGTTGTCATAGATGCCTGACACTTTTATAGTATATCTGCATGTCCGGAATCCTATTGATCTTCCTGACTGCTTTCCGCATCAGGCGTGGTGGTCGGGAAAGTTGGTATTGCAGTCGGGTCTATCACATTATTAATCTGGTCTTCTAACACGGATCTTTCTTCCTTCTCTCCTCTCGGAATTGACAGGCTGCCGATCACACTGAACAGCATCAGGGCGACCGCCAGGGTCCAGGTGGACTTCTCGAGAAAATCCGTTGTCTTCCTGACCCCCATGAACTGGTTTGATGACTGGAAATTTGATGCAAGCCCTCCTCCCTTCGAATTCTGAACCAGAACGATCAGGATCATCAGAATACAGACGATCAGGACCAGTACGGAACTTAAAAGATACATGGTGAATCTAATTATTATCTAAAAAACTGCGTATCCTGCTAATTTCCTGCGCAAAGTAAGTACTTTTTTCCGGATATTTCAAACTTAATTTCTCGTATGCATAGATGGCTTTTTTATACAATCCCTGTTTTTCATAAATCCTTGCAAGTGTCTCGGTCATAAAGGCATCGCTGCTGGTTGTGCTTGCTGCCGCCAGATCTTCCTGTCCGGATTGATCAGCAGTCCCCGGAACGATGGCCGGGGATTCCCTGATAAACCTTTCAACGAAATCTTGGGTATCCCTGTTTTCCCCGGGGATCCGGTCAAACCAGCCTGTAAATGTATATTGCTCATCTTCCAGCCTGTATCCGCTGCTGTATTCCAGGGTATCTTCGTCCGGTTCCCGGCTGCCCGATTCCTGCAACCTGTTTATCAATTCTTCCGTTTTACGGATTTTCCGGGGGACTTCCCGCTCCCGGATCTCACCGCCTGATGCATCACTGCCCGGATCATGTATCAGGTGATACAGTATTGCACGGTCCCCTGCAAAAGCTGCCGACTCCCTGAGTACATCATTAAAATTCATGCTGTCAACATTGTGATGATTCCTGACGCGCAGAAGATGTGCGGTCTGGAACCACGGGAAAGTGCCCAGCAATTCCTCTACCTCGGGCAGGCTCGCCTGGTCAAGCAAGGACGGATCATTTACATAGGATAGTATACTCTCGCGTTTCATTTCCGGATTGCTACCAGTTGACAAAAGCCCTGTTGAATATATCCTCGGCAATCTCTTCAATGATCTCTTCTGTCAGCTCGGCCCTGACCGACTCAAAAGAAAGATCACTTTCAAAATCCCTGTATTGTGAAAAAGTCTGCTCGAAGCTCAGGTCAGGATCCTGGTCATTTGTATATCGCACCTGTATGGCTATCGTGAAACGGGTCAGGGCAGCCTTGTCAGCACCTGAAATGGCCATAGCCCTGGTAATATACTGAGTGACCTCCCCCTCGAAATGCGCATCACCGGTACCGTTCACCAGGCTCAGATTGGTCTGCCGCACGCAGAGATCACGGAATTCTTCTGTAAAATATTGACTCAGAGTAGGCGGCGCAAGTGCCGTCCTGTTCTGAAAGTAATCTACCGAAACGGTCTTCAGGTTACCTGTGCTGGCTCCGGAAAAACTATAGGAGACCTTGCATGAATGTGCCAACAAAGAGAGTGCCCATATGATCAATAACAATTGAATTCGCATATACCGGCAATATCTAAAGTTCAATATCATGTTCCTTTATTTTCCTGTATAACGTCCTTTCCGAGATCCCCAGTTCCTCGGCCGCATATTTCCTTTTGCCATTATGCTTTTCAAGTGCTTTCTTGATCAGTTCTATTTCCTTGTCCTCAAGGGAAAGGGACTCCTCGACGAATTCTTCCGTATCCTGGATATGCCTGTTCTCGACGGCATGCATATTCATTTCCTTATGGAGATCGGGGGATTCCGCAGGCTGGTAAAGTCTTTCTATGATCCCGGCATTGTCTTCATGAATTTCATCTCCGACGGCTCCTTTCTCCATGATCTCCGCAACCAGGTGTTTAAGATCGTTCATATCCTTCTTCATATCGAACAATACCTTATAAAGTATCTCCCTTTCCGTATTGAAAGTATGCTCATTAACCGGCTTTTCATACAATGCCGGTAATTTAACCGGTTGGTAATCAGGAAGGTATCTTCTCAGATCCTCATCGTTAATTGTACGTTCCGGTTCAATGATGGAAATCTGTTCCGTTATGTTTTTCAATTGCCTGATATTCCCGGGCCACCTGTAATTCATCAAGGTTGATTTTGCTTCTTCCGTCAGGTTTACAGGAGGCATGCGGTTGATCTCGGCAACATCGCTTGCGAATTTCCGGAACAGTAGAAAAATATCTTCTTTTCTGTCCCTCAGAGCAGGAACGGTTATGGGAACCGTATTCAGGCGGTAAAACAGATCCTCCCTGAACTTGTTCCGCTGGATGGCAGTGACCAGATCAATATTGGTAGCCGCAATTACACGAACATTCGTTTTCTGGACCTTCGAAGACCCGACCCTTATAAACTCACCCATCTCCAGCACACGTAACAGCCGTACCTGGGTTGACAAAGGAAGTTCGGCTACCTCATCCAGAAATATTGTACCCCCGTTGGCGACCTCAAAATACCCTTTGCGGCTGTCCGTCGCTCCGGTAAAAGCGCCCTTTTCATGGCCGAAAAGTTCCGAATCTATTGTCCCTTCGGGAATGGCCCCGCAATTTACAGCGATATAGGAACCATGTTTTCTGGCACTGTACTGGTGTATGATCTTCGGAAAGTATTCCTTTCCCGTTCCGCTTTCCCCGCTTATCAGCACGGAAAGGTCGGTAGGCGCAACCTGTATTGCTATATCGATCGCCCGGTTCAGCACAGGATGGTTGCCGATGATTCCAAATCTTTGTTTAACCTGCTGGATTACTGACATATTTTCCATTTTGGTATGACAAAATTACAACTTTCATGGATTTTTGCTAATTTGGAGGCAATGAAAATTTGCCGTTAGGATGAAGTCGCTGGGGATTATTCCTGCCCGTTTTGCATCTTCCCGCTTCCCGGGGAAACCCCTGGCCGATCTGCAGGGCAAGCCCCTGATACAATGGGTTTGGGAAAACGCCTCCAGGAGAATCGAAAATTTGATCGTTGCTACGGATCACAGGGAAATCCTTCTTGCGGTAAAGAAATTCGGCGGAAGGGCTATGCTGACTTCCCGGGAACACAGAAGCGGAACGGACCGCTGCTCTGAGGTGATAAACACCCTTTCCGCCGCCGGTGAATCCTACGATGTGGTCCTGAACATACAGGGGGATGAACCATTTCTTGATCCGGAAGACCTTCATCTCCTTGTGAATATGTTTCGCGATCCTGACAACCAGATTGCAACGCTTGCCAGCCCCATCCGGAAACAGGAAGATCTTTTTGATCCGAATGTTGTTAAAGTTGTCAGGGATGCGGGAGGAACCGCCCTGTATTTCAGCAGGTCACCCATCCCGCATCAAAGAGACATCCCGGAAACCGGCTGGACATCAGCCTTCCCTTACCTGAAACACATCGGGATCTACGCTTACCTGCCCGATGCCCTGGGCAGGATCGGAAAGCTTGGGCAATCCCCGCTTGAAAAAGCAGAATCCCTTGAGCAACTCAGATGGATGGAGAACGGTTTCCGGATCCGTATTGCAACCACGCAACAGGAAACCACCGGGATCGATACCCCCGAAGACCTGGAACTCGCCAGGCAAAAAATCAAGTAGCTGACCTGCGAGGGAAAATTATTCATACCTCAGCGCTTTGACCGGATTTGCACCGGCAGAAAGGACGGTCTGGAAGCTGACCGTAAAAAGCGCAATGGCCAGGACCAGGATGGCTGCAAGCAGAAACAGCCAGGCTTCCATATGGATATGGTAGGCATATTTCCCGAGCCAGAGTTTCATGCCCAGGTAGGCAAGCGGGAATGCGATCAGATTCGCCCAAACGACCCATCTGGTAAAATGTGTGAACAGCATCAGTGTGATCCCGGGAATGGTGGCTCCCATGACTTTACGGATGCCTATTTCCCTGGTTTTCTGTTCAGCGGTATGTGATGTCAGTCCGAACAAACCCAATGCGGCGATAAAAATGGCCAGAAATGTAAATATGACAAAAGTACCGGCGGTCGTTTCCTCTTTGTTATACTGTGCATCGAGATGCTCGTTCAGGAAATAATAATCAAAAGTTTCATCGTTGGTATACTTCTTCCAGGCTTTCTCAATAAAGGTCACGGTTCTCTGCATGTCTTCCCCGGAAATCCGGACCGAGAGGTACTTTGGACGTTCTTTTTCATTCAGGAGTGTAATGGCCAGGGGTTCTATTTTACGCCGGAGGGACTCATAATGGCAGTCTTTCACGATTCCCGTAATGGTATACTCGGTCTCTTCCCCCCTCATGCCGAAACCCGTGAGTTTCATACCCACAGGATTGTCAACATCCATTTCTCTTGCCGCTGTTTCATTGATGAGCACTGAATTGTAGCCCATGCTGTCCTTTCCCTTGTAAATGTCACCGGCGACCAGATACATCTGCATGGTCGATAAAAAATCACCGTCAGCCCGCATGGTTCTGAAGCAGACCATCCGGTCTTTACCTGTATTGTTTATGTGGAACGGATATTGTTCAATGCCTGTTCCCGGCAATTCCATGGATACGGATGCTGTGTTTATTCTCGGATGGTTCAGCAATTCCTCTTTGAAAGCCTCCTTCCTGTCCTTCAAATCATATGCTCTCTGCACGACCACGATGTTATCCTTGTTGAACCCGAGATCGGCTCCTCTGAAATACCGGACCTGACGGCTTGTGACCATACTTGAAATAAGAAGAATTGTAGCCATTGTAAATTGTGATACCACCAGGAGCCCCCTCAGGCGTGTGCTTCGCTTTCCTTTATAATCTCTTCCCTTCAGAATGTCGACCACCCTGAAAGCCGACAGATAGAAGGCCGGGTAAATACCGGAAAAAATTCCCATCAGCAGCGCTCCCAGAATCAATGCAGGGATCAGGTACCCCTTGTCGAAATATGCAATATCCAGGTCATTCCCCGTATAATTGTTGAACGGCCGCATCAGCAACTCCAGCAGAACCAGGGACAGAAAAAGGGCCATAAGGCTGAAAAATACCGACTCCGCCAGAAATTGAAAAATCAATTGCTTCCGGGAAGCCCCGGCCATTTTTCGAATGACCACTTCCCTTGCCCTTGTTGCGGACCTGGCTGTGGAAAGGTTCATAAAATTCACACATGTAATAACCAGTATCAGAAAGGCAATGAAAAAGAAAACGATCTTATCTGCGGATTTCTCATCCGGTACGAGAAGCATGATCAGGATGCTGACCGCAATACCCACCGATAATCCCGGAATGTTTGTAAAATAATAAGCCTTTTGTTTCTGAAGGCTTTTGAAGGCTGTCTTAATGTAATTCCTGAGCATGGCTTATCCTTTCCCCGCGATGCGTACCACATACTGTGCCAATACATGTATAGCTCTGAATTACAGATGATTATTTTAAATATTCAGGTTAATTTCAATGCGAAATGTTCGAAAACGAACATGAAATGTTCGCATAGGCACAAGCTTCTGCAGCTTGCTAATTTCCCATCTCAATGTAATTGAATTCCAGTTCCACGGCTTCCGCCAGGTCTTCCCCATCTTCCTTCATCTTATCATCCCCTTCCTCAAAATACCAATCGATCTTTACACGGATGCCTGCGTCCATCATGTTCTTGATGTGCCTCAGCATCATAATCAGGTATTTTGAAGAGGAGGAATTGAAATACAATAGTTTCAGCACCAGATTGAGTTCTGACAGATCATATTTGAATTCGGATCTGTTCAGTATCGATTCTTCGAGTTTTTCAAGCCAGTGCAGAGGATCTTCATAAAATCCGGCTACATCCTCCGGACGTGATACGCCAGACAGTTCAAGATATCCCGATTCCAGTATAAAACTTACCCTGGGTGTAAAATCGGTTTCAGGAATAATTAAGTTTTCCATTTTGAAATGGGTCAATTATGATTTATTTGCAGTTTCAGTTCAAAAATATGATACCCATCACCCACCGGTTCAAATCTTACGGCGATGGGATGGCTGGCAATTTTCGCCATTTCAATGAATCCCAGCCCGGCACCGCCTTTCTCAGTAAAGGTTCCGTTTGTAATGGTTTCCCGGAAATAATTCTTCAATTCTTCCTCTCCCGATCTGTTCACCCTGTCAATCCGGCTTGTAATATTCTCTATGGTACTGTCCAGAACAGGGTTACGGGAAATCAACAGAAACCTCGATTCATCATGATACAACTCAAATTCAGGCTGATGCTCCGGTCGCCCTTCTATAAATTCTTCAAATTGATCTGAATATTTCAGTATATTTTCAAGCACTTCTATCATCAGTGTCAGCAACTTTTTATACAGTACGGGATGAATATTAAAAGACTCTTTACTGGCCTTAAAGTCGTTTAAAAGGATACCTATTTTTTCAAAGGTAAGCCGGCCCTTAAACCTGAGTACGGATGTTAAACCTGAAACCAAAACGATCCCGAATCAATAAAACAATTTACTAAAAAAACGCTTCTTCCTGCGTATAACCTTCATCGATGAGCAGGTCTCCGGCCTTTGACGCACTTACTGCAAGTTGGTCACAAAGTTCATTTTCGGGTATATTATCATGTCCCTTGATCCAGGTTAGCTTGACCCTGTGCTTTTTGTATACCTTCAGAAACCGCGTCCAGAGATCCTGATTCTTTTTTTTCTTGAACCGCTTTCTTTCCCAGTCGTACAGCCATCCCTTGTTCACAGCCTCACAGACATACCTGGAATCGGAATAAACGGTAACTTCAGAAAGTTCATTCTTAAGCTGCTCAAGGGCCACAATTACGGCGAGCAGTTCCATCCGGTTGTTCGTTGTGCGCCGGTAGCCCTGTGACATTTCTTTTCTGTGCTTCCCCGATTTCATGACGATCCCGTATCCCCCGGGACCCGGATTACCGCTGGCGGCACCATCTGTATATACTGTGATCCGTTCCCCGCCCGCCTTACTCATAACCCGGTATGTTCATTTCCCTGATCAGGTGATCGGCATCTGCATATTTATCAATGACCAGCAGAATATACCGGATGTCGACACATATGGTTCTTTGTACTGCTTTCTCGAATATGATTTCCCCGCTCATCGCTTCCCAGTTACCGTCAAATGCAAGCCCGATCAATTCTCCGCGGGCATTAAGCACCGGGCTTCCGGAATTTCCACCGGTTATATCGTTGTTTGTGAGAAAACAAACCGGCATTGTAGATCCCTGTACCCAGGGTTCATAGTCTTTTGACCGGAAAATCTGCTTTAGCTTTTCAGGGACAATATAATCCCGGTTTTCCGGATCCTCCTTTTCCATAACGCCCGCCAGGGTAGTTACGTCATCAAAATATACCGCATCCCTCCCCTTGTAACCGCTGACCTTTCCGTAGGTCAACCGAAGGGTCGAGTTTGCATCCGGATAAAAAATACTGTCCGGATACATTTCCCTGGATGCAGAAATAAATTTCCTTTCCGCTGTGGACACTATTTCATTCAGTTCCTCATACTCAGAAAGGATATTAAAATAGGCGCGTAACACGGACAGTGCCATTTCAAATCCGGGATCTTTGTTCAGTTTGCCAAACCTGGGCCTTTTGATGAATTTCTGAAACCTGACAGAGTCCGCAAAAAGAGACTTCCTGTATAAATGGTCGATATAATCCTGAATGTTCCCCTGATAATCGGAAGCAACGGTACTGAAAAAATCCGGATAATAAAGTGGATCAACCTGGTCGGAAAGCATTTCAGTCAGTTCTATGGCTATGTGTTTATCGATTTGGGGGTTGAACTCATTGAAGAAAACCTTCCCGCGTTCCGCCAGTTCCGCCACCAGTTCCTCTTTATCGCTGTATCCCGTCTCATACCCCAGTTCATAATAATACAGCATACGGGCCTGCAGGGCAAACCAGATTACTTCAGTCGGTTTGTACAGCAAATATATTTCCTCTAAATAGCTCAGGGCGTTTTCCATCCCTCTTCTCTCCTCGATGGTCTTCCTGATATCATCAAGTATATTCCCGTATTGACGGATCCTCGAGGAATCCCTGTCGGCCCAGTCGATGAGGGCCTCTTCCTGTTTCCTGCGTCTTTCAATTACATGAAGGTTTTTAATGGCCAGGTTCTGTCCTATGGAGTATTTGTAATAGTTGCTCAATGTGGAATATTTGGAGCTGTATTGTAACCTTACCTGGTTATTGGAAAGCATTGCCTCCTTCATAAGATCCAGCGCCCGGCCACGAATTCTAATCCTGTTTGTATTCTCGATCTCCTTGATCTCACGCACCCTGTCCGAACCGATAAAACGTTGAGTATGACCTGGAAAGCCAATGATCAGGGTAAAATCATCCTCATTGTACCCCTCCAATGATATTGGAAGCGACCGGCCGGGCTTATAGGGTATATTTTCTTCAGAATAGTCTGCAGGCTCGCCATCCGGACCGGTATAAATCCGCATCAGGCTGAAATCCGCATTGTGCCGTGGCCATTCCCAGTTATCCGAATCATAGCCGAAGCGGCCAATGGATTCGGGCGGTGCACCAACCAGACGTACATCCCTGAAAGTTTCCAGAACCACGAGATAGAACTCATTGCCTCCGAAAAAAGAAGAGACGACAGCCTCATAATAGGTGCCTTTTGTGGCATCATTAACAATTACTCTTGAAACACTATCTATCTGTTCCTCCCTTTCAGCCTCTGACATCTCCTGATTCACCGTACCCAGTACCCGCTGGGTGACATCCTCCATGCGTACGAGAAATGAAATGGATTTCCCCGGATTGGGCAATTCCTCCTGCCGGCTGGAAGCCCAGAACCCGTCACGTAAATAATCGTGTGCCTGGGTAGAGTGATTCTGGATCTCATCTTCAGCACAGTGATGATTGGTAAGGATCAATCCGTCATCCGAAATGATTTCAGCCGTGCAGCTTCCATAATCGAGCGCCCCCACCATATCTTTCAGGCTGGAATGATTTACACTGTAAATATCCTCGGCAGATAACTTAAGTCCCATTTCCTTCATCCTGTCCATGTTCAAATCCCTGATCAAGGGCAGAAGCCACATACCTTCATCGGCGTATGAATTATTAAGGAGAGCAGCGATAATGAAAAGGGTCTGTATGAATCTTAGCCGCATGGATCTGTATTCAGAAAAACAATATTAATTGAATCCGGACGGATATCAAAGCATAATCGTCATATAATATCCGCTGCTTCCTGTATTTCTATTATTTCTCCCCGAAACGTACAATCCTGTAAAGGTCTCCGGCTTTGAGAAGACCCGTCATGAAGCTCAGCAATATTGCTCCGAGGATCAATGTTGAACACCCTGTATACCAGCTGGATATATAATTCCGCGTAAGCAGCCCGACTGCAAAAACCATGAGCCCGAATATCCCCAGACGCAGAATAATCTTCAGGTCAATATTCAGTTTTATCCTCGCAATTGAGATCAGTATCTGGACAGATGCCATATATCCCTGCGTAACGAGGCTTGCAATGGCAGCACCCAGTGCCTGCCGGCGGGGTATAAACAGTAAATTCAAAACAATATTCAATACAACTGCACTCAATGCCAGGATATTGAGTTCCCTCAGGTTTTTATTGGCCGTTAACAGCGTTCCGAAAATGTATGTCACGGATATGGCCACAAACCCGAACATTAACAGGGGGAAAATACGGGATGAGGCCTGAATATGTTCATTGTACATCCATCCGATCACATCTTGGGAATAGAACAGTCCGATCGCTGACAGTGTAATGGCAGGTATAAGGATAAGTATTGATGAAAGCCTGACCATTTCGCCTACAGGTTCCCCGTTCTTCAGCATCCTCGAAAATACGGGCAGGAGCAAGCCTGCAAAAAGAAATGCAAACATTGCCGCTGCATCGAGGATACGAAATGACTGCGCATAAATCCCGGCCTGTATCTTCCCCTCGGGAAGCAGCCTTTCGAGCATTACGGAATCAATCCGGTTATAAAATGTCATAAGAAGAATCAACAGGGCAAAGGGGTAGCTTTGCCTGAGGATTTCTGCGAAACGGGAAATGTTAATCCCTGGCCTGAAATATGCGATGTGACGCATGACAAGCAATAATGCCACCACGCCGGTGATGCCATAGGAGGCGGTCTGTGCATAGACCAGCCACATGATCCGGAAGGGCTGATCTGTCAGGTCTGTCCACAGCAAAATACCACAAAAGGCGATGAGCAGGCTGCGGTCAAGCACGGATAACAGGCCATCCGTACGGAAATAATGCAATCCGCTGAGATTCGATCTCAGGTACAGGATAAAGGAAGCCAGGAACTGGTTCAGGACAAGGAAAAGAAGCATTTGTAACTGTTCCTGCGTATAACCCAGTAACCCTGCTGCACCAAAGCAGACAATTGCATAAAACAGGGCAAGCAGGAATTTGAGCCCAACAATGGTCGGGAAATATTCGCTCAGCCTGCCCGGATCCCTTGCAATACTCCGGTTGTTGAAATTGGTGATCCCTGCATCCAGAAGGATATTGAGCAATATTGAAAAATTGAACAGGGAAAAGTAAAATCCATACTCACCGGCACCAACAACGTTTTGTATGGTCCGGTCGATACCGAATATCCAGAACGGTTTCACCAGGAGGTTCAGAAAAACAACAAGGGCCAGGTTGGTAATGAATTTCTTTCTCATTCGAAAACTTCAAAGGCCGTAGGCAACAAAGATACCCGTTGGAACCGTTAATTTAAGTTACAAACTCTATTTTTGTTGGATTATTACGGATTAAAAGCTTCCGGAGCGGATGAAAATTGCCGTTAATACACGCCTTCTCCTCAGGGGTAAACTGGATGGTATGGGTTGGTTTGCATTTGAAACCCTGAAAAGAATCACCAGGAACCACCCGGAGCATTCTTTTCTCTTCCTTTTCGACAGGGCGTTCGCCCCGGAGTTTATTCTTGAGCGGAATGTGGAGGGAATCGTAGTATCTCCGCCTGCAAGACATCCCCTGCTCTGGTACATCTGGTTTGAGCATTCGCTTCCGAGGGTGTTGAAAAAACGGCAGGTTGATTTCTTTTTCAGTCCTGACGGGTATATGCCATCAAAGCTGAAAATACCCAGCCTGATCACCATCCATGACATTAATTTTCACCATCGCCCTCAGGATCTTCCCCGGTCATCCAGATGGTATTACAGCAGATATTTTCCCAGGTTTGCACAACGTGCCGACCGGATCACCACTGTTTCAGAATATTCGAAAAATGACCTCATGTCCAGCTATGGTATTGAAGATAAAAGAATTGATGTGGTCTATAACGGTGTCAATGAGGTGTTTACACCCCTCACTGCAGGTAGGGCAGCAGAGGTCCGGCAATCTTTAACCGGAGGGATCCCCTATTTTGTTTTTATCGGTTCCATGCACCCCAGGAAGAATATTGCCAGACTTCTCATGGCTTTTGACCTGTTCAGGAAAAATAAACAGCAGCAATTCAAACTTGTCATTGTGGGTGAAAAAATGTTCATGACAAAGGAATTGGGAAAAACGTTGAGCAATATGCAGTACAGAGAAGATGTGATTTTCAGGGGAAGGCTTTCACCTCCGGAACTGCATTTAATTCTGGGTGCCTCTTCAGGTCTTACCTTTGTTCCCCTTTACGAAGGATTCGGTATTCCCCTTCTCGAGGCCATGCAATGCGACATACCCATACTTGCCTCAAATGTTACATCTCTCCCTGAAGTGGCGGCAGACGCAGCAATATATGCAGATCCGGTGAATACAGCATCCATCGCGGAAGGGATGAAATCGCTTGCCTTCGACAGCTCTCTACGGGAACGGATAATTCGCATGGGACAAAAAAGAAGATCTTTTTTCAGCTGGGATAAAACCGCGGATAAACTCTGGACTTCAATCAATATGATTCTTTCCGGTCATCGATAATGGGATGTTGAAACCATATCTTCATAAAGGCCTAATCGAAGCAGGCTGTGACGAGGCCGGCAGGGGGTGTCTTGCGGGTCCGGTCTTCGGAGCGGCCGTTATTCTTCCCTTTGATTTTTATCATCCGGACCTTGACGATTCGAAGAAGCTCAGCGTGAAAAAAAGATACACTTTGAAAAGTTACATTGAAGCCCGTGCCATCAGCTACAATGTGGCCATGGCAGACAATAATGAGATCGACCGGATCAATGTGCTCAATGCTTCCTTCCTTTCCATGCACCGGGCGCTTGAAGGTTTGTCTGTCCGGCCTCAGCACATCCTGGTGGACGGTAATCGCTTCAAACCTTTCAGAAAAATTCCACATACAACCATAATCAAGGGAGATGGCCTGTTCTTTTCTATCGCAGCAGCTTCTGTCCTGGCAAAAACCTACCGGGACGACTACATGCGTTCACTTCATGAATCCTACCCTGAATTTGACTGGGCAAACAACAAAGGCTATCCCACCAAGAAGCACCGCCGGGCCATTTTTACAATGGGTATAACTCCTTTTCACAGGAGAAGCTTCCATCTTCTGCCAGGGTAATACAGAATTTATCCCGTTCAACTCAGGTGATTTTTATATTTGATTTTTTAATGTAGTAATTCATTTTATCATACTTTTTTACATACTTTTTAATGTATTATTTTTATTTAAATTTATATTAATATATTAATTTAATGATACTTAAACATAATGGATTTATAATTATATTAGTCTTTTATAATATAATTTTATTTTATAAAATCACTAACCCGTTCCGACGTGTTAGAAAATTGTTAATCTTTTAGATTGCCATAAATGGTAACAATCCCTTTAATTCTCTAATTTTGACTGGATTCCATATTCTCAAACCTGTAATTTTTGAAAAGAAAAAAACAAAAAGACATCAATCTCAGGAGGATCAATCGTCATCCGCTGCTCTTTAATAACAGGGAAAAAAGGGTAATTGACGAATATTGCAGAAAGCATAAAATTAAAAACAAGTCAAAATTCATGAGGGAGTCCATCATGGCAGCCATTCTGCAGGATTACCCAACATTATTTGAATTCGAGGAAAATAACACCCTTTTTACTGCGGACAAATGAACAGAATAAGTTCCCTGTTGATCCGTCTTTGATGTATGATCTTGACTATTATGCTTATTCGTCTTATTTTTACTCTGCCTACCAATCATCCACCAACATGGCATTTAACATAAAAGAAACCCGCACAACCCCCCTGATCAACATTGACGACAATGGCAAGATCATTATTAAAGGACGTGCGATTCCGGAAGATTCATTTGAATTTTTCGGACCCGTACTGGATGCATGCAGAAACTATATTGAAAAGCCTGCCAGGCATACAGTCATTGACATTCACCTTGACTATGTCAACAGCGGTTCAAAGAAATTTCTGACAAATATCCTGACGATATTCGAGCAGAGTTACCTGGAAGGAAACGGTTACGAAGTGAACTGGATATACGACGTTGATGATGAGGCCATCCTTGATCTTGGCCATGACATTAAAAGCATCATTAAAATCCCTCTCTCGTTGATAAAATCTGAATAACGTGACGCTATCCCCGATGCTTTGAAATTATTTGCATTTCTTTGACTTTCCAATTTCTTAATGTACCTTTGCACACTGTTTAAAAAACATTGCGGGGTGGAGCAGTTGGTAGCTCGTTGGGCTCATAACCCAAAGGTCGTAAGTTCGAGTCTTACCCCCGCTACAACGAAAAAGCCTTGCTGATGAAATCAGCAGGGTTTTTTAATTATGACCTGTTCGAAGCTTGCTTACATAAAGGGCAGAATTAAAAACCCGGTTTGCGAACGCAGTGAGCAAAAGGTTTTTTCGTTGTAAAGCACCCCGAATCAAGTCCGCGAACCCGCCCCATGGCGGGTGAGCAATCTTACCCCCGATTATTAAAATTGGTATGTATCGGGACCAATGGCCTGATCCGATAACTATTTATTTTGATAACTATGTCTTAACCAATGACACTTTATTGACAACTGATGATTCTTTATTATACTGGTTTAATTAGATTTGAAATATCGTTTATTGATCTTCTAAATACCTCAACTTAATCAACCCTCTAAACATGAATAATCAACAAAACTTCCGGTCAGTTATACATTGTTTACTTTTAACAGCTTTTCTAGGAATGGTTACAACCAATGTTTCTTCACAGCAACAGCAGATTGTAGCAACAGCTGATTCTTTCCCTTTAGCTTCAATTCCTCATACTCAAACTAG
>CAYOPZ010000011.1:0-48607 GCA_964406005.1 uncultured Bacteroidaceae bacterium
TTTTTAATTTTTACCTACACCAATGAAAAATGCAGGGTCACACCCATGCTCAAACAGCGTGTATTGTAAAGCTGGTTTATCTGAAATGATGGAGTTATTCTCAGAGATCCGGATACCGGACCGGTATGACCGGGTATATTCCGCAGCGAGGATCTTCGGACAGCCCCGGTCATAAAGACAGGGATACCGATGCAGTCCAGGATAATCCCGCCTGCCAAACCAAAGCCTCCGATAAATATTGTACCTACAATATCCATCGATTCATCATTTATAGCAAGAACCCCGGCAATGATACCGGTGGTTCCAATGGCGGTTGTTATGCCTCCTGTTCGAATGAGTTTTGTTGACTTATTCCAGAGACATACGTATTGGTCTTCAGTACAATTATTTATGTCAGTTACACTACATTTTCTTTGGTACCACTGTGCATCAATGATATTTAAAGAAAACAAGATGACAAGAAGAATTAATACATTCCTTTTCATGGAATACAGGTTTAGGGTGAGACTGTCAAACAACCATGACAATTGAGATATATTAAATTTAGAAAATAGTCACTGGAATGTCAAGGACAAAGACATAACAGGAATTTCAGGAACACCCCTGCCTTCTTCTTCTTTAACGAGGTTTTTTTTACAGCCTGTCGCGGGCATGCTGCAGCAGAGCCCGGTTGATCCTCTTTACGAGGGCGGGGCCTTCATAGATAAATCCTGTATAAACCTGGACAAGAGTGGCTCCGGCCTCGATCTTGCTGAGGGCGTCGGCGGGACTCATAATTCCGCCCGAGCCTATGATGGGAAGCTGCCCCCCGGTTTTATCGTGAATGTAGCGGATGATCTCCGTGGACCTTTCCCGGAGGGGCTTTCCGCTGAGACCCCCGGAACCGATTTCCTCCACCCGCTCAGTACTTGTATTCAACCCGTTCCGCGTGATCGTGGTATTTGTAGCTACGATACCGTCGATACCGTTTTCCCGGATCAGGTCCAGGACATCATCTATCTGTCTGAAGTTCAGATCGGGCGATATTTTAACAAGGATGGGTTTTCTGATCTCCCGGCTTGAACGTATATGTGTCAGCCGCGCCAGGATGACGGCCAGTTGTTCACGATCCTGAAGATGCCCCAGGTCGTTAATATTCGGGCAGCTTACATTTACCACAAGGTAATCGACAACATCGTAAAGCGAGGTAAAACATGAGGCATAGTCTTCTGCTGCATCCTCATTCGGTGTCTCTGTGTTCTTCCCGATATTGCCGCCGATGATTATCCGTGTCCGCCGCCTGGCCAGCCGCCTGGCAACCTTAACGGCTCCGATGTTGTTAAATCCCATCCTGTTAATCAGGGCACTGTCCCCGGTCAGCCTGAAGGACCTGGGCTTTGGATTTCCCGCCTGACCCACAGGCGTGACGGTTCCCACCTCAATAAATGAAAATCCGAATGCCGAAAAGGGGTTGAAAAAAGCGGCGTTTTTATCAAATCCAGCTGCCAGACCGACCGGGTTTACGAATTTTAATCTGAAAACCTCACGCTGCAGACGCGGGTCCTTCTGCGAATACAATGCCTTAAACAGGTATTTGACCCCGGGAATGACAAACGCTGCCTTTATAAGGGCAACGACAATTTTGTGCACGCTTTCAGGGTTGAACAGGAACAGGATCGGCCGCAGGATTCCCTTATACATAAGGAAAATTTTGACAAATATAGGAAAAAGCGGCGATGCCGATAGGAACTATGGTTCCGTCAGGTATTCACGAAAGGTCTTATCAGAGTAAAAAACGACGATCCGCTCAATTTCCTTGCCGGTTTCGGCCTTTTCTTCAGGTTCAGGCAAGGGAGGACGCGATGATTCGGGCTTGTGGGGTTCATTCGCCCTGCGCTCGACTCCTGTCTGTTCGAATTCCGGTAATACGGCTTCCTGGATGCCCGGAGCATGCGATTTGCCGTACATATCACCGGATCCACGCATGAGCCATTCGGCATTGATCCCGGGAAATGCATCAAGGATCTTCATTATGAAATCGAATCCCGGTTTATTCCTCCCTGAAATCACGTGGGACACACTTGATCTCTGTACGCCGATTTTATCAGCGAACTGTGAAGAACTGAGGTTTTCTTTCTTTAATATTTCCTTTATCTGATCCTTCATCAGTAATTCACAAATGTAATACAAATTATTGTTACATGTGTGAAATATTTGGATTCTCAATATTTTACATTTGTAAAATTCACAAGCTGCTTTCTCTTTACCTCCCCGATTTCCAGCAATGGCTAAGAAAGAATGTCATGACACAGGATATTGCAGTATATATAATCCATTCGTGTTAAAATACGGAATCCGGACAAGTTTGTCACAGGCTTAAAAAAAGGATAAGTGCAGTTTATTAATCAAAACTTGAGATAAATATTATTAATACCTGGTTATCAATATATTAAATTACAGATTTATTTGAAACATCAAGAATAATTAACATTTGTAACCGAAATCTTCTTAAAAATAGATAATTAATTAATTTATCTGTCTGGTTATTAGAATAATATATAAGTAATATAATTTGATATGTTTGTGTACTAAAATAGTTTAAAACGATTCCATTAAAAGATAAGAAAGTATACAAATGTATACTAATTTACATGACATCCTGTCTGCATTTGTTACAATTGTACAAAGAACTTTTATCAGTGAGATACAATCGAAAGAATTCATTTACGGCATGTTTATAACGATATTGTAAATGCACATTCCGATTTTGTTACTTTTGTAGCCTGAATAACTTTCAAACGCTGCTATGAAAAGAATTCCGCTTCACTGGCAGATATTAATTGCACTCATTCTTGCTGTCATTTTTGGTATTGCCTACCCTACTTCTTATAAAATCAGAGAGAAATCGCTGGTAAAGCTGTCAAGGGAAAGTATTGAAGTTGATGTATATGAAAAGATTAAGGCATTGGAAGGGATTGAATTTTCAAGGTATGCTGATTTTCTTGAAACGATGAAAGGAATGCTTTCAGATAAGCAGCTGAAGGATTATGAGGAAAGCATTAGTGAAGCCACATATTACAACGATCCGGTGAAAGCCGTAAGCTGGATGGGCGAGGTTTTTCTCAGAGCCCTGCGAATGTTGATAATACCACTGATTCTTAGTTCATTGATAAGCGGAGTTACAAATATAGGCAAGAGTGGAAACCTGGGAAGGCTGGGACTGAAAACAATATCTTATTATATAGTAACCAGCACATTTGCAATCATAACAGGTTTGCTGCTTGTCAATATAATACGGCCTGGTGTGGGCGCGGACCTGAATTTCAGCCAGACGGTGGAAGGACTGGTGGACAGGCACCAGGGCCTCGGTAAGACCTTGATAGAAATCGTACCTGACAATATTTTCGAAGCCTTCAGCAGCGGATCCATGCTTTCCATTATTTTCTTCGCCATTATTTTCGGCTTTTTTATAACGCGGCTGAAAAATCCTCACCGGGACTTACTGTCCAGGGCTTTTACTGCCATCTTCGAGGTGATGATGCAGATCACCCTGTTTGTCATAAAATTCACTCCCCTGGGTATTTTCGGGATTGTCGTAAAGGTAGTGGCCGACCAGGATGACCTGGCCGGCCTGGTTACCCGGATGGGATTGTATATGAGCACGGTGATTCTTGCCCTTCTCGTCCATTTTTTCATCACCCTGCCCCTGATTGTAAAATTCATCGGAAAAGCACGGCCTTTCAGGCATTTGAAATTTATGTCCACTCCCCTTCTTACCGCTTTTTCCACTTCATCTTCAGGGGCCACCCTTCCCCTGACCATTGAAGCCGTGGAAAGAAATTCCGGGGTTTCCAACAAGATAAGCAGCTTTTCCCTTCCCCTGGGCGCAACCATTAATATGGATGGTACTGCTCTCTATGAATGCGTGGCTGCCATGTTCATTGCCCAGGCATACGGAGTGCCTATGTCGGTACTTCAACAGGCGATTATCGTCATTACTGCCCTGCTGGCATCAATCGGTGCAGCAGCAATACCTATGGCGGGCCTGGTCATGATCACCGTAATCCTGACGGCTGTCGGGCTGCCCCTGGAAGGAGTAGGACTCATCCTTGCGGTTGACAGGATACTGGACATGTTCCGTACTGCCACAAATGTCTGGAGCGACTCCTGCGGGGCCGTGGTTATTGCAAAATCCGAAGGAGAAGAATTGTACGTGTAAGACAGCCACCGGACGGAGCGGACATGATTTAAATCATAAATTCTTCGGATTGAAATATCAATTATAATGGTTAATTTTATAAACCCATAAATTGACATTATAAATATCTGTATTTCAATGAATTTACTGGAAGAAATCAAATCAAAGGCAAGGTCGCTCAACAGGAGGATTGTATTGCCGGAAGGACTCGAAGAAAGGACCCTGAAAGCGGCGGATGAGGTCCTCCGCGATAAAATCGCACGGCTCACCCTGCTCGGGGATCCGAAGCGGATCATGGAGGTAGCCCTGAAACAAGGCCTGGAGAACATTCATGAGGCGGAAATCATCAATCCGGAAAGCCATGAGAAGAAAAGCCATTATATAAAGATGATGGTAGAATTGAGAAAACACAAAGGTCTTACAGAGGAAGAAGCAGACCGCCTTATTGAAGATCCGCTTTACCTGGGAACGCTCATGATTAAGAACGGGGATGCCGACGGCGAGGTTGCCGGCGCGATGAATGCTACGGGAAATGTGCTGAGACCGGCATTCCAGTTTGTCAAAACCTTACCCGGGATAAGCGTAGTATCCGGGGCTTTCCTGATGATCATGAAGGACAGGGAATTCGGGGAGGATGGCATCCTTGTGTTTGCGGATTGTGCCGTTCATCCGGATCCCGACGAAAAGGAACTGGCGGAGATAGCCGTTGCCACAGCCGCTACAACCAGAGCAATTGCCGGATTCGAACCAAGGATTGCAATGTTGTCCTTTTCCACAAAAGGCAGTGCAAAACACGAGATGGTTGACAGGGTGGTAAATGCAACCAGAATCGCAAAGGAGATGGAGCCGGGACTGCAGATTGACGGAGAACTTCAGGCAGATGCGGCGATCATCGGGGCCATAGGAAAAAAGAAAGCACCCGGCAGCGACATCGCAGGAAATGCCAATGTGCTTATCTTTCCTACGCTGGATGCAGGCAATATCGCCTATAAGCTGGTCCAGCGGCTTGCGCATGCCCAGGCCGTGGGACCTGTATTGCAGGGGATGGCAGCACCCATTAATGATCTTTCAAGGGGATGCTCGGTTAGTGATATAGTGAACATGGTGGCCATTACGGCAAACCAGGCGGCAGGAGCATAAATCGTATTCAACTTAAAAATCAAATAAAATGACCGAAACATTGCAGGATTACAGCCTGCAGAAAAAGATCAAAAGGGGTAAAAGAGGGGCAATCCAGAAAGTGGGGCTGGTAGGTTGCGGTACCATGGGACAGGAAATTGTCCGCCTGATGAGCGAGCATGGCCTTGAAGTGACATTCATTGACCTGACACGGGAACTCATCGAATCAATCATGATCTCCATCGGGGAATCACTCGATGAGATCATCGATAAATGGGGCATGACGGAAAGCGATAAAAGGGCCATACTTTCGCGCATACAGGGTTCCACCGATTATAATGATATCGGCGATTGCGATTTTGTGATCGAATCGATCAACACAAAACAGAGGGGCACATCCCTCGAAACAAGGCGAAACGTATTCCGTAAGATCGAAGAGGTTGTAAGGCCGGATGTCATAATCGCTTCAAACAATGCCACGCTTCTTATCTCCGACCTGGCCGCCGTGCTGAAACATCCTGAAAGAGCGGTGGGATTCAATTTTATTCAGCCCGCATCAAGGGTCAGGATCGTCGAGGTTATCCGCGGGATCGAAACCAGTGACATCGCCTACGATTCTTCAGTGCGTTTTATCAAGATGCTGGACAAGAGGCCCATTACGCTGAATGAATCCCTCGGCAATGTTAGTACACGCCTTATAGTGACACTGATCAACGAAGCCTGTGAGATCCTGATGGAAGGAGTGGCTTCTGTCCCGCTGATTGACAAGACCATGAAACTGGGATACGGATTGCAGCACGGACCTTTTGAACTGGCTGACAGGGTGGGCGTGGACAAGGTGCAGAAATGGATGGACAACCTGTATTATGAATACGGTCTTCAAAAATTCAAGGCCTCTCCCATCATTAAAAGAATGGTGAGGGCAAATTATCATGGAAGGAAGGTGGGAAAAGGTTTCTACAAGTATGAAAACGGGAAAATCATCAGCCATGCCATTTCTGCTGTTGAATTCAAATAATTCACCGATCAAAGACGAGAAAGATGAAAATCATAGTAATAAACTGCGGCAGCTCATCCATCAAATACCAGTTGTTCGATATGGACACCAAGCGTGTAATAGCACGCGGGATCGCAGATAAAATCGGTTTGCATGGCTCCTACATCAAGCATGAAAGATGCGGTCTTGACGAGGTCACACTGGAAGGAGAAATCGTCGATCATCAGTCAGGCATAGCATATATGCTCGGCATCATTACCAGTGAAAGGCGGGGCAGCCTGAAAAGTTACGGTGAGATTGATGCAGTCGGGCACAGGGTTGTGCACGGAGGGGAAAAATTCCACTCCTCTGTACTGATCACAGAGGATGTGATCAAAGGCATTGAGGATTGTTTGGACCTGGCCCCCCTTCACAATCCCCCGAACCTGAAAGGGATCAATGCCATGAATACCCTGCTGCCGGATGTTCCCATGGTGGCAACATTTGATACTGCCTTCCATCAGACGATGCCGCCCCATTCCTATATGTATGCCATTCCTTACTCGCTTTATTCGAAACATGCCGTGCGCAGGTACGGCTTTCACGGATCAAGTCACAGATATGTTTCGCAAAGAGCGGCTGAGCTTCTCGGCAGGAAACCGGAAGACCTTAAAATGATCACCTGCCACCTTGGTAACGGTGCATCAATCACGGCCATCGACAAAGGAAAATCCGTCGATACTTCCATGGGACTGACCCCCGTTGAAGGTTTGATGATGGGAACCCGTACCGGAGATCTGGACATAGGGGCGGTGATCTATATAATGCAGAGGGAGGATATCAACCGGCAAACTGTGAATACCCTGATCAACAAGCACAGTGGTATGCTCGGGGTAACGGGCATATCTTCCGATATGAGAGAAGTCGGGAAGGCTGCCAAAAACGGCAATGAAAGAGCCATACTGGGGCTGGATATGTATCATTACAGGGTGAAAAAGTACATTGGTGCGTATGCAGCTGCGCTGGAAGGTCCGGATGCCATTGTTTTTACCGGGGGAATCGGGGAAAATGCACACGAAACCAGGAAGGCGATCTGTACGGGTCTTGAATTCATGGGTATTGAGATCGATCAGGATAAAAACAAGGGCATCAGAGGGAATGAAGCCTTTTTCAGCAAAGCGTCCTCAAAGGTACAGCTCATGGTTATACCCACGAACGAAGAACTCGTTATAGCAGAAGATACCCTTCGCATTGTTCAGGACATAAGTAAATGATCTACAGACATTTATCTGAAATATACGAAATTGCCAGAAAACGGGACAGGAGAAAGCTTGTCGTGGCCGCCGCCGAAGACCTGCATGTTCTGCAGGCCGTGCTGAACGCGAGGGACGAAAACATCATCGAACCCGTCCTGGTCGGCAGCTCTGAAAAAATTCTCGGGTTCGCTCAAAAAGAGGATCTGGACATGGAAAATATTCCTGTCGTAAATGAGAAAGATCCTGCAGCCTCATGCCGGCTTGCGGTTGAAATGATCCGGAGCGGAAAAGCCGAAATCCTTATGAAGGGCATGGTTTCCACGGCATCCCTCCTGAAGGCTGTGCTGCATAAAAAAAAGGGATTGCGCAAAAGCGACCTGCTGAGCCATGCGGCTCTTTTCGAAGTGCCAGGCTACCCGAAACTGATTACGGTTACGGATGCTGCGATGAATGTCAGTCCGGGCACGGAGGAAAAGCTCAGAATCATAGAGAATGCAATTGAAATCTACCACAGGCTCGGCATAAGGGAACCCAAGGTGGCTGTGCTGGGTCCCCTGGAAACCGTGAATCCGAAAATACGATCCACTGTGGAAGCGGGTGAGTTGAAACAATTGTACATGGAAGGAAGGATACCGGGATGCATACTGGACGGTCCCCTGGCCATGGACAACGCGGTTTCTCCCGAGGCAGCCGCGCAAAAAGGCTTAAACGGATCCGTGGCAGGTGATGCGGATATCCTTCTCACACCTGATCTGAGCAGTGGGAATATCCTGTATAAAACACTGATTTTCATGGCAAACGGAATTTCAGCAGCCATTGTGATGGGAGCAAGTGTACCCATTGTACTGACAAGCCGTGCAGATTCAAAACAGAGCAAGCTGATGTCCATCGCCCTGGCTGCGGCTCTCAACTGAAAGGTGAAGGTCCGGTTTTTCAACTAATCATATATAACTATGGCACTACATCATATCCTGGCTATTAATCCCGGTTCAACAACCACAAAAGTGGCTGTCTATATCAACAACAAAGTGATCTTCCTGAAAAGCATTCCCCATGATCTTGAAGAACTTAAAAAGTTTGACAAAATCGCCAGCCAGTATGAATACAGGAAGAACATCATTCTGGAGGAATTGAAAAATGCAAATATCGAGCTCGATAAAATAACTGCTGTTGTAGGACGCGGCGGACTCATAAGACCCATTAAATCGGGTACCTACAAGATCAATGCTGCAATGCGTGAAGACCTTGTAAATGGTATTCTCGGAGAGCATGCCAGTAACCTGGGTGGATTGATCGCCGATGAGATCGCAAAGGAATTTCCCAAGGCAACCGCATATATTGCCGACCCTGTCGTGGTGGATGAGCTCGCGGATGTTGCACGCATCGCCGGGCATCCCAGATTCAAACGCATATCCATTTTCCATGCCCTGAACCAGAAAGCAACCGCCCGTTCATATGCCCGTCTTCTGAACAGAAAATACGAGGATCTTAACCTTGTCATTGCACATCTTGGAGGCGGGATCACGGTCGGTGCGCACAAAAAGGGAAAGGTGATCGATGTTAACCAGGGACTGGATGGAGAAGGGCCGTTTTCCCCGGAACGTTCCGGTACACTCCCCGTAGGCGCGCTGGCACGCCTGTGTTTTGATGGTGGCTTGACCTATGAGCAGGTACGGACAATGATTACCGGGCAAGGGGGCTATGTTGCCTATTTCAACACCAATAATGCTTACGAGATCGAGTTATTGGCCGAAGACGGGGATAAAAAAGCCAGGATGATCCAGGATGCCATGTCCTACCAGATTGCCAAAGAGATCGGGGCCATGTCAACCGTACTGTCCGGAGAAATAGATGCCATTATACTTACGGGGGGCATTGCACATAATCCCATGGTGGTTGAGTATATAAAGAAAATGGTTTCATACATCGCACCTGTGGTCATCTATCCGGGAGAGGATGAAATGCATGCACTTGCCATGAACGGCCTGAGGGTATTGAAAGGAGAACTGACAGCCAAGGATTATACCCAGGAGAACATGGTAAAAGTGGATATCCCCGGTGATGACAGCTAAGGAGTGGCTACGGAAACCGGAAGGGTTTTCCCGTTAAAGAACCGGTTCCCGCGAATTGCAAAATCAGCAATGAATTCAGCCATTTCAACTGCCTTTAGGGGGGCCCGGTAATCCGGGAATGCCTTTGCCAGCATTTCTGTCTGAACCGATCCGAGTGCAAGCGTATTGAATGCAATATCCTCCTGACCGAATTCTTCGGCAAGGCATTCGACCAGGGTCTGCAGGGCAGCTTTGGAGGCGCTGTAAGCACTCAGTCCGGGAAATTTCCTGCTTCCCTGCACCCCTCCCATGCTGCTGATATTTACCACATGCGCCTTTTCTGCATTTTTAAGCAGGGGGAGAAAGGTTTGTATTAGCCTTACCGGAGCCAGATAATTCACATCCAGACAATCCATGAAATCTTCTCTCCGGAGGTTGCTGAAAGGTTTTCTGACCAAATGCCCGGCATTGTTTATAAGAATGTCCAGGCTGTCATAAAGGGATTTCACCTGTCCGCCCAGATCCTTTTCAATGTCATTACTTCCTGCCAGATCAAACGGAATGACATTCACATCTGAACCGGGCCCGGCAGCAATGCATTCCTCGCGGAGGGCATTCAGACGGGCGGCATCCCTGGAGATTCCGATGACACGGTTTTCTGAAGATGCACTGAAAATTTTTACCAGCTCATAGCCAATGCCCCGGCTGGCTCCTGTTACAATTATATTCACGATGAATAACTTGGCTCTGAATGTTTAGCGATGTTCAAAATACGAAAATTCGGGAAAAAACGTAATTTTTATAATTTTAAAGCTTAAATTTTATTGACCATGGGCAAATCATTGATTGTCGTTCTCCTCACAGTATTGTCCGGTGCGTTTCCGGCAAATCTTGCGAACGCCCAGGAAGAAGAACCGTCCGGTCCGCTTGACAGGATTTTCTTTGGCGGTAACTTCGGTCTGCAAATAGGGACCATCACCAATATCGATATTTCTCCAATGACAGGTTATTATATCACCCCAAGGCTTGCCGCAGGGATAGGCCTGAGATATCAGTTTTATAAGGATTCCCGGGATTACCCGGGCTACCAGCCCTTTAAAACCAATATCTATGGCGGGAGTGTCTTCAGCAGGTATCTGCTTATCAGGGACCTCGGTGAACTGGTCGGGCTGGGACTTAACCTGGGTATCATGGCCCATACGGAATACGAAGTCCTCAGTCTTGAAAAGAAATACTTCGAAGTTCCGTACTCCTATGAAGAGGGCCGCTTCGAAATTCATTCGGTACTGGTTGGCGGGGGGCTGTATCAATCCATCGGGAGACGCTCCGGTCTGACCATGATGGTGCTGTGGAACCTGAATCAGACGGCAAGCTCACCTTACAGCAATCCGGTAATTCGCATCGGTTTTAATTTTTAATCTGAACCCTCCCTTATTTAAAACTAATTTAAAAAATCCCCGCTTTGATATGTTTCGGAGAACCGTTTACTTTGCGGAAATTAATTATACTTAATTTAAAGTACAGTATGATGATCGTAGAGAAAGATAAAGTGATATCCCTGGCCTATGAATTGAAGGTCAAGGGCAGGACAAGAGAAACCGTGAAGGCCGACAATCCTTTGCAGTTCCTGTTCGGTGCGGGCAATCTACTCCCCAAGTTCGAAGAGAACCTGAACGGACTGAAACCGAACGACAATTTCAGTTTTGAGCTGAAGTCAGATGAGGCATATGGTTCGGTGAACGAGGAAGCCATCGTGGAAGTACCGATGAAGGCATTCGAGGTGGACGGGAAGATTGACCAGGACCTGCTGAAAGTCGGAAACCATATTCCCATGCTCGATCAATCCGGTAATCGTCTGAACGGTCTTGTGGTACAAATAGATACGGAATTCGTAACGATGGATTTTAATCATCCCCTTGCAGGCGACGATCTGAATTTCAACGGGACAATTGTCGAAATACGCGAAGCGACATCGGATGAGCTGGAACACGGACATGTTCACAATCCCGGCAGTTGTGAGAATTGTGACGATCCAAACTGCCACAGTAAGAATTAGTCCCCGATAGGGATAGGTCTATTCAAACAGCTGTGATTATGCCCTCAGGTTCCTGAAGAATTTCAGGAACCAGCAAGACTTACCATCCCTGATAAGCAAAGTCAGGGTGAACAAATTAAAAACAATGGTTTTTCATTGTAATTGTAACTATGTTTTTAACTTTAGCTATGAATTCAATGAGTGAACCATTCCATTAAATCTGGCATTATGAAACATATAATTATTTTATGCGCACTTTCTATGTTTTTTATTAACGGGAATTCATATGCCCAGGAACAAAAATCAGGTTACAGAATATCACAGAAATTTCATCTTGAAGATGACGGATTCTGGGATTATTGCACCATTGATGGTTCTACGGGATTATTGTATGTTTCCCATGGAACTCAGGTACATATAGTCAATGTAAGAACCGGTGAAACGGTGGCTGCAATCCCCGGCCTCAAAGGTGTGCACGGGATAGCCCTGGCTCCGGAACTGAACAAGGGATTTATCAGCGATGGCGGGGATGACATGGTCTTGGTTTTCAACCTGAAAACACATCAGGTTACAGACAAGATAAAAACAACCGGCGATAATCCCGATTGTATAATGTACGACCCGTTTACCCGGAGGATTTTCACTTTTAATGGAAGAAGTTCCAATTCAACAGTAATTGATGCGAAAACACTTCAGGTTTTGGGTACCATCCCCCTGGATGGAAAACCTGAATTTGCACAAACCAACGGCAGCGGAAGAATTTATGTAAATATTGAGGACAAAAGCGAGATAACAGAAATCGATCCGTCTGAAATGAAAGTAATAAATGTCTGGTCAATCAGCCCTGGCGAGGAACCAAGCGGGTTGGCGCTGGATAATGTTACCCATAGGTTGTTCAGTGTTTGCGGCAATAAAATGATGGTAATCGTTGATGCGGAGACGGGAAAGGTAGTAACAACACTGCCTACGGGCGAAGGTTCGGACGGATGTGCTTTTGATCCAGGCACACAAAGGGCATTCAGTTCCAACGGTGAGGGAACAATGACTGTAGTGCAGGAGGTTGATGCAAATACGTTTAAGGTACTGGAAAATGTACAGACCCAACGCGGGGCCAGGACGATTACACTGGATAAGAAAACGCATCATATATATCTGCCAGCCGCGGAATACGGTCAGACACCGGAGGCTACAAATGATAATCCCAGGCCAAGACCTCAATTAATACCGGGATCTTTTACTGTTTTAGACCTTGAGCCATTGAATTAGTTTACAAGAGTTTCAGGTCAGTTAGTATTTATTCGATATTGAAAGAATCCGCATCCTGCCAGACCGGGAATTTTTTCCGGAAGTTTCTCAATTCATCCAGGGAGAGCACGGTCAACAGGGTCCCCGGCCGGTTCAAAGGCAGGCTTGCAGTAATGTTACCTTTCGCATCATAGACAAGGCTGTTGCCCGCATATTCAATGCCCGCACCATCCCTGCCCACCCGGTTCAGACCCATCACATAAGACTGGTTTTCAATGGCTCTGGCCTTCAGTAGGCTGATCCAGGCATCGTGTCGTGCGGCCGGCCAGTTTGCCAGGTAAACCAGCAGGTCGTAATCCTGCCTGTTCCTGCTCCATACAGGAAACCGAAGATCATAGCAGATCAGAAGCCGGATCCGGAATGAACACAGCTCCACATGGGTTAGGGTTTTTCCCGCCGTATAATATTGTTCCTCATTGCCCATTTGGAATAGATGCCGCTTATCGTAGCAGTGGTATTGCCCGTCAGGCTGCATCCAGACCATCCTGTTATAATGGTTTCCATCCTGTTCGATCATCAGGCTTCCTGCGACACAGCAATTGTATCCGCCTGCAATGTCTTCCATCCACTTCATGCTTTTTCCATGCATGGGTTCCGCCAGCAATGCGGTGTTCATGCTAAAACCCGTTGTAAAAAGCTCGGGCAGGAAAAGTACATCGAAGGGATCTTTTATTTTTCCGATCTCTTCTGAATAGGCTGCCAGGTTTCCGTCAATGTCCTCCCATAGTATGTGCGGCTGGATCGAAGCGATCTTTAATTCCATCAAACTCCCTTCCTGGGGTTTATTCCTGAATTGAAGCCTGATACTCTGACAGCACCTGCGATAAAAGGGGTACGTAATAGGTCCAGTAGAATTCGGCTGTACCGTTCTTCCGGCTACGGCCGAAAACACCTGTAAAAGTCCGGATGCCCTGAAGCCTGGCAGTCCACATTCCTACAGGATAATTGGAAAAATCCCCTGCAAGGTAGATAAAGGGTGATGCATCCAGTGATTCTATCACTGCAGGAAACCTGGAAGGCAGGTTGAATTCGTCGAGCACTGCTTTTCCTTCAAGGTTTATATTTAATTTGTATTCCGCTATGGTGTTGTTTGACTGCTCCTCTGTGATGTCAAACCAACCCTGATAAGGGACGGTTTCCGGCAAATCATAATTCTGGGCACCGAAATTCGTTGTTTGTATCTCAGGGACAGGTATTTCCAGGTGATTTTCAGCTTCAAGAACCACAACCTGCTGTGCAGGTTCATTTACCAGAATGATTCCGGCACCGCTGAAAGGCCATTCACCATCGTGCCGCTTCCTGTAAATTTCCATAACCCATTCGGGCAGCATGCTGTTTTTTCGGGGATCTAGATTTTGAACGTATGTCCCTGTCCAGTTCGTCCAGCTGATTCTTAAAAGATCCTCCACCTTATTCTTCACAAGGCTGATGGTCGGAGGATCGACGAAGTTGTATTCCGCTATTATGAGCTTTGCCTTGTCATGCATGCTCTTAATGAACAGATAATCATTGTTGTTCAGCCCGCCTTCAATCAGTGTTCCCTTACCCTCGGCCATAGGCCTCCTGTACCACTCGTTGAAAAATACACCATAGGTATCGGCAAAATAGGCCATATCGTACTGGCTCGAAAGCTGATCAATCTCCTTAAGTTTGATTCTCCTGATTTCATACCTCCTTGACTTTAAAGGTCTGACAGGATGAAATCCGAAATAATCCTTTTCCATCCGGTAAACCTTCCTGTCGTTGTTTACGAACTTCTCATTCAGAAGAAGCCAGAAAATGGAACGGTGTGTATTCCTTTTCAGATCAAGAACGGATTTATCCATTACAAGGATGTTCAATTGTCTGTCTGGTTTTATATTCCAGACGATCCAGCTTCCCACAGGTATCAGTATAAGAATAACAAGGATGACAGCAATGATTCTCAAGGTTTTCATAGGATCTGGAATTAAGATTTCGTTAATACAAATGCAGCTTTCGCTCCCTGACCTGTACCCTGCGCATCACATAAAAATAAAAAATTAAATTTATAATTGAAATTTATAGGGCCCTGATTTCAGGGCCAGTAGCTATCTGCTGGTTTCATTGCCGGACATTTTTCATTGTGGAATGATCTGTGCTGGGAAAAAAAACGGGACTTAACATAAATTTAACATTAAAATCAGGGTTAATCCGATCCTGTAATTATTTTTGCTAATCATTTCGAATTGCCGGTTGAATGGAAACATATTTTGTCCTGATCGTTGGAATCCTTATTTTACTGGCGATTACGGATCTTGTTGTCGGTGTAAGCAATGATGCGGTCAATTTCCTGAATTCAGCCATTGGTTCCAAGGTTGCCCCTTTCAGGATCATCATGATTGTCGCTGCAATCGGAATTCTTTTCGGAGCGACATTTTCAAGCGGCATGATGGAAGTCGCACGGAAGGGAATTTTTCATCCTGACCAGTTTTTCTTCCCGGAGATCATGATCATTTTCCTGGCGGTCATGATTACGGATATCATCCTGCTTGATTTCTTCAATACCATAGGACTTCCTACTTCCACAACTGTCTCAATCGTGTTCGAACTCCTCGGCGCAGCTGTTGCTGTTTCAGTCATTAAAATTTCGGCAACGCATGCACCCGCATCGAATATGGGCCAGTATATCAACACCAGCTCCGCACTGGTTATAATCACAGGCATTCTTCTCTCTGTCGTAATAGCCTTCACCGTGGGGATGATCATTCAGTTTATCGTACGGATTTTCTTTTCCTTCAATTATGAAAAATACATGATGAAATTCGGGGCAATATGGGGAGGTTTTGCCATTTCATTAATCACTTTTTTCATCCTGATCAAAGGAGCCAAAGGTGCCTCTTTTATGAATGATGAAACGGTCCTGTGGATCAGGGAAAACACCCTTTTAATATTGGGAGCGAGTCTGGTCGGCTGGACCGTTCTCCTCCAGCTGCTGTTCTGGATATTCCGTCTGAATATACTTAAATTCATCGTACTTGTAGGAACTTTTGCCCTGGCCATGGCCTTTGCCGGAAACGACCTGGTTAATTTTATCGGTGTGCCGCTTGCAGGGCTGGAATCCTTTCTCAAGGTATTCAGGGATGGAAGCATTGCAGATCCATCAGGTTATGCAATGGCGGCCCTGGGAGAAAAGGTGCAAACCCCTACCCTGTTCCTTCTGGTTGCCGGTTTGGTCATGGTACTGGCCCTGTGGACATCCAGAAAGGCCCGTTCGGTCACAGCGACCGAGGTGAATCTCGGAAGACAGGATGAAGGACATGAACGCTTTGAATCTTCAATGCTTGCACGTGCCATAGTCAGGGGAAGCGTGAATATGGCAGATACCTTCGGCAGGGTCACGCCCCGTCTTGCCCGCAGCTTCCTTTCCAGAAGGTTTGACCGTAAAAAATACAATGAACTGAAACAAAATACAGGGCTTTCCTTTGATCTGGTCAGGGCATCCGTGAACCTGGTTGTGGCAAGCGCTTTAATTGCTTTTGCAACATCCCTGAGGCTGCCCCTTTCGACCACCTATGTTACTTTCATGGTTGCCATGGGTACCTCCCTGGCTGATGGTGCATGGGGAAGGGACAGTGCCGTATACAGGGTATCGGGGGTGGTTACGGTCATCGGGGGATGGTTCTTTACGGCCTTTTGTGCCTTCACGGTTGCTTTCGTGATCGCCTTTTTGATCCACTGGGGGAATATATTTTCTGTATTCATATTGCTTGGTGTAGCCGTTTTCTTATTTGTCAAAACCCACAGGTTGCACCGCAAAAGGGGCGAATCCCTGAAAAAGGCGGAAGAACTGGCCATTACCGGTGAAGAGATCGTGAACGGTGAGAATGTTTTCAGGAGCTGCAATAAGAATGTATACAAGACCCTTTCCTCACTCGCCATTCTTTACTCCAACACCATCATGGCCATGACCGAAATGAAGCGGAAAAATGCAAAAAGGAACCTGAAGGAAATCGAAGCTCTGAACAAGGAGACCAAGATCCTTAAAAACAATATACATAAAACCATAATAAGATTGCAGGAGGACGATATCGAAACCGGGCATTTCTATGTACAGGTGCTGGATTACCTGAGGGAAATAGCGCATTGCCTTAACTTTATTGCAAAGCCTGTTTTCGAATACATAGATAATAATCATCCTGCGTTCAACAAGGAGCAGCAAAAAGAACTGAAGGATTTTTCAATGGAAATGAACCTGTTCTTTTCAGATACCATCCAGACCATCAAAAAAGCAGATTATGACAAGCTGGAAAACGTCTTTAAGAAGCAGATCAACCTGCTGGATAAAATCACTTCGATAAAAACAAAGCAGTTGAAAAGAATTAAAAAGCAGGAGGTGGGTACCAAAAACAGCATTTTGTACCTGAACACCTTTACTGAAACAAAGAATCTGCTTTTATACTGCGTGAACCTTTTGAAAGCCCAGCGTGATTTCGTTATTTATAACAAATCCAACAATGCCCACGGTGTAGAAGCTGAAAAGCACGTTATACCACCAGCTTATATCCCACCCCCTTAACGGTATGAATGAAGCCCTCCCCGATCTTTTCCCGTAGCTTTCGTATATGTACGTCGATGGTACGGTCACCCACGATAATATTGTCTCCCCATATGTTGTGAAAAATCTCCTCCCGGGTAAAAACCTTTCCGGGTTTGGACAAAAGAAGGTCTAACAATTCGAATTCCTTTTTGGGCAGAATGAGTTCCCTGCCGTCCTTAACTACCAGGAAACGTTCCCGGTCAATAGAAATATCCCTGCCGAGTGAATCCGTCTTTTTCTTAACATCCGCGCCTTTTGCCTGGCTTCTTTTAAGCAGGGCTTTGATCCGGCTCATAAGGACTTTCGGTTTAATGGGTTTTGTAATGTAATCATCCCCTCCGGCTTCAAATCCTGCGATCTGGGAGTAATCTTCCTTCCGGGCCGTGAGAAATGCTATTGTCAGGTCCTGTAATTCCGGGATATTCCTTATTTCCTCACATACCTCAATACCATCCATCTCAGGCATCATCACATCCAGCAGGATCAGGTCGGGCAAATGTTTTTCCGCCATTGCAATGGCGTCCCGGCCATTCGTAGCCGAAAAAACCTGGTAGCCTTCCTTGTTAAGATTGTATTGAATGAACTCAATAATGTCAGGTTCATCATCCACAAGTAAAATCTTATACCTGCGATAATCGAAATTCATCTCCGGGTGGTTAATGTTGTATATTGGTTATGACAATTCTAATATACTTATTTTTAAAATAATGCAACGTTTTTTTAATCACACCGGATTCATTTCCGTCTCGGATTTCGCCGGCAGGCCCTCAGAAGCGGCCGGATCACCATAAAAGCAGGAAAACATTAAGTTTTTGTTAACAATTTTAACTAAAAACCAACATATTATTCCAACGCTCCGGGAGGAATCATTAATTTACATACTGTAAAAGGCCCGGGAATCAACGGGCTGAAAATCTGAAAAGGATTTCCCAATGTTGAAAACACGTTTTTCATTGATTATCTGTGTATTATGCATTTTATTCCACAAACTGTCCGCACAGTACGACTCAACTGGCACAGACTTCCCGCATGGAAAGCCCATCATCAGGATCTTCGCCGATGTTTACCATGAATTGCCCGGAGGAGGCAGGGCTAAGGCATTTGAGGTAAGAAGGGTTTACCTGGGCTACAGTTGTATTATTAATGATCATTACTCCGCCGAAGTAAAGTTAGACATAGGCAGTCCGGATGACATCTCCGAGTATTCCCTGCTAAGGAGATACGCCTATTTCAAAACGGCTGCCCTGTACTGGAAGAAAGGACTCTGGAACATCCATGCCGGCATCATTGATACGGAACATTACAAGCTCCAGGAAAAATACTGGGGGCACCGCTATATATACAAGTCCATGCAGGACGAACACAGGTTCGGACCCAAAGCGGATCTGGGTGCAAGCGTTGTCTTTACTCCCATCAGGCAGTTATCCTTCGATGCAAGCCTGATGAACGGGGAGGGTTACAGTAATCTGCAGCGCGACAATGCCTTTAAATACAGTGCGGGCATTTCCTGGTATCCTGCTTCCTCTGTAATCATCAGGGGATATTATGATCATACAGTCAAGGATATCATCCAGTCCACCCTTTCCACATTTCTTGGTTGTCAGTACCGGAAGATCACAGCAGGTGCCGAGTACAACCGGAAATTCAACAGTGGCTTCAACCCGAATCATGATCAGAACGGTCTGTCCTTTTATATGGCATACGATATTAACGAAAGATTCGAGCTTTTCGGCAGGTTTGACCGGCTTTCTTCCACCATACCTCCGGAGTACAGCGAACCCTGGAATCTTGTGGATGATGGTTCGGCCGTCATCACGGGAATCCAGTTTCATCCCGTTGATCAGGTTAAGCTTGCACTGAATTACCAGGACTGGGTTCCATATGCGGCCAACACGGACAACTCGCGGTTTCTGTTTCTCAATCTGGAAGTCTCACTGTAACGGCAGCCATATGATGGCCAAACACATCAGAAACCTAACGATCCTTTGCCTGGCATTCATTCCTGTATTCGGTACAGGATGCCGTAAAGGAGAGTATAAGCTGGATGTGGAAGAAACCGTTAGTGACAATGGTGCCGGAACGGGTACGGTTACATGGACCAGGGACAAAGCCTATTTACTGAAGGGGCTGGTATTCGTGAATGACGGACAGACGCTGACAATTGAAGCAGGCACCGTCATACGCGGCAGGCCGGGCCAGGGAACAGCTGCCAGTGCACTGATCGTTGCCAGGGGCGGCAGGATCATTGCCGAGGGTACACCTGCAGACCCCATCATTTTTACCAGTGAGGACGATGATCTGTCGGGATCCGTACCGGTCCGGGCAAGGGGATTGTGGGGCGGAGTGATTATATTGGGCTCCGCGGGACTGAATTCCGAGTATCATGAAAACGCCATTGAAGGTATTCCCATCAGCGAGCCCCGCAGCATATACGGGGGTAATAATGATGAGGACAATTCCGGAATACTCAGATATGTATCCATTCGCCATGGCGGTACCAATATCGGGGAAAATAATGAGATTAACGGGCTGACGCTGGGTGGTGTAGGCAGCGGGACAATCATCGAGCACGTGGAGGTAATCTCGAATGCAGATGACGGATTTGAATTTTTCGGAGGCACGATAAGCTGTAAATACCTTCTGGCTGCCTTTTGCGGCGATGATGCATTCGATTATGATGAAGGATACAGGGGCAAGGGACAATTCTGGGCAGGCATAAAGGACAATCGGGAAAGCGACCATTTGCTGGAAGCCAGCGGGGGGATCTTTCCCGAAAACGGACACCCGCTATCCACCCCGGAGCTGTATAACCTGACACTTATAGGATCGGGCACTGATGGAACACTGGTCGCCTTCGACAGGAATGCCGGGGGTACCCTCTCAAATTCCATCATGGTTAACCAGGAGGAAGGTGTGAGCATTGAATTCAAGGAAGGACTGGAGGACAGTTACCAGCAGTTCGAAAACGGTAACCTTCAGCTCAGTGGAAACGTGTTTTTTGATGTTGCAGGCAACGAGAGCACCGGGATTTTCCACGTCATTTCCAACAATGCAGGAATTGACCTGAATTCGCAGAACACTGCAGTAAAAGAATATTTTTCCGCGGCATCCAACAAAGTGGAATTCCCCGGAATCATCTATTCAGAGGGCATTTATCAACTTGTGCCACAGGATTACATATTTTCGGGTTTTGTCCCTTATACGGATGACTGGTTCGATAATGTATCCTACCAGGGTGCATTCGGGACCTTTAACTGGGCTTCGGGCTGGACACTCATCAGCCAGCAGGAAATTCTTTATGATTAACGGTCATTTCACCGTACATCAGGCAATATGCTGTGGTCTGAGGAGATCGTTTATGGTTTTGACAGGATTGAAGGTTTCAACAGGCACTTCCACAAAAACAGTATTCCAGTCGGCCATGGCTCCGTTCCACAATCCGGGCAGTTCCTGGGCTTTCAGGCTCCTTCCATCCTGTGATTTGACGGAAATGAATCCCGTGGATGGATCAATGTGCTTTTTCAGATCGAATACAGAGCCTGTTTGGTCCTTTATCGCACAAACCAGGTCCACCGGGTTGAAATGGGTCGCCGATTTCACTATGCCTGCCTGGTCCCGGTTTTGAAAATCAATCTGGGAAGACTCAACGATCTGCAGCGAAACGGATCCGTCGGGATTCATGGTCCAGTAAGGTCCCCCACCGGGTTCACCTTTGTTTTTTACCATCCCGCATATCCGGAGAGGCCTGTTCAGTTTGTTCCTGATATAATCCGTTTTCTCATTGAAATTTCTTTCAGAATAACCTTCAGGCGGCAATATGCTCAAATTCTGTTCAAGAAATGTTTCGGAATCCTTGACAAGTGATTCATTGATGTCACCCCGCTCAAATGCCTGAAGGAAGGCGAAAATCCTTTCCTGATAATCAAGCAATATCCCGGCCAGTGCCTCCTTATAAAGGAAAGTGGCCGGTTTCAGCCTGTCGGGTGCAATGTTGTCAATGTTCTTGATAAACACAATGTCTGCATCCAGTTCGTTCAGGTTGGTCAGCAATGCCCCGTGTCCTCCCGGCCTGAAAAGCAGGTTTCCGTCCTCACTCCGGAAAGGATCATTGTTCAGGTCCACGGCAATGGTATCCGTATAAGACCTCTGTATGGATAATTCGATCTGGTAGGATACGCCAAACCGTTTCTCATAGGTTGCCTGTTTCCGGTCAAGAAGATCAATGAAAGCATCAAGATGCTCATCAGAGACTGTAAAGTGAATCATTACCCTGCCATCCTTCCCTTTGCAATATGAAGCACCTTCCACAAGATGCTCTTCAATTGCTGTACGGTTTTCCTTATCATAGCGGTGAAACCCGATCAATGCTTTGGGCAGATGTCCGTAATTGAGGCCTCCTTCCGTAAGTACAGCCTCAACAATTTCACGATATTCCCCGGCAGCAAGCAGCGTATCAAGATTTTTTTCACCTCGCTTAAGTATTTTCTCCAGATCGGCTGTCAAAGCAAGTTTGTCAAGTCCCTCAATGAAATCAAGCACTGCAGTATATATACCTGAATCTGAATGGCCGGGGTCCTGCTCATTTATGTATTCAAAGAGATCTTTGAACATCCTGGACGCAGCCCCTGAGGAAGGAACGAATTTCAGGGCCTTCAGCTCCTGCAGTCTTTTCTCATAATGTTTTGCATATTTATCCGTTTCCTCCGGAATCAGGCAGATGATCCCGTTTCCGGAAGTGGCTGGAGACACCAGTGAAACAGGTTGAAATCCACGCCTGAAGTTTTCGATCTGGGCTTCAATGGTCCCGACGGATATGCCCTTTACAGCGATAAACTTCAGATCCTGTTTGGTGAATTTAAATTTGCTCATAACGGCGAATAACACAACTGCAAGATAAGGCTTATTTTCCTCCGATTGTGCAAAATCATCCAACCACGCTCATCACAATCCTTCGTCTCCCTCCGCGATTCCTGAACTCACAAAGGTAAATTCCCTGCCAGGTACCGAGGTTCATCCTTCCTCCGCTGATGGGAATACTAAGCGTTGTTCCAAAGAGGGAGGATTTGATATGGGCGGGCATGTCTTCCTGTCCTTCAAGTGTATGCATATAATAAGGCTGGCTTTCGGGAACAAGCCTCGAGATGAACGATTCAAAATCCCGCCGTACAGAAGGATCTGCATTTTCATTGAGGGTTATGGCGGCGGAAGTGTGTTTGAGAAGCAGAACCAGGATACCGGCTTCAGGGAGGTCAGGCAATTCCTTTTCGATATGTTTTGTAATCAGATGGAATCCCCTGGGAAAAGAGGGCAATACTATTTCCTTTTGTTCAACCATACCTGTGCAAAACTATATGGTTTTCATGAAAATTTTCGTTAAGTAGGTGTTTTTTTAGCATTTTTAAACTTTCTACACAGAACTTGCCTTTGCGTGCTGAACAAAAGTATTGTCATATTGGCATTGCTCGTTTCTGCCCTGCCCCAACTGTTTAGCCAGGAGGAGAAAAAACTGGTACAGCTGTCCGGTGTGGTCAGGGATGAAAACCAGCATCCCCTTCAATTTGTGAATATCCTGATACTCAATAAGCACAGGGGCACCATAAGTGATACAAGGGGAATGTTCTCCTTTGTGGTGGAAGAACACGATACAATCCTGTTTTCCGCCGTCGGCTACAAGCGAACCGGCCTGATCATCCCCGATACGCTCGAATCTTTTAATTATCCGGTGGATGTAATCATGGAAACCGACACCATTGAGATCGCAGAGGTAACGATACTGCCATGGAACACCTATGAGGAATTCAAAGAGGCCTTCCTGACCGTTGAGTTGCCCGACGACGATCTTCATCGGGCATACAGGAACCTTGCCTTGATCCAGGCACAGATTCAAGATCAGGATGTGGAACCGGATCCCGGTCTGAACTACAAATACTTCATGAACGAACAGTACAGCCAGCTTTACAGCCGGGGACAAGTGCCGTATTATCCCATATTGAATCCCCTGAACTGGCCCAAGTTCTTCGAATACCTGAAAGAAGTATTCGGGAATTCCGATCGCTGATTACAAGTCGTACAATTTAATCCGCATTATTCAGTTCTATGTGTATTGATCCGGTAACCGCTGGGATGAAAAATGGCCTGATCTATATCCTATTATGCATTCTGCCTGCACAGGGAATGGCACAGGAGATGGCCATCGTATACGGAAGGGTGGCAGGAGAGGATGGAAATCCCGTGTTTCCTGCCAGTATTTCCGTACCGGATTATCCCTACGGAACCCTTACGGATACGACGGGAAGTTTCGAACTCCGGGTACCTGCCGGAGAGGATATCACCCTGCTCATTTCTTTCCTCGGTTACAAGCGCAGTCAGATACCATTGAGACTCAGGCCCGGACAGCGCCGGGAGATCAGTGTACAGCTGGAACGTGAAGCCAGGGCGCTCGGTGAAGTGACCGTTCGCGACCAGGGAGAAAGGTTCTCAACCCTTTCCAGGATTGAAATGAAATCCCTTGACATGCTTCCCAATGTCTCCGGAAATATTGAAACAATACTGCTTACCCTTCCGGGTGTAACTTCCCGTAATGAGCTGAGCTCACAGTATTCTGTCCGGGGCGGAAATTTTGATGAGAACCTGGTGTACGTGAACGGTATAGAGGTTCACCGTCCCTTCCTGATACGTTCCGGGCGGCAGGAAGGACTGAGTTTTGTCAATGCGGATATGGTCTCCTCCATTAATTTTTCCGCGGGTGGATTTGAGGCTTTATACGGGGATAAAATGTCTTCCGTACTGGACATCACATACAGGCGTCCGGCAGAAACCGGTGGCAGCTTGAACCTGAGCATGCTGGGGGGATCCCTGCACTTTGAGGGCAGTTCCGCCGGTCAAAGGTTCACCCATACTTCCGGTTTGCGCTACAAGACTTCACAATACCTTCTGAAATCCCTCGAAACAAAGGGAGAGTATCAGCCGGATTTCCTGGATTTTCAGACTTTTATGACCTACCGGCCAAACACCGACTGGGAACTGAGTTTCCTCGGGAATATTGCCGGAAACCGCTTTCGTTTTATTCCCGATACCCGAAACACGGATTTCGGAACTTTCCGGAGCCCGTTGAACCTGGTTATTTACTATGAAGGTCAGGAAAGGGACTGGTTCGGTACCTATACGGGAGCCTTTACGGTCCATTATATTTCAGGAGAAAACCTTTCACTGAAATTTACAGGTTCCGGGTTTCACTCCGTCGAGCAGGAATATTACGATATACAGGGCCTGTATTCGATAAACGAACTCGACAACCAGGTGAATTCAGAGACCTACGGGGACAGTATCCTGAACATCGGTATAGGTTCCATGCTGAATCATGCCCGCAATGACCTGTCTGCATACGTTTACTCCCTCTCACATACCGGCACCTTTGTCGAAGGTAGAAATAATCTGAAGTGGGGCTTCAATTGGCAGCTGGAAAAAATTGAAGATCAAATTAGTGAATGGGAAAAGATTGATTCGTCAGGATATTCCGTTCCATACGACGGAAACAGCATCCGTTTATACAATGTGGTCAAGTCCGGAAACCTTCTTTCGAGCAACCGCCTGAACGCATTTGTCCAGAACACTTATTCCCATTTGGCAGGCAGTGCCCTGTTCCATGTCAACCTGGGGGTCCGGGCCGCTTACTGGGACATGAACGGACAATTCCTGCTGAGCCCGAGACTGAACCTTTCCATGAGACCCGGCTGGGACCGTGACATTGTCCTCCGGCTGGCCGCGGGATATTATTTCCAGCCGCCCTTTTACAGGGAAATGAGATATCCCGACGGCAGCCTGAACACGAAGGTCAGAGCTCAGGAATCCATGCATTTCATCGTGGGAGGGGATTATATATTCGCGGCATGGGATCGTCCTTTCAAATTCACAACGGAGTTATACTATAAGCATCTCGACAAGCTGATTCCCTACAAGACAGACAATGTGAGGCTTGAGTACGCAGCGGAAAACATGGCAGCCGGGTATGCTGTGGGACTGGATATGAAGATACACGGAGAATTCGTTCCGGGCGCAGAGTCCTGGGCCAGCCTGAGCCTGATGAAAGCAGAGGAGGATATTAAAGGTGACTTTTATTATGACGAAAATGGCCACAGGATGGATCCGGGTTTTTATCCCCGTCCCACAGACCAGCGACTTACGGTCGGAGTATTTTTCCAGGACTATTTCCCAAACAACCCGGATTACAAAGTCCATCTGAACCTGGTTTACGGATCAGGTCTTCCCTTCAGTTCTCCGGATCCCGATCGTTATGACCTGGTGTTCAGAATGCCCGCCTACAAAAGAGTTGACATAGGCTTTTCAAAGATACTTAAGCGTGAGGACAGCCAGCTGAAGGATAACAATCCCTTTCGATTTTTTAGGGACAGCTGGATATCCGCTGAGATTTTCAATCTTCTCGGCGTCCGGAATACCATCTCCTACCTCTGGGTAAAAACCGTCTCCAACCAGGATGATGTACAGGGCAGGTTTGCTGTCCCAAATTATCTGACAGGAAGACGTTTCAACATCCGCCTCTCAATCAAATTCTAAAGACGCCAATGTTCCCAAAGTATCTTTGTGTCTTTTTTTTATGATTTCTCCTTTTCATAGGTCAATTGTCAATCCAATCCCTTATTTTTGAAGTTCAGATTTTTAAATTTCAGAAAAAACAGGAATGACAACACAGGATTACATTGCACGTGAGGAAAAATACGGTGCGCACAATTACCATCCCCTCCCCGTTGTGCTGGAAAAAGGCCGGGGAGTTTATGTCTGGGATGTTGAAGGGAAGAGATACTATGATTTTCTGTCCGCTTACTCGGCATTGAACCAGGGACACTGTCATCCCGGGATCGTTGCTGCAATGAAGGACCAGGCGGAAAAGCTTACCCTGACTTCAAGGGCTTTCTACAACAGCGTTCTGGGAGAGTTCGAGGAATATGTAAGCAAATACTTTGGCTATGACAAGGTACTTCCCATGAATACAGGTGCCGAAGGTGATGAGACTGCCCTCAAGCTTTGCCGGAAATGGGCTTATCTGAAAAAAGGAATTCCTGACAACCAGGCAAAAATCATTGTTTGTGAAAACAATTTTCACGGCCGGACCATCACGGTAATCTCGATGTCAACCGATCCCGATTCCTATGCGGGATACGGTCCGTTCACACCCGGATTCATCAAGATTCCCTATGATGACATCCCTGCTCTCGAAAAAGAACTGGAGGATCCCGACGTCGCCGGTTTCCTGGTGGAACCCATACAGGGTGAAGCAGGCGTTCATGTCCCCTCGGAAGGATATATTAAAAAGGCATATGAGCTTTGCAGGGAAAAAAATGTGTTGTTCATCGCCGATGAGGTGCAGAGCGGCATCGCACGGACCGGAAAAATGCTTGCCTGCGATCATGAGGGGGTAAGACCTGATATTCTTATTCTTGGAAAAGCCATATCCGGGGGCGTCTATCCCGTCTCAGCAGTTCTGGCAGACGACGATATCATGCTTTGCATCAAACCCGGTGAACACGGTTCCACCTTCGGGGGTAATCCTGTGGCAGCAAAGGTTGCCATTGCGGCACTGGAGATAATAAAGGAAGAAAAACTTGCTGAAAATGCATCTGTTCTGGGCGAATTTTTCAGGGAAGAGTTGCGCAAGATCGATTCGCCCATTGTGGAAACCATCCGCGGGAAGGGTTTGCTGAACGCCATGGTGATCAGGCCGACAGGAGGAAAGACAGCCTGGGATGTCTGCGTGGCATTGAAGGAAAACGGATTGCTTGCCAAGCCGACCCATGACCATATCATACGGTATGCCCCACCCCTCATCATCACCAGGGATGAACTGGGAGAGGCTGTGGACATCATCCGCAGAACCCTGGCTGAATTCAGTTAGCATCCCCCAGGCCCTTCGGGAAAAATTGCAGTAAATTCCTGTATTTAACATGTCAGATATCCTTTGATCATGATAAATCCGGGAAAGATCATGTGGATTTTCGCTGCACCCCGGAATTTTGAAGGATACAACAATTTTATCATATGGGTGGTAAACGGCAGGGTACAGGGTGCATTAAACCATATGGATTCTGGACGAGACCATTACAAAACGGAAAGGCTCTCTGGACCAGATAGATGATATAATGGTGATGGTAATCTGCCTCTAATGACGGGCCTCAAGGATCTTCACCACATCCTCCAGAACATATCCCCTGTCGGTCAGCAGTACCATGTAATGAAAAAGAAGATCCGCCGCCTCTTCAAGGAATCTTCCATCATCCGTGTCTTTTGCTTCTATAACAAGCTCAACCGCCTCTTCCCCAAGCTTTTTTGCAATTTTATCTGCACCATTTCTGAAAAGTTTTGCAGTATAGGAACCCTCCGGAAGTTCTTTCTTCCTCGATTTCAGTAATTCCTGGAGCTCAACCAGGAAACCGAATCCGGTTTCCTGAATTGTCCCGAAACAACTGCGTTCCCCCGTATGGCAGACCGGACCTGCCGGATTGACCCTGATAAGGAGGGCATCCTGATCACAGTCCTCCCTGATTTCGACAAGATTCAGATAATTGCCGCTTTCTTCACCTTTGGTCCACAGGCGTTTTCTGGTCCGGGAATAAAATGTCACCCTGCCTTCTTTTCTGGTTTTTTCATAGGCCTCATCGTTCATAAAGCCAAGCATCAGAACTTCATTTGTCCGGGCATCCTGAATAACGGCAGGGATGATCCCATCCATTTTATTAAAATCTAAATTCATGATTTGCGTGTTTATCTGATTGGTATAAAGTGTTCTCTCAAATGATCCTTAAGGTCAGGGATGCTGATTTCCCTGAAGTGAAATATGGATGCGGCCAGTGCGGCATCGGCACATCCGGGTCCGAATACGTCCACGAAATGACTCATTTTTCCGGCTCCGCCGGAAGCGATGACAGGAATGCCCAGTGATCCGGAAAGCCGTGCGGTCGCTTCGATTGCAAAACCGTTTTTCGTACCGTCGTGGTTCATTGAAGTGAACAGGATCTCCCCCGCCCCCCGGTCTTCTGCTTCCCGGGCCCACTCGAACAATTTTTTTTCGGTCCTGATACGGCCGCCGTTCACATAAACGTACCATTGGTCATCCTCAAAACAGGCATCTATGGCCACAACGACAAACTGGCTGCCATACCCGCCGGCAATGGCTGAGATCAGCGAAGGGTCCTTTACGGCGGCAGAATTGACGGTGACCTTGTCCGCGCCGGACTTCAGCAGGGGATCCACGTCTGAAATCTTCCCTATGCCGCCGCCCACGGTAAAGGGTATATTGATGTTTTCAGCAATCCGCTGCACCAATTCTGCAAACAGGTTCCTGCCTTCATGGGTCGCCGTGATATCCAGGTAAACCAGCTCATCGGCACCCGCGGCAGCATACTCTGCACCCATTTCCACAGGATCTCCTACTTCTTTGATATTCAAAAAATTAATTCCCTTTACGGTCTGCCCGTCCCGTATGTCAAGACAGGGTATGATTCTTTTTGCCAGCATAATCAATAAGCTTCCCTGATATAGGAGGAGATGTCTCCGGCCGTTAAATAACCTTCATAGAATGCCTTTCCGAAAATCACGCCCTTCACGCCTGTTTTTTCCAGATCCCGGATATCCTGCATACCGGATACACCCCCGCTCGCAATGATCTCCATTCCGGGAAAACGGCCCGTCAGTTCCCTGTACAGATCCGTAGAGGGACCCTTCAGCATCCCGTCCCTGGATATATCCGTGCAGATCACCTTTTGCACCCCCGTTTTTTCATATCCTTCGATAAAATCAAAAATTCCCTCCTGCGTATTCTCCTTCCAGGCGTTCACCGCAATCCTGCCTTCCCTGACATCCGCCCCGAGAATGATCTTTTCAGGCCCGAATTCACTCAGCCATTCTTCAACCAGGTTTTTGTTGCTCACTGCGATGCTGCCGGCGGTGATCATGGCGGCTCCGGCTTCAAATACGCTGCGGACATCCTTATCTGTTTTAACACCTCCCCCGAAATCGACAATAAGTCCCGTCTCACGGACGATCTGTTCGAGGACGACAAGATTTACAACTTCTCCCTTCAGCGCCCCGTCCAGGTCCACCAAATGCAACCTCCTTACGCCCATGTCCGCGAAAGCCCCTGCAATCACAAGCGGATCTTCGGGGTAGATGGTTTTTTGCTGGTAAGAGCCCTGTACAAGTCTCACGCATTTTCCCCCGATGATATCTATGGCCGGGATCAATTCTGTCATAGGGCGATGAATTTTTTCAGTATCTGTTCCCCGACGGTACCGCTTTTTTCGGGATGAAACTGTGTGGCGTAAAAATTGCCTTTCTCCAGCGCTGCACTGAAAGGATTGATATAATCCGTCACGGCACTTGTATACTCTCCGCAAGGGGCATAATAGCTGTGGACAAAGTAAACGAATGCGCCGTTGAACTCATTGCACATCAGATTGCCTTTCAGGTCGCCCAGGCTGTTCCATCCCATATGCGGGACTTTACGGACCGGTTCGAATTTTCTGACGCGCAGGTCAAATATTCCGATGCAGGAGGTATTTCCTTCCTCCGAAGATGAGCACATGAGTTGAAGGCCAAGGCAGATCCCCAGCACAGGTTGCCGCAGGCTCCTTATCAGTTCATCCAGTCCCCTTTCCTTCAGGTAGTTCATGGTAGTGCTCGCCTCCCCTACACCCGGAAATATGACCTTGTCAGCCTTCCTGATCTCATTATGGTCATCGGTTATACTTGCAATTATGTTCAGCCGTTTCAGGGCAAAATCCACCGACCTGATGTTTCCCGCATTATATTTGATGATCGCTATCTGCATAATTTCAGCTGAATACCACCGTCTTGTTTTTATATACCATCACTTTCCGGTTGAGATGTGCATGAATGGCCCTGGAAAGGACGATTTTTTCAAGGTCCCTTCCCTTCCTGACCATTTCGCTGACTGAATCCCTGTGCGTGACACGTGCCACATCCTGCTCAATGATCGGACCCTCGTCAAGTTTTTCAGTCACATAATGGCTGGTTGCACCGATGATCTTTACCCCCCTTGCATATGCCGAGTGGTAAGGTCTGGCTCCGGGAAAAGCAGGCAGGAACGAATGATGAATGTTGATGATCCGGTTGCCGTACAGGCTTACGAAATCCGGGCCCAGGATCTGCATATATCGTGCAAGAACGATGAAATCAATCCGGTTTTCTTCCAGCAGGATCAATTCCTGCTTTTCCTGTTCTGCTTTACCGGCCCGGTCTTTCGGAATGTAATGATATGCGATTCCTGCCCTTTTTACAGTGTCTTCAAGATCCCTGTGGTTACCGACGACAATGGGAATATCCACACTCCATTCACCGGAATGAATCCTTGCCAGAATATCATCGAGGCAATGCGAAAGCCTTGACACAAAGATGGCCATTCTTGGCCTTGCCGAGGCATCGTAATGCTTCCATTTCATCTCAAAATTACCTGCAATATGTGCAAAAGCATTGCCGAAATCTTCCCTTGAAAAGTGAAAATCCTTCATCTCCCATTCGATCCTCATAAAAAATTCACCTTCCTCGGTGTCGACATGCTGGTCAAGGTATACGATGTTTCCCTGGTTTTCAGCAATGAAATCCGTTACTGCAGCCACAATGCCTTTCCGGTCGCTGCAGTGAATCAACAGTATGGTTTTTTTTGCCTGTTTATCCATTACTCGAAAATGTATATGCTAAACATCATGTTACCAGTTTGTTATTATTTCCATTCCATATTGAACCTAAAGTCTTCCTTTTGACGAAGGAACGTCGGTCCTATACGGATCCCTGCGGGAAGCCCGGCCCAGTGCCCTGGCAAATGCCTTGAAAATGGCTTCTGCCTTGTGATGTTCATTCCTTCCCTCAGCCTTGATGTTCAGATTGCATCCTGCCGTATCTGTAAACGACTTGAAGAAATGCTCAATCATTTCTGTGGGTAGCTCACCGATCTTCTCCCTTGAAAATTCGGCTTCCCAGACGAGCCAGTTGCGTCCTCCCATATCCAGTGAAACCTGTGCCTCGGCATCATCCATGGGCAGAACAAAAGCATAGCGCTCGATGCCTTTCCTGTCACCCAGCGCCTTTGAAAAAGCCTCTCCGAGGGCAAGACCCGTATCCTCTACGGTATGGTGTTCATCCACCCCGAGGTCGCCTGTGACCTTTATATCCAGGTCCATGGAGCCATGCCTGGCGATCTGTTCCAGCATATGATCGAAAAAACCGATTCCCGTGGTAACATCCGACCGGCCCGTACCGTCCAGGCTCAGGTCAACGGTAATCATGGTTTCCGAAGTACTGCGTTCAATCCGTGCCCTGCGTTCCTGCCTTAGGAGAAAAAGATAAATTTCATCCCAGTTTTCCGCAATCAGGCCGCAATGTCCCTTCAGTCCGGCCTTCCCGAGCTCTTGTTCAAGCTCTTTTTCCCCGAGGAGTATACCGCCTGTTCCAAGATTCCTGGCCAGTTCGATGTCCGTAACACGGTCCCCTATCACCCATGATTTTGCCAGGTCATAATCTCCTTTCATGTACGATTCAAGCATGCCGGTACGTGGTTTTCGCATGGGTGATTCGTCTTCAGGCAGGGAGCTGTCAATATGTATGGCATCGAATACAACACCTTCATTCTGAAAGGATCCAAGGATCTTCTGCTGGACCTCAAGGAATGCACGTTCGGGATACTGCCTGCTGCCCATACCGTCCTGGTTCGAAACCATAACCAGCTCATACGACAGGTTTTTCCTGATGAAATACAGATTCCTGAAAATCCCCGGCAGGAATTCGAGTTTGGACAGGGCATCCACCTGAAAACCGTCCGTCGGCTCCACCACCAGGGTCCCGTCCCTGTCAATGAATAACGCTTTTTTCATAAGCCGCTTATTTTTTTGTTTTTTGTTCCCATGATTCCAGCAGATCCAGCAACCTGGTATTTTCCTCTTCCGTGCCCACTGTAATTCGAAGACAACCTTCGCAAAAGGCAAGTTTTGACCTGTTCCTGACAACCACTCCCCCCGATTGCAGAAAGTCATAAAGCGCATCTGGCTCTTCTACCCTGACCAGAAGGAAATTGGCATCGGAAGGAAAAACCTTTCGTACATAAGTGAATGCACCCAGTTCCCGGACAAGCCTTTTCTTCTGGTCCAGGATCTGTTTTACCCATGCATCCTTTTTCCCGGGCACTGAAAGCATTTCCAGGGCCATCTCCTGGCTCAAACGGTTGACATTATAGGGGTACTTCACTTTGTTCATATATTCAATGATGCCGGGATCACCCAGTGCCGCACCTATCCGTATGCCCGCCAGCCCCCAGGCCTTCGAAAGCGTCCTCAGCAAAACCAGGTTCCGGTATCTGTCCAGCAATGGTACCAACCCCGCACCCGCTGAGAAATCCGCATATGCCTCATCAACGACCGTGATGCCGTTGAATCCTTCCAGTACCCTGATGATTTCCCCCTCTTCCAGCAGGTTTGATGTCGGATTATTGGGCGAACAGAGAAATACCATTTTCGTACCTGCCTTTATCTTATTGAGAACCCTGCCGGCATTCAGTGAGAAATCGCTGTTCAGACCGACGAAATCCACCGCTACGTCATTCATATCCGCACATACCTTGTACATGCCGTATGACGGTTGCATGATGATTACGCGATCCCTCGCAGGTTCGCAGAAAATCCTGATCAAAAGGTCAATCGCTTCATCGCTTCCGTTTCCAATGAAAATATTTCTTCCCCCGACTGAATAAATCTCTGAGATTTTCTCCCTGAGCGCCATCTGCATAGGATCCGGATACCTGTTATAGGGACCGTTATACGGATTTTCATTGGCATCCAGCAGGATGGCTCCCTGAGGGTTGTATTCATCTCTCGCCGATGAATATGGAACCAGTTCCAGGATATTTTTTCTGATGAGTTTTCTGATCGTCATATTCACTTCCTGTTTTTCCTGATTTTATCGATCCTGATCATGACTGACCGGCTGTGGGCTTCCAGTTTTTCTTCATCGGCCATTTCCATGATCGCCGGACCCAGATCGAGCATTCCGGATTCATTGATTTCCTGGAAAGAGATCCTTTTTGTAAAACTTTCAAGCCCCAGTCCGCTGTATGCTCTGGCATGTCCGCCCGTAGGCAACGTATGGTTGGTACCCGAAGCATAGTCCCCTGCGCTTACCGGTGTATAAGGTCCCAGAAAGACAGACCCGGCATTCCTGATCTTTCCGGCCAGCTCCATTTGGTTCTCTGCCATGATTATCAAATGTTCCGGTGCATATATATTCACCATTTCAAGCAATGTATCCATGTCATCAAGCACAATACACCTGCTGTTATGCAGTGCTGCGTCGGCAATGTCCCTGCGTGGAAGTGCAGTTAACTGTTTGTCAAGCTGCTCCCTTGCCCGTTCCGCCAGTTCGCGGCTTGTGGTAAGCAATATCACCTGGCTTTCCGGTCCGTGTTCCGCCTGCGCCATCAGATCTGCTGCCACAAACGACGGATCGGCACTCGCATCGGCAATAACGGCCACTTCCGAAGGCCCGGCTGGCATGTCTATGGCTGCATTTTCAAGGCTTACGAGTTGTTTGGCCAGGGTCACAAAGGGATTTCCCGGACCGAAAATTTTATCTACCCTGGGTATGGTTTCCGTACCGTAGGCCATGGCAGCAATTGCCTGCGCTCCGCCAGCGCGATAAACTCTATCGATATCAAGGAGCCCGGCGCAGTATAATATGGCAGGGTGTATCGTTCCGGCAGGACCGGGAGGAGTGCATAGAATGATCTCTTCACAACCCGCCATTCTTGCAGGTATTCCAAGCATGAGTACGGTGGATAGCAGGGGTGCGCTTCCCCCCGGAATATACAGCCCGACCTTTTCAATGGGCAGGACTTTTACCCAGCATTTCACACCTTTTGATGTGTGTACGGATTTTTCCCCTTCGGCCTGCATGGAATGAAAGGCCTCTATATTTTTCCTGGCCTTGCCGATGGCATTCTTAAGACCGTCCCTTAAAAGGTTGCCGGACCGGTCGATTTCAGCCTTGCTTACCCGGATGGTTTCCAGTTCAACCCTGTCAAATTGCCGGCTGAATTCCTTAAGGGCCCTGTCTCCTTCCCGTTTAACAGTTTCAAGTATTTCTCCTACCCGGGTACGGACCTCTCCGTGGTCTGTATCAGGCCTTGCAAGGATTCTCTCCCAGCTTTCCCTTGGCGGATTGTTAAAAACCTGCATCAGATGATCATTTTTTCGATGGGAATCACCAGAATGCCCTGGGCGCCAAGATCTCTCAATTTACCGATGACTTCCCAGAATTCGTTTTCATTCAGTACCGAGTGCACCGAACTCCAGCCCTCTTCGGCGAGTGGCATGACCGTAGGACTCTTCATTCCCGGTATGACCTCAATGATCCTGTCAAGCTTGTCATTGGGGGCGTTAAGGAGTATATACTTATTGTCTTTGGATTTCCTGACTGCCTTCAAACGAAAAATAAGTCTGTCCAGAATTTTCTTCTTATCTCCTGACAGCTTTTTATTGGCAACAAGTACGGCTTCTGATTTCATAACCGTTTCCACTTCACGCAGGCCGTTGCTGATCAGTGTGCTTCCGGTGCTGACGATGTCGAAAATTGCATCCGCAAGCCCGATCCCGGGAGCGATCTCGACGGATCCGCTGATCACATGGATCTCCGCATCGATCTTTTCTTTTTTCAGGTATGAGCCCAGAATATTGGGATAAGAGGTTGCAATCTTTTTCCCGTTGAGGTCACCTGAATTTACATACTGCATGGTTTTCGGCACGGCAATGGAAAGACGGCATTTGGCAAATCCAAGCCTTTCGATGATCTCGATATCCCTTTCCTTTTCCAGCACGACATTTTCCCCGACGATACCAACATCTGCCACTGCGTCGAAAACATACTGCGGTATGTCATCATCCCTCAGAAAAACGGCTTCCAGGGGGAAGTTCCCGGAGACAGCCCTAAGTGTTCCTTTTCCGTTGGTCAGGCTGATACCGGATTCTCTTAACAGGCTGAGCGAAACTTCGCTGAGTCTGCCTGATTTCTGTATGGCCACGCTTAATTTACTCATTTGATAAAAACAAAAAAGGTTTGCAGCATCTGCAAACCTTGGTTATTAAAGTTCATTCGATTCCTGCATACCGGTCCCACACATCAGATGTGATGGTGATGAATGTGATATGCAGTTTGATTGTACATCCTTATTTCAAATCAGTGCAATATTAGAAATAAAAGTTTAAACTTGCAAACCCCGTTAAATATCTTTAATCAACCTGTTGACCGGGGATTTTTCAATCGCCGTCAGCAAGCCCTGCTGTATCTCCGAAAAGGTTTCCAGGTTTTCGCTTTTCTCTGCAATCAGCCTGTCCTCCCCGCTTCTCTCAAGCTTTTCCACAAGGTAACTTATCGTGATTTTATTGATATCCACTGCCGGTACAAAGGCATTCTCCTTGGGGCTGTCGGTCGTCGCTTCCACGATCAGGTTTGCATTCGAGAGGTCGAATATAATTTCCCTGACAAGCCGTATCGGTATCCCCAGTTCATGGCTGATCTCGGGAGGTGTCATCGGATTGCTGCCATGTTCGAATTGTTTGACTATGGTGTGCATCACCAGGAAGGTAAGCATCCTCCGGTTATAGGAAGAAATGTGCAGGGCTTCGTACTCGAATTCGTATTTTTCAATGTTCTGATAAGCAAACGAGATTTCCGCTCCGAGCAGGACGATCAGCCAGGATATCTGCAGCCAGACCAGGAACAGGGGCAGCGCAATAAAGCTTCCGTAGATTGCACCATATCTTCCGACGCCAACCTGAAAATAGATATAAAACCATTGTGTGATCTGAAAAATCGTACCTGCAATCAGGCCGGCGTACAACCCGTATTTAAAGTTGACCTTTGTATTTGGCATTACCACGTATAAAATCGTAAATAAAAGGTAAATCAGGCCGTAAGGGATCAGTTTTACAAGAAACTCCAGGAAGGAGCTGAGATGTTCTGCAAGTATCCCGTTGTCTGAAATCGCCTTACTGAGGTAAACTGTAATTGTACTGCTCAGGAAAAACAGTATGGGCGCCACCAGCATCATGGAAAGGTAGTCGCTGAATTTCCGGATGAACGCCCTGGGTTTATGGATCTGCCATATCGCATTAAATGAGTTTTCAATGTTTCCGAGTACCTTCATGATGGACCAAAGAAGAACGATCAGCCCCACGCCTGCAATAAACCCGCCATTGATATTCTGAAGCATGGAATTGGCGAATCCGATGATGTAATCAAGAACTTCTGCCAGCTCTTTTCTTTCAGAGGCCATATTCCTCAGCTCTATTTCCAGCCTGGATTCAAATCCGAATCCTTTGGCAATACCGAAACCCATAGCTGCAACCGGAACTATGGATAGCATTGTATAATATGTTAAAGCAGAAGCTCTTAACTGTATCCTGTTCTCACGGAATCCCCGGGTAGCAAGCAATATGATCCGCAGTTGTTTGAGAAAAAATCCCAACACGGGAGGATAGGATTTCAATTCCACCAACCAAATCTCAGTTTTTAAAAAAAGCAGAAATTTCCTGATCATGATTGTACCTCCTTGCTTATTCTCAGTGTCTCTCCGGAACGGACCTTTTTCAGGATGCTTGTATCTCCGGTGATCCTGCCGAAAACATTCACCGGACTGTAAGCCCTCGGCTTTTCGTTTATGCTGACCGGAGTGGGTCCGAAAAAAATACAGAAAGCATTTCCTGCCGGCCAGTATCCAAGATCCCCTGCCTCAACTTCCTGTCTTGCATCCCCGGCCTGTTCCAGTTGAAGAGGAATACTGAAATATACCTCATCGCCCCAGACATTGGCAGTACCGCTCAGGGGAAGGATACCATATATGGCCTTTGCTGTTGCCGAATCATTCAGTTCAGCCCTGAGCAGGATATCCCCGGTCTCGATCACAATGATTTTCATGCTTTTGATAAATGCAGCAAATAAAAATACTGATATTTCATAAATTGCAGGGAATATAACAAAAATAAAGTATGCTTGCGCCTGAGGAGAAACAGACTTTACTGGACATCGCAAGGCTTACACTCAACATGTACCTGATGGACAGGAAAATCCCTTCCTTCGATGATGAAAATTACCCCGATGCATTAATGAAGAAAACCGGGGCTTTTGTCACGCTGTTCAAGAACGGAAAACTCAGGGGATGCATAGGCCGGATTCATGCAGAGGTCCCCCTTTGCAAAGCCATACGTGACATGACCATATCGGCGGCTACCAGGGATTATCGCTTCAGGCCCGTTTCGGTTGATGAACTTGATGAGATTCAGCTGGAAATTTCGGTTTTGTCAGAACCGGTAAAGATCAGGGAACTTACCGAAATAGAGTTGGGAAAGCACGGCATCTATATTAAGAAAGGAATGAACAGCGGTACATACCTTCCTGAAGTTGCCGGGAATACGGGATGGGACCTGGAACAAATCCTGGGCCATTGTGCGAGGGACAAAGCCCATATAGGCTGGAACGGCTGGAGAGATGCGGAAATCTACATTTATGAAACCATTTTAATCAGGGAAAATGACAAATCATAGGGTCTATTGCAACAGCTCTTTTACGATGGATTCCCATTCCTCTTCCAAACTGATTTCCGGCATTCTTCTGCCTGCACTGTTATACCAGTACGAGGCATTGGGCCTGTCCCCTTCCTTCCTGTGCAGGTAGGCATGCACCCAGTATCCGTCTTTGGTAAAATCATTCTGGGCAATACGATGCGCACCTTCCCAGTCACCTGATGCATCCAGTAACAATGCCTGGAGCAGTAGCGGGATATCGTCCGGGACGGTTCCCTCTTCCCGGATTCTGAGAAATTCACTGTATGTCATAACCAGAATTTCTACTAAAATTACGAAGAAAATAAAACTGAATCAAAGCACAGAATTATAACTTTGTGCGGTTGAAGGCTGCTGTAATATACCAATACGGTGGACCGGAAGTATTCCGGACCGAAGATTTACCTGAGCCGCAGATCAGCAGGAATGAAGTCCTGATCAAGGTTTACGCTGCAAGTGTAAACCCTGTTGACTGGAAACAGAGGAAGGGAAATCACAGATGGTTTCTGAAAGCAAAGTTCCCAATGGTTCCCGGCTATGATGTATCCGGGGAAATCATCAGGTGTGGTGAGGCAATCCGTCATTTCAAACCCGGTGATCAGGTCTGTTGCAGATTGACCCGCCGTTTCGGAGGGGCCTATGCAGAATATGCCGCAGCCTCCGGATCCACGCTGGCTTTAAAACCCCCCGGGATAGACCATCTTCATGCTGCGGCGCTGCCTATGGCTTCCTTGACGGCTCTCCAGGCCCTGCGAGACAAAGGCAGGATCGGGGCCGGAGACGAAGTAATGATCCTGGGCGCCGCGGGCGGTGTGGGTCATTATGCCGTTCAGCTGGCCCGGCATTACGGAGCTGTTGTAACGGCAGTCTGCAGTTCCAGGCATAAAGAGCTGATGAAAAAGCTCCGGCCTGATTTCCATATAGACTATGAAGTACAGGATTACAGGCAGGCGGGTAAGCAATATGACATCATACTGGACGCAGCAGGCGTGGAATCCTTTTTTTCATGCAGGCAAATCCTCAAATCCGGAGGCATTTATATTACCTTGCTTCCACGGCCGAAACTATTGATTCATAAAGCGTTATCAGTACTTACCCATGGAAAAAAGGTAAGAACCCTGTTGATGAGATCACTGGGAAAGGATCTTGATATTGTTATGGGCCTTGTTCGGGAAGGGAGTCTGGAGACCTGCATTGATTCCGTATTTACGCTGGACCAACTTGCAGATGCCCACAGGCGTGCCGAGGAATATACCACGGAAGGAAAAATCCTGATCAGAATATGAAAAAGATACTTTTTAATTGTTCCCTGATCTTGATGGTCTTTTTATCATTAGATCATTTGTTTGTAATGTTTTCGTTCATTACCACCTACAGATTTTTGCCTGTTGCATTTCCCTTATCCATCCTAACTTCTGTTTTGCTTTATTTCTATCTTGAAAAAAGAAGAACAAACAGGGCGGAGAAGATATGGACCATTCTTCTGAGCTTTTCCGTAATTATAGTATCATTTCTTGCTTCGGCCTTTTACTATGACCTTTCCTGGGATGGACAGTGGTATCACCAATCGGCCATTTATCATATCGAGAGTGGCTGGAATCCGATTACCGAACCGATAAGAGCATTTGAAGTAAACAACGATACCTCCATTATTCATTTTCCTAAAAGCTCCTGGTATTATGCAGCTTCGGTATTCAGTACTTTAGGAAATTTTGAATCCGGGAAAAGTCTGAATTTCATTGTAATATTTATTTCGATATTTCTAATATACAGCACGTTAATAGATTTCGGGCTTTCCAGGATAAAATCATTAACCATAACTTTACTGGTTGTTTTAAATCCTGTTGTATGGAGCGAAACGACAACTTACCTGGTTGATGGATCATTGATTCTTTATATAGGTATTTACATTTTAATGGTTTTTTCATGGCTCCGGAAACCCAGTTACAAGAGTGCACTCCTTGGCTGTTTGGCTGTAATAGCAATAATAAATTTAAAGTTTACGGGCCTTGTATTCCTTTGTGTTTTGTCATTGTTCGCCGTTGTCTATGTACTTATTTACAAAAGGGAGTACTTGGTAAAATTCATTGGCGCCCATGCTGTTGCTTTCCTGCTTGCGGTCTTCGTTTTCGGATATAATCCTTATGTTATTAATTATATTGAACGAGGCCATCCTTTTTATCCTATCATGGGCACCGAAGAATACCCGAGTGTCATTGAGCTTTCGGGGAGGGATGACAATGAAGTATTTGAAACACCTCATAATATGCAGGGCAAGCGCCTTGTGGTCAGAATGTTTTACGCAAACTTCGGACGACCGGATAACGCCCCGTATTACAGGGAAAGAAATGCAGAACTGATCTGGCCATTTACATCGAAGATTTCCGATTGGAATGCATATTATTTTCATGAAACACGTGTAAGCGGATTTGGTCCATACTTCAGTGGAATACTTGTTTTATCTTTTATTTTGTTATTGATTCTATTAAAGGAGGATAAAAGATCCCGGTGGATTGTCTGTATGACACTGATTGCGATATCAGGTTCTTTAATATTCAGCAAGCATTTCTGGTGGCCGCGTTTCTGGCCCCAGATGTGGCTTATACCGTTAATCCCTGTTTGCTTTTCTTTCTTTCGATCGATTTCAAAACGGGTTAATTACTTCAGCTGGTTTATCGCAGTACTGATACTATTAAACGGTTGTATTGTCCTTTTTTGTCACATGGGTTGGGAAACACGTTCCTCAATAAGATTACGAAAACAATTGACTGAGATGAAAGAAAGAAATATACCTGTTGAAATTTTCTATGGATGGTTTACAAAATCAATGCAAGAAAAAATGGCTCACTGGCAGATTGAATATGAAACCATTCCAATTCAGGAAATCATGGAAGGAGAGCACATGGAGTTAACAAGCGTCGTTGAAGGGTATCCCAATATGGTGTTGTACAGAGAAAAAGGAGAGCATTTGGAAACAGGATCAGGTGATCAATAGCCCATCATTTTACGGATCTTGAGAATGGTAACCTGCCTGTATTGTTCATCCAGGCTGGCATCCATTTTTTCCTGATCGCCGAATGCATTGCGCCTGTCGTCTTCCAGGCGGAGAATTCTTTCCTCACATCGTCTTATTTGCTGGTCTATGTCCATCGTTTTAAGTTACCGGATTCGTACCGGCGGATGCCTTTCACGAATTCCACTAATAAGACGATTAAAACGATTATTCGTTACAGATTTTTTAGGGGACCCTGCGTAGATTTTCTCCATCAGGATTATTGTCCCTGACGATCTGTTCATTTAATTTGCCCCTGCTGTAACCGTCCGGATCAATGCTGATATTGTCATAACCAAGGGATTTCAGGTAAGTCTCCACCTTTTTTTTCACTTCGGGACCGGTCAGCCGGGATACCTGCTCAGGATCTACTTCAATCCTGACCGACCTGCCGGTGTGTCTGGCCCGGATATTCCTGAATCCCAGATCTTCAAGGTAGGCCTCTGCCCTGTCAACCATCTGCAGCTTTGTCCTGTCGATTTTTTCACCATAGGGAAACCTGGATGAAAGGCAGGCAAGTTCATCCTTGTTCCAGGTGGGCAATTTCAGTTCGCGGGACAATTCACGAATTTCCTTTTTGGTAAGACCGGCTTCCAGTAAGGGACTTCTTACACCACGCTCCCGCAGGGCTTTCATGCCGGGACGATGGTCACTCATATCATCAAGGTTCGATCCGTCGGCAAGATTCCTGAATGCTCCGCTTTCAAAGATCCTTTCGATGCTGTCAAACATTTCGCTTTTACAAAAATAGCAGCGGTTTACAGGATTCTTGATATAATTGCTGTCCTCGAGTTCATGCGTATCGATAACACGGATATTGGCCTGAAAAGAAGCAGCAACTTCGATGGCCCTTTTATATTCACGGGAAGGGAAGGCGGGAGAAACGGCGAGTACACCAAGTGACCTGTCCTTGAGTACGTCCGTTGCCACCTTCAGAAGAAAAGTACTGTCCACTCCTCCCGAATAAGCCACGGTGATCTCGCCCATTTCAGACAGAATTTTCTTCAGCCTGATATATTTCTGATAACTTGTGCCATGCCCCCGGTCCATATCGCTAAAAATATGAATAAAATCCAAACATGATGCTGAATTTATTGAAAACAATATCCCGATGTCAATACATAATATTTGTTGAATTTCTGTTTTATAAGTAAATTTCGTTTCAGGATGGATTTATAGGTTTTAATTACAACCAGCCTACATGTTTTTATCAGCTAACCTTTTTTTTACTAAATATTAATTAAAATACAAGGAGGTTTGTCAATGAGTAAAAGCGAAAAAAGCCAAAAAAACAAAAGCAGGAGTCTGACAAGACGTGACTTTATAAGCACTGCTGGCGCTGCTACGGCAGCATTTACAATTATTCCCCGCCATGTAATGGCTCGATCCGGTTTCACTGCCCCGAGCGATATGGTGAATATAGCCGGTATCGGGATCGGAAGTCAGGGTGGTGGCGACATACAACAGCTGGCAACACCCGATGAAGCCATCATCAGGCCACAGCGCAACATGAACGGTACACCTATGACGCCGGAACAAATTGCTGCCCGAGAGGCCAGAATGGCCGAAATGATGGCCGAAATGGCTGCCCGGCGTCCACAGGGCGAGGGTGGAATCGATCCTGACAATCCCTTACAGATGGGTGAAGCCGGCCAGCGGGAAATCAGACTGGCCAATGTTTATGCATTGTGCGATGTGGATTCCGATTATGCCGGTTATATTTTCAAAGGCTATCCAAAGGCCAAGATCTACAGTGACTGGCGTGAAATGCTGGAAAAGGAACCATCGATTGATGCAATCGTCATAGGTACACCGGATCACAACCATGCTCCCATAGCCGCGGCTTTTATAAGAGAGAAAAAGCATGTTTACGTTGAAAAACCCATGGCAAAAACCATCTATGAATGCCGCAGGCTTGCCGAACTTGCAAAGGAATATGATGTGGTCACCCAGATGGGCAACCAGGGACATGCGCTGGAAGGAAGCCGCAGAACGGTTGAATGGATACAGGGTGGAGTTATTGGACCTGTGAGGGAAGTACATTTGTCTACAAATCGTCCGATCTGGCCGCAGGGGGATTTGACCCGTCCGGCAGGCGTACCGGTTCCGGAGCATTTAAACTGGGATGTATGGCTCGGACCTGCACCAAAGAAGGATTACAATCCCGATGTCTGTCATTTCAACTGGCGGGGATTGCAGGACTATGGAACAGGCGCCATGGGAGATATGGGGGCACATATCTTTGATGCACCGATATGGGCATTAAACCTGGGCATGCCAACCAGGATACAGGCTACCTCCACACCTTACAGTAACGATTATTTGCCATGGGCTGAGTATATGACATATGAATTTCCTGCCCGTGGTGATATGCCGCCTGTGAAAGTATTATGGTGTGACGGTGGTCTCAGACCTCCGCGTCCGAAAGAATTGGAAGCCGGCCGTCGTATCGCTGATGCCGTTTACTACGGTGAAAAGGGCATTATGATGCACGGCAGTCATGGCGCGATGCCGGAGCTTGTTCCGGCAGATGCAGATTTCAAAGGACCTGATCCCTGGATGCCCCGCACAGGAAATATCTTCGAAGATTGGATCGATGGAATCAAGAATGGCAGGAAATCAAGCAATGATTTTTCTATATCCGCAAAAGTTACCGAGATCATGCTGTTGACGAACATTGCCGTGATGTCTCAGAATGCCAACATGATACTGGATTATGATGCAGAGAACATGAAAATCACCAACCTGCCCGAGGCCAATGATTTGTTCCATTATGAATACCGTGAGGGCTGGACGTTGTAGTTATTTCAAGATATACTGCAGGCAAATAAAAACCCGGATGAAGCCGGGTTTTTATTTGCTTTCCTGTTTTTTATACCTGGAGAGCTAAATAAGGATCTGCCTGCAATAATTCACACAGGTTCTGACTTCTTTCACAGGGTTTGACCATGCGGGGACCGGGTATTCCAGCTCGATATCGCAGTAAATGGGCCATTTTTCCCTCTGGATCAGTTTAAGCACATCCGCGATCGGCATTTCTCCCTGACCCCAGACCTGGTTGGTATTGGGAGGGTCGGTGTCAGGTCCGGTCTTATCCTTCAGGTGTATGCTGACGATCCGGTCATGATACTTTTCGATAATGGTATTGGGATGCAGGCCTGTCGATCCGAAAAAGTGTCCTGCATCGAAATTAAGCATAATGGCAGGAGATATTTCCAGAAAAGGATCCACGCTGAAACCTTCTTCGGCAAACTGCATGTGCTGATGAAAAATGGCATACATGCCATGTTTTTCGGCAAAAGGTGCAAGACGCCGGCATGCTTCCTCACCTATCTCATTGGTAACCCCCTTTGCGCCCATTATCTTGGCAGCCTCGAATGCATAGTCTATTTCTTCATCCGACCAGTTGGCTGGTGAAAATTTAACAATATGGACTGATATACCTGCATCATCATACATTTTGCGGACTTCTTCATATTTTTCCATGGGTGCCGATATGCGCCATTGACGAAGTGCTTCCTGTGATTCGGCAGCTTTTTGTTCAAGTTCGGCCAATTCCTCCTCTGACATTTCCTCTGCCTGGCCTCCCGGAAACCTCATTCCACCGGGAGCACCCATCCGCATCCTCGGCACTCTGACAAGTTCCGGGGCACCCATCCATTGTTCGATGCCGGAAGACATCAATTCAATTGAGCTTACTCCGGAATCAATGCAGGCCTGGAGGGTTTCCTCAACACCATTGACGCCACGAAAGCTGTAGGTGATGGTCCCGATCTGGACACCTCCAAAAGTAGAATCGGGCAGGTTGCTCGCTTTGCCCTGGATTGCACCTGTGCCTCGGAAATTCAGTGGTGCAATAGAAAATGCTGCTGTTCCGGTAGCAACGGTTCCTAAAAATTGACGCCTGGATACCTGTCCGGCTTTCTTGTTTTGGTTCTTCATAAGTTCAAGATTTTAAGTTATTGCCAGTGAATTAATTCTCATACAAATTAACAATTATGCATTTTTATGTCAACATGTTTATCATTTTTCTTAATTCAGAATTATTTATGACATTATAGCAGATTTTATTATATTATACTGACATTATGACATTGTCGCCTTGTGAATATTCCTTTTTTTTACATCGGATATAAGTAACTAATACGTTGTTTTGTAGCTGGTTACAATAGAATATTATTTGTGAAATGATTCATTGGCATTTTCTTTGCCAGTACAACCTGTGGATGGTTTTTTAAATATAAAAACATTGTTTAATTAAAAAAATGGAGGGCATAGCCATGACATTAGCAAGATTATCAAACAGCAATTTTCCATCGTTCCCTTCATTATTTGACAAATTTTTCGAAGGGGATCTGATGGATTGGTCACATTCCAATTTTGCCGGAACAAGGTCGACATTACCTGCGGTCAACATCAGGGAAAACGAAAACGAATACCTGATCGAAGTTGCCGCACCCGGCATGAAAAAGGAAGATTTCAAAGTGAATTACAGCAACGGCCGTCTTACAATTTCATCTGAAAAGCAGGATGAATTCAAGGAAGACGAAGGGAACGGGTACACCCGTCGTGAATTCTGCTACCAGTCTTTCCAGAGAACCTTTACGGTTCAGGAATATTCGGTAGACAGCGGCAAGATCAGCGCAAAATACAGCGATGGCATTCTTCATGTCACCTTGCCGAAGCGGGATGAGGCCAAGCCAAAACCGTCCCGGGAAATCAAGATCTCATAATTCCATGAGATGAAGTCAAACCCGGGCAAGGGAAGTGTCCTTTGCCCGAGTTTTTTCATGGTAAGTATACAGGGAAGAAACAATGCAATTTGACAGGTTTACAATAAAATCACAGGAAGCCGTTCAACGGGCTCAGCAAACTGCTGAAGAACTTGGAAATCAAGCCATTGAATGCGGTCACCTTCTTAAAGGCATTATGGAGGTGGATGAAAATGTTCTGCCCTTCATTCTGAAAAAACTCTCCGTCAACGGAAATAATTTAAGCCGTGCCCTTGATGATATCCTTCAGGGGTATGCCAGGGTCAGCGGGGGACAGCCCTACCTGTCCAAAAATGCAAATGACGCACTTGTAAAAGCGCAGAATTCCATAAAAAATACCGGTGACGATTATGTATCCCTGGAACATCTCCTGACGGGCCTGCTGAAGGTGAACGATCCGGTTTCCGGTATGCTTAAGGATGCCGGACTGAACGAAAAAGATCTTATGACAGCAATCGCTGCCCTGAGAAAAGGAAGCAGGGTCACAAGCCAGGGGGCCGAGAATACCTATAATGCCTTATCAAGGTATGCGACAAACCTTAACGAAACGGCAAAGAGCGGAAAGCTTGATCCCGTGATCGGAAGGGATGAAGAGATACGCAGGGTGCTCCGGATTCTGGCGAGAAGGACCAAGAACAATCCCATCCTTGTCGGAGAACCCGGAGTGGGCAAAACTGCAATAGCGGAAGGCATGGCTTTCAGGATTGTAAACGGGGATGTTCCGGATGACCTGCTGGCTAAGGAAATATATTCACTTGATATGGGGGCCTTGATTGCCGGCGCAAAATACAAGGGTGAATTTGAAGAACGCCTGAAATCCGTTGTGAAGGAAGTGGTGAATTCAGATGGCAACATCGTGCTTTTTATCGATGAGATTCATACCCTTGTAGGGGCAGGCGGCAGCGGTGAAGGAGCCATGGATGCCGCCAATATCCTTAAACCGGCACTCGCCAGGGGAGAGCTGCGCTGCATCGGAGCCACTACCCTGAATGAATACCAGAAATATTTCGAGAAGGACAAGGCCCTTGAACGGAGGTTTCAGAAGGTCACGATCGACGAGCCTTCCGAAGAAGACGCCGTATCCATACTCCGTGGCATCAAGGAGCGATATGAAAATTATCACAGGATAAGGATCCGGGATGAGGCCATTGTGGCTGCGGTTCAATTGTCCATGCGTTACATCACGGACCGTTTCCTTCCCGATAAAGCCATCGACCTGGTGGATGAGGCCGCAGCCCATCTCCGGATGGAAATGAATTCCAAGCCGGAAGAAATCGATACGCTTGACCGGAAATTGCAGCAACTTGAAATAGAAAGGGAGGCCTACAAGAGGGAAAAGGACAAAGAGCGCCTTCCGGTTATAAACAAACAGCTGGCAGAACTGGAAGAAGAAAGGAAACAGATGATGGCTTTGTGGGAAGAGGAAAAATCGGTGATCTCCAGGATACAGCAATATAAACAGCAAATCGAGGAACTGAAATTCAGGGCTGAAAAGGCCGAGCGGGAAGGTGATTTCGGAAATGTGGCCGAGATAAGGTACGGACAGCTTCCCGGGCTTGAGGATGCGCTTGGAAAGGAGGTTGAAATCCTTCAGCAATATGAAAACAAAGGGAAACGGCTGGTACGGGAAGAGATCACCTCTGAAGACATCGCCCATGTTGTTGCCCGGTGGACAGGCATACCTGTTTCCCGTATGCTGCAGAGCGACAGGGAAAAACTGCTCCATATCGAAGATGAGCTGCATAAACGGGTTGTGGGACAGGATGAGGCCATCCGGGCCGTTGCATCGGCCATACGAAGGAGCCGCACGGGCATGGGTGATGAGCACCGTCCCATCGGTTCTTTCCTTTTTCTGGGAACCACAGGGGTGGGGAAAACGGAACTTGCAAAAGCCCTTGCCGAATACCTGTTCAACGATGAAAAATCAATAACACGCATCGATATGAGCGAGTACCAGGAAAGGCATGCCGTTTCCCGCCTTGTGGGCGCACCTCCCGGTTATGTGGGATATGAGGAAGGCGGGCAGCTCACCGAAGCGGTCAGGAGAAAACCCTATTCGGTGATTCTACTTGACGAGATTGAAAAAGCGCACCCCGATGCATTTAATATCCTGCTGCAGGTGCTGGAGGACGGACGGCTGACGGACAACAAGGGACGTGTGGCCAATTTCAAGAATACAATCATAATAATGACGTCCAACCTGGGCTCGGATATCATAAGAGAAAACTTCGAATCCCTCGAGGAAAGCACGATGACAGAAGTATTTGAAAATACAAGCAGACAGCTGTTTGACCTGTTGAAAAGAAGTGTGCGCCCGGAATTTCTCAACCGGATAGACGAGGTCATCATCTTCCGTCCCCTGTCAAGGGATGACATAGGGGGAATCATTCATATCCAGCTTGAAAACCTGCGTAAAACACTGGCCGGACAGGGCATCAGCTTCCGGGCAACACCGGAGTGCATTGAATTCCTGAAAAGGGAAGGATTTGATCCCCGGTTCGGGGCAAGGCCTCTAAAAAGGACAATTCAGCGCAAAGTAATGGATATCCTTTCAATGGCCATGCTCGAAGGCCGGATAAAACACGGGGCAGATATTGTCCTGGATGCCGGAGATCAGAAGATCGTGATCAGGGATGTGGTGTACGATGAAAAACAAATGTAAAGAGCAGCCTT
>CAYOPZ010000011.1:48707-87812 GCA_964406005.1 uncultured Bacteroidaceae bacterium
ATGTAAAGAGCAGCCTTAAATCTGTGATTTCCAGCTGCGGTTTTATATCTGCCTTCTTATATCCCGAGTGATCATTTTTAAATCCGGAGATTTTACCGCCTGAATTTGAATTTTGCAAATGGGTTTCTTAACATTGTCCTTTCTGCGTGGCCCTGCATTGCCAAAGACTGATCCGTACCACGAACCCGGCAACCGTTTATGCCTACCCGAAAGGAAATCCTGAAATATCTAAAACTGACCGTGTCAGTTGAGACAGAACCGGATAAAGATGTACAGGAACACATCGGAAACATGATCCTGGGAACACCCGGTAAGGTTCGTTACCGCCATACTTCATTTTCAGAAAAGTTACCGTTCCTGGGAAAGATCTATTTCCTGAACCTGAAAAAATCGGATAGACTACTGGGCACAATTGCTTTCAGCCTTCGTGACAGCCTGTCGGTCAACCGGGCACACCGGTCATGGTATGTCCGGTATTTTTCAATACGCGCTCCGCTGCGGGATACAAATTTCAGGAGCGTAAATAAACACAAACGGGACAGTTCCGGGAGGGATAATCTATTAAAGTCCGCTGCCGGACCCTTTTTTGCCGACCCCGACCAGATTGCCGGTGGTGAAAAGTTTGACAGCGACAGGTCCCTGGTATATGCATATATTGAGAAAGAGAACTTCCGGTCCTGGAACTTCAGCGAATCCGTTGGTTTTGAGACGGCCGGTAAAATACACACTTCCCTGTACAGTCGCTTCAGGCCAAAAATGGATCCCAGGGTGCGGGCCATCGATCCGGCTGACAAAGACTGGGTCCGTAACCGGCTACGGGAGTTTTACAGAGACTACAACCTGTTTACGATACAGAATCTTTTTTTCAATGACAATTACATGGTCTGGAAGGAAAACGGACGAGTGGTTGCCGGATGCCAGGCAAATCCGGAATTGTGGCAGATCGTAAATATCCCCGGATTCATAAGCAATTTTTTCCTCAGGGGGCTTGCACGCCTGCCCTTCCTTTCCAGGAGATACAATCCCGAATTCATGAAATTCGTTGCCTTTGAAGGCATCTGGTATGAGGAGGAATACGAAGCATGCCTGCTGCCCCTGATCGAGTCGGCACTGGCCTACCATAAGCTTTATCTCGGGATATTGTGGCTGGATTCATCCAGCCATGTTCTGAAGCTTATTAATAAACTGGGTAAAAGGGGTCTGGTTGGCAGATTCTTTAATACGATGCCAGGAGATATCCGGGTCCGGTTCATAAACTGGAAGGAAGAAGACAAACAGGAATTTTTCAAAAATCCCAGTTATATCTCGTGTTTTGACATGACCTGAAACAGGTCTAAGACTTGGCTGGAAGTACATTCTTCTTAAGGACTTCCATATCGTGCCTGAGATGGGTGACGGTTTTGATAAGTTCGGCTTCCGGAAGCAAAGGATCGGGTATTTCCGCGCTGATGAAATGAATAAATTTCCACACCTCCCTGATCTCTGAAATGTTTATATCAAAAGGTTCATATATTGGGTTTAATGAATACATTACCAATTTGTTATCCTTTTCCAATAAATTATCGACAATCTTGAAGACAATCCCTTCGTCAAGGGTCAGAACAACGTATGCCTCCCCGCTGACAATTTCATTCCAGTCCTGCAGGAATTCCCCGGTAACCCATGAACGGTCCGGTATGGGAAGCATGGAATCACCGGATAGCTGGAATGTCCTGTATTTCTTGCTTCGTGACAAAAAAGGCAGCTGAAAAACAGGCAGTTGTCCGATGAATTCCGGATCGGAAAAACCGTTCATATAGCCTGCTTTCGCTTTTTCATTTACCAATTCGATGTTTTCCTCATTTCTTTCATCCACCGTTGTGGCAAGCACCCTCAGATTACTGCCCCGGAGAAAGACGTCATTGCCCCGTTCCAGTTCCGACAGCTGGCTTTCCGACAGCCGGTCAAGCGGAACCCTTATCAGAGTGTCCACGGCCACTCCAAAATATTTTGAAAGGGCCATCAGGGCCTGTATGCCGGGTTCGGCTACTTCGTTCTCATATCCGCTGAGTGTGGATCGTTTCATGCCCAGGATATGCGCCAGTTCGTCCTGGGTACGGTTCCTGCGTTTGCGCAGCATTTTTATATTCTGACTGAAGTACATGGCTTGCTTTTCTGATGGGAATGATTATATTTTAGTCGAATACAGCGATTAATATTTAATCAAAATTATAATAAATATTTTATAAAATCAAAAATCGCTTTGCAATAATGCTTTCCAGATCATGCCGATCCCGGACATTAAGCCCCGAATTGTGATTTCGCCGGATATGGCCTAAATTTAACACCGGAATATTTCATTGTGGAAAAATTTGAAGTCATACCTGGTGAATCTGTGGCTGAGAACATCCGGCGGATACTGAACGGTCAGATAGATCGTATTGCGGAACACTGCCCGGATAGCGGAGAAGAAGACATACACAGTTCTGTTCATGAAATACGGAAATGCTGCAAGCGTATACGTGCAGTCCTGCGTCTGGTACGTGATGAAATCGGCTACAGCGCCTATTACAGGGAAAACGTGTTTTACCGTGACCTGAGCCGGAGATTATCTGCAATGCGCAGTTTCAATGTACTGGTGAACTCCACACAGATTCTGCAGTCTGACCTTTCAGATACAATTCCAGTATCCTCATTCGAACCGCTGATAGGAACCCTGACCTCCCGGAGGAATAAAATGTTTGAGCGTCTTGTTATTCAGGAGAACATGATGCAGTACATCAGGAGGCAGGCGGAAGGTTCCCGGGCCCGGATCGGTGATTTATCCCTCATCCGTGATGATTTCGGAGCATTTCAGGAAGGTCTCCGGCGCGTCTACCGGCAGGGAAGAAAATTCAGGGATATTTCCAGGCAGTCCCCCACGCCCCATAATCTTCATCAACTGAGAAAAAAAATGAAATACCTCTGGTACCAGATGCTTATCCTGCAACCTATTTTTCCTCCTATGCTGGAAGTCTATACAGATACCCTGGACCGGATTGGTGAAAATCTTGGGAATATCCATGATTTTTCTGAATTACAGCTGTTCCTGAAAGAAAATCACGGAATCCTTGAAAACAGGATGCAAACGACCCTGACGGATGCCTGTGAGGCAAAAAAAGCATCCATCCTTGGCAAAACATGGAACGACATTGATACAATATACGGAGAGAAGCCAAAAGAGCTGGCCAGGAGGTTCGCCTGGTACTGGAGAGTGTATCGAAACGGACAACGGGCAAGCTTCAGCCGGATGATATGAAAGGGGCATTAAAATCACTCACATATGCAAAAATCAAAAGTCAATAAGCACATCACCATGTTCAGGCAGGTAAATATGCTTATGGAAGCGAACCTGGAAAAATGGAAAGCCATTGATAAGATCCGGAAAACCTATGACGAATTTGTGAATCATCTTAAAAATATAATGGATCTCCAACCCGACCTTGAGAAAGACCTGGAACCCCTTAAGGCAGAATGGGAGCAAAAGCGTAAAATCCTGGTAAGTAAGGCTTTTCCGGTAGGAAATATTTTGATTGTTTATGCGGAGGACCACAACCGGAAACAAAAATTCCTGGCCGGCATGAGCTGGAATAAAATGAATTCCCTTAAATATAAGGACCTGCTGAAATCAGCCCTGAGCATACAAAAAACTGCAGCCTCCCATTCAAAAGAAAAACTTGAAGGATACGGACTTACAAGCTCCATGATCGAGGAACTTGACGATGCGGTCAAACAATGCACTTATGCATTTAAAATGCGTTCCGACATACTTTCGAACCGGAAAAAAACCAGAAAGAAATCCAGGAAACATTTCAAAGCCGTACAGACCCTGTTAAATGACAGGCTGGATAAGCTTATGACCGTTTTTTCGGGTACACATCCCTCCTTCTACCAGGAGTACCTCAAGACAAGACGCCTTTGAGAGGGTTCCAATGTATATAGAAGAATAGAATTTTTAACTTTAAGCCGTTAAAATCTTCCCGGATGACCCTGGATGAACTGAACAGAATCTGCAAGGATACATTTATCGGGCTGCTTGATATCCGTTTCACGGAATTTACGGGCAAAACCTTGCATGCAGAGATGCCCGTCACTCCATCCAGGCACCAACCCGGCGGGATTCTGCATGGTGGCGCCCTGCTTTCGCTGGCGGAAACCCTGGCCAGTGCAGGTTCCTTTCTCAGGGTTGACACAGAACGGTTTGAAGTGCTGGGGTCCAATCTCGCTGCACAGCATCTTGCCAGTGTCAGCACAGGTCTGGTGAAGGGAAGTGCTGAACTCGTCCACGACACCGGCCATAAGCAGATCTGGGATGTTACAATCAGAGATGAAAAGGGAAAGGTTTTATCAATAAGCAGGGTTACCAACAGGATCAGAGAAAAAAACAGATGAAAAGGGATGAGGATTAAAGAAAGCTTCCGGAAGCTACACCAGATATGCCTTGATAAAAATTTGGAATTTGCATCGTTCAGGTTGCCGCTTCAGGAATCCTGCACAACCTACATCCATACCTCGGATGAAATGACGGAATGGAACTCGCTGAAAGACATTCCGGATAAGAAAGGATTTCTGATTGCGCCCTTTGATCATATAAACGGGGAGAAATACATTCTGCTCCATCCCGACCTTGTTTTCAATGATGCATCGGAATCTGAAAAATTCCTGAGAGAACTGGCATCCCTTCCCGGAAGAAAAGATCCAGGCCGGAAAGAGGAAAAACCACCTGTCGCTTCACGGAGAAAGTATGTGGAACAGGTCAATACCATAAAAAGTTACATTTCAAGAGGATATTTCCAGAAAGCCGTGCTTTCAAGGGTCAGCGTACTGGAGCAGAATTTCCTTCCGGAGATACCGGAGATCTTCCAGATGTTGTGCCGGACCCACCCGGATGCCTTCGTATTTCTTTTCAAGGCAGGTGGTAATCTATGGATGGGCGCTTCACCGGAACCTTTACTGAGATTGGCGAATGGAAAAATATCAACCGTATCCATGGCGGGCACAAGGCCCGTTAAAACCGAAAATGAAGATGTGAACAACTGGACACGAAAGGAGGTTCTCGAACAGGAATATGTGACCCGGTACATTCACGATGTCCTGAGAACCTTTCATATCCGGGACTACAGCATTACCCCTCCGTATGTAAAACAGGCCGGAAGCCTTTTTCATCTTCGCACAGATTTCTCATTCCGGTACGAAGCAGGACAGATCTCCCTCCGGGACCTTATCGAGACCCTGCATCCCACGCCGGCTGTTGCCGGTCAGCCGAAAGAGGAGGCCATTTCCTTTATCAAGGATATTGAAGAACATCACAGGGAATATTATACAGGTTATCTGGGGCCGGTCGGACCGGGGGACAGTATCGATCTTTTTGTAAACCTCAGGTGTATGAAAATCACACCCGGTTACCTTGCGCTTTATATAGGCGGGGGAATTACCCTGGAATCCCTTCCCGAAGATGAATGGGAAGAGACAAAATGGAAAGCGGATGCCCTGCTGGAAATCATCCGGTCACTGTTCAGACAAAAGGACCTTCACGATGCTTCCCAAACAACACATCGCTGATCTTGGATTTTTTTTAAGGAAATACGGATTGAGGCATGTGGTAATCTGTCCGGGATCAAGAAATGCGCCTCTGATACAGCTCTTTACTGCCGATACCAGGTTCCATTGCCACAGTATTGTGGATGAACGCTCAGCCGCATACGTCGCGATGGGAATGGCCAGAACGCTTGGAGAGCCTGTGGCTGTCGTAACGACATCGGGTACGGCGGCTCTGAACCTGGCTCCGGGTGTGGCTGAATCTTTCTACCAGGAAATACCGCTCATTCTCCTGACGGCAGACAGACTGCCCGGAGCCGCCGCTAAAAAAGAAAACCAGGCCATCCGGCAGCGCGATATATATATTCAGAACAGCAAGGCGGCTTTTTCCCTGCCTGTGGCACCGGACTCAGATGAAGAACTGGAAGCTGCCGGAGAATTGATGGATGGGGCCATCCGCCTGCTGACAGAAATTCCCAAAGGACCCGTACAGATAAACATTCCCCTTGAAGAGCCCCTGTACGAAACGCTTCCGCCTGCCCGGGAAATCCTGCCTTCCGATTCACAGGCCGGAAAAGCATTTCCAACTCCCGAAAAGACAGAATTCGAAGATCTGGCCGGGAGCATTGAAGGCAGGAAGAAAATCCTGATCCTTCCCGGGATGTACCCCCGGGATCCTCACCTGTCCGGGGGGCTCGGAAATTTTGCCAGCCGGACCCATGCCCTGGTGCTTTGTGAGAACCTGTCAAACCTTTGCGGACCGGGATTTGCGGAAAACCCGGAGACATTCCTTGCAGCGCTTTCTGCGTCAGCCAGAAAGAATTTAATTCCCGATCTGGTCATTACCTTTGGCGGTCAGATGGTATCCAAACGCATCCGGAAATTCCTGAACGAATGTACAGCATCGGAATTCTGGCACATCGGCACGGGCGCGGAATCAATGAATCCTTACAGCAACAAAGGCCGTGTAATTTGTGGCGATCCGGCCGTTTTCTTTTCAACCTTCCCTTTCCCCCCCGGCCCTCATGAAGAACCGGGCTATGCGGAAAAATGGCGGGAGCACGCAGCCAGGGTCAACCGGTTTGCCGGCGATTTCATTCGAAACCATGCCTTCGGCAACCTTGCAGCCATGCAGTGTGTCCTGGAAGGACTTCCGGAAGGGACTGCGCTTCATCTCGGTAACAGCGGGGCAGTCAGGTATGCACAGTTTTTCCCTGCAAGGCCTTCCGTAACTTATTTCGCAAACCGGGGAACTTCAGGGATAGACGGTTGTCTTTCAGCCGCGGTCGGAGCCGCCATGGTTTCAGGAAATCTGCATCTGGCCGTACTGGGAGACCTGAGCTTCGTATACGATTCAAATGCCATGTGGAACGAAAATTTCCCCCCAAATCTTAAGATCATTGTCCTGAACGATGCCGGAGGAGGAATATTCAGGATCATCGAGGGTCCTGACAGAATGCCATTCCTGGAGGAGTATGCCGTTACACGCCATCCAGTATCTCCGGGTCTGCTGGCATCCGCATTCGGTCTGGATCACCGTATGTTCTCCGAAAAAGCCGAATTACTGGAATATCTGCCCGAATTCTTTGCAAAAAGGAATGTCCCTGAGGTCATGGAAATCGACACGGCCAAGTATGAAAATAGTACTATCTTTAAGGCATTGTTCAAAAATTTAGAGGAACTGCACCATGACGAGCAGGGAATGGAAAGCGATCAAAGTATATAATGACCTTGAATTCGACCTGTATGAGGGCATTGCCCGGATCACCATCAACCGGCCCCGTTACCGCAATGCCTTCACTCCGGATACAGCCAGGGAGTTAAGCGATGCATTCCGGCAGTGCAGGGAGATGCAGGAAGTCAGGGTCGTGATCCTCACGGGAGCCGGAGACAAGGCTTTCTGCAGCGGGGGTGACCAGCATACCAGGAACCTGGGAGGTTACATCGGCGACGACGGCGTCCCCCGGCTGAATATTCTCGATGTTCAGAAACAAATCAGGTCCCTTCCCAAACCGGTGATTGCCATGGTGAACGGTTATGCCATAGGAGGCGGGCATGTGCTTCATGTTATCTGCGATCTTACCATTGCTTCTGAAAACGCACGTTTCGGGCAGACAGGACCAAAAGTGGGCAGCTTCGACGCCGGGTTCGGTTCCTCCTACCTGGCCCGGATCGTAGGACAGAAAAAAGCACGTGAGATATGGTTCCTGTGCGAGCAGTATACGGCACAGGAAGCGCTGGAGATGGGACTCGTAAACAAGGTGGTTCCGCATGAACAACTTGAGGAGGTCACGGTTGAATGGTGCCGGAAAATTATGAAACACAGCCCGCTTGCCCTGAGAATGATCAAAGCGGGCCTTAATGCCGAGCTTGACGGACAGGCCGGGCTGCAGGAATTTGCCGGCAATGCAACCATGCTGTATTATACGACGGACGAATCCCAGGAAGGCAAGAAGGCTTTTCTGGAAAAAAGAGACCCGGATTTCGATCAATTTCCGAAATTTCCCTGAGATATGAACAGGATCAATATCTGGCTGAGCGCATTCAGGCTGAGGACTCTCCCCCTGTCCCTGTCGGCCACGGTCCTGGGGAGTTTTCTTGCTTACGCAAAGGGGTCCTTTAAATGGCAGGTGTTTATCCTGGCCAGCCTGACCATCCTCTTCCTCCAGATCCTGTCAAACCTGGCGAACGATTATGGAGATGCACTGAAAGGAAGCGACGACGAACATCGTATCGGTCCTCTCAGGATCACCCAGACGGGACTGGTCAGTCATACCCAGATACGGTTCATGATCGTCCTTTTCATCCTGCTCAGCTTTATCTCGGGCACATTACTTATTTTTTTCGGCCTGGGGAAATACTCCGTTCTGGTTTACGGCCTGTTCTTCCTTCTCGGTTTTACCGCCATATATGCCGCAATCACCTATACCCTGGGACGGCACCCGTACGGATACCTGGGCCTGGGAGATCTGATGGTTTTTGTTTATTTCGGGATCCTTGGCGTCGGGGGCACCTATTTTCTTCATACCCGGGACTTCTCATGGAAGATTCTCCTGCCGGCAGCCTCTGTAGGACTGTTGAGTGTGGGTGTCCTGAACCTGAACAATCTGCGCGATTGCGAAAACGACAGGCGGAACCATAAGATGACCCTTGTGGTCAGGATGGGGGTGCCCTGGGCCAAGGTCTATCACACGGTCCTTCTGATGCTTTCTTTTTTCCTGGGCCTGATCTACACCCTTCTGAACTATGAGTCTGCCTTCCAGCTCGGATTCCTGCTTACCCTGCCCCTGATGGTCTCCGATGTGAAGACCGTGATCTCCAATACGATACCGGTCGAACTGAATGACGAGCTCAAAAAACTGGCCATGATTACAATGATCTTTGCCCTCTCATTTGGCCTCGGACAAATTCTATGAATGTACACGGCCAGGATCATACGGCACCGCCTGCGTTTTTATTCTCCTGTCCGAACCTCCAGGGGAACACTCTCCCGTCTCGATACCTGGTACATACTGCTCGGGGCAAGCGACCATCCGGGTCTGTCCGGGATCGGCGAATGCCCTGTACTTCCCGGTCTCAGCCAGGATGACAATCCCGGTTTCGAAGGTTTTCTTCAGCAGGCCTGTGAAGAAATTAACAGGGGGAAGGAACCATCGGATACTGACCATTTTAATAGCCCTTCCCTGCGGTTCGGGATCGAAACGGCGCTCCGCGACCTGAAACACTCGGGCAACAGGATCCTTTATCCCTCGGCATTTACGGAAGGACGCACCGGGATCCCGATAAACGGTCTGGTCTGGATGGGGGACATGCATTCCGTACGGGAGCAGGCCGAAGAAAAGATCAGGGCCGGTTTCAAAGTACTGAAATTCAAGGTCGGAACCGGAAACCATGCCGATGAAATGCAGTTGCTCCGGGGGATCAGGAATCATTACCCTGAATCCGGAATGGAGATCAGGCTGGATGCGAACGGGGCCTGGAGCGCCGACGAAGCACTCAGGTATATGGAAGCCTTCTCGAAGCTGGGCATTCACTCCGTAGAACAACCCGTACCTGCCGGGAGATACGGCGAAATGGCCAGGATCTGCAGGGAAAGCCCTGTCCCCGTCGCACTCGATGAGGAACTGATCGGCAACTTTTCAAGGCAGGAAAAAAAAGCCATTCTCAAGGAAATTGAACCCCGCTACCTTGTATTGAAACCGGGATTGCTCGGAGGAGTGAGGGCCGCCTCCGAATGGATAGCCCTGGCCGATGAACTGGGGGCGGGATGGTGGATCACATCCGCACTTGAATCGAACATCGGCCTGAATGCAATTGCACAATGGACCGCAACGCTGGATACACACCTGCCGCAGGGCCTGGGAACGGGGACCCTGTACGCAAATAATGTCCCCTCCCCTCTCGAGCTCAGGGGAGAAAGGCTTTTTTACAGGCCGGACAAACAATGGAACATGGAGATTTTTTCAAACCCTGACTGAACCATGCTGGACGGACCGTTTTATTTAAATGGAAAACGATTCGAAAGAAACGAATTGATCTCGTACTGCTGGGAAGCCTCTGCGGATCCTTCAACATCCTCCTGGCAGGCAGGGGTTTTCCGTTTTATTCTGGATTTCCTTTCACCCGGAACAACCATTGTACAGAAAACGAGCGGAACGACCGGAAAGGCGAAGCAACTGGACCTTAGAAAGGATTCCATGCTTGTTTCCGCGAAAAAAACAATTTCCCGTTTTGAACTCGGGAAGCAGGATTCCGCGCTGCTTTGCCTCCCGGTGGACTACATTGCCGGAAAGATGATGGTTGTCAGAGCGCTTTCCGCATCTATGAACCTGGTCACGGTTGAGGCCAGAGGACGCCCCCTTGAGGGATTCCGGCAGGAGATCGATCTTGCTGCCATGGTTCCCCTCCAGGTTTACCAGTCCATCCGGCACGGGGACCCGCTCGAAGAAATTAAAGTCCTTCTGATCGGAGGGAGTGAGATTCATCCGGACCTGCGGCGGCGGATAGAGGAACTCCGGGGCACCAGGGCATTTGAATCATTCGCTACTTCGGAAACCTGTTCCCACATCGCACTAAGAGCGCTTAACGGCCCTAACAGGGCCGAAGAATTCAGCGTCCTGGAGGGCATTGGGATAAACCGTGACGAACGGGGCTGCCTGCTCATTGATGCACCCGGAATAGCCGGTTCGACCGTCGTTACCAATGACTTGGTCGAGTTGAACGGGAAAACCGGGTTCCGCTGGCTGGGAAGGATCGATAATCTGATCAAAAGCGGAGGCCTGCCCATCATTCCGGAAGAAATAGAAAGAAAGATCATACCGCTTATTGAAATGAATTGCATGATTGTTCCGGTGCCTGATGTCCGTCTCGGTCAGCGGCCCGTACTTGCCGTGGAAACCGGCAAACTCGGGGCAGATAAGCAGGAAATAGCCCGCAGGCTGGAGGGGGTGCTGACCGCCGCAGAACAACCAAGATCCATCGTATTCTTCAGAAAGTTCCCTGTAAATGCTTCTTTCAAGTACGACCGGCTTGCCGTTGCCAGAAGGGCCGGGGAAATCATCCGGAAAGGAAAGTGAAGTGCAAAGGAGGCTTTCAGCGCTCCATGCGTGAAACATTCAGTACCCCCCTGATCTTTGCCAGTCTTTTTATCAGCACATCGAGGTGGGAAGTGTCCCTGACAAAGAGCGTAAGGCTTCCTTCAAACATGCCGTCCGTGGTATCGATTGTAATGGAGCGCATGTTCACCCTCAGATCTTTTGATATCAGATCCGATATTTTACTGAGTATGCCGATGTCGTCCTCACCCGTGATACGGATTGCCACGGGAAAATGCGTTTGTGAACCTTTATCCGCCCACTGTGCCCTGACCACCCTGTATCCGTGCTTCGAGATCAGTTGTGCCGCATTCGGGCAATTCACACGGTGTATCGTGATCCCTGATTTCACCGTGACAAAACCGAATATCTCATCACCGTGTATGGGATTGCAGCATTTTCCCAGCCTGTGGTCTATTTTGTCCAGGTTTTCGTCTATAACCAGGTAATCATCCTGTTTTACAGCACCCGATACCAGTCTGTCCACGGCTTCCTCCCCTATCTCTGTGGTGCGGGAGGGGCTTTCAGGGAGGGTCTTCTCCTTTACTATATCCTTGATTTCCAGCAGGTCTATCTTATCGGTCGCAACCATGGAATACAGGTCGGTTGCTGTTTTCAGTTTGTAATGACGGAGAAGTTTGTTGATGCTGGTATCCTCGAATTCAAGTTTCCAGTTGCGGAACCTGCGCCTCAGGATCTCCCTCCCGTTTTTTGCCCGGGCGAGCCGGTCTTCCTGAAGCGCCTGCTTTATTTTTGATTTTGCCTTCGAGGTAACCACGTATTTGAGCCAGTCCTGGTTGGGCCGCTGGGACTTGGAGGTAACGATCTCAACCTTATCCCCGTTGGTCAGCCGGTGGCGGATGGGAACATTTTTACCGTTGATTTTTGCCCCCGTGCATGTCATACCGACCTGTGAATGCACGTCAAAGGCAAAATCAAGAACGGTTGCCCCGGCAGAAAATTTTTTAAGGTCTCCTTTTGGCGTGAATACAAAGATTTCCTTGTTGTATATGCTAAGCTTGAAATCATCTATGATATCGCCGGCATCCGGGTCCGGGCTCTCCAGGACTTCCCTGATCTTATTCAGCCAGCTTCCCATATCGGCCTGATCGGACCCTTCCTTGTATTTCCAGTGTGCGGCCAGACCGCGTTCGGCAATTTCGTTCATTCTCCGGGTCCTGATCTGCACTTCAACCCATCTTCCTCCGGGTACGACAACGGTGGTATGCAGCGATTCGTATCCATTCGATTTAGGCGCGGATATCCAGTCTCTCAACCGGTCCGGATTAGGCTGATACAGGTCCGTGACCATGGAATATACATTCCAGCAGTCTGATTTTTCCCTTGCGGGAGGAGAATCCAGAATAACCCGGATGGCGAACAGATCGTACACCTCTTCAAAATCCACGTTTTGCTGGTTCATCTTGGTCCAGATCGAATAAATGGATTTGGTCCTGCCCTTGATTTCATAAATCAGATCCTTCCCGGCAAGCAGCCGGTCCAGCGGCCGGATGAATTCTCCTATAAGCTTTTCCCTGGATGTTCTGGTTTCCTTCAGTTTGTCATTGACATACCTGAAAGCTTTCGGGTCTGTACACCTGAGGTGGAGGTCTTCCATTTCCGATTTGATGTTGTAAAGCCCGAGCCTGTGAGCAAGCGGTGCATAGATATAAAAAGTTTCCGCTGCGATCCGCAATTGCTCACTCCTGTCAAGGGTATCAAGACGGCGCATCACATAAAGGCGGTCAGCCAGCATCACCAGGATCACACGTACATCGCCCGAAAGGGTGAGCAGCAGATTTCTGAGTTTGCCGGCCTGATCGGTGGATTTCTGGGTATCTACCCCGGAAATTTTCGCCAGGTCATGAATGATGCCGATGATCCGGGAATCCAGGAAACCTTCAAGGTCTTTGTCCTGTATCCTGTCTTCAAGATAAAAATCATACAGGAGGGCGCTGATTATGGAACTTGCGCCAAGTCCGATTTCCCCGGCCAGGATCAGGGAAACGCCAAGTGCATGTACCATGACCGGTTCCCCGAGTTTCAAAGGCAATTCTTCACAGACCTTCAGGGCAAGGTCCAGGGCCTGTCTGAGCATACTGAACTCAGTTTCATCCAGGTCCTGTTTGCCGGTACGCAGAAGTTGCCTGTACAGGCCGGGGACATGTTTGTCCTTACTGATATTTTGCTCGACTCCGCTCAAGGGTATTGATTTTCCAGGCAAAATTAACATTCTTTTCCCTCCCCGCCGCATGAAACCTTCATCCGTAGCGCGGGAGTACGGCAATAAAAAAATCCCTTCCTGCAAGGCAAAAAGGGATGTCGTTCACAGGGGACAATTCCTACCTGAAGGAAATGCCCAGGCCCGCAGTGGCTACAGAGTAATTGGCATAGGTATAGTCGAGGTGCAGGGTGATCACGGTAAACTTGAAGCGTATACCCGCATTGAGCCTGGGTTTGGCTATTCCTCCGTCGCTGTTTTTAATCTCCACGTCAAGCGGATCGGTAACAGTGGATGCATCCGTGACTTCTGCAAAAGGCGGGGGACCCGTATTCAGCGTCGGCACCGGAAAATCCCCGTTCAGTTTGAGATTTGTCTGTGACAGGGAGATCCCAAGGCCACCGTAAAAACATACCACGGGCAGGTCTGCTCCGACCAGGAAATTGACCGTATGCCCCTGGGTCTGCAGATCAAAGTTCTGGTTATCCCAGGAATGGGAGGAATTATCAACGGCGCCTACCGCTGCAGGCGTTATGCTGTTCAGCTTTACATTCACTTTCAGGTTCGTATAGCCGTATTGCAGTGTAAAATCAAGAACCGGGATACGTTTTACAAAAGGGATCCACTGCCCGATATCATGCTTGAAACCTATCCCCCAGAGATCGGATTGCAGCCCCCTGAACTTCATGGTCGGCATATACCGGCCCATGATCTCGAATCCCTTTGGCAATCCCACACCCGCATTGAGCATGGGTGACGGGAAAAATCCTATACCGACGCCTCCCGGATGATCGTATTCGGCCAGGGTATAGCCGCCGGATTCATACGAAATGCTCGGGCCCAGGCCTTTTTCCCCGAAAAAGGTGGCTGCGACGGGATCGCTGTATGCCGCGCTAAGCGCCAGTTCGCTCAGATCGTATGTTTTAGCGGCATCCGGGGCAAAGGCCGTACTGACGGTGAAATAAAGGTGAAACCCGCCCAGTTTGTGTACGCTGGCTGAGTTGTACCAGCCGCTGTTGAGATTGGCACCCAGGGCATTGGCAAGCGGGCGGATGTATTCGGTCATCATCAGCCCCGCATCATCCTTCCCGCCGGTCAGGATTTTCCCGAAATCCGCCACCTGGCCGAAAGAAAGACCCAGGCTAAGCAATGCCGCAAATGCAAGGAGTATAAATCGTTTGCATGTCGTTTTCATAATATGTTTGTTTTTAATAATTACAGGTTTTACCGCACACGAAGATAAGAACTTCTCGTGAAATCAGGGACTTTATTTAAAGTATGACCCGGTTGGCGGTAAAAATGTTGCATCCCGGGGAACGATTGGCAGCCTTTGCGGTTCTTCAGGTAATCCTTAAATTTAGAAAATCAAATGACCTTCAGGATATGGATATCCCGAATCAACCCCTTGCAGACCGGATGAGGCCGGGAAAACTGGATGGATTTATGGGGCAGGAACATCTTGTTGGCAAGGGAGCCGTGATAAGAAAGATGATTGATTCCTCAGCGGTGGCCTCTTTTATTCTCTGGGGCCCCCCGGGTGTCGGAAAAACCACCCTTGCCCGTATCATCGCCAACCAGCTTGAACGGCCCTTCTACCCGCTAAGTGCGGTACAGTCGGGGGTGAAAGATGTACGGGAAACCCTTGAAAAAGCCAGAAAGCAGCAATTCTTCGACAAACCCAATCCCATCCTGTTCATTGACGAGATCCACCGTTTCAGCAAATCCCAGCAGGATTCCCTTCTGGGTGCGGTGGAACAGGGGATCGTCATACTGATCGGCGCAACCACGGAAAATCCTTCATTCGAGGTGATTTCCCCCCTGCTTTCACGCTGCCAGGTATACACGCTGAACCCCCTGTCAAGGGACGACCTGTTGAACCTGATTGACCTGGCCCTGACAAAGGATGTGCTTCTGAAAAAACTGAAAGTCAATATACAGGAAGACGAGGCGCTCCTCAGGCTTTCGGGAGGCGACGCAAGGAAGCTTTTTAATGCCCTGGAACTGATAGTGAATGCTGAAATTATGGAGCATACAGGTAAAGGAGGCATACCCGAGATCAGGATCACTGACAGGAAGGTGATGGACAAGATCCAGGAAAACATCGCACTCTACGATAAAAGCGGTGAGCAGCATTACGACATCATCTCAGCCTTCATTAAAAGCATACGCGGCAGTGATCCCAATGCGGCCGTATACTGGCTGGCAAGAATGATCGAAGGCGGGGAAAAACCCGAATTCATCGCCAGAAGGCTTGTGATCCTCGCATCCGAAGACATAGGGCTTGCCAACCCCAATGCCCTGCTTCTTGCGACCAGCTGCTTCCAGGCCGTCCATATGGTGGGATGGCCGGAATCCAGAATTATCCTTTCCGAGGCCACCCTTTACCTGGCCTCTTCACCCAAAAGCAATGCCTCATACCTGGCCATTGAAGATGCGCAGAAGCTGGTGGGAGAAACCGGAGATCTGAGTGTTCCCCTGCATCTCCGTAATGCCCCCACCGTTCTGATGAAGGACCTTGGCTATGGGAAGGACTACAAATACGCGCACAGCTATGAGGGCAATTTTATTGAAGATGATTTTCTTCCGGAAGACCTGGCCGGAAGGAAATTCTACGAGCCGCAGAACAACGCGAGGGAACAGGAGATAAAGGAAAGGCTTAGAAACTGGTGGAAGGACCGATACGGATACTGACAAATTATTTCTATTTTTAAGTATCCAAAAAACAGGAGCTGAAGCAGACCATGCTGGAAAACCTGCCTTTCATTCAAAATACCGATGCGGGTAATTTTTTTCTGATTGCCGGTCCCTGCGTTGTGGAGAATGAGGAACTGTGCTTTCAGGTGGCCGAAAAATTATCCGCTGTCAGCTCAACACTGGAAATACCTTTTATTTTTAAGGCATCATACAGAAAGGCAAACCGTTCAAAATCAGACTCCTTTACCGGAATTGGCGATGCTGCCGCGCTTGAAATTCTCAGCAAGGTCAGGAATCAATTGAAAATCCCGGTGCTGACGGATATACATACGCCCGGGGAAGCAGCCCTGGCAGCACAGTACGCGGATGTTCTCCAGATACCTGCATTTCTGAGCCGCCAGACGGAATTGCTGGTGGCCGCTGCCGGTACAGGCAAATATGTGAATATCAAAAAGGGACAGTTCATGGCTCCTGCTTCCATGCGATTTGCGGCGGAAAAAGTTGCAGGTGCAGGAAATACCCGTATCATGCTTACCGATCGGGGCACCATGTTCGGCTATCAGGACCTGGTCGTGGATTACCGTGGCATCGTCGAAATGCAGAAAACCGGTTATCCCGTCGTTCTGGATGTTACTCATTCACTGCAGCAACCCAACCAGCCGTCGGGAGTAAGCGGGGGTTTGCCGGAACTGATAGAAACGCTGGCCAGAGCGGGGGTGGCGGCGGGTGTGGACGGGATTTTCCTGGAAACCCACCCAGATCCCGGAACAGCCAAATCGGACGGGGCGAACATGTTGCACCTGAAATCAGTCGGACCGCTGCTTGAAAAACTTGTCAGGATCAGAAAAACAATCAATGAGTTATGAAATATGGACAGGAGCCCTCTTCGGGGCTCCTGTTTTTTCCAGCAGGCCTGTAAGCCGGGTTCTGTATCCGGGGCGTCCCGCATGGGGCCGATTCCCGGACATCTATCATTTATCTGATCGACCTACCCCCCGACATTGGACGAGCAATCCTTAATCGCCGGTATACATGGTCTTTCAGCCCAAAAGGCGGGCGGCACCCGGAGTCACCACCGGGCCCGGTGAGCTCTTACCTCACCTTCTCACCCTTGCCCCGGGTAACCGGGGCGGTTGTTTTCTTTCCCGCTTCCATGCCCTCACGGACATCTTCTTTTCAGAAGTTTGGCGCTCTGTGCTGCCCGGACTTTCCTTTCCCCGGTCAGCCGGGGAACGATAGATCGTCCTGCTGGATGAATGTAAAATTAAGGAAAAAAAAGTCAGTAACCCATATTGATGTAACTTTATCGCCAATGATACCTGTCATCAACATCGAAGATTACACTTACCCGCTGCCGGAGGAAAGGATTGCGAAATACCCCCTGCCGGAAAGGGACGGCTCCAGGATGCTTGTATATGACAGAGGACGGCTGTATCACAGGATTTTTCACGATCTGCCGGATCTGCTTTCACCCGGCCTGCTGATGGCATTCAACGATACGCGGGTTGTGCAGGCCCGTCTTGAATTTGAAAAAACCACGGGTTCCGGAATCGAGATCTTTTGTCTGGAACCATATGATCCTGCCGAATACAGCATGGCCTTTCAGAAGCAGGAAACATGTGTATGGAAATGCCTTGTAGGGAATGCAAAAAAATGGAAGCATGACACACTGTCAAAAAAATTTAACAGGGAAGCCGGATCATCAGTTTTTCTGAAAGCAAGCAGGGAAGGCCGTGACAAAAATGCATTCCTTGTCAGGTTTACCTGGGAGCCCCGGGAACTGAGTTTTGGCAGGGTACTGGATGCTGCCGGAAAAACACCCATTCCCCCCTACCTGAAACGGAAAGCAACAGAAACGGATAAACTTGCATACCAGACCGTATATTCACAAATCAACGGGTCGGTCGCCGCACCGACTGCCGGGCTGCATTTTACGAAGAACGTTTTAAAAAAAATTTCCGACAGGGGCATTGACCGGATAAACCTGACGCTTCATGTCGGGGCCGGAACTTTCCAGCCTGTAAGATCCGGCAGCCTTGACAAGCATCCCATGCATGCGGAACGCTTCTACGTATCGAAACGGGTCCTCGGAATGCTGGCCGAACACCCTGGCGAGCTGCTTGCCGTGGGGACTACCACCACCCGCATCATTGAATCACTTTACTGGCTGGGATGCAAAATAAAATCCGGCGCCGGACCGGTTTTGTTTCTCGATCAGAATGAAGCCTACCAGCTTTCGCCGTCAACAAAAAAGGAAAGCCTGGCCACCCTGCTTGATTTCATGACCCGGTCGGGAAGCGATCGCCTTGAAGCGGTTACCAGGCTGATGATCGTACCCGGATATTCATTCCGTATGACCGACCTGATGATCACGAATTTTCACATGCCCGGAAGTACTCTTCTGCTACTGGTTGGCGCTTTCATCGGGGAAGACTGGAATGCGGTATATCACTATGCCCTGGAAAACGGGTTCCGGTTCCTGAGCTATGGAGACAGCTCCCTTCTGATTCCAAAAAAGATCTGAAACCTGCAGGAACGGGCACTACGAAGGCCCATGGAACCTCCAGTAACGGATTCCCTTCTCGGAAGCCCCCTCAGCCTGAAAATTCATGATCGGGCAAGTATTTTCCGCATAAAGGAAGCAAAGTTTCTTACATCCTCCTCTGTGGTATCGTATGAGCACATCCACCTGACTTCACCGCTGTCTTCGTTCCAGATATAAAAGTAATACTCATCCTGGAGAACGGGAATGATCTCTTTCGGGATAATCGCAAAAACAGCATTGGCCTGTACGGGTTGAGTGACGGTAATTCCGGGGATTCCTTTAACCTCCTTCTCGAGCAGCCTGGCCATCCTGTTGGCATGCCGGGCATTGTTCAGCCAGATATCTTCATCAAGGTACCGTTCGAACTGGGCTGCTATGAAACGCATTTTTGAGGCCAGTTGCATCCCCTGTTTGCGCAGATATTTAAAGTCAGGAGCCAGGTCATCCCGGAGAAACACAACGGCTTCACCGTACATCATCCCGTTCTTGGTACCTCCGAATGAAAGAACATCCACGCCTGCATCCGTGGTTATATGTCTCAGGCCGGCATCCAGGCTTGCCGCAGCATTGCCGATACGTGCCCCGTCCATGTGTACCAGCATATCCCGCTTATGCGCATAATCACTGATCTCCCGTATCTCTTCAGGACTGTATACCGTACCCATTTCGGTAGACTGTGTAAGGGAAATAACCCGGGGTTGCGAATGATGCTCAAAACCAATACCGTGCATATGCTTTTTAATGTCCTGTAAATTCAGTTTTCCGTCCGGGGTTTCAACGGACAGAAGTTTGCACCCGGTCCAGCGTTCCGGGGCGCCGCATTCATCCTCGTGTATGTGTGAAGTCTCAGCACATATGATTGAATTGTACGGTCTTGTAACGGCATCGAGACCGAGGACATTTGCTGCCGTACCTATAAAAACAAACCATGGCTGCGTTTTTTCCCCGAATATCCCTTTCAGTTTTTTCAGGGCCGATTCCGTATAGGGGTCATCGCCGTAAGCAATCGTATGCCCTTTGTTTGCAGCATTCATGGCAGCCATGATCCCGGGATGTACTCCGGCATTATTATCGCTTGCAAATCCCCGCTTGTTCATCATTCAAATTCAAGGTTTACGTGCACCCTCCACCGGGTTTTCACTGTGAGAAATTTGAAATTGAGATTTTTCATTTGCCTGGATTTTTGTATATTTTAGGATTCTTTTAGTAACGAAATAATTCACGAAGTTAATATTGTTCGACAGTCTTTGAAAAAAGAAGCTGCAGAAATACTGGCCAATCCTGAAAGCCTGATGACACAAAAGGATGCCCTTGAAATAAAACAAAAGCTGATCGACCTGTGCCGTGTTGTACAGACAAAAACCGTCGAGAGTTCCAAGGCTGCAATGAATGAGGCCCAGCAGGCGCTGAACGAATACGGACCCAACAAGGACAGGTATGATTCTTTCCGTGACCAGCTTATAAGCCGCAGGGATATGTTTGCGGGTCAGTACCGGAAAGGCTTGTCAGAATTGAATGTGCTGAATAAAATCGATGTGAAGGAGCTCAGGAAAAAAATCGAGTTCGGTGCCATTGTAATTTCAGATACATCCAGATACATCATCGCCATCAGTGCAGGCAGAATTGAACTGGATGGAAAAATTTATTATGCCATCTCCCCGGCCGTTCCCCTTTTTAAGGCCATGAACGGATTGAAGAAAGGAGATACTTTCGAATTTAACGGGCAAAAACAAAGCATACGGGAACTGTTCTGACCCGCGCCTGCCTGTCGCCGTGATTATAAATTTGTGAATCTTTTCTCATGGACCCCTCAATAAAAACAGGGCGTTACGACCGGATTTACAGACAACTTGCAGAGTTGCTGGAGGAAACTGAAAGCCGTATCACCAGAATGGCCACCATGGCGGATGTACGGGGCCTTGAGCGGATCGTGGGCCTGATCTGACAGGAACACATACGCCGGTACTTTCAGCTTCCCATCTCCTTGATGATCGTCAGGATCTTCTCGATGCTGTAAGGCTTCGTCATGAGCAAATCAAATCCCACATCCCTGAAATCGTCAAAGAACATTTGCGGATTGTGGGCTGTAAGGGCTACAATGGCTGTCTTGTTTTTCGGGAAGGGCATTTTTTCACGGATAAAGACCGTGGTTTCGAGCCCGTTCATAACCGGCATTTCTATATCCATAAAGACAAGATCATAATCCTGTTTTTCCAGTGCTTCAATCGCTTCCTTCCCGTTTCCGACCTGATCAAATTCAAATTCCAGTTTCCTCAAAACCTCTGCAAGAAGCAAGCGGTTGGTCAGGATGTCGTCAACAATCAATATCCTCATCTATGTTCAAAAAAAATAAATGCATATCTGAAGGAAATCTAATTTAAGAAAAAACCTCCACATCGTTTAATCCGGCAACCGGCCGCTGATAAAAAAATCCTCACGGCTTCCTGCAATTTAGGAATTATAAGTATTTTTATTCTGATTAGGGCAGACATGGAAAAGAGAAATGAAATAATTATCAGGCATACGATCTATGGCTTACTTATCGGAATATTCTTCCCGGTCGCTTCCCTTGTTCTTCATTCCCTGACCGGCCAGACCCCTTTCACGCTTCAGGGTTTCAGCCGTTTGCATGTGCTTTTCCCCGGCCAGTATTTGCTTGACCTGATCCCTGTTCTGACCTTTATTGCAGGTTTTCTTTCGGGCGTCTCGAAAGTTCGGAATCTCGACAGGTTTCATAACCAGATCACGGGAGACAGAACACGTTCCGAAAAGGTACTTTCCTTCACAGAACAGTTGATCAACAATGAACTGAATGCTGAACTGGAACCCGAAGAAAGCAAGGATGCCCTTGGAAAAGCCCTTATTAACCTGCGGAATAACCTGAAACAGAACATAGCGGAACAACAGACCAGAAAAATGGAAGACGACCAGAGAAACTGGGTTTCAGAGGGTCTGGCGAAGTTTGGGGACATAATGAGGGGCTCCTTCAATAACATGGAGGAATTTTCCTACAATATCATCAGTAACCTGGTGAAATATTTGAATGCCAACCAGGGTGGATTTTTTCTGCTGGAGCAGGATTCCGGCGAGAATATGTATTTTGATCTGAAAGCCTGTTATGCGTATGACCGGAAAAAATTCGCAAATAAAAGGATTGAATGGGGAGAAGGCCTGATCGGAACCTGTGCGCTTGAGAAGCAAAGCATTCATATGACCGATGTTCCGGATGGGTATGTTGAGATTACATCCGGACTCGGCCTGGCCAATCCCGGCAACCTTCTGATCGTTCCATTGCTCGCCCAGGACGAGGTACTCGGAATCATTGAGCTGGCCTCATTCAATGAGATGAAGCAGTTCGAGATAAATTTCGTGGAAAGTGTGGCAGAGAGCACGGCCATTACAATCTCAAGCCTTCGCAGCAACATCAGGACATCGGAACTTTTAAAGGAATCCCGGGAGCAGGCCGAAACACTGGCGCGCCAGGAAGAAAAAATGCGCCTGAATATGGAGGAACTTAAGGAAACCCAGGAACAGGCTGCCAGGCAGGCCGAGACATTTATCAGCTTTACCAATTCCGTGAACCACACACTCATCCGTGCCGAGTATCAAACCGACGGCACACTTATATATGCCAATACCAAATTCCTGAAGAGACTCGGATATTTCAGTAATTCCGAGGTCGAGGGACAACATATTTTAAAATTTATCGATGAGAAAGACAGGAAGTGGTTTAATCCGATCTGGGACAGACTTGCCGGGGGAGGAAAACATTACCAGGGATATATGAAGCACATCAGCAAGACCGGACAGGATATCTGGACCATGGCCACCTATACCTGCGTCAGACAGGACGACGGAACGGTTGAAAAAATCCTGTTCCTTGCCATCGACGCTACTGAACAGAAAAAACAAAGCCTCGATTACGAAGGGCAGATAGAAGCCATCAACCGGCTGAATATGAAAGCCGAGTTCGCCCCTGACGGCAAATTCATCAACTGCAACGAACTCTTTCTCGAGACCATGAAATTCACAAGGAATGAACTTGCCGGTATGTCCGTATTTGATTTCATTGAAAAAAAGGAGATGGAGAGTTTCAATGAAACCTGGACAGGGATCATAAAGGGTATACCCTATCAGGGCAAGCTGAAAAGTCATACGAAATATGAGGATGAAAAATGGTTAAGTGTCAGTTTTACAGCAGTTAACGATATGTATGAAGAAGTGGCCAAGGTGATTTACCTGGCAACAGATATTACCAATGAGAGATTGATGGAACTTGAAAGCAGGAAACAAACCGACCAACTGAAAATACAGGAAGACAAACTGAAACTTGCGGGTGTCGAATTAAAAAAGAAGCTTGAACAGAACAGGTCGGAAATGGAACAGCAGTATCAGACCGTTACCCGCGAACGTGACTGGCTTGAGAAAACCCTTGCCAACAGTGCCGATCTGATATTTAGCATCGACCAGCGATCAAGGATTGTATATATGAACAGGACTGCAGAAAAGTTCTGGAACATTAAAGCGGGAAAGCTTGCAGGACATGATGTTAAAACCCTTTTTCCGGGAAAGGCAGAGGAGTATGACAGCTTCATTGTCAGCCTGTTTAATCGCGATGCGGTAAAAATAACCGGAGAAAGGAAAAAGGTCAGGATACGCGACAAGGATGGAAAATGGAAACAGGTGGAGATGTTATTGTCCTATTCGGATCTGACGGATGACGTCAGTTATACAGTCTTTATCAGCGTATGATACTTCTTAATACGCTGCCGGAGACATCAATGCCGGATGATGAACTCGTGGAATCCCCGCACACCCGATTCGCTGCTTGTCACCCTCTCCACACTTCCGAATCCGGGCCCGTTTTTACACCATTCGATGAAGCGTCTCAGATCCGGTTCCTCACCCTCTGCCTCGATGTAAACGGAACCGTCCGCCTGGTTCCTTGCAAAACCATGGATGTTATGTGATCTTGCCGTCTTCATGGCCGAATACCTGAATCCCACCCCCTGGACCCTTCCTGAAACGGTGATATTGTAATGCTTAATCCCCACTTTTATGTTGACCAAAAAAAAATAAAGTTATAAATTTTGAGAATGAAGTTCCTGGATATATTTTTCACTGTATTTCACACCACGCTCATCCTGTTCAACCTGCTCGGATGGTTATGGCGAAAAACCCGGAAATTACATCTGGTCGTAATCCTGCTGACCGCCGCTTCCTGGCTGATCCTGGGTATTTTTTACGGGCTGGGATACTGCCCGTTCACAGACTGGCATTTCAGGATACTGGAAGGCCTTGGATACACCGATCTGCCCACCTCTTATATAAGCTTCCTGATCACCAGGCTGAGCGGTTTGAAGCCAAATCAGCAGCTTGTGGACGCTGTGACTGTCTCCGGTCTCGTATTCGCCCTGGTCGCAAACCTCGTATTGATGTGGGTGGCGCGAAGGAAAAAAAAGAAAGCCTGGTAAAGCCAGGGTGCACGGGCAATATCAATTCTCTGCCTGCGACTGACCCGAAATGGTTTTACTTCTTTCAATGGATTGCAGGGCAAGATAATTGGCACCGAATTTTTCCATGTTCTCTATTTCCACGTCATACTGGTCAAAATGACGTTCTTCGTCCCCGACAAGTGATTCAAACAGTGTCTTGGAAACCGAATCTGCATTTTCGGCACACACATTCGCACACTGATTGTATTCATCGGCACTGCCGGATTCCATATCAGCTGCCCTTTGAAGCATCTTCTTGACATCGTGTATCTTTTGCACTTCATCGGTTGCTTTCATTTCCACCTCTCCCTTAAGGAATAAAATCCTCTCTGCGAGCATTTCAATATGCTTCATCTCTTCGATGGCAGTGCGCTTGAAAAGGCTTGCCAGAAGATCGTATCCCCTGTCATCACAGTAAAAATGGAAATACATGTACTGGTGGACGGCTGACAGCTCATCGCCGACCGCCTTGTTTAACAATTCAATACTCTTTTCTTTCATGGTAAAATGTTTATATTAAACATAAGGTTATCGGTCCTTTTGAAATGATCAGGGTTTAAAATCGAATCCGAGTCCTTCGGCCACCTTTGCGGCCAGTTCTGCGTCAGCTTTATGAAAATGCGAAAGCTGCAGGCGGATGATTGCATCCCTGTTTTTTCCCGTAATGCCGCTCATCGAGTCTACAAAATTATTTATGGTATTCCTGCGTTCCTGCTCTGTCATCACTTTTCTGAACAGCATTCCCGGCTGCGTAAAATGATCATCATCATTCTCATTCCTGTCATAAATATCCGAAATATCTGAGTCAAGTTTAAAAGGCGGTTCCTTATAATCCCTGGCCGGGCCGATATCATCAAAGCTGTTGGGGAAATAATTCGGGCTTCCGCCGCTGTTCCCATCCACCCTCATGAAACCATCCCGCTGATGGTTTTTCACTTCGGTTATGGCCCGGTTTACCGGTATCTGCTCATAATTGACACCCAGTCTGTACCTGTGTGCATCCGGATATGCAAGTATCCGTCCCTGCAGCATTTTATCCGGGGAGAGGGCTATGCCGTTAACCGTGTGAGCCGGTGCAAAAGCAGATTGTTCCACATCCTCAAAATAATTCTCCGGGATTTCATTCAATTCCATAACACCCGCTTCCATAAGCGGATAGTCCGAATGAGGCCAGATCTTGGTTACATCGAACGGGTTCCATCTGAACTTTCCGGACTGCTCATCCGTCATTAACTGGATCTTCAGGCTCCATTTGGGAAAATCACCACGCCCGATGGCTTCGAGCAGGTCTCTCTGGGAATAATCGGGATCCTTGCCCCTCATGTCATTTGCCCGGGGACCGGTAAAATTCTTAATGCCCTGCCGGGTTTTAAAATGGAACTTCACCCATATTCTTTCGTCCTTGTCGTTAATCAGCGAAAAGGTATGGCTTCCGTATCCGTTCATGTGCCTGTAACCGTCGGGCGTGCCCCTGTCGCTGAAAAGGATCATAACCTGGTGCAGGCTTTCCGGATTCAGGCTCCAGAAATCCCACATCATGGTTGGGCTTTTCAGGTTTGTCCTGGGATCCCGCTTCTGGGTATGTATGAAATCCGGGAATTTTTTTGCATCCTTAATGAAAAATACGGGGGTATTGTTGCCAACGAGGTCCCAATTCCCGTCTTCCGTATAGAATTTCACTGCAAAGCCCCTGGGATCTCTTTCCGTATCGGCGCTGCCCTTTTCGCCCCCTACGGTCGAAAAGCGAACAAAAACCCGGCATTCGTTTCCCACCCTGGCGAACAGTTTTGCCTTTGTATAAGCGGTGATGTCCTTTGTAACGGTGAATTTTCCAAATGCCCCGGTTCCCTTTGCATGCACTATACGCTCGGGTATGCGTTCACGGTTAAAATGAGCCAGTTTTTCATGCAGGTAAAAATCCTGCAACAATACCGGTCCCCTCGGTCCGGCGGTCAGGCTGTCCTCATTCTCAAAATATGGCCTGCCTGAGGCCGTTGTCAGTTTTTTTCTCTTTTTTGCCATGGTATTCTTTTTAAGTTTTTGTTTTTATAAAATTTCCAATGATATGCAGGTTGATGTCTTTCACCCGGAAGTTGGGGATGCTCTTCCTTTTGAAATAATCGTCAAGCATGGTGCTGAGTTCCTTATCCACATAATCTTCTATCCTTTCGGAATCAGCACAATATAAATGATGGTGGCTTTCCAGGACCGCATCATATCTCATCGCATCCCCGTCTGTTCTGACTTTCCTGATAATGTCATTTCTCACAAGTATGTCAAGGATCTTGTAAATTGTACCCGTGGAGATATTGGGCTGATTGACCCTGAGATACTCACTGATATTCTCTGCCGTCGGATGGTTGTCCAGAACGATTACCGCCTCCAGGACTGCCATCCTCTGGGGAGTTATCCTCAAACCCTTATCAGCCAGTTTTTCACGTACCGAATCAGTTTTCATGAGTGACAGATTACTTTAAGAGAATAATTCTTACAAAAGAATAAATAAAATTAGTATAAAATAATGAAATCTTCAACTTCATCATGTTTTTTTTGTGTTAATAAGATGCGGTACCGGAGGAATTAAGGGCTCAGGCCTTCAACGGGGCCAGGGTATGTTTCCGGAACAGTGCACCGACGCCCCCTGCAAGCAGCCATAATGTAAGGCCGAGGATGATGATGGAAAGCCCCGTGAGCAGGTAATCCTGTTTTTGCCAGAAATCCGATAAATTGATCAGCATGGCCCAGACGGTAACCAGGAGGACCAGTAGCATGGGGATCAGCGTAATCATGACGTTCTTTCGCTTATTGTACAAATAAAGTGTTACGATGCCCAGCGCCAGGGCGGCCAGAAGCTGGTTCAATGTACCGAACAGGGGCCAGAGGACCATTGCGCCCTGTGCCCCGGGTTTGAGAAATGCCATGACCATGGCAGCGGTGACCACGAAAAAGGTTGCGGCATACCTGTTGTTTACCGGTTTCATGACAAAACCGTTCTTTTTGCGGAATATTTCCTGCAGGGAGAGACGCTGGATCCGGGTGCAGGAATCCAGTGTCGTATTGGCAAAACTGACAATGAATACAGCGATTATACTGGTACCGACTGCGGATGGTATCCCCAGACGCAGGAACAGATTGGATGCCCCTGTCACGAAAGCCTCAAGTTTGCCTTCAATGCCGCTGAATGCGGCCCAGGTTGCATACTGTTGCCGGAAAGCCTCCGCACCTGTATACAGATTACCTTCCTTTTCCAGTCCCAGACCCAGACCTCCTGCCACTGCCATCAACACGAGTACAGCCAGGAAACTTTCCCAGAGCATGCCCCCGTAGCCAATGAACAGGGTATGGTTTTCCCGGTCCACCTGCTTCACTGTGGTCCCGCTGCTGGCCAGGGAATGAAATCCGGAAATGGCACCGCATGCAATGGTGATGAACAGAATGGGCATCAGGGCGGGTACATCCGAACCCGGACTGAAAGCCTGAGGGTTAATGCCCGGGGCAGTGATCACAGGATGTGCAACTACCAGACCGGCAACGATCAGAAAGATGGCGATCATAAGCTGGTGTGAATTGATATAGTCCCGCGGCTGCAATAGTTTTTGTACCGGAATGGTGGAAGCGAAAAACACATATACGAACAATATCAGGCACCAGGTAACCACGGAGGATCCCTGTACGGGCGGCACTGTAACCGGGAGATAAATCCCTATGATCACGGTAGCATACATAAGGACGACGGCTATGACGGAATACAGAAGGTCGTTCCCCCCCCTGCGTATCATCCATCCCAGCCATACGGCTATGGGTATTTGCATCCATACCGGAAAAACCGACTGGGGATACATTACGAAAAGGACCCCTACGATCATTGCAAACACCGCGAGAACGATAAAAAGCAGGAATTGCATAATGAACTGGAAGGCGAATCTTGTGCCGGGGCCGATCAGGTCGCCTGTCAGGTCCCCGATTGTCTTGCCCCGGTTGCGTGCCGATACCACCAGCGTTGAAAAATCATGTACAGCGCCCATGAATATAGACCCGAAAAAGACCCATATAAATGCAGGTATCCATCCCCAGATGATCCCGATTGCCGGACCGACAATAGGTCCGAGCCCTGCGATGGTGGTAAAATGATGGCCGAACAGGATGTGTTTTTTTGTTGGGACAAAATCCACGCCGTCCATGAACTCATGCGAAGGCATTGAAGCCCGGGGATTGAGAACAAAGAGCTTTCTAGCCAGGTACCTGCCATAGAACCTGTAGGCCAGCAGATAACCACCGAATGCGAGCAGTGTGAGAACCAGTGTGTTCATCAGCCGAATTTGAAGCGTTTTCGAATCGTATTGTCAATTCTCCAGGTACATTTCAGACCCGCTTCAAAAGTCACCATATCGCCTTTTCCGAATTCAATTGCCTCTCCGTTTTCCGCGGTTACCCTCGCCGACCCCTCCAGAATGTAACATGTTTCCTTCTCCGAGTAATACCACGGAAATTCCGAAGGTTCCCTGTTCCATGTACCCCAGGTCTCCGTCCCTGCGATATCCTGTTCAGTCGGTTTCTTTTTATGCATCATAATGGCCGAATGAATAAGCAAAGATAAGTATAATCGGATGAATCGAAGTCAGGTTTTTCCTTTCGGGTTCAGAGCAGGATCAGGTCACTTTTTTTCAGCCATCCGCGGTTTCCGTCTGTCAGAATCACTTCGCGCCAGTCGCCCAGCTGGTCCTCGATGGTCACCTTGGTACCTTCGTGCAGCAGGAACAGGTCCGTACCGCTCTGTTCGTCAGGCGAACTTTTGATGGTTACCGAGGGACTGAGGACGATGGCCTGGTTATGCTGCATGACCAAGCGATTGTGCCCGGCGGCAAAAACGAATGTGGAAACGGAGATTATAAACAGGAGCACAGCCATCCAGAAAGATGCCTTTCGGAGGTTGATCTTCATTGAAAAGAAATAGATGAGCAGCAGGCACAGGGCTGCCACAAAAGCTGTAATGCTTATACTGGCCCAAAGGTCCGGATCCAGCATTTTAACAAATCCCCGGAACCAGGTAAGCAGGAAAAATTCCGGCAGAACATCGATCTTGTCGACCACAAATTCCCTGGCTATTGCAAGGTTATGCAGGGTCTCTTCATCACGGGGGTCAAGCCTCAGGGCCCTTTCGTAATTTACCAGGGCCATGGTAATATTATGTGACTTGTAATAAGCGTTTCCCAGGTTGTAATAAAGTTCCGCAGAAACATATCCCGAATCGATCACGGATTCATATGCATCAACCGCTTTTTCATAGGCCTCGTCCATGTAAAAGGCATTGCCCTGCCGTACAAGCGTATCCAGATCATTTGCATAACATGACGGCAGGATGAGGCAGATAAAGCCGGATATGATAAACAGTTTTTTCATTTCCTCAGATTCCGATCCATTTTGCTGATTACACTCATGGTGCCTGAATAGAGTTCGTCCATGCTTCCCCTTACAGCTTCCGGAGAATATTTGGCCATTTCACAACGATCTGCCAGATCAAGGTATTCGGTGATCATATCCTCCGGTATATCATATTTCCTGAGCCCTTCCCGGACAGTATCCCTTGAAAGATCCGACCTGGGTATGGACAGTTTGTCTGCCAGGTAACCCTCCAGGGTTTTCAGCACAGCTTCGTAAAACGCTTCCACATCACCATTTTTCAAATGGACGGAAGCTTCTTTCAATCGCTTCCTGGCTTCCTTGCTGGCTCTCTGGTTCTTTAACAATTCCACATTCTGAAGCTTCCTGATTCGGTTTCGCCTGATCAGCAAGGTTGCCACGAACAGGATTGCAGCAGCTCCGTACAGCAAAAAGAAGACAGTTGAACCAAGAAAACCCGAACCGATTTTTTTCAGCTTGAAATCCTGGTTCTTGATAAAAAGTATATCGCTTCCTATGATCCTGAGGTCTTCCTTTGCAGGGCCTGTAATTACACCTGCCGTTTCCTCCTTCTCTCCCTTTGCCACCCTGAGGTTAATCTCATCCGTACGGAGAGACTTATATGCTTTGGCACCCGGATCAAAATAGCTGAGGGTCACGGGCGGGATCCTGTAAAACCCCTCATGACGGGGAATGAGGAGATATTCAAATATTTTTGTACCTGTTTGTCCGGCATCGGAATTTTTTATGCTGGTCTGGATTTTCGGATCATAAGCTTCGAAATCAGGAGGGAATTTCACCGTCGGGGCTTCGGCAAGCTGAATGTTTCCCTCACCGCTGATGCTTAATTTATAATTGACGGCATCATTCGTTTCGACCTCCTGTCTGTCCACTTCAGCTTTCAGGCGAATGTTCCCGACCGTACCGTGGAAATCATCCGGCGCTCCTGCGGGCAGGGGCTTCACTTCAATGGTGACAGGCCCGGTTTTTAACAATTTCCTGACATTGGAAGAAGAAAAACCGAAAAAATCATCAAAAATGCTTCCGGGTCTTTGAACCTGCTGCCTTACGTAGGTTTCAAGGCTGAACGGTGTGATCGTCAATTCTCCTGTTTTCTGCGGAAACAGGATGACCTTCCTGATTATTCCTGTATTGTAGATCGTTCCGTTCACATTCTCCCTGACAAGGTCCAGCTGCGAAGGTGTCTCGATGTCCTGAGTCCAGAATCCGTCGTAATCGGGCATTTCGCTGTCTCCCAATCCCGTGATCTGCAATCGGGTGTACAATTTAATCGTGACTATGAGGCATTCCCCCAGATAAAGGCTTTTCCTGTCGGCCTGCAGACGGACAAAAAGATCATCAGAGGCTTCCGTATCCGGGGTCTGCTCCGGATTCCCGGTTCCCTGACGGGCCGGCTGCGAACCGGCGATGACCTCAATTTTTACTTCGTTCGATACATAATCCTTCTTGTTCACCGTGACCCTTGCGGACGGTATAACAAATTTCCCTTCACTTGTTGCCTGCAGGTAATACGTGTAAGTTATGGAAACACTCGATGTACTGCGCCCGTTTATGATCTGGAAGCTTCTGCTGGAAGACCGGTTGGGACCGCTGATCACATAGAAACCGGTAAATTCGGGTGCATCGAATGAGGACGGTTCGGCATTTACCACGAAATTCAGTCTGAATTGCTCCCCTACCCTTACAACCCCGGGGGCATCTGCCGTGAAGCTGACTTCCTGCGCCCCGACCAGGATTCCCGGAATCAGGAATCCCAATATGACAATTCCGTATTTAACGATCAGATTCACCAGTCTTTCAATACTTTTACCCTTTTTGCCTTTGCCTGCTGTTCTTTTAATTTCTCCTGCAGCTCCTGTTCATGCTGCTGTAATGCCTGGAGCATGCGCTCGGCGTCTTCTCTGGATATTTGCTGCTCCTGTTCCCCGGGTTGCTGCTGCTCGTTTTGCTGTTGCTGCTCCCCAGGCTGCGGTTGCTTTTTTTCCTCCTGCCGGTCCCCCTGCTGCTGCTGCTGGTTCTGCTCCTGCTGATCCTGTTGCCCATCCTTGTTCTGTTGGTCCTGATCCTGTTGTTGCTGCTGTTGCTGCTGCTGAAGCAGTCGCTGTGCAAATGCCAGGTTATGGCGGGTTTCCTCGTCGGTTGGATTGTTCCTGAGGGCTTCCTTGTAGGCCTCGATGGATTCTTCCACCTTGTCGGATTTCAGCAGGGAATTTCCCAGGTTATGATAAAGATGCCCCAGCTTTTCCTTGTCTTTCTCACTTCCGGTAAGTTCACTGTAGCTCCGTGCCGCATCCTCGTATTTATCCTGCTTGTACAGTGCGTCCCCGAGATTGAATTCCCCCTCGTATGAATCACGGTCCTTTTCCAGCGCTTTTCTGTAAAGTATTTCTGATTTGTCAAAGGCTTCCTCACCGTATTCCTTATTTCCCTGCCGGATGTATTTTCTTTCGGCCTGCCCGTATACACAAGACGATCCGATGAGGCAGAGACCGTAAACCACATATAAATAACTTTTTATCATAACTCATTCAAATAATCTGATATTACTTAACCATCGGTTTTTTCTTTCCAGGACAAAGAACTCGATCAGCAGGAATACAAGTCCGGACCCGAAGAGGTACTGGAAGCGCTCCTCATATTCCGAATATATTCTCGACTCCAGTTCCTGCTTGTCCATCCTGTTGATTTCCTCGAATAGCCTGTCAAGGCCCACCCTGCTCTCTGAAGACCGGATGTAGGAACCGTTTCCTGCGGCAGCCACCTCCTGAAGCATGTTCTCATCCAGCTTGGAAACTATGGTCTGCCCTTCATTGTCCTTTCTGTAGGTTTTCTGACCCCCGCTGCCATATACCGGTATGGGTGCACCCTGCGGGAGACCTACCCCTATGGTGTGCACGACGATCCCTTTCTCCCGGGCAAGCTTTGCAGCTTCCACGGCATCATCCTCATGGTTTTCCCCGTCTGAAATAACGATCAGGACCTTGCTGCTCTCCTGCTGCTGCGTGAAGGATTTCATGCCGAGTTTAATTGCGGATCCTATGGCGGTACCCTGTCTGGGCACTATATCCGTACTTACGGAGTTCAGAAAGAGCTTGGCGGAAACATAATCGGTTGTAATGGGGATCTGGGTATATGCATCCCCTGCAAAAACAATCAGCCCGATTTTGTCATTCACAAGCCTGTCCACCAGCCTGGCAATATCCAGCTTGGCCCTTTCCAGCCGGTTGGGTTTGATATCTTCTGCCATCATGCTGTTAGAGACATCCAGGGCAATTATAATTTCTATGCCTTCACGCTTTACTTCCCGGAGCTTCGAGCCGAACTGGGGGCGTGCAATTCCCACGATCAGCAGGCCCAGGGCAAGCACAAGAAATACAAACTTGACAACAGGCCTGGTAAACGAAAGGGAGGGCATCAACTGGGAAATTACAGCCATATTCCCGAATCTTTTCAATGCCCTTTTTCTTAAATTGAACAGGATGACAAAAAGTATCACCAGCAAGGGTATTAATCCCAGCAGGGACAGGTATTCCATATTTCCGAACCGAAACATCTTATTTATGGTACATTCCTGAAGAACAAATATCTGAGAAGTATTTCCAGCAACAGCAAGGCGGTTGCCGCCAGTCCGAAGCCCAGGTATTCCTCTTCTTTCTTACTGTATTTTCTTACATCAATTTTTGATTTTTCAAGTGCATCTATCTCCTTGTAGATCTCCCTCAGTTTTTCATTATCGGTCGCCCTGAAATATCTGCCGTCAGTGGCGTCTGCAATTTTTTTCAGAACATCTTCATCAATTTCAACCTTAACTTGCTGGAGGTGTATTCCGTAGGGAGTCTGGACAGGTGCAGTAGCCATCCCCTGAGACCCCACTCCGATGGTGTATACCCGGATCCCGAATGTTTTGGCAATTTCTGCAGCGGTCATGGGTGCGATGGCACCCCTGTTGTTCACTCCGTCGGTCAGCAGAATGATCACCTTGCTTAGGGCTTTGCTGTCTTTCAACCTGCTTACGGCATTTGCCAGCCCCATGCCAATGGCCGTCCCGTCTTCGATCATCCCGCTATGAATGTCGTTGAACAGGTTGACCAGCACGGCATGGTCCGTGGTCAGGGGGCACTGGGTAAAGCTTTCTCCGCTGTACACAACAAGTCCGATCCGGTCGGACTCCCGTCCCGAAATGAACTCAATGGCCACATCCTTGGAAGCTTCAAGCCGGTCGGGTTTCAGGTCCCGGGCCAGCATGCTGCTGGAAATATCCAGCGCCAGCATGATATCAATGCCTTCCGTTGATGTATCCTCCCACCGGTTGACGGATTGCGGCCTGGCCAGTACTATGATGACAAGGGCCAGGACCAGTATCCTCAACGCGAAAATGATGTGTCTCAGGACATGGTGGAAAGTGACCTTTGCCCCTTCCAGTGCACGGATACTCGATACCTGTATGGATGCAAAGGAGCCTTTTTCCTTCCAGATATACCATCCTGTGATAGGTACCAGCAGAAATAAGAGATACAGCAATTCCGGATTGGCAAAAACCAGATTATTCATTTTCTACAGGTATTTTTCCCTCCTCAGTATTATTTACCTCGTGATCTTCTCCGTATAAGGGTTTGACCAGCTTCGTCCGGTGCACAAAATCATATGCGCGTTCCATGTTCTCTTCGTTATCGGATGCAACGGGTTTCTCCTTTGCGAATTTCACAAGGTCTGCCAGGTTCAGCAGCAGGTTGAGCTGTCCGGACAGGTCATCCCTGTCTTCTCCCGATTGCATCCAGGCCATGTAAATATCATAAGAGGTCATTTCCATGGCTGGTATACCGTAACGCCGTTCCATATATTGCCTTATGATCTCCGTGAGCCTTGAATAATAAAGCTTGAATTCATTCTTCTGCCACAATTTTTCTTCTTTCAATGCATCCAGTTCTCTCAGCGCTGTCACATGGGCAGGTTCTTCAGGTCTTGCCGGTGCGAATATGGGACCTGCGCCTTTACGCTTTCTCAGATGGCGTACGAGAAGTCCTGCCGCAAGCAGAAGAACCAGCCCCCCCGCGGCATAAGGGAACACCTCCATAAAACCCACGGGTACATGCATGGGTTCCTTGATGTCATATATCGTTGAGTCGACCGCCACTGTATGTACAACCAGGGACAGGGGATTTGTGATAATGCTGTCCGACAGGTCCCCCTCACTTACCCCGAAAACAAGCGGCGGGATCTCATAGAAACCGGAATCAAAACAGGTCAGACTGTATTGTTTTTGAATTTGCAGCTTATCGTCTGAAACGGATGTATCCGCCGCGGAGCTTTCAAGTACTTCTATCCTGCCGGCCAGCGTGTTCCCTATTGGGGGAAATTCCACCTTCAATCCCCGGGATTGTATTACGTGCAAATTGAGATGAAAGGGTTCACCAATTCTTATCTCGCTGGTATCGAATTCCGCTTTTACCTCCGCAGACTGGGCATTCAGCATTCCCTGGGAAAGAAAAGAAAGCAGGATTATCGCAAACAGGCAGGATATTGCGCCCCGCCTGATCCCTCTAATGATATATTTGAAAAAACAGACCAATTTTATCTCCTTTTAAACAGGATCATCAAAGGTTTCACATAATCCTCATCCGTACGTATGCTGACCGAATCCATCCCGGTCCTCAGCATAAGGTCCTGGAACTTTTCCTGTTCCCTGCCCCACCAACCGGCATATAAGTCACGTATCCTGTAACTGCCTGTATCCACCCAGATCATTGCCCCCGATTCCGCGTCCTTCATCCTGACCATACCCACCTTGGGAAGTAATGTTTCCCTTTCATCATAAATATTCAATGCGATCAGGTCATGGCGCTTATTTGCAATCCGGAGGGCCTCCTCATAATTGCTGTCGATGAAATCAGATATCAGGAACGCTGTGCTCCTTTTTTTAATGGCATTGGTGAAATAGCGCAAAGCCTCTGATATATCGGTCCCCTGGCGCAGAGGTTCGTAGTCGATCAGTTCCCTGATGATGCGTAAAATATGCTGTCGCCCCTTCTTGGGCGGGATGAATTTTTCAACCTGGTCGCTGAACATGATCACGCCGATCTTGTCATTATTCTGTATGGCCGAGAATGAAAGCACGGCAGAAATTTCGGTGATCATGTTCCTTTTCAGCTGGGTTTGTGTCCCGAAATTTCGTGAACCGCTCACATCGATCAGAAGCATGACGGTAAGCTCACGTTCCTCTTCAAAAATCTTGACAAAGGGATGATTGAAACGCGCTGTCACATTCCAGTCAATGGTCCTGATATCATCCCCGTACTGGTACTCCCTGACCTCGCTGAAAGCCATTCCCCGCCCCTTGAATGCACTGTGATATTCCCCCGCAAAAATGTTCTTTGACAATCCCCGGGTCTTGATCTCGATCTTTCTTACTTTTTTTAATAACTCTATTGCTTCCATCTCAACCGACCGTTCCGTTTTTATTCCAGTTTCCTGGTTGTTACGGTAAAAAACCAGTCCCCTTTGGTGAGGGTAATGGTATAGGATTCCCCCTGATGCGTGTAATGCCAGGTGTTCCCGGCGGAATTTCCGTAGGATTCATTCAGTTCTGCAAGTACCTTGCTGATCATGGAATAATCGCACATCCATTTGGTATACTGGCAGATATCATCATCCGTAAAAACAAACAGCATGGTCTGATTCTGCAGCCCGTCAACATACTTTACAATGTTGTATACCCTGTTGACGGAAGATTTGTCTTCCATCAGCTCCTTCCTGTACTCGGCCATCAGTTCCCTGACCTCAGACTTGTTCCTGCCTATAAAATGCTGGGCTGAAAGGCTGTTCCAGGAAACCAGGCAGATCCATAACCCTATGAAGTTTTTCCATTTCATCAACAATGTGTTTTTATTACCGTGTCCGGTTCAAAAATCATTCCTGTTTTTGAATATAAAAGTATGCGGTTGCCAGTCTGCCGGACCGCTTTGAATAAGACCGTACTGAAATATGTACAATTTCAGAGAAGCCCGACAATATCCTGAACATTTCTGAGACGGTGAATTTATTCACATGTTCCCTGTGCCTGTCCCTCCATCCCTTTACAGGAACAGAAATCAACAGGTATCCCTTTGGCGATACCAGGTTCCACAGGTCAGTCATGACCTGCATATAATCCGTAATGTGCTCAAGCACCTCAATGGACATTACCGTATCCACGGAATCGACAGGTAACTTCGAGTAACCCGTATGGTATTCAAAACGGTTTCCCCTGTCGTCATTCCTGCCCAGAAGATTTTCCGATACATACCGGAGGCAGACCTCACTCTGGTCTATCAGGCAGAATCTTTTACCTGATAAAAGGGATGACAGATACCGCACATTTCCTCCCAATCCGCATCCGAAATCCAAAATGCTGGCAGAATTCTGAAAAATGGGAAGGAATTTGTCCAGGTGTTTCCCGTCGGATCTCAGTTCCCCGCTCCTGACCATTTCATCATACTTGCTGTTCCAGTATGCTTCCGTGTTTGGATTGGATTTCTTAAATATCCCCATAGGTCGGTAATCAGTTTAGGGTACCTCAATCGTATTCAGGATATCCGTAACAATATCCTCCGATGTAATATTTTCAGCTTCAGCCTCATAGGTTAATCCAATCCTGTGCCGCAGCACATCATGGCACACTGCACGGACATCCTCGGGGATTACATATCCCCTGCGCTTGATAAAGGCATAAGCCTTGGATGCAAGGGCAAGATTGATGCTGGCCCTGGGAGAACCGCCATATTGTATCATATGCAGGTATTGCCCGAGACCGTACTGGTCAGGATTACGTGTGGAGAAAACAATATCGAGAATATACTTTTCGATTTTCTCATCCATATAGACTTCCTTCACAACCGACCTTGCCTTGAGTATATCGGCAGGTTTCACAACGGTTTCCGCAGACGGAAAAACCTCTGCAATATTCTCCCTTACGATCAGCTTTTCCTCATCCTTCGAAGGGTAGTCAATGACCACCTTAAGCATGAAACGGTCTACCTGCGCCTCCGGTAAAGGATAGGTGCCTTCCTGTTCAATGGGATTTTGCGTTGCCAGCACCATGAATGGCTGCTCCAGCCTGTAGGATTCGCTGCCTATTGTAACCTGCTTTTCCTGCATGGCTTCAAGCAGTGCGCTTTGTACCTTTGCCGGGGACCGGTTCACTTCATCTGCCAGAATGAAATTGGAAAAAATGGGACCCTTCTTAACCACAAACTCTTCTTTTTTCTGACTGTATATCATTGTGCCTATCAGGTCGGCGGGAAGGAGGTCCGGTGTGAATTGAAGCCTGCTGAATCCGGCGTCAACGGTCCGGGCCAGTGTATTGACCGCAAGGGTTTTTGCCAGCCCGGGCACCCCTTCCAGAAGGATATGCCCGTCCGTAAGCAACCCGATCATCAGATTGTCTATAAGGCGTCGCTGACCGATGATCACTTTTTGTATCTCCATGGTGATCATTTCCACGAATGCGCTCTCTTTCTCTATTCTCTCGTTGAGTTCCTTGATGTTAACAGTTTCCGTCGTCATGATTGTGTAAAAATTTAGAAGTTCCCAAAATTAGTATTTGAGTTTGTATTATTCAAGGATAAAGGGAACAGGTACCCGGTTAAAAAATGTTAAAGAATCGGAATAATCCTTAAGGCTGGGAGACAATCCGTCCCAACCTCCGGAAATGTATAAAATATCGTACTTTTACTCTGCTACAGATGTAAAATCAATACTGAACGAAAGGTATTTCATAAAGCTTTCCTTTCAGGGTACAGGGTACCACGGATGGCAGGTGCAACCCGATGCGCCGACCGTCCAGGATGTCCTGCAGAAAGACCTGGGCCTGCTGCTTGATGAAAGAATCCGGGTCACCGGATGCGGGCGAACGGATACAGGCGTCCATGCCAATATATTCTTTGCACATTTCGATACTGCACACAAAGACCTTGACAGGGACAGCGGGTTCCTGTTTAAAGTCAACAGCAAGTTGCCGGGCGACATCGTGATTCATGAATTCATCGCCGTCAGACCGGAAGCGCACGCACGTTTCAGTGCCCTTTCCAGAACCTACGAGTACCATATACACAGGAAAAAACATGCTTTCCACCGGGACATGGCGCATTATATCTACGGAGATCTCGACATTGAAGGCATGCAGGAAGCCTCTGAAATCCTGAAGGAATATACTGATTTTACCAGCTTCAGCAAGGTGGACACGGAATCCAGGACCAAATATTGCAGGATTCAGCTGGCACAATGGGAACAGGTTGATTCTCACCTGATTTTCACCATCAAGGCAGACCGTTTTTTAAGGAATATGGTCCGGGCCATCGTGGGCACCATGCTCGATATAGGATCCGGGAAACTGGACCTGGCCGGATTCCGTAACATTATCGAGCGTAAAAACCGGTCGGCAGCAGGCGCTTCCGTCCCGGCAAGGGGACTGATCCTCACGGATGTGGAATATCCCCCGGAAATCTTCATACTATAACATATAAGCCTGAAAAAAAATTTATATCAACCTGAGAAGGCAGATATAAAACCGCAGCTGGAAATCAGAGATTTAAGGCTGCTCTT
>CAYOPZ010000012.1:0-80381 GCA_964406005.1 uncultured Bacteroidaceae bacterium
TGAGGAAGCAGATATAAAGAGCAGCCTTAAATCTTTGATTTCCAGCTGCGGTTTTGTATCTGCTTTCTCACAACGAATGATCGTGGTTTCCCCGTAATATTTATTATATTTATATAACTGGAACATTTCAAATCAATTACATCTCCGGCAATGGAGCGATATTCGGATGAGAAGATCATAGAGGGGATTTTGAACAGTGATCGTAAAGTGCTGAATTTCATTTACGGGAGATATTATGAAAAAGTTGAAAGGTTCCTGATGGGGCGGGGCGGGAATCCGGAACATATCAAAGATGTATTTCAGGAAGCCCTTATGGTAATTTATCAGAAGATAACGGGGAAGGGGCTTGAACTGAGCTGCAGCTTTTCCACCTATCTGTTCGCAGTATGCAAGAACATCTGGATGCATGATATGAGAAAAAGAAAATACCAGCTGGTTGAGGATTCCGTACTTGATATGGCCCTGGAAAGCAATGATACGGATATGGAGCTCGAGGAGAGGTTGTTAAAAATGTTTGAACATCATTTTAAACAATTGAGCAAAGATTGCAGGGAATTGCTGAAATTGCATTTCAACAGGGTTTCGATACCCGAGATTATGAAGAAATTGGGATACAGCAGTGAACATTATGCATCCGACCGAAAATACCGGTGCAAACAAAGTCTTTATAACAGGATCAGGAAGGACCCGGAATACAAGGCAATAATCAATGGAGAATGAAGAAAGAATCATAAAGTACCTGGACGGGGATTTGAAGGAAGGGGACAGCCGGGAATTCGAAAAAGAACTGGCCCGGGACCCTGCTCTTGCACGACAGGTAGAGGAAATCAGAAACCTGCAGGAACTCGCCCGTGAAATGCTGGATAAGGAAAGAGATCGGGAACAGGGACTTAGCGCGGAAACACTCAGGGAAATCAGGCAGGCAGTAGGGGATTACAAATCGGGCAGAGAGAAAATTCCGGAAGAATTCGGGAAGGAACTGCGGGAAGCAGCATCTGCCTATTTCCATAAATCCCAGGGGGGCATTTTACGGATACAGCATCTATGGTATGGTCTGGCAGCTCTGATCATTTTTGGCGGGATACTCTCGGTTTTATTGCTTAAGCCGTTTGTTAAACCGACTCCGGCCGAAATATATGCTGCAAATTTCGGTGTATTTGAGAAAACGGAGCGGATTACGGAGCTTACCCGGTCGAACAATGATTTTCTTTTTGCCGTGGAGGTCTATGAATCGGGGGATTACGAAAGAGCTGAAGTGCTTTTTAATATGCTTGCCGACAGCACTGCAACAGGACAATATGCCAGGTTCTATATGGGATTGACGTATATGAACCTGAATCAGACCGACAAAGCCATACATGCATTCGAACAACTGCTTCAGGAGGGAGCAGGGGATCAGATGCAGGCCGTCAGATGGTACCTTGCCCTCTGCTATCTGAAAAGCGACATGCCGGAAAATTCGGTAGCGTTGCTTGAGCAGATCGCCGGGAGCGGAACGGTCCATAAGCGGGATGCGAAGGCCATTCTTCGCAGCATTCGTTGAAAACCTTTGTTTCCTTCCGGCAATATAATTCAAGTTTTTGCTATTTTAGTGCTTTAAGCAGCCCCTGCACATGCCTGGTTTTCCCTTTTATAAGCAACTTGATGCCATGGATTGCGGGCCCTCGTGCCTGCGGATGATTGCAAAGCATTACGGCAAAACCTATACGCTCCAGACCCTTCGTGATAAAAGCTATCTCTCCCGTGAAGGTGTGTCCATGATGGGAATCAGTGAAGCTGCCGAGGCCATCGGATTTCGAACCATGGGAGTTTCTCTCACGGCAGAGAAACTCTTCGGTTCCGCTCCGCTTCCCCTGATTGCCCACTGGAAACAGAATCATTTCGTTGTTGTTTACCGGATCACACGGGATAAGGTTTTTGTTGCGGATCCTGCATTCGGACTGGTCCGGTATGGACGGGAAGAATTCTTAAAAGCCTGGGTCAGTGCTGAAAAGGACGGAGAACGAAAAGGCATGGCCCTGCTTCTTGAGACGACACCCGATTTTTATGCGGAAGAAGGAGAGGCTGTGAACAAGTCGAGTTTTCGTTTTCTTTTTTCCTACCTTAAACCATTCAGGAAATATATTGTCCAGTTGATCCTCGGGATGCTTCTGGGCAGTATCCTGCAATTGCTGTTTCCCTTTCTGACCCAATCCATAATAGATATTGGTATCAACAACCAGAACATCGGTTTTATTACCCTGATCCTTATTGCGCAACTGGTACTGCTGATCAGCAGAATGTCCGTCGATTTTATAAGAGGCTGGATACTGCTCCATCTGAGCACCCGGGTTAATATTTCCCTGATATCGGATTTCCTGATCAAACTGATGAAACTGCCCATGGGATTCTTCGACATAAAACTTATCGGGGACATACTGCAGCGCATCGGGGACCACAGGAGGATTGAATATTTCCTTACAAGCTCTTCCCTGAACATTCTTTTTTCACTTGTTAACCTGTTGATTTTCGGGATTGTTCTTGCCATTTACAGCTGGAAGATACTCCTGTTGTTTGTTGCGGGAAGCATATTGTATTTTTTATGGCTCAGCGTTTTTATGAAAAAACGCAGGGAGCTTGATTTCAGGAGGTTCTCAAGCCTTTCGGAGAATCAGAGCAAACTCATCCAGCTGATCAACGGTGTGCAGGACATTAAACTGTACCATGCGGAAAAACAAAAACGCTGGGAGTGGGAACATATACAGGGATCCTTGTTCAGAGTGAATATCAAAACCCTTGCCCTTACCCAGTACCAGGAGGCAGGCGGGCTTTTCCTCAATGAAACCAAAAATATCCTGATCACATTCCTGGCTGCCATATCTGTGATACACGGGGAAATGACACTGGGGATGATGCTGGCCGTCTCCTATATCATCGGGCAGCTGAACAGCCCCATTGAACAGCTGATCCATTTCATGCATGTTACGCAGGATGCAAAGATAAGCCTGGAGCGCCTGGGAGAGATCCATCAGGAAACGAATGAAGAAGAGGAGGACCGTAGCAGCATGATCGTTATGCCGGAAAGCAGGACCATACAGGTCAGTAAGCTTTTTTTCCAGTATGAAGGTCCCTATTCCAGAAAAGTCCTGGATGACCTGAATTTCAATATCCCTGAAGATAAGGTTACTGCCATTGTGGGGGTAAGCGGGAGCGGGAAAACCACGCTGGTCAAACTCCTGCTGGCCTTTTACAAGCCTGTGGAGGGAGAGATCAGGGTGGGGGACACCTCACTTCAGTCAATCAGTCATCAGCTTTGGAGACGCAGATGCGGAGTGGTCATGCAGGATGGTTTTGTTTTTTCGGATACGATTGCCAGGAATATAACCCTTGGAGAAGAAAACGTGGATGCCGACCGGCTGTTGAATGCCGTGAGAATGGCAAATGTTAAGGATTTCGTGGAATCCCTGCCTGCAGGCTACAACACCAGGATCGGGACAGGCGGGCAATCACTCAGCGGGGGTGAGAAGCAACGGATACTGATTGCCAGGGCCGTATATAAGGATCCCGAGTACATGTTCATGGACGAAGGGACAAGCTCCCTGGATGCTGAAAATGAAAAGGTGATCATCGACAACCTCCAGGATTTCTTCCGGGGCAGGACCGTCGTTGTGGTCGCACATCGCCTGAGTACAGTGAAAAATGCCGACCAGATCGTGGTTCTGGATAAGGGAAGAATCGTTGAATCGGGAAAACACGGAGATTTGATACGGAAAAAAGGAGCTTATTTCAATCTTGTTAAGAATCAGCTTGAACTGGGAACATAATGCCGGAAAAGGAATCGGATAAAATTGAAATCAGAAGTGATGAAGTTCAGGACATCCTGGGAATGGTTCCCTCCTGGATCGTAAGCTGGGGAACCGTTGTCATTTTCATAACCGTCCTTGTCATCCTGGCGGGAAGCTGGCTTTTCAGGTATCCTGATATAAAAAGGGCGGATATCACTGTGACGACTGAGAATCCTCCCGCAACACTGATGGCAAAAGCGGATGGCCAGATCGAAAGCCTTTTCGTTCACGACAGCCAGTTTGTAGAGATGAATACGCATCTGGCCGTCATTGAAAATCCTGCTGATTATACGGATGTGATCAGCCTTGAGTACGATATAGAGGAGCTCAGAACGATCATTCCGGATTTTGACAGGGATGAATACATCGAAATGGACAACAACTACACCCTGGGTGAAATCCAGCCTGCCTATGCGGAATTCATAAAAAGTTATCAGGATTATTACAACTTCCTCGAGCTCGACTATTATGCCCTGAAAATCGCCTCCCTTGAAGAGGAGATACGGCAGTATGAACTGTATTACGAGCGCCTGGAAGGTCAGAGCCGTATACTGAGGCAGCAGTATGCCCTGGCAGAGCGTCAGTTCGACAGGGATTCAACCTTGTATGCGGATTCGGTGTTTACGGATGTGGAATATGAAAAATCGGAATCGAACAGGAATGAGAAGGAATACAATTACGAGGAATCTCGGGTGAACATGTCTTCCACAGAAATAGAGATCTCAAGACTCGGCCAGGAAAAACAGGACCTGCAACTCAAAGCCATTGAGGAAAAACAGCAGCAGCAGCGAGACTTGCTGGCTGCATTTGAAAAGCTCAATGCAGAGATCGGTTTCTGGGAGCAGAATTACCTGTTGAAAGCCCCAATTGCAGGAGTTGTTTCGTTTACCAGATACTGGAGTGAAACCCAGAATGTGCGGAAAGGAGATAAGGTACTGACGGTCATCCCGGCCGAACAGGGAGAGATCATTGGCAAGATCGACCTTCCCGTGGAGGGTTCAGGAAAAGTCAAGCCGGGACAGAGGGTGAACATCAAGTTTACCAATTTCCCGCACCTCGAATACGGGATGGTAAGGGGCATTATCCGGTCCATCAGCCTGGTTCCGGACGATCGGGAATATTCAGTGGAGGTATACCTGCCGGACGGGCTGGTCACCTATTATGGCATTGATATCCCCTTTAACCAGGAAATGCTTGGCAGGGCCGAGATCATTACCGATGACCGCCGTCTGATGGAACGGATTATATCTCCTGTCCGATCAATCATTACAGAACAACGGGAGACCCGTTGAAAATCCCCCTGTCCGGCCGGATGCCTTGCCTGTCAGTTTCCCGGCTTCCATACCGGAAGGCTGAAGCTGAATGTTGTGCCTTTGTTTTCCCCGGTGACGAAGCTGAGTTTACCGCCATGTTTGGTGATAAAATCATTGCAGATAATCAGCCCGAGACCGGTTCCCGGTTCTCCTCCGGTACCTTTGGTAGTATAGAATTCTCCGAAGGAGAGGAGGCTTTTTTGTTTGTCTTCGGGAATACCGATTCCCGAATCACTGACACTGACCAGCACATTTCCATCCTGTTGTGTTGCATCAACCGTAATTGTTCCTTTTTCGGGTGTGAATTTTATCGCATTGCTGATCAGGTTCCTGATTACGGTATGGATCATATTCTTATCGGCCAGAACCAGGCACCCCTCCCTGACCCTGTTCTGAAATTCCAGCTTCTTTTTCCCGATGATAACGCTGAGGATCAAATGGATTTCATTGATCATTGTATGCAAGTCCAGTTTTGAAGGATTATACTTGATGGTATCCGTTTGTGACCTGGACCAGAACAGCAGATTGTCAAGCAGATTGTGAGCAAATTGCGATGAATCAAAGATCATTCCGAGGTATTCCCGTTTCTTGTCCTCTTCGATTCCGTCCGGATTGTTCAGCAGCAGTTCGGAAAATCCAAGGATGGATTGGAAGGGATTCTTAAGATCATGTGCAATGATGGAAAAAAACTTGTCCTTCGTGATGTTCATCTTTTCCAGCTGGTCACGTTGTGCCGAGATTTCTTCCTTCTGTTCCATGATAATGCTGTTCTTTACACGCAGATCCCTGTTGATCCTCTTCTTGGCCCTGTATGCCCTGTAGATCAGAAAACCAAGGACCAGTATGATCGCGGAAAAGAAGATGAAAAATATCAATTCGCTTCTTTGTGTCTCAATACGCAGCATCTGCTCGTCGAGGATGGTTTGTTGCCTGTTCATCAAGGCCTGCTGCTCCTGAATGTCCTTCCGCTGTCCATCCATTGTCTGAGCCTGTACACTTATTTCCTTTTCCCTTGATTCGATTTTCTCATTCAATGAATTGATCTCCGCATTCCCTGAGCTGATACTTTCTTCCTGTTTTTCGAGCATGCGTGCCTTTTCCACCAGATCCTTCTGTTTTGATTCAATGACTTCAGACAATCCTTCAAGCCTGGCAGTCTGCTGCCGGATTGTGTCATTCAATGCATTTATTTCATTCGATCGCTGCAGGAGTTCTTCCTCGCTTTGCTCCAGTTCAGCCTGTTTCACTGCGATCTCTTCGTTCAGTTGTGATATGTCCGATCTCAGCCTCTGAAGCTCCCGTTCCGATTCCCGGTAAATGGTACGAAGATCTTCTTCCGTACCACCCTCGGCAAGTATCCTGTCTGAAATGGTAAGCCCGGCGGCCTCCATATTGACCTTATTGATTTCAAAAGGATTGTTTTTGTAGTTCAGGGTCAGAAGGTTGATCATCGTATATTCATATCCGGGGCAGCTGTCTGTTATAAGCAATACAGGATTGTTTTTCCAGCGTTTACTGATTCTGTTTATCGAGGGATTCTTTTGTTTTGCTATGAAAAGAATGTTCACAGGCCGGATCTTATTGATTCTGTTATAGAAGCTTACCCGGAAAGGCTTTTCCTTCAGTTTCCTTGACATTGATTTTATGCTCAATTCTGTATATATGCCTTCTTCTGCAAGGATGCCAATTCTGAAGGTATCAATTTTATCCTCGTCCGGCCAGCTTGTATAATCTGAGAGGAAGATTATGTATTCGGATTTTTCCCATGCCTCCGACACCCCCTGTGAATGGCACAGGTTTACTGACCAAAGGAGAATCACCGTCAGGCACAACAATCCTTTTGAAAGGATATTTCGAGCACACAGATTATATTTCAGGGGTATTATCCGCAATGTGATTTTCAGGATAATCGGCCTTCTTATGTGAAATTATACAATATATGAATTTATAGGAAAAATATCATAAAGTTTATTTCAGGAACAGATCGCAGGCAGGAACTTCAATTGCCCTGCCTTGGGCGATCGGACATTATCGGGAATTTTTACTTAATTTACCTGCAAGGAAGCAGCATTTGATCATTTTATGACACGCCCGAACATTATAGCTGACAATGAAATACCTTTTCTCAGGGGAGTGCTGGAAGATCATGCAAACGTCAGTTATCTGCCGGGCTCCGCAATTTCCAATGAACTTATTAAAAAAACAGATGCCCTTATCATCCGGACACGCACCAGTTGTGATGAAAAACTTCTCGCCGGCACCGCTGTCAGGTATATTGCCACGGCCACCGTCGGATACGATCACATTGACACCGGATATTGTGACCGTGCGGGAATTGTCTGGACCAATGCTCCCGGATGCAATGCATCCTCAGTGGAGCAATACATCCTTTCCGTTCTTCTGGCATTGTCAGAGCTAGAATCTGCAAACCTGAATGAACTGACGATCGGGATTGTCGGTGTGGGACATGTCGGCGGCAGAGTCAAAAGCATCTCTGAAACACTCGGCATGAAAGTCCTGTTGAACGACCCTCCGAGAGCAAGGAAAGAAGGTGCAGACTGCTTTGTCGACCTTTACCGCATCCGGCAGCGAGCGGACATCATCAGCCTGCACGTTCCTTTGAATTATAAGGGACCGGATAAGACCTTTCACCTTGTGGATAAGGAATTTTTTTACGGTCTGGAAAGGAAACCCGTGCTGATAAATACTTCGCGCGGTGAAGTGGTCAGCACCGGGGCCCTGAAGACAGCCCTTTTACAGCAGAAACTCAAAGCTGCAGTCCTGGATGTCTGGGAAGGGGAACCGGAGGTTGACACTGAACTGCTTGGCCTGGTTGATATTGCCACACCTCACATTGCCGGCTATGCAACCGACAGTAAGGCAAACGGGACAAGGATGAGCGTAAGGGCGCTCAGCCGTTATTTCGGTCTCGGACTTGATGACTGGACCCCTGCCGGGCTCCCTGCTCCGGAAACTGAGCATGCTGCACTGGACGGACGCGGGAAGCATCTCCGGGAGACACTCCGGGAGGCAGTGTTTCTCTCGTATAACGTCATGAATGACGACCATGCCCTGAGGTCTGCTCCACGGAGGTTTGAATATCTGCGAGCCAATTACCCCGTGCGACGGGAGCCCGCGGCTTACAGCATCAGGATTGTCAATGATGAAGCAGGTGCCGGCAGGGTACTTAAGAAATTGGGATTCCGTGTGTTGAACGGTTAGCTGATCAGGTTGTGTTTACCCGTTAAAGCCACCCACACGTGTATAGCTTTCCTGGGCATTGATATAGTAGGCCTTGTATTTTATGTAATGGTTCCCTTTTACATACTCCCAGTGTGTATTCTTAGCCTTGAATATCTTGCCGATACAGGCTTCGAAAATCAGGGTGGGATGTATGCCTGTTGCCTTGTACGCTTCAATGATCGATTCGAATCTTACACTTTTATCCGCAAAATGTCCCACAACAGGAAGATGGTACTTTCTCTGCATGAATTTTTTCTTCAACATTTCGTTGGCGTTTTCCGCTGTTACCTTGGCCATGACAGATCCGTTTCTTGGTTTATAATCAATGCAAGTTAATAAAAAAATGCCTCAATTGGCAACAGGTTATCAGCCATCGTGCTGAATTGTTATGAGATGCTATTTATACGGCTGAAAATTAAACAATTTGACCGGATGCCTGTTATTTGTTAATTGATTTGTAATGGAACCCAAAACCTACAGCCAGTGTACAGGTTGAAAACAAAAATAAATGCTGGATCTCCGGAGTATGCCGTAAACCTTGATTCATACAAGGAATTAATCGGGACCTTCAGGGAAAGGACAGAACGGGTAAGCCGGGGAGGCGGAGAAGAATCCGTAAGAAAACATAAGGAACGGAATAAACTATTGCCACGCGAGAGAATAAATCTTCTGGTAGACCTCAATACGCCGTTTCTCGAATTGTCCGCACTCGCTGCCTGGGATCAGTATGATAACCGGTTCCCCTCGGCCGGAATCATAACCGGTGTGGGACTTGTTCATGGCCGGGAGACCGTCATTATCGCAAACGATGCGACGGTAAAGGGAGGCACCTACGTAAGGGAGACCATTAAAAAACACATCCGTGCACAGGAAATCGCCCTGGAGAACAGGCTTCCTGTAGTATATATAGTCGATTCCGGAGGGGTCTTCCTCCCTGAACAGGATAAGGTTTTTCCGGACAGGTTTGATTTTGGCAGGATATTTTTCAACCAGTCAAGGTTATCGGCCGAAGGCATTCCGCAGGTGGCCATGGTGATGGGATCCTGCACTGCAGGAGGGGCATATGTGCCTGCGATGAGCGATGAGACCATCATAGTAAAAAACCAGGGAACAATTTTCATCGGTGGTCCGCCGCTGGTAAAAGCCGCCACAGGAGAAGATGTGACAGCCGAAGAGCTCGGAGGGGCCGAGGTACATACCCGGATATCCGGTGTTGCCGATCATCTTGCCGAAAACGATACCCATGCGATACAGATCTGCAGGAACATTTTTGAAAATCTGCCTGCCGGTATAAAGCAGGCGACTGAGCCTTCCGATGCCGAACCACCCGCCTATGATGCAGATGAACTGTATGGATTGATTCCCGTGGATACCAAAAAAAATATAGATCCCAGGGAGATCATAATGAGGATAGTGGATGGCAGCAGGTTCCAGGAGTTCAAGGAAGAATATGCCCCCTCCATCGTAACGGGATTTGCCAGGATCATGGGATATCCTGTAGGGATCCTTGCCAATAACGGGGTGTTTTTTTCCGGGACATCCCTGAAGGCGGCACATTTCATCGAGTTGTGCAACTTCAGGAAAACGCCCGTACTATTCCTGCAAAACATTACGGGTTTCATAGTCGGCAAGGAATACGAGCATAAGGGTATCGCCAGGGACGGGGCAAAACTGATCCATGCGGTTTCGACCGCAAGTGTTCCGAAATTCACCGTCGTTTACGGCGGTTCCTTCGGAGCCGGCAATTATGCCATGGCAGGCCGTGCCTTCGATCCGAGGCTCCTGTTTATGTGGCCCAATGCAAGGATTTCCGTCATGGGGGGAGAGCAGGCTGCAGAGGTACTCATCCGTGTGCGGGCCGACCGGATGAAGGAGGAAGGCAGGGATCTGCCCCGGGAAGAAATCTCACGGATCAGGAAGGAGATCCTGGAAAAATATGCAACAGAGAGTTCTTCCTATTACAGTACTTCGAGGCTCTGGGATGACGGCATCATAGATCCTGTGGATACGAGGAAAGTGGTAGCCATGGGCATTGCAATGTCGCTGAACAATCCTTATCCGGATCCGAAAACAGGTGTTTACAGGATGTAAATCCGATGTCCTTATGCAATATCGAGCCATAGAATTTATTTTGAAGGGAAAGGTCGCGGAACTCTGGCTGAACAGGCCTGAAAAACGCAATGCGCTGAATGCACAAATGCTTGAGGAGATTCTTCATGCACTCCATAATATTGAGACCGGACGAAATGTACGGGTGCTGGTTTTAAGGGGCAGGGGCCCTGTATTCAGTGCGGGTGCGGACCTGGCATTCATTAAAAGTCTTGCAGGGAAAACAGACAGGGAGATTGAAAGGGCAGGAGGCATGTTCTATGACTGCTTCCACACTTTATTTAACCTGGGGTTACCGGTTGTCTGCTATGTCCACGGTGCTGTCAAAGGCGGTGCCGGTGGTCTGGCGGCTGCTTCTGATTTTGTCATTACCACACAGGATACCCTTTTTTCATTCCCGGAAGTACAACTGGGCCTGGTACCGGCAACCGTGGCACCCTTTGTCGTCCGCAGGATCGGATTCTCCAGGTCAAGGCAATTGATGATCAGCGGAATGGAGATTGACGGTACGATGGCTCACAGGATCGGCCTTGCCGACATGGTGACCGGGGCGGATGATGCCGAAGCGGCGATAAGCCAATTGGTTTCAGGAATCAGGCAGAACAAAGCTTCGTCTGTTTCCGTGACAAAAAAAATGCTGTTTGGTCTCGGGGGGGAAGAGATTATAAATGAGCAAACACGCAGGAATGCCATAAAGATTTTTCGTCAATCCATAAGGTCAGGAGAGGCAATTGAAGGAATAAATACTTTATTTGACAGAATAAAACCTTACCGGCATAAATAAGTTTGCACACTTTCACTAAAATACTTGTAGCCAACCGGGGAGAAATTGCCATTCGCATTATCAGGGCAGCAGGGTCGCTTGGGATTCACAGCATGGCTGTCTATTCCCGGCAGGATGGCCCGGATTCTTTTCATTGCAGGATGGCAGACGAATGTTTTTCCCTGGAGGGAGCAAACCTGCAGGATACTTACCTGAATATAGGGAAGATCATCCGCATAGCCCGGGATACGGGGGCCGATGCCATCCATCCCGGATACGGTTTCCTTTCTGAAAATCATCGGTTTGCGGCTGCCTGTGAAGATCACGGGATTTCATTTATCGGCCCGCCAAGCCGTATTTTACGTTTGTTGGGGAACAAAGCGAAGGCCAGGGAAATTGTTAAGGAAATGGGTATTCCCGTGATAGATGGGAAGGCGGCTTCCCCGGATGATGTGCCCGGCGGGTCGGATGGGCTGTCTTACCCGGTTCTGGTAAAAGCCGCCGCAGGCGGCGGCGGAAAGGGAATCCGGATCGTAAACAACAAGCATGAACTGAAGGCAGCCATAGAAACGGCCTCCCGTGAAGCAAACAATTATTTCGGGGACGGAAGCATATACCTGGAAAAGTATCTTGATCCCGCCCGGCACGTAGAATTCCAGATTCTGGGGGACCGGCATGGCAATATCATTCATTTATACGAGCGGGAATGTTCGGTTCAAAGAAGATATCAGAAGATCATCGAGGAATCCCCGTCCACCTTTCTGAAACCCGGGACCCGGAAAGCGATGGGCAAAGCAGCTGTCGGCATTGCCCGCAAGCTGGGATATCAAAATGCCGGAGCCATAGAATTCCTGCTTGACAGGGATCAGAATTTTTATTTCATCGAAATGAATACCCGGATTCAGGTCGAACATGCCGTAACCGAAATGACGACAGGCATAGACCTTGTCCGTGAACAGATCCGTATTGCCATGGGATATCCAATCGGGTTGAAACAGGAAGATGTGAAGCCGGGGGGTCATGCCATCGAAGCAAGGATATATGCAGAAAACCCCGCAAAAAACTTCCGGCCCGCACCGGGACGAATTCTTTACTACAACGAACCCTCCGGCAAAGGAGTCAGGGTCGATGCCTGCACCGACGGCCCCTGCAGGATCTGGCAGCAATATGATCCCATGATCTCCAAGCTGGTCGTACATGGAAGAAACAGGGCGGAAGCCATCGGGAGGTTGAATGAAGCACTGCAGGCATATTCCATTGTGGGAATTGATACCAACATGATGCTTCTGCGGGAAATTGTAAATCACCGTGATTTTATTGACAATCACATTTCCACCCGGTATTTTGAAGATCACCTGGATGAATTAAGGGACAGGATGAAGTCTGCACAGATTTCCGTTCCCGGTGATTTGTTCAGAACAGGATTCCTCGCAGCCACACTTGCCCGTGGTCCGGTTCCCGAGGATCCTTCGTCTCCCTTCCGGGCGATCGGATACTGGCGGCAGATCAATAAACTGTACTACAGGCACGAACACCAGGAAGAGTCTGTATGCATCATTTCCATGCAGAACAGACGGCTTGCCTACCGCTTTGAACAAACGGTGTTTGAAGCGGTTGATATAGATTATAACCCCGGCCTGATCCATTTTACATACAAGGGAAGCCGGATCAAAATGCATCATGTGGTTATGGAATCCGGTGAGGAGATCATTGATTATAAGGGCATTCAACAGCGTTTTACCAGGTTTGATTCATTGCCTGACGCTCCCGTTGTGAATGATTCTTCCGCAGAAAACGAAACTAAAGACAGGGTAATCGTTTCCCCGATGTACGGCAAAATAACCAGTATAAATGTAAAGGAAAAAGATTCTGTACGGAAAGGAGACCTGTTGTTTACGATAGACTCGATGAAAATTGAAAACAATGTGCTTGCACCACGCAATGGTACAATAAGTAAGATAGTGGTGCAGGCAGGCCAGCAGATAGAAGTCGATAAACCTGTGCTGGTGATCGATTAATTTCTATTTTTGTCCAATATTTTTGGAATACATGCCATTTGTCTCAGAAGAACACGAGAAGCTGCGTAATGATGTGAGAGATTTCGCCGAACGGGAAATTGCACCACTCGCCGCTGAACTTGATGAAAAGGAGAAATTTTCTGTAGACCTGTTTAAAAAAATGGGAGACCTTGGCCTGTTGGGCATCACGTTGCCTGAAAAGTACGGGGGCCTGGGTCTGGATACCTTGTCCTACATCATTGCCGTGGAAGAGCTGGCGCGGATAGACAGCTCTCAGGCCGGTGTGGTTGCCTCGCACAATTCACTTGGCATCGCACCCATTGCCGATTTCGGAACGGATAAACAAAAGAACCACTATTTGCCCCTTCTTACCACGGGGGATCATCTCTGGGCTTTCGGACTGACCGAACCCGATGCAGGATCGGATTCTCAGGGAACGAAAACAACAGCCAGAAAGGAGAATGGCCAGTGGGTGATCAACGGAGATAAAATGTTTATATCCAATGCTTCCACTTCGGTCACTGCAGGGATTACCCTGCAGGCGGTTACAGATAACCATGGCGGGCGTAAGGAACTTTCAGCCATTATTGTGGATCAGGGCACAGAAGGTTATACCGTGGAGAAAATCCTTAATAAATTGATGTGGAGAGCCATCGATACGGCCTGCCTGAAATTCGACAATTGCAGGGTCCCTGAAGAAAATCTGCTCGGGCAGAGGGGTATGGGGTCCAGGATTACACTCCACACCCTTGACGGAGGAAGGCTTTCCATTGCGGCTATGGGACTGGGACTTGCAAGGGGGGCCTTTGAACTGGCACTGGATTATGCCAAAAAAAGGAAGCAGTTCGGAAAACCGATTGCAAAATTCCAGTCCATCGGTTTTAAACTGGCCGATATGGACATGAAAATCGAACTGGCCCGGAATACCCTGTACAGGGTTTGCTGGCTGAAGGACCGGAACAAGCCCTTCAGCAGGGAAGCGGCCATCGCAAAGCTGTATTGTTCGGAAATTGCGAAAGAAGTGGCAGATGAGGCCCTGCAGATACATGGAGGATACGGGCTGATCAAGGGAAGTCCCATCGAACGGTTCTACCGGGATCAGCGTCTCCTGCAGATCGGGGAAGGTACTTCGGAAATATTGCGTTTGGTGATATCCCGGAAACTGGGAATCTGATGATATGGAAAAGCGAAAGACTGATCATATTCGGCTTGCTTTCGAGGCCCGGGTTCCCATAGATTCACTCGATCGTCGTTTTCATTATGAACCTTTGCATAGTGCCCACCCGAAGGATTATCCGTCCTTTGAATTCTTAGGTAAGCGGTACGGGATACCACTCTGGGTGAGCAGTATGACCGGAGGCACCCGGCTTGCAGGAACCATAAACCGGAACCTGGCCCGAGCCTGTAAGGATTTCGGAATGGGAATGGGACTGGGGTCCTGCCGGGCCATCATGGAAAAAGATACGTATTTCGACGATTTCGATGTACGATCCATTATGGGGAATGATCTTCCGCTTTATGCAAACCTTGGCGTTGCACAGGTCGAATTGCTACTCTCATCGAATGATCTGGACAGTATACGGAAATTGCTGGACAGGCTTCGTGCCGATGGTTTGATCGTTCACGTGAACCCGCTTCAGGAATGGTTTCAGTCGGAAGGCGACCGTTACGGCAGAGCGCCCATAGAAACGATTACCGAGCTCACGGAAAAGGCCGATTTTCCCATCATTGTAAAAGAGGTTGGTCAGGGCATGGGGCCCGAAAGCCTTCAATCCTTGCTCAGACTGCCGATTGAAGCCATTGAATTTGCAGCCTTCGGCGGCACCAATTTTACAAAATTGGAATTGATGCGCGGGAAATCAACTGAAAAGGAATTGCTGGAACCCCTGTCATTCGTGGGGGAAGATGCCGAATCCATGACACGTATTGTGAACCGGATCGCAGAAAAACAGGAAAACATCAAATGTAAACAGCTTATCATTTCGGGAGGCATAAAATCGTTCCTGGACGGGTATTACCTTATCAATCTGTCAAGAATTCCAGCCATTTACGGACAGGCGAGCAGTTTCCTGTTTCATGCGCGCGGCGAATATGAAGACCTGTATAACTACCTGAGCAGGCAGGTGGAAGGTTTGAAGCTTGCCCGTGCTTTTCTGAAGATAAAAGAGGATTATAAATGAATGGAAGGAAATCCATAAAGGGTTTTTCAAGACTGTCAAGGGATGAAAAAATAGAGCTTGCCGCAGGCTTTTCCGGCGATCCGGAATCATTCCGGGAAACACTCGCTGCATTCAGGCATACTGACCCAGGGTTTCAGAAACTGTTTGAAGGGTTCAGTGAGAATACCGTCAGTAATTATTTTCTTCCATTCGGAATTGCGCCCAATTTCCTGGTCAATGACCGGGAATATATTGTTCCCATGGTCATCGAAGAAAGTTCCGTGGTGGCAGCTGCTTCGAAAAGCGCGGGATTCTGGTTTACCAGGGGAGGGTTCAAGGCAGAGGTTGAATCTACGGTTAAGCCGGGACATGTATATTTTAAAAGTCCGGCGGCATATTCCGCACTGAGAGAAATTCAGGATGAACTGGAAGCTTACCTGATCGGGAAAACCATGGAAATCACCCGGAACATGAGATCCAGAGGGGGAGGGATACGCTCTGTAAGAATCCTGGATATCCCGGAAATGCCGGGCCATTACAAGCTTGAAGGGGTGTTTGAAACAGCGGATTCAATGGGAGCGAATTTCATCAACACATGCCTTGAGGCATTTGCAGGTCTGATGCCGGGATTCCTGGCAGAACACGGAACCATTCATACGGAAAAGGAGACCGAAATCACCATGGCCATTCTTTCAAATCATATACCTGAATGTATTGTGTCCGTACAGGTGGATTGCCCGATTGAGGATCTCCCGGATCCGGGGCCCGGCATTTCCCGGAATGCAATGGCCGAAAAATTCCGGGATGCAGTGGAAATTGCCCGTCACGATCCCTACAGGGCTGTGACACATAATAAAGGGATCTTCAACGGGGTGGATGCTGTCGTTATGGCTACGGGTAACGACTACAGGGCTGTCGAAGCAGGCGGACATGCATTTGCCGTAAGGTCAGGCCGATACTCCGGCCTGACCCGGGCGGATATCTCCGGAGGTATTTTCCGGTACCGGCTGAGGCTTCCTCTTGCACTGGGAACGGTAGGAGGACTGACCAACAACCATCCGCTGGCAAAGCTTTCGCTGGATCTGCTCGGCAACCCGGATTCCAGGCAATTGATGCAAATTGCAGCTTCGGCCGGGATGGCGAATAATTTTTCAGCCCTGTGGTCTCTGGTCACTTCGGGGATACAGCAGGGACACATGAAATTGCATCTTTCCAATATACTGACAAGCCTGGGCGCAACCAGGGATGAAAGAATTCTTGCGGCCGGGCATTTTGAAGAGCAGACCGTGTCATACGGCAAAGTCAGGGAATTCCTGAGGAAGCAAAGAAAAGCATAGGCAATCATGGGAGCTCATCGGTACCATTCCAGCGGCAAACTGCTCCTGACCGGGGAATATCTTGTGCTTCACGGGGCTTCTGCCCTGGCTGTGCCGACCAGGCTGGGACAGTTGCTTGAGATCCGCAGTGGAAGGGAAAGGGGTATTCTATCCTGGGAGACCCGCATCCGCGGCAGGCACTGGTTTTCAATGGAAATGGATACGGCCACATACAGGATAACAAGAACAAATCTCCCTGTCATAGGAGAGCGGCTCGTTCATATGCTCCGGGAAGCGGCAATACTGAAAGGTTCGGGAGACTGGCTTGAAAACAGCAGAGCAAAGGCCGATATTGAATTTGATATGGAATGGGGGCTGGGAAGCAGTTCCTCCCTTATTTCCAACATCGCATACTGGTCGGAGGTGGATCCCTTCCTGTTGCACGGGAAGGTATCCGGAGGATCCGCCTGTGATATTGCCGCTGCCAGGTCCGGGGGGCCGGTGCTCTATATGCTTGACCGGGGATCTCCGAAATTCCGGGAAGTCACATTCCGTCCCCCCTATCTTGACCGGGTCGGTTTTGTCTATCTCGGAAGGAAACAGAAATCTTCGCAGGGTGTCAGGTCATTTTTAAAAAATGCACCGGTCAGACAGGATGATATCCTTAAAGTATCGGAGATCAGCAGGCATATCATGGAAGCGGGGAACCTTGATGAGTTCGAGGACCTTGTCAGGCAGCATGAGGGAATCCTTTCGGGGATACTCGACCGTGTCCCGGTTCAGGAAGCATTGTTCCCGGATTTTAAAGGGGTAATAAAATCCCTTGGGGCATGGGGAGGCGATTTTGCACTTTTTACCTGCCGGCAGGGATGGACCGCCTCCAGGAATTATTTTGAAAAAAAAGGACTCACAAACGTTTTTAAATATCCGGAGCTGGTCAAATCCGGGTTGAATGATGAGTGAATCAGAGATGGTCTACATGGATTCGTCATTTCGTGACATCCCCTCCGGTTTCCGTGAGACGAGGGTGGGCTGGACCGCTCCGTCAAACATTGCGCTGGTGAAATACTGGGGCAAGAAAGCCGGACAGATCCCGGAAAATGCTTCCCTGAGCCTCACACTTTCCAGGTCGATTACTGAAACGGTCCTTTCTGCTTCCAGGACAGCAACGGGCCGGGGTGTTGAACCGGAGTGTTTTTTCGAAGGCGGAAGGAATCCTGTTTTCGAGAAAAGAATATCGGCGTACCTGGAAGATATAATGCCCTATTTTCCTTTTTTAGGGAAATTGAAGCTCAGGATTGAAACCCGCAATACATTCCCCCATTCGGCAGGCATGGCATCTTCCGCATCCGGTTTCAGTGCACTTGCCCTTTGTATATGCACGCTGGAGGAGAAAGTATCGGGCAGGCCCGGGGATGCGGATTTCTTCAGGAAGGCATCCTGTATGGCCAGACTGGGATCGGGAAGTGCCTCGAGGTCGGTTTATGGCGGTTATTCAGGCTGGGGGCGGGTTAAGGGACTGAATTGTTTTTCGGATCAGTTCGCCGTTCCCGTAGCCCTAAAAGCATCATCGGTTTTCAGTACCCTGTATGACGCTGTTCTGCTCGTCAGTACCGGGCCCAAAGAAGTATCGAGCAGCCGGGGACATGAACTTATGCATAATCACCCGTTTGCAAAGGCCAGGTACGTGCAGGCCGGTGAGAATTTCATCAACTTGCTTAGATCACTTGAATCCGGGGATGTTCCGGCATTTATCAGGATCGTGGAAAATGAGGCGCTCAGCCTGCATGCGCTTTTATACAGTTCCGATCCCGGGTTTATCCTGTTGAGGGAAGACAGCCTGGCAATTCTTACAAAGATCCGTGAATTTCGCCGGAAAACCGGAAGTTTCCTGACTTTTACCATTGATGCGGGTCCGAATATCCATCTTTTATACCCGGAATCCGAAAGGGGGAAAATACTCAGGTTTATCAAAAATGATCTGCTTTCGCATTGTGAAAACCGGAATTGGATTGATGACAGGATGGGACAGGGCCCTGAAGAAATACCGGATCTGTGACGGCACGTGAGTTTCATGGCAAAATACTGTTGTTCGGCGAATATTCCATTCTGCTTGATGCAATGGCGCTGGTCGTTCCCCTGAAAGCATTTTCCGGAAGATTGGAATTTCCCCACGGGGGAAACGAAATAAATGCAGGGGCCAGGAAATCAAGTCATCACCTGCTGGGATACCTGAAGCATTTGCTTGCGCTCGATCGTTCGGGACAGCTTGGATGTGAGATGCACCTGGAGCGCCTCCAGTCGGATATTGCAAATGGAATTTATTTTCATTCCCTTATTCCCGAAAGTTACGGAGCCGGCAGTTCAGGAGCGCTGGTTGCGGCTGTTTATGATAAGTATAAAAAAGACAATGCTCCCCGGGGAAGAAATGACCTTCATGTGCTCAGGAATTTTTTCGGCAGGATGGAATCCTTTTTCCATGGCCGGAGTTCCGGAATCGATCCTCTTTGCTGTTATACGGACCGGGCGCTCCTGGCAGGGGGAAAGACCGTCCGGCCGGCAGAAATCCCTGATCTTCCTGTAAATTCCTCGTTCTTTCTTCTGGATTCCGGAAGGAAAGGCGATACAGGTGCCCTGGTGGGGCGTTTTTTCGGAAAAATGAAGGATCCTTCATTCCGTTCCGTGATTGAAGATGATTATTTCCCGCTCAACGAGGACTGTATCACATCGGCCATCCGTGGAAATCACAGGGAACTCCAAGGTGCAGTGAAGCAGCTGTCGAAGCTGGAGGCAGAACATTTTACGGACATGATACCGGGAAATATCAGGGAATTCTGGCATTACGGAATTCAATCCGGCATGTTCAGCCTGAAGTTATGCGGTTCCGGGGGAGGGGGATTCATGCTCGGTTTCACACAGGATCTTGCCGCAACAGAAAGCTGGTTCCTGGAAAGGGGGACACGAATAAGGATCATCCCATAATGCCCGATACAGCACCTCCGTCAACAGTGATGGTTTGACCCGTGACATATGATGAACCTGGGGATAATAACCAGACCGCAAGCGATGCAAAATCGGAAACATTGCCGATCCTGCCGGCAGGAACATTTGTTAACATTTGTTCCCGTGCCTTTTCCATGGAGATGTTCCCGGCTTCGCTTACTTTCCTGATCACCCTGTCCAGGGCCGGTGTCATATGATAGCCTGGGGCGAGGGTATTGGCTGTAATGCCCGTACTTCCCACCTCTGTTGACAATGTTTTGACAAATCCCGTTACTGCAAGCCTGAAAGAAGTGCTGAGTACAAGGTTTGGAACCGGCTGCTTGACCGAAAAACTCTCGATATAAAGGAACCTTCCGTAATTATTCTTAAGGAACAGGGGCAGGACGGCATGGGTCAGTGCCACTTTCCACCTCAGAACGGCATGATAGGCCGTGTCCCAGTCTGCCAGCTCCGTTTCCAGAAATGCCCTGGCAGGGGGGCCTCCGGCATTCACGACAATTCCTGTTAATTCACGTTTCCCGATATGCTTCAGAAGTGCATCAATGGAATCAGGCCGGGTCATATCAAGAGACACTGTTTCAATCCCCGGAAATTCCTTCTTCAGACCATCCAGCCTTTCCTGTCCCCTGGCTATGGAAATTACATTTGCACCTTCCCTGTGAAGGGTTATGCTTATGGCTTTCCCGAAACCGCTGCTGGCTCCGGTAACAACAAAGAGTTTCTCACTTATCTGCAGATCCATAACGGTTCATGTTTTGTCTTCCATGGGGTGAAATTGCTGAAACGGTTTCAGTATCCTGGTCACGAAGAACAGACTCAGCAGCATGAGCACCGATGCCAGCGAATAAAAGGCAAAGTAATCTTCCGTTTCGGAGAACAGCTCCCTGAAGGTCATGATATCGGCACCGTAGATGTACATAAGTATATAGCTGAAACTGTTGTTGACAATGTGAATAAGGATAACCGGAATCAGCGAACGCGTTTTCATGTAAATATAGGCGAGCAGTATGCCGATCAAAAATCCGGGGATGAATTGCCAGGGGTTCATATGGAACAGACCAAAAAGAAAAGCGGACCAGAAAATTGCTTTTCCAGCCTTATAGCGGTTAAGGAATCCTTCGAGGATGATCCCCCTGAAAAGCACCTCTTCCAGAACAGGCCCGATCAGACATACCATAAGAAGGGTGTATATGTCTTTCGTCGCCAGCATGGCAAATATTTCTTTAAACAGGTCGGGCATGGGAATCAGGGTGGTAAGCGGATCCAGAAAAACCGAAAAAGCCAGGGTGAAGACAATGAGAAGCGGGTAGAGTATTGACGGTGCCTGCTTGAAATAAAGCATTTTTACGGCTGATTTGCCTGCCTTGTTCCGCCAGGAGAACCAGATCACGAACAGCATGGAAATGGTATAGCCCAGGAGGTTTCCCGGAGACATGTTCTCTGCACCTGTCAATTCATATACAACCCCTATGATAAGACCCAGGCCGATACTGGCGGCTATAAATATTCCGAAAATCCCCCAGGCCTGGGGGAGGGAAGGGTAGCTGTAATGCTGCTTCATCTTTGTTCTGACTTTAGGATTGTCGAAAATACCAAAAAAAGGGATAAGCCCCATATTTTCTACCCGGCGTTCTGGTTTTTCCAGAATTCATGATAATGACCCTTCAACTGCAGCAATGAGCTGTGACTCCCGGATTCAGCCACCCTCCCGTTATTGAGAAACAGGATATTGTCCGTCTGGCATACGGTCCGCAGCTTGTGGGAAATGATAATCAGGGTCAGCCTGTCCGGCAGGTGAGAGAAAAGCATTTTAAGCATGGCCTGCTCTGACGCAGGATCGAGTGCGGATGTGGCCTCGTCGAGGATGAGTACGGCAGGTTCCCGGTACAGAGACCTGGCAATGGCAAGTCTTTGCTGTTCCCCGCCCGACAGGTTTAATCCCCTTTCCCCGATTTGCGTATAAAGGCCGTCCGGAAGGTTGTTCAGAAGCTCTGTCAGGCCTGTTTGTGCTGCAAGCTGAAATATTTTTCCTGTATCCGGATCTTTATCACCCGGGGCTATGTTCTCCAGCAGGGTTCCGGAAAAAAGCTCCGGATGCTGCGGGACCAGAGATATCAAACATCTCAGGTCCTTCCTGTTGAACTGGCTTATTTCGCACCCGTCCATCAGGATCTTTCCCCTCCGGGGATGGTACAGGGCCGTAAGGAGCGAGGCCATGCTGCTTTTTCCGGATCCGTTCCGGCCTGCTATTCCGGTCAGGCTTCCCGCCCGGATTGTAAAGTTCAGGTCCTTGAAGAGCAAGGGCCTGGAGCCATACCCGAATTCCACGTTCCGGAATTCTACGGTTCCCGTAAATGAATGTTTCCTGATCCCGGTTTCCAGATTCTTTTCCTGTTCCAGGTCCAGGACCTGGAACAGGCGGTCTGCTGCAATGCCTGCCTCCCGGACGGATCTGCCAAAACCCGTTAATCCGCCCACGGGCCTCATTAAATAGCCCATCATGGCATAGAAGGACATGAGTTCTCCCGGGCTGAGCGACTGCTTGCAGACCATGTAGGATCCGGTCCACATGATCGCAATGGTGATCATGCCGGAGACCAGTTCGGTGGCCTGGTTCGACCGGATGGCTGAAAGCCCGGCCCGGTAGCCGGTACTGAGGAACCCGATGAAGCGTTGTTCCATCCTTTCAATGAAGTGATGCTGCAGGCTGAATGTTTTGACAAGCCGGCTGGAGGAAACGGATTCCACCAGTTCGGATTCAAGTTCCGCTGCCCGTTCCATGGTCTTTCTGAGGATATGGCGGCTGAACCTGTCATATAAATAATAGATCAGTGCATATATCGGGATTCCGGCGGCTACCGCAAGGCACAATTTCCGGGATAGAAAGGCCATGGCCAGGAGTGTCAGCAGTATACTGGTTATTCCCACAATCACATCCACCAGGGAATTGTTTATGAAATTCCGGATCTTGATGGCATCGCTCATCCTGGAAAGTATCTCACCCGTTTTCATACGGTCGAAAAAGGGCTGGGGCAGACTTAACAGGTGCCTGAAATACCCTGTCAGAAGCCCCCCGTCAATCTGGTGACCTGTTTTTAAAAGAAACAGGTTTTTCAGGTACCCGATCAGGTTTCGCAGAATGCCCAGAAGGATCATGGACAGACTCATCAGGTTCAGCAGGTTTGTATTCAGGTTCACAAGCACAAAATCCATGATTTTCTGTACATAAATGGCAGTGGAGAGGCCAAGGAGGCTGTAAATGAACGCACCGAAAAGTACCTGGATGATGGTTCGCCTGAAGGGCATGATAAGCTGCATGAACCGTTTTGTACGGGAAGGTTGCCTCTGTCCTTTGGTAAATCCGGATCCCGGAGCAAGAATGACAAGGACCCCGGTCCATTGAAGCAGGAAGTCATCCTGTTTCACGGAGACCATTCTTCCTTCTGCGGGATCCATAATGGTAACCCGGCTTTTCCGGAAGGATGCCAGCACGATGAAATGCTGGGTGCGGTCTGACCGGATGATATGTGCAATGGCCGGAAGGGGTGCGCTTTTAAGGGCTTCGGAGGGTCCTTTTACCCCTTTTGCCACCAGCCCCATTTTTTCCGCTGCCTCGGTCAGTCCGAGTACATTTGTCCCCGAGCGGCCGGTAGATGCATATTCGCGAATACGGGCGAGCGGCATGTGCAATCCGTAGTAGGCGGCAATGCATGCGAGACAGGCTGCACCACAGTCTGTCTCATCATGCTGTCTGGTGGATCTGATCCGGGGCATGGGAACTTTTTAAACAGGCCGGTCTGCAGGGTTCAGCCATTTGTCGGTTTTGTCTGTCAGCAACTGAAGAAGGGAACGGCGCATGATCAGGCAATGCGCCTGGAATGTCATCCCTTTCTTAAGCTGGCCCGTATAGCCGTTTTTCAGGCTCAGCCCCGTATGATCGATACGGCATTTTATCCGGAAGCAGGGCTTGCCGTCAACGATCAGGATGTCATCGGATATATCGCAGATGCTGCCCTCCGGCATACCCCATTCCCTTGCCGGGAAACAGTGAAGTCTCAATCTGACTGTCTGTCCCTTGTAAATGAAAGCAATGTCCCTGGGTGGCAGGTAAAATTCCCCGATGAGGCCTGATTCAGGACTCATGACACCGATCACATCTCCCGCCCGAATGGAAGTGCCGGGATAGATCCCTTTCCATTCCACCAGGTTGCCGGAAACCGGTGCATACAGAGTGGTTTGCCGGATGCGCTCCTCCCATTGCCCGATCTCTGTCTCCAATTCCGTTTTCCGTTCAAGAAAATCCTCGTATGCGTTTTGCCAGTTACTGAAAGATTCACTTTTGAATTTCTCTGTTTCTTTCAGGATTTTTTCCCGTTCAAAGCACAGATCGTCATATTCCTTTTCACTGACCATTTGATCCTCGATAAGCCCCAGGTATCTCCTGCATTCCTTGTCTGCTTTCGAATAAAGTATTTCCAGATAATTCAGCCTGCTGTTATAGGCTTCATACTCCTTGCTGAACCGCATGCTCTCCGGAACCTGAATGGGATCCTGAAGTAGCTTTTCAAGGTCATCCAGGCATACTGTGGTTTCGTTTAATTTTTCCCGTGCCAGCTGCAGGCTGCCTGTGGTTTCACGGGCCCGGAACCTGATCATCCGGGTTGACTTCGGAATTTCCTTCCCTTCGGAAACATAGACTTCCGCCACGATGCCGGAAAAGGGAGCAACGATCTGGGTCCTTTCCAGCTCAGGCCGGATGATTCCCTGTCCTGTTACGGATACCGGGACCCTGACCAGAGGCAGGCTGATCAGCATTCCAATGACAATGCAGAGAGCAATCAGGTAAATGGCCCTGCCTGAAGGATGGATATGCCGGATATACCCGGGCAGGTTTTCGTAAAAGGGTGATGTTTCTGACCGGTCCATCGGATCTTTGATTTCCTAACCCAGGATCCAATGCTTCAGAATGTCCCAGTTCCTGAATATAAGGGTAAAAACCGCAAAGGACACGATCACTGCCAGGACAAGTAATACTGTACGTCTGGTGCTTTTTTTCATAAGATGATGTTTCGGTAAATTAACGTGATATCAGTTTGACTTCGCACTGTGGATATTGCTGGGGCAACATCGGTCATTACCGATATTGCCCCAGGGTTCTGCAAAGAGATCACTGGCTGAGAATGATGCATTCCAGTAAGGCCTGGCACGTACCGTTGATTCCGCAGGCACTAAGCCCTATAAAACGCAGGGTCCGGCCGACATCATATGCAAATCCTTCACCGCCTATTCCATAGAGTTCCGCCGGTGACAGATTTTCGAATTTCTGAATTGATGGCTCTGATGTTTTCATTTTTGTATGTATTTAATTCGTATTTAAGTAATCTCCGGGTCTTATTTCACTTCAGGGAGTCCTGCCAGTCCTCTCTTAAAGTTGTCCCAGTCACCGAATATTTCAGCGCCTGCCGCGATAGCAAGCCCGATGGCTATGGCTGCAAGGATTCCGAATCCGCCACGAATGCTTTGAGTCTCTTTTTCATTCAGGGGAACGAATCCGGCTGTTGCTGCATTCATTGTTTTCATTTTTCATGTAGTTTTTGTTTAACATTAGATTTTATGGAACCACCTGGTTCCGGTAAATTTGCCAGGCATGAAAAAGGGATCCCTGTGGAACTTAATGCCGGAATGCCGGAAATCTCGCAGGGGAGTATTACAGGAATTTTATCCGGAGCAGGGCCAGGATAATAATAAGGACAATCAGCAGGCTCAGGTAAAGGAGGAGCCTGCGGGAAGGCAGTTTCTGCCGTCTCGGATTCAGGTTAACAGGCATCAGCGTTCCTCGAAATATTCAAATGCATCAATGATATCGAGATAGGCACCATCGAATCCGGTCTCCAGTATCCTGTCAAGATAAGCATTCGCGTTTCCGAAAATGATCTTCTGCCATTCCGGGTCCCAGTACTTCACCTTGAAATTTCCCTCCCAGTCGGGATTTTCCTCATATATCCATGAAGGGTGGCCGGCCGACCAGTCCGTTTGCCAGTAATACCTGTAATCCTCGGCTTCCCCTATGCTCAGATAGCAGATGACAAGACGGGTGCCGCCGTTGGCTTTGTTTTTAAGCTGGCTGATATCGTCCGATGTAAAAGGAAGGGATTCGTCGAAGAACAGGTCCATGATCACAAGGTCGTATCCAGTGGCAGAAACCGCTTCAATGAACCGGGATTTATCCGGGAATTCCGATGGATTGATCAGGTAGAGAAAGTTCATGGCGTCGGAGAGCTGAAGGACCGAATCGCTGTTCTCCCCGTACGGCTTAGCGGGATATGAAGGAATATTATCAAGCTCCCTGTGGTCGGCAGCAAATGAAATATAACCCTTTAATGAATTTTTCAGATAGGAATCATCCGTCTTTGATTGTGCAAAGCAATAGTCTGTGACCAGGATGCTTTTTCCATTTTCCAGGGCGATATCGAGAAAATCCGTCATGTATTCCGTTTCCCCGGCCGGTGTCTCCAAGTCGTCGCCGTTATATCCGTAGAACAGGTCTTCACGTGCCTGGGCATCAATGGCAGAAAGATAGGTGAGATCAGCAGTTCCTTCATTGTCCCCGTTGGAGGTAATCAGTTCCTGTCCGTTCTGGGGAATTATAATAAAGCCCGGATCCATGTCTTTGGCATAGGCGCTCAGGTCCTCGACGAAGATTCTCATTTCCTGCTTGAAATCCAGGTCAGGTATGCCATCATCGCACGCGTAAATGATCGTCCCCAAAGCCAGGATCGCAACCAGTGATTTCACTTAAATGAATTTTTTTAAAGTTACTGATTTTTGAGGTAGAATGAGCTTCCTTCTTCCCATCAGGATGAAAGATTCAGATTTTATTTAGATTCGATTAATATTGAGTGTGTAGGATTAAAAAATTTCCGGCAGTGTGAGTTAAAATGACCTGCATGATTATTTTTATAGACTCATAACACCCACATCATGACAAATCAAGGAAGAAGAACATTTCTCAGATCATCCCTGATCGGAGCAGGTGGTGCAATGCTTTCCAGGCCGCTGATGGCAGGCAGCAATTTCCGGCTCAGGAGTGAAGACATCATTACCCGTACGCTCGGTAAAACCGGACTGGAAATCCCTGTCCTTAGCATGGGGGTGATGCGCTCCGATACACCGAGCCTTGTTGCTGCATGTCTCGATGCCGGCTTAAAGTATTTCGATACGGCGAACGGTTACATGCGGGGAAGGAATGAGGAGATGCTGGGAAGGGTATTTAAAGACATTCCCAGGGACAGCTTCTTTATAGGCACCAAGGTGAAGGCACCCCCGGGTACGACGAAAGATGCTTTTCTTTCAGATCTCGAAACCAGTCTGAACCGCCTGCAGATGGATCATGTGGATATTTTATACCTTCACGGCGCAGTAAGCAGGCAGGAAGTGATGAACGAGACCATACTCGATGCTTTGCAAACTGCCAAATCACAGGGAAAAACGCGGTTTGTCGGAGTGTCCACGCACGGCAACGAACCCGAAGTGATCAATGCGGCCGCCGAGGCCGGGTCCATCGATGTGGTACTTGTCGCCATCAATTTCATGCAGGATCATTATGCCGCAATCAAAACAGCCATGGCACGGGGAGCTGAACAGGGCATAGGGTTCATTGGAATGAAAACGATGGCCGGAGGTTTTCTTGACCAGGAAAGGCAGATACCTGTAAACGGAAAAGCAGCCCTGAAATGGGCGTTGCAGGACCAGAACCTGACGACCTGCATCCCCGGATTCACCGCCTTCAATGAACTGCAGGAGGATGCCGGGATACTTACGGACCTGACGCTGACACCGGAAGAACAGGAACACATCAGGAGGTCGGAGATGATAACGGGACTGTATTGCAACCAGTGCGGTCAGTGCCGTGAACAATGCCCGAAAGGGCTTCCGATACCGGATATGATGCGTTCCTATATGTATACATACGGCTACGGAGAGCTTCGGCAGGCCAGGGATCTGCTGGATGAAGCCCGGGTGCAGCCGGATCCCTGCAGGGATTGCGGCGGGTGCACGGTCAGCTGTATAAAGGGCTTCCCTGTGGCTGAACGTATAGCGGACGTTTCAAGACTGTCGGATGTGCCTTATGATTTCCTGACATGAAAATCAACATTCCGGCTGTTGCCCTGGCGTTTCTGATTTTTCCGTTCCTCGTATCCGCGGCAGATGACGATACTGTGTATTTTCCCGGACTGGAGGGATGGAACCTGAGTGTATCCCGGGACGTGTACACACCGTCCAATCTCTGGGACCTGATCGACGGAGCCGCAGAAGCTTATCTTGCTTATGATTTTATCGATCTTCATCTTGCGGATTATGAGAATCCGGAGGGGATCACCATTCATGCGGAGGTGTACCGGCACAGTTCGTTGAACAATGCTTACGGTATTTACGCTTCAGAAAGGAGCCCGGATTATCGTTTCCTGGATCTGGGCGGACAGGCTTATCTGGATAAAGGTGTGCTGAATTGTTTCAGCGGTCCGTTTTATATGAAGTTCTATTCAACCGATGAGGCTCCGGACGTACAGGAAAGCCTGATCATCGTTGCCGGGGCTGTTGTTGAAAGACTGGCGCAGGGGAAGGAATTCCCCGGACTTGTATCCCTTTTTCCGCAAGAAGGGAAATCGCCTTATTCAGATCATTATATCGCAAAAAATTTCATCGGATTCGGGTTCCTTCATTCGGCGTTCACAATGGATTATGATGAAGGCTACAAACTGTTTATTATCAAGGGAAAAAACAGGGATGAGATCCTGGAAATGGCCGGCAGATACCTGGCTTTTACAAAACAGGAAACAGATCCTGCCCGGCAAACCAGCTTCACTGTTGCAGATCCCTACAACGGCAGCATCCCTGTGGTTGTTTCAGGCCGGTATCTTACCGGTATCATTAACGGTGCAGGCAATAACAATGCAAAAATGAAGCTGGGGGAGCTCGTAAAGAACCTTGAGTCCATGCCGCAGTAACTACTCGAACAATCCGGAGTCCCTTATCAGCAGGAGGATTGCCGAGTGGGGCACGATCACATACCTTTCCTTGTTGAATTCAATCTCATACCCGCTTTTCTGGAGGTAGACCGCAAGGTCTCCTGTTTTTGGCTGAAGGGGAACATATTTAACTTCCTCGCTCCTGTCCTTCCAGGGCTCTTCCGCTTCATTGATTGCCGGGATGGGATATCCGGGGCCCACTTTCAGGACATAGCCCGAGTGAATCTTTTCGTTTTCCTGCACACCCGGCGGAAGGTAAAGTCCGGACTTGGTTTTCTCCTGAGGTGATTTGGGCCTGATCAGCACCCGGTCACCTATAACGATGAACTTCTCGAGATCGGACTCTTCTATTACCAGCGGCATAATTTTAATTTGCGGAAAGTTAACAAATTTCCGGATTCCTTACATTGCCTGTTCCAGATCCCTGATGATGTCATCGGTATCTTCTATTCCTGCAGACAGGCGGAGAAGTCCATCCGTGATCCCCTCCCTGGCTCTTTCTTCCACACTAAGGTGTCTGTGGGAGGTAAGTGCAGGAGAGCAGATAATGCTGTCCACACCGCCCAGGCTGACAGAAGGTTTAATGAGCTTCAGCTTTTCCTGGAATTGAACCGGATCGGCCGATTTCAATTCAAATGAAAGCATGCCTCCGAAACCCTTCATCTGCCGTTTGGCAATCTCGTGCCCCGGATGATCATTGAGACCCGGATAGTAAACCCTCCGGATGGCATCCTGTGCCGACAGCCACTCTGCCACCTGTCCGGCGTTCCTGTTTTGCTGCTCAACCCTGAGGGCAAGGGTCTTCATGCTTCTTTCAAGCAGGTAGATTGTCTGGGCATTCAGGCTGCCACCCAGGCTCAGTGCCATTTTCCTGATCCTGTCCAGATGTTCCCTGCTGCAGGCTACGGCTCCCGCACAAATATCGCTGTGCCCGCCCAGGTATTTTGTCGCACTGTGCATTACGATATCAATGCCAAGAGAAACGGGGGTCTGGTTAACCGGGCTGGCAAAGGTGTTGTCGATCACGGTAAGCACTTTGTATTTTTTTGCCAGCATCGCAACTGATTTTATATCAGTGATCAGCAGCAGGGGATTGGACGGACTTTCAATATAAATAAGCTTCGTGTTGGGTTTGATCAAACCTTCCAGGGTCGGGATGGTATTGTTTTTTGCAATGTCAAATTCAATACCGAAAGGTTCGAGTTCCCTGGATACGAAATTGTAGGTCCCCCCGTAGAGTCCTGTCTGGAAAACCGCATGGTCACCGGCTTTCAGAAAGGTAAACAGAATTGTCGATATGGCTGCCATGCCCGAACTGAACACCATGCCTGCCTGGGCCTGTTCCAGGGCCGCCAGTTTCTTTCCTATTCCCCTGGCATTCGGAATGTTGAAATACCTGGGATAGACCGTGTCATCCATGTCAAGATATGCATATGAGGTGGAGGTATATACAGGGGAATTCACCCCACCTGTTTTTTCGTCGAAAAAGGTGCCTGCATGGACGCATGCGGTTTTAATTGATCTCATAACGGGTCTCATTAATTATTTGGTGCGGGAGTATCAAGGTCATATCGTAACAATTGATTTCAGGGCCGGAAAACAAAGTTGGTTAAAAATGTTCATATATCCAGCCCGGAGCAATTTTAAGCAAAAGCGAAAAAAGTCTCCAGCGGCGGGAAATGATCATTTTTTTCTTCTTTCTCCGGATGGCCCGGTATATTTGCCTGGCGGCTTTTTCGGGAGTGCTTACCCAGAATAGCTTATCACCTTTGGCCATGTCGGTAGCCACGAAACCGGGGCGTATATCCGTAATGTATACGGGGATTTTCAATCGGGCGGATTTCATTCGCAGACCCTCAAGGTAGTTCGACTGGTATGCCTTGGAGGCATTGTATGCCGGGGCGGACCTGTTGCCACGGAGTGCTGCGAGGGAAGTAATGCCAACCAGGTGTCCAGGGGGATGTTTGATGAAATATCGGTAGGCATAGGTCATGATGTCTGTAAAAGCGGTCACATTGGTATCGATGGTCTGGAACTCCGGCTCCGTATCCAGTTCCTCGTTTAAAAAACCGGTCCCGGAACTCAGAACCAGCAGGTCGAGGCCGCCGAGTTCCTTGATAAGCTCCCCCATATACCTGGCAGTCTTGGAGAGATCGCGGATGTCGAATGCTCGGTATATGATCCTGCCCGGATGTTCGTTCTGCAATTCCTTCAACAGCTGTTCCCTTCTCCCCGTAATTCCAACCTTGTATCCTTCCCCGGCAAGAAGACGGGCAAGTTCCTTTCCAATCCCCGATGATGCGCCAACGACGATGGCTTTCTTATAATCTTCCTGGTCTTGATGAAACAAGTCTCTTTCCATGGTCCGGGGCTTTTGGTCCGGGACTTTTCCTTCCGAACCTTCCCGGAAAATATACAAAAAATTCCCAAATTGCAGGAGATTTGAACCCAATAAATGATTTCATACAATGATGATTCCCACCCGTATAGAGGATTTTACCATCCGGCATGCAGAGGAAAAGGACGTTCCGCTTATTTTCTGGTTTATCAATGAGCTGGCCGCATATGAGAAGCTGACACATGAGGTAGCGGCCACGGAGAATATGATCCGCCGTTATCTGTTCGGCGAAAAGCCCGTAGCCGAGGTGCTTGTAGGAGAGTACAGGAGAAAACCGGTGGGATTTGCCGTATTTTTTCACAATTATTCCACTTTCATGGGAAAGCCGGGTATTTACCTGGAAGACCTGTATGTTGTTCCTGAGGAAAGGGGCCGGGGATATGGAAAAAGTATGCTGACATACCTTGCGAAACTCGCGGTAGAAAGAAACTGCGCCCGGTTCGAATGGGCTGTGCTTGACTGGAACGAGCCTTCCATAAAATTCTATGAATCCCTCGGTGCCAGGCTTATGAAGGAATGGATCCTCAACAGGGTTGAAGGGGAAGATCTCCTGAAGCTTGCCGCGGAATTTTAATTCATTGTCTGTCAGAAACATACTAATTGAATAGTTAAAAAACTAAATAAATAGTTGCAAAACTAAGAAATTAGTTTTAATTTAGTCCCGTTGTTAAGCCTGATATTTTCCGTTTTCAGTCATAATGAGAAAGCTGACAAAAGCAGAGGAACAGATTATGCACATCCTCTGGGATATGGAGGAGGGACTGGTCAGGGATATCATTGCAAGGTTCCCTGACCCCAAACCTGCTTACAATACGGTTTCAACCGTGGTCCGCATTCTGGAAAAAAAAGGCTTTGTCGGGCATAAGGCCTATGGCAACACTTATTTGTACCACCCCCTTGTACCCAAGGATGAGTACGCCAGGGAACATTTCAAAGGATTCATCAAAGACTATTTTAACAATTCCTTCCCCAAGATGGCCGCTTTTTTTGTCAGGGAATATGATCTGGATATAAGTGAACTGGAGCGGATTTTGAAGTTGACGGAAGAAGAATTGAAAAAATCAAAACCCGAAGGCAATGAATGACCTGTTTTTGTATTTTTTAAAGTCGGGCATTGCCATGGCGCTGTTCTACCTGGTTTACCATTTCTTCATGCAAAGGGAAACCCATTATTCGGTCAACCGTTTTTACCTGCTGGGCACGATCATGCTGTCCTTGATTGTTCCCCTGATCACACTGGAAAGCCTGTTTCCTGCAAGTGAAAAAGTTCCCTCTCTGTTTTTGAGTCTTGATGAAGTGAAGCGGGGTGTTTCCATGCCGGATCCGGGAGGATACGGGATGGATGTTGTAACGCTTCTCCGCTGGATATACCTCGGGGGCGTGGTTGTTCTGTTTGGCTGCCTCCTTTTTGAATTTATCCGGATTTTGCTGTTGAGAAAAGTACATCAGGTGCCTTATGGCCCGATGAGGATCATTTTCGTAAATAAGGAAATCATCCCTTTTTCCTGGTTCAACCTGATATTTATGGACCATTCTTCACGGGAAGACCCCCAGATAAATACCGTTCTTCACCACGAATATGCACATTACAGAAATAAGCATTTCATAGATCTTCTTCTCATGGAGTTGATCGTGATATTTCAATGGTTTAATCCTCTGGTCTGGCTCTATGCCAGGTCAGTTAAGGAGATTCATGAGTATCAGGCCGATGCTGCCGTGCTTCAGGGAGGGAAGGACGCAGGAAGTTATCAGGCCATGCTGGTTAACCGGCTCACCGGAGCGGAAGTATTCAGGCTTACCAATGCTCTCAGTCAGTCTTTAACCAAAAAACGTATGATCATGATGACAAAAATGAAATCAAAAAAAAGTGCCTGGCTCAAGGTTTTTCTTGCCCTGCCAGTGCTTGCAGCCCTGCTTCTGCTGTTCGCCGGCAAATCCGCCGGAATTCCCTCGGATGAACCTGTCCTTGTATCCGGAAGGGTGGTTGAGGCCGGAACAGGGAAACCTCTTGAAGGAGTATTTGTTATAATAAAAGGAATCACCACAACGGGAACCATTACTGATAAAAACGGGGATTTTACGATCGAGGTGAAAGACAGGGAGGCAACATTGATGTTTGCCTGTTCCGGTTATAAGACAGTCGAATCACCCGCAGGGAGTGAAAGTATGCTGATAAAACTTGAAAAGACATCGGCCGGGCAGCTGCCTACGGAGCTCGAGATCAAGACACCGCCGCTTCCGCCGCCGCCACCCCCTCCGGGAGGTGACCAGGACGAGATGCAGGAAAGTCAGGTACGGATCATCGGTGAACGGTCTGGAATTGATATGTCAAAGGTTTTATATATCATAGACGGCGTTCCGCAGGAAGGTGATGATCCGCTTTCAGGGTTGGATCAGGAAACCATTACTTCAATCCAGATCCTCAAAAACAGGGAAGAATTAAGAAATTATACCGATGGGGATTATAAGGGCGTAGTAATTGTAATTACGAAACCCGTCCGGGAGTGAACCCGTTTACCTTTTGAGCTGGCGTTCCGGACAGGGGACCGGATTTGGTTTTTATTTCCACAGAATGTTCCGTTTTATCCGGATGCGGAAGTAAGGTGCCGGCTCCCGGTTCCGGATCTGCCAGGTGTCTGAAGAATGACCGGAAATGTGCGGGTCTTCGATGACATATCCTTCCGGCAATCTGATCCGGAGATGACTGGTCGTCATCTGTATATCGTCGTTCCGGGGATACCAGCAGCAAGCCGTATCCATGACGATATGATTTTCATCCTCTGCAAGGGCGCATTTTACATTGCCGGAGTAACTCAGGGAGATATGCAACTGGTCTCCCTCAGCCACGGGATCCTGTAGGTAAAGGACCAGCCTTCCGTCCTTGTAAAACCCGTAGCGTTCAAGCCCCTGTGCGGTCAGGCTGTGGATTGAAAATTCCCCGTTCAGGCAGAAAGAGATGCTGTCCCGGTAATTGCTGCGGGGTACGAAAACCATCTGAAGGCTGGCTTTGAACATACCTGTTTCAGGATCCAGGTCGGCGATCATATGGTAATGGGTGTGGATATATTGCGTATAGGGATTGCAGCATGCAAGAAGGCATATGCAAAGCATCATCCGGTTTCGCCAGCGGTTTACGGATATCATCCGGTTGATTGATTGGTTAAAAGTAACTTAAAAATATTAAAATGGAAGTTCATCGTAAATTTCGCCATTCCCGGGGTACGGAAATGCCAGCCATTTTTGTGAACGGTTCATAAATAAGCTGATCAAATCCTGCTATCCTTTTTCATTTTTACTATATTGAAAGACATCCTTATTGTATTGTATCTGGTCCGGAAATGTCGAATTTCAGGATTACAAAAAGGGAAACCCTGGCGTATTGCTGCGGGATGGCCGGCTGGTCAATCCTGATCAATGTGATGTCCGTAATGCTTATCTACTTTTACCTTCCGCCGGCGGATACGGGCCTGACCCCGCTGATCCCTGCAATCATCTATCTGGGAATATTTTCCGTACTGGCCCTGATCGCAGCCGGCGGCCGTCTGTTTGATGCGATCACCGATCCCCTGATTGCATGGATGAGTGACCGCACGGAAAGCAAAAGGGGAAGGAGGATCCCTTTCATGAGGGTGGGATGGATCCCTGCCTTTGTGTTCTGTATCGCTGTATTTTTCCCTCTGAAGCCGGCAGAAAACCAGGTGAATATTTACTGGTTGCTTGCCACCCTTACATTGTTCTATTTCTCCCTGACCGTTTATTTTATTCCGTACAATGCACTCATGCCCGAATTGGCTCCTACCGAGCGTGAAAAAGTAAAACTCTCCACCTGGCTGTCGCTGGCGTACGTATCGGGTCTGATCATTGCCGCACAAACGCCCCTGCTGGCATCATGGATAGAAGAAGCATTCGGGTTGGCGGTACGCATCAGGACTTTTCAGTTTGCCATCGCGATCCTTGCGTCGGTGGCCGGTGTCCTGCTGCTTGTCCCGGTGATCGGAATTGATGAGAAAAAATGCTGTACGGGAAGGCCGGCCAGAATGCCTTTAAAGGATTCCCTCGGTATGGCTTTGAGAAATTATAATTTCCGCCTGTTCCTGTTTGCCGATTTCTCATATTTTCTTGCCGTGGCCATTATTTCAAGCGGAATGCTTTATTACCTGAGGGTATTGCTCGGGCTCCACGAGGCGCATGGGAGTTCCGTGTTCGGATTGATGATCGTCGTATCCCTGATGTTTTATCCGCTCATACTCCACATCTCAAAATTCGTGCGTAAAAAATGGCTTGTATCGTTTGCACTGATTTTTCTTGGTCTCATTTTCCTGGGCATATTCTTTCTGGGAAACCTGCCTTTTCCGCCCAGGGTACAGATTTACACATTTGCCCTTCTGGCTTCCGTACCTTTCGCCATCCTGGGCATCATTCCCTATGCCATTATTGCAGAAGTGGCCCAGCTCGACAGTCTTAAGACCGGTATGGGGAAAGAGGGCATGTATTTCGCCATAAGGAATTTTTTTTACAAGCTGGGAATGACCGCCGGAATTATGATCTTTACCATTCTGACCCTCTGGGGGAAAGATCCGGGAGATGACTTTGGTATACGCATGAACGGAATCGCCGGATCCCTGTTCTGCATACTGGCCGGCCTGACCTTTATGCTTTTCAGGGAGAAACAGATTCAGAAAGAAATCAATGACCTGAAAAATCAGGGTATAAAAACCAAACAGAATGAAAATCGGAATTTTAACAGCCGGGGGTGACTGTCCCGGATTGAACGCGGCCATCCGGGGAGTGGCAAAAACGGCCCTGATGGAACATAAAATGCGGGTATTTGGCATATCATCGGGATTCCTCGGCCTGATCGAGAATGAATTTTTTGAAATACAGGAAAACCATCTTTCGGGGATTCTTACCCTGGGAGGGACCATTCTCGGCACATCGCGCGAAAAACCATTCCGGAAATCGACCAACTATTTAACAGAGATTGACAAGCCTGAGATCATCCGGAAAAATTATGAGAAACTCGGACTCGACTGCCTGGTCTGCATCGGCGGGAACGGGACCATGAAAACCGCTTACCGCCTGTCCGGACTTGGAATCAATGTCATCGGAATTCCCAAAACCATAGACAATGACGTATGGGGAACAGAAATGACCTTTGGGTTTGACAGTGCCGTAACCATTGCAGCAGAGGCCATTGACCGCCTTCATTCAACGGCCAACTCCCATAAAAGGATCATGGTGATTGAAGTCATGGGGCATCATGCAGGATGGATCGCACTGTATGCGGGTGTGGCTGCCGGCGGGGATATCATCCTGATCCCGGAGATTGATTATGAGAACGAAATCGTGGCTGAATACCTGAAAAAAAGGGTGGAAATGAAGAAGGATTATTCCATCGTTGTGGTCGCAGAAGGGATTATGAACGGAGCCAAACGGCATGCAGGGGCCAGGATCGCAAAAAAGATAAGCAAGCTGACCGGGCTGGAAACGAGGGAAACGGTTCTCGGATACCTGCAGCGGGGCGGAACGCCAACACCGATGGACAGGATCCTTGCCACCCGTTACGGTGCACATGCCACAGAACTGATCGCACGGGAAGATTTCGGAAAAATGGTAGCCCTGAAACATGGAGAGATCATCAGCATCCCCTTCAGTAAAGTCCGGGACAAGTTGAAAACGGTCCCACCCAGGCACTCCCTGGTTCTGCAGGCGAGAAATATGGGCACTTGTTTTGGCGACCGTATCTGTGACGAACCGAACTAGGGCAGTTCAGGCCCGGAGGAGCTTTCCATAAGGCTGCTGATACGCTCCAGGGCATCCTCGAGGGATTCCTCCGGGATCAGGTAATTATAGGGACCCCAGAATGCCTCGTCATATCCTCCAAGCATGTCTGCGAAGACATCTGTGATCCGGACTGTCTCCCTGTTCCTGAAGCGTGTCACCTTTTCCGTCTGCAGCTGTGTTATGGCCATCTCCGATATGGTTTGGTACTCGGTACCGAAAATCTTGCCCCGTTCCCTGACACGAAAGCTGACATCGGTCATGATCCTGGAGACATAAAACAGATGATTTTTCTCCTTATATGTGACCTGGTAGGATGCAGAAAGCGGTTTTACCTTCAGGTTTCTTGGTTTTTTTACCACCATTGCCGGGCTCCCCTCAGACATGGAACGGGGGTCAACTTCGAATTCGACTCCCCGGAAGGCCAGTGTCTCAAGATCAATATACAGAAGGCCCCTGTAATGCGGGAAAGGAGAGTTCGGCTTCTGCCAGAAATCGATTGCATATGTACTTTTTCCCTGCATTGTTACGATGTCTGACATCCTGTATTCGAACTGGTGGAATTTCTCAGGAACCAGGAAATCAGGCTGGTTTCTGGTGATATCCAGCAGAAAACTGGATTCCAATCCGGCCTGAAGCTTGATCATAATCGTATCCATTTCACTGTAATCCATATTGCTTCGCCCTTTCAGTACCTTGACCTGTTCGGAAGTAAGGGCATTGATTGCAGGTTTGTAAATGTCAAGGACTGCTTCGGAAACATTGATATAATGATTATTCTTCAGAATGGATTCCCTGTAAAAAGCAGTTTCGATGACAGCTTTCCGGAAGTAGTTATCGGGAATTTTTTCAAGGGCCTGCAGGATCAGGGCAATGGGATCGGTGCGCCTGATGACAACTTCCTGGATGGGTATTATTGCCGGCTGGAGGTAAATAAGGTTTAAAGAATCGTTCAGCTGGGTCAGCGGAATGATCTTTGACCGGTACCCCATACAGCTTACAGCCAGTGAATCGGCACTACGGGAACCGGTTATCTTCAATATGAACTGTCCTTCCGTATTGGCGACAGTACCTTCCCATGTGGAGGGTATCCATATGGTGGAAAACTCCAGCGGGGCATTATCCGAACCGCTGAGTACCTGCCCCCGGATTGAGCGTACAACCACAGGACCCGGCTGCATAACAGAGATAGTATCGCTGCGAGCCGCATCCTCCTTGTGAAACACAACCTGGTTGTCAATGATCGTATAATCAATCTTTTCCGTTTCCGCAATCCATCTGACAAAATCCATCAGTTTCCACCAACCCGGCGGCGGATGAAAGGATTTCTCCAGGTCCAGGTTCTCGGGATTGTATGAAAAATAAAATCCGGTTGCTTTTTCAACAACCTGGAGGGATTTTTCCAGGCTGAGTAGGGTATCCGGATAGAAAAACGAAAGACTGTCGGGATTCTGCTGTGAATTTCCCGGTGCATAGTAAAAAAGCAGTAATGGGATAAAGCATTTTATATATCGCATCCTTTTAATTACATCCTTCCCCGTGAAAAACGTATGAATTCTTATCCCTGTCTGCATCAAAACCAAACGTTACTTCCAGCACCCTGACCACCGTATCCACGGGCGCTTGATCAAAGGTTCCTGTATAAAGACAGTTCTTAAGGTCTTCGTTGTCAAACAGAAATTCCATTTTATAGGTACGATTCAGCACCCTGGCTACCTCTCCGAGTTTTGTCTGCCTGAAAGTCAGCTTTTTTGTTTTCCATGAAAGATAGTTCTCATCCGGGTTATCATCCCTGCGAAACCGGTCGTTTTCAATGATTCCCACAATTCCCGGTTCAAGTAAAATTCCGCCGGAATCATCGTCTGCCCGGTAAAGCCGTACGCTTCCCGATTCCACATAGACTTCCGTCCGCTTGTTCGCCGGATCGGAACGAACGGAAAAAGAGGTACCGGTCACACGGACCATGGCATCACCGGTATTGATGATAAAGGGCTTTTTCAAATCATGGCGGACATTGAAGTAGGCTTCTCCGGAAAGCCTGACAAGACGGTTCCCGTCGCCATCCGAACGGTAACGTATCCTGGTATTAATATTCATATCCACCAGGGAGCCATCGGGCAGGGAAAGGCCGAAAATCTCCGTTGCATCCGATTGTGCAGTTAGTTTCAACTGATTACCGGAAGAAGATACTGCAAGATAGGCAATGACGGACAGCCCCAGAACCAAAACGATTGCTGCTGCAATCTGCAGCCCGGGAGAAAGTAGTATTCCGAGGCTCTTTCTGCGGATCAAACCGTCTTTTTCCAGCCTGCCTTTCAATCTTATCCAGGCTTCATCCACATTCACACTGATTTTGTCGTTTCGGTTACCGGCCGATTCCGGATATTGTTTAAGCATTTCTTTATTTGTTAATGTATTCTTCCAGGTTCTTTCTGAACAACGCGAGCGCTTTGCTCATATTTGCCTCTACTGTTTTTACGGAAATCTGCAATTCATTTGCAATCTCACTGTATTTCATCCCATCGAACCGGCTCATTATGAAAATGGTAGCCGATCTCAGGGGAAGGTCATCAAGTGTTTTGTTTACCACATCGTTGAGCTCGTCAGATTCCAGCATATTCTCCGGACTTTCCATGACAGCCGTGTTTTTTGCCATTTCTGCTTCAATTTCGGTCCGCCTGTTCTTCTGTCTCAGGATCATTTTGCAATTGTTGGATACGGATTTATACAGGTAGGATTTTACCGAAGTCCTGAACAGGATGCTTTCCCTCTTCAGCCAGATGTTGTAAAAAAGATCCTGTACAACCTCTTCCGAGGCATCCCTGTCATTCAGGTACTGGTAGGCCCACTGGCAAAGCTGCTCATAATATTCCCTGAACAGTGATTCAAAGACCCTGATATCTCCTTTTTGAATTTTTTTTATCGTCGAAGATCCATCCATGGGAAAATGTAACCAGTCCCGTTTTCCGGAACTGGTTACATCTGACGCAAAATTACTACTAACCCTGAAAAAAAACAATTACAGCGTTCTTCTCATCCTTCTGTTCAACCTCTCTATTGCAGATTCTATGGACTCGTCAGGCTTGATGATATTATCCTCTCCCCAAAAACCGGGATCTTCGAACCGGCTGACCTGCTCGGCAAGGATGTCATTCATTTTTACAGACTCACGGTAACTGATCTTGTCCTGTCCCTGAGGATTGACATCGGTGACGGCCATTTCACTCATAAGAGAATAATCTGAACGGAAAAGCTTTCTTTTCCACTTGCATTGAAAGTCCAGTTCCGACCTAACATAGGACAGGTACCATGTTCCGTCAATAATCCTGTATTTGGTAAGATAATTGGCAGATTCAATATCCACTTTCATCAATGCCGGCTTTTTCCTTATGAAGAGATCTGCAGCCTGGCTCACATTTTTCTCGTCCAGGTTGAAATCAATTCCCATAATGGCCAGGTTCTCCTCATCAAGGTAAATTTGACCTTCATACAGGGGATCCTTTACATATTCCTGTGGCTTGAAACGGATGATTATGGCCTCCCTGTCCTGAATGGTCGTGATGCCGCCATAACTGTAATCATACTCGTTTATATAGTCTTTTGAGAGTATATCACCCGGGTTTTTTACGAGGTCCAGTAGAAGGCAAATGAAAGGTCCGCCCTGCAACTTCACGATTACCGTATCCATTTTCCTGACATCCTGGCTCTTTCTTCCTTTGTATATCAGGGTACGGTCTGACGTCGATGCTGCATTGTACCCTGACTTGTAAATATCGAGCACTGCCTCTGCAACGCCCACGTAATTCCGGTCCTGTTTGATCGCTTCCCTGTAAAAAGCTTTCATCGTGACCGGCTTGTCAGAATAGTTATCGGGGATGTTGGTAAGTGCACGCATGAGCAATTCAAGCGGATCCCCGTATTTAATCGTTACGCTTGCTATGGGGACCGTAGCCGCCTGGAGTTCGATCCGGTTTTGTTCTGCGGCCAGTTCATCAAGGCTGATCACCCTGTTACGGTATCCGATATATGTGACTTCGAGTTCCCTTACCTGCCAGTTTGAAGGGGCCTTGAGCAGGAATTCTCCTTCTGCATTGGTAACCGTGCCTATATTTGTGCCCTTCAGAACGACGTTGGCAAAGACCAGGGGTTTCCCGGTCTCACTGTCGATTACCTTTCCGGTATAGGACTGGTATTGGCTGGTATCCGCCTCTGCAGAAATGATCCCGGCAGGCGCGGAGAACATGACATTGGCACAGACCGGTGACATAAACAGAACAATCAGGATTGCAACCCACCGGATATTGCGTTTTCCTGATTGATATACATTTGTTTCCATATCGATAGAGTTTTTTATTTATTGAATGAGATTCTCTATTACTATGATGCACGGGCTGCCGGATACCCTATTGTCTGAAGGCATTTTGGTGGATGGAAAAACAGCTCGGGAGGTTAATCTTCCCTTCGCCGCCTAAGTTTGCGTTCGATCCTGTTTATGGCCGTTTGTATGTCTTCCTCGGGCTGGATGATATTGTATTCGCCCCAGAAATCGGGATCTTCGAAATTACTGACCTGATCGGCGAAAATGTCCGATTTTGTGGTGATTTCCCTGAATCTGAATTTCGTGATATTCTCGGGATCAAAGTCGGTCATGGCCATTTCTGATATGGTTGAGTATGTGGATTTGAAAAGCTTTTTCTTCCAGCGCACACTCATTGTCAACTCCGATCTGACATAATTTAAATACCAGTTGTTTTCCACATACCTGTATCTGACGAGATAATGTGCTCCAAGCACATCGACCTGCAGGCCGATGGGTTTTTTCCTGACAAGCAGCTGGCTCGCTTCCTTCAGTTTGTTTTCACTCAGATGAAATTCGGCTCCCATGAATGAAAGGTCTTCGACGCCAATGTAAAAACTTCCGGTATACAGAGGATAATCTACATAATCACGCTGGTTAAACCTTACTACATAGGCCTGTCTCTCATTGATGCTGACTATTCCCCCCATCTGGTAATTGTAGTTTAGCATGGATTCTTCCGACAGGAGTTCCAGGGGATTCTTTACAATGTCAAGCATGAACATGGTCTGTGGACCCCCCTGCAATTTGAAGAGAAGAGTGTCCATTTTCTTTACATCCTGACTTTTACGTCCTTTGAAGATTTTCAGCCTGTCGGCATCGATATCGTTGGTATATGAAGATTTATAACCGTCAATAACTGCTTCGGCTACAGAGACATAACTCCGGTTCTGCCGTATGGTTTCCCGGTAAAACGTAGTAACCATTATCGGGCGGTTGCTGTAATTATTGGGTATGTTCCGGAGGGCAGCCGTGAGCAGGTCCCTGGCTTCCCGGTTGACAATCGTAACTTCTTTTATGGGAATGGGGCTGGGTTCGAGGAGGATCTCATTGTCTTCAGGGTGCAACCGGCTGACGGGTATTTCAATGTTCCCGTAGCCGATGCTTGAAATAACGAGGGTTTTATTTTCAATATACATGGGCACCTTTATGAGAAAGGCCCCTTCCGAATTTGCAACCGTACCAATGTTAGTTCCGTAAAGAAAAACATTTGCGAATACGATGGGTTCACGGGTACGGGAATCCAGTACCAAACCCTGATAGGATTGGTAAACCGTTGAATCCTGGTAGGTGTAACCGGTCCCTGCGAATGCCTGAGCATACTGTCCTGGTCCGCCCAGAAAAAGGAATGAAATAAAAACCGGTAAAATCATACCTGCATTCTTCATTTTTACAGGTTAACGTGCTCCGGACAAATTTACATAAAAGATTATTACTGCTTATTTTCACCCGCCCTGATTCTGCCGGAACGAGGTTCCATATGTATGGTAGTCTCAATTTTCATTTCATCACGTATGGTATCTTCGATCACCGAAGCCACATTGTGAGCTTTTTCAAGGCTAATTTGCTTGGACAGTTTAATATGCAGGGTCATTTCCGTGTGGTGTCCGTATTTGTGCACATGAATATGATGCGGGTAGACTTCCGTTTCGATGTTTTCCCTGCAGATTTCCATCACCCTGTCAATGACTTCCTTTTTCGGTCTTTCACCGAGCAATGGGTTAAAGACATCTTTCAGAATGCCATATGTTGCACTCAGAATCAGCAGGGCGACAAGGATGCCCAGTACACCGTCGATCCACCAGGCGTATTTGTTCAGGAAGATTCCGGCAAGTATTACGACAGAGGATATTGCATCGCTCCTGTGATGCCATGCATCTGCCCTGAGTGCCTGTGCCCCGGATCTTTTTCCCGCACGAATGGAATATCTTGCTATACCCTCCTTGGTGAATATGGATATTACGGTCACCAGGATGGCAATGGTGCCATATTCTGCTGCTTCCCTGTTGACAATGCGACGTATGGATTCCATACCGAACTCAACCCCAATAACAGCGAGGATCGCCCCTATGATAATGGCTGCCAGCATTTCTGCCCTTCCATGACCGAAGGGATGTTCACGGTCTGCGGGTTTTTGTGCCATACGGACACCCACGATCAAAGCCACGGAAGAAACGGAATCGGACAGGGTGTGCCATGCATCGGCCACAATTGCCACTGACCCGGAAACAATTCCTGCCCAGTACTTAAGTCCGAACAATAAGACATTTGTCAGGATGGAAACCCATCCTGCCCGGGTTGCAATTTTTGCACGATCGGGCTGCATTTTTACCGGAAAAGGTATCTGACCGAAAGTGCGATTTCATCAAAAGCAAATCCAAAATCGCTGATGATGTTGAATCCCGGCTTCCAGTCGAGACCGATGGACATGGGAATATCGTAAAAGGCATATTCAAGTCCGGCGATACCGTCCACACCCAGGAACAGTCTGTTTCCTCCGGTGTCGCTGCCAAAATAATCCACCTGGGAATCCCAGATGCCAAGATGTGCCCCGGCTCCATAGTAAAAATAGAATCCTTCGGTATCAAAAACCGGCAAATGGATTTCTCCCAGCCCCGTGATCTTGAAGCCGTTCCAGCGTGCCGTCAGAATCCCTTCCAGTGCAGCATCGGTGGAAAAAAAATGTTTTGCCGATATGCCCCAGGCATATCCGCCCCGTACGCCGAGGCCGGTATGATAATCCTGCGCCATTCCTTTTGATGAAGCAACCAGTGTAATGAACAGGGCAAGTACCCAAAATCGTTTCTTCATGATTAGCGAATTCAGTAAACCACAAAGGTAGTCATTAAACGGATCAATCGTGCCTGAGCGCCCTGACCGGGTCGATCCTGGCTGCACGCATGGCAGGGTACAATCCTGCTGCAAGGCTGATCAGGATCGAAAATCCGACTGCCCCGAGAACAAGCCAAACGGGGAAATAGAAAAGATCGACATATCCCTGATCCTGAGGAATGGCAATGGAATTCATCACCTGGTTTGCAATCCGGGATACCAGCCATCCGAGACCCAGACCGAAAATTCCGCCCACCAGCCCGATACAGGCCGCTTCCACAAAAAATATATATTTGATCTCGTTTTCGCTCCCCCCGACCGATTTCATTATCCCTATCTCACGGGTCCTTTCCAGGATGGACATGAGCATTGTATTGATGATCCCCAGTGCAGCAATGATCAAGGCCACAGTGCCGATTGCGCCAAGCAGGCTGTCAACGATCAGGAATGCCCGTTTGATTTCCTGCAATTCGTCTGCAATGGCGAATACGCTTACTCCCATGGCCTCGATTTTTTGTCTAACCACCGACAGTTCTCCCATGTCTGCCACCCTTACATAGATTGAACTGTAGATTCCTTCCCGCCTGTCCCCGGACAAAACATCCCAGATGCTTGAGAAATTCAGTCTGGGAACAGACCGGGCAGTTGCGGCCGGGACCATCAATCCGCCCCTGAACCGGTCGAAGGAGAACTGGTCCCGCGGTCTGAGGATTCCGCAGATGTTGTATTCCCTGCTGGTTTCACGAAAGGGTTCGAAATCGGGCTGCAGCAAGAGCCCGAGCGGACTTGCAGGAACGTTTCTGTTGATTGTGACGGTGGAGACGGAAATTTTTTGTCCGATCACAGAATCCGCGGGAACGATACGGGTTCCCTCCAGGGAATCTTTCCTGGAGAGGGTATAGGCAAGGTCGGGGTGATCTACCACGAGTCCCAGGTCTTTCAGGGTCTCCCAGCGGATCACAACAGACTGGCTGCTGTCGCTTGAATAAAATTCACCCGCCAGAAGGTCATTGTACGGATTGTACCTGCTCATGGCAGCCGGAAAGGGTTGTATGACCTGTTCCTTCTCCCGGCCGTTTATCATCAGTTTCCCCGCATAGGTCTCGTCGGGAAAAGCGATCTCCACGCCTTCCAGTTGCCGGATGGCCTGCAGTATGGAATCCGTCAAGGGTTCAGGTGTTTCATTCATCATATCCGCAATGCCTGACAGGTCGCCTTCCATCATCTCCTCCAAATTGATCTGCCCGGATGTGACATTCATGCTGGTGAACAGGTCATTTCTTGTGAAAGCATCCGTGATGTTCTTTTGCATCCCCGTACCGAACGACACCATGGAAGTAAGCGCTCCGATTCCGATCACTACGCCCAGCACGGTAAGAAAAGACCTGAGACGGGTGTGCCAGAGGTTGGAAAAGGCAAGGGATGTCATGTCCAGAAAATTCATCAGTCGTATATTTTTCCGTCCTTCAGATTGATCAGATCATCGGATATTTCTTCGGCCGTTTCCCTGTCATGGGTCACCATAAGTACCGTGAGACCTTTTTGTTTGTTCAGATCCACAAGCAGGTTCACGATCTCCCCGGATGTACTGCTGTCAAGATTGCCTGTGGGCTCATCTGCAAGGATCATGCGCGGATCGTTCGCCAGTGCCCTTGCAATGGCCACCCGCTGGGCCTCTCCGCCGGACAGTTCCGAGGGCAAATGACCTGTTCTGTGGTCCAGTCCCACCTGTTGCAGCAGATCTTTTGCCCTCCTGGTCCGGTGCCTTCTTGACATACCTGAGAAGGTCAGGGGAAGGAGGATGTTTTCGAGGGCCGTGCGCGAGGGTATAAGGTTGAATGACTGGAAAATCATACCGACGGAAAATCGACGGTGCAGCGCCAGTTCATAACGGTTCATAAAGGAAAGGTCATTACCGTCAAATTCGATTTTTCCTCCTGTAGGTCTGTCAAGTCCCCCGATCAGATTTAAAAGGGTGGATTTTCCGGAACCTGATTTTCCAACGATTGCAATATAACTTCCCTCGGCTACATGAAAACTTATGCCCGCCAGAGCGGGTATGTCAATTTTTCCCTTGTGGTAGGTCTTTTCCAGTCCTTCGATTCTAAGAATCTTGTTCATGCAGCAAAGGATGAAAACTGTCAGGAGCTTCAACCGGTTTAAAATTACCAATTTAAAACGTCAATAGTAAAGGTGTTCGTATCTGAACGGCTTTTTATTTTACATAACGCACTTAGATCCACCTGTGTGTAAATATGAGGGAAGTTTTAATGCAAAGGAAGGATTATGCTGGTGTCCGCCACGACGGCCGATGCAGAAAAATATCCAATGGCCCCTTCGCTGAGGTTGGTCTCAACATTTCCCGGCTGCACGTCAAATACACCTCCCCGCCATTCCGTTTCTGCCATCAGCGTACGGACGAATTCCTCCTGTGCCGGGGACATGGAATATTTTTTCCGGTATACCCGGGTACCCGCCGGAAATACAACTCTTTCCCTGGATGGTCTGAACAGTTTATTGACGTCAATAGACTTTACCGTATAGTATATAATTCGTGCATGGGTTTCTTCATCCGGAAAGCCGGAATAGGCTTGCAGGTGCGACCAGTCAAGGTCGATTTCGACCATGGAAGGATCTTTCGTTTCACTGAGTTCCAGTTCATAAAAGTATTCCTGTCCCTCGATCCTGTGGTAACTCAGGGGATCAAGGGGGGATACGGGCACCATCCATGTTGATGCATAAAAATCTTCACCCTGGTAATATATAAACAATGTATAAAGCTTCCCGAAAACTGCATGTGCATTCGGCCCCGTTGTGTAGACACCGGGTTCCCGTTCCCTGAGCCGGATCGAGCTCTCGTTTTCAAATATGGCGACCAGTGCACCGCTGACCATTTCGGGATCCGCATTGGGGTCGGTCATGGGCCTGGATATTTTCACTTCATGTCTCCTGGCTTCATTGGTGATGATGCCTTCGACAACCAGGACGGACGTCTCACTTGTTTCGAGGTCCCAGTTTATGTACTCTTCCCCGCAGGACCACGAAAACAAAAGCATCGTCAAAGTAGATAATATGCCCCTAAAACGCATCATTTTATCGTATAACTATAGCATATCGCGGGTACGATTCCGAAAAGGTATATTTGTGTCGGCACCAGCTCAGGGGGCAGGTAAAGGTCACCTGGAACCACCGGGATGCCGTTTTCGTTCAGTTTTTTATTGAAGTTGACGGCAAACGGATTCTTACGGGAATACAGGTTGTATACGGTAAAACTCAGGTTATGCCTGAATCTTCCTTCCCTTTTGTTCAGCCTTATCTCCGTGGACAGGTCCAGCCTGTGGTAAGCCGGCAGCCTGTCATTGTTCTTCTTGTCGTAAATGGGTACAGTATAGCCGTTGTACCTGTAAAAGCCGGTTGGGGAGCTGAAAGCGGACCCGCTCATATAAATCCAGCTGACAGACAGAGTCCACCTTTCCGTAAGATTGTACGAGAGGTATAAGCTTAGATCATGGGGCCGGTCCCATGATGCCGGATAAACCTCGTCATTGTTTATTCCGTCAATTGTTCTTTCGGTGTGCGAAAGCGAATAACCTAACCAGCCGTTCAGTTTTCCCCTGTATTTCTTCAGCAGGATCTCCAGTCCATACGCTTTGCCGGTTCCATACCTGAGTTCGCTTTCTATGTGCGGGTTCAGCAACATGTGTGCATGGTCCTCATAGTCGATCTGGTTGTTCAGTTTCTTATAAAAACCCTCAATGCTCAGATCGGTACCGGTACCGGGAAATTTCCTGAAAAAGCCTATGGATACCTGATCGGCCGTCTGGGGTTTGATATTGGGACTGCTGGGCAGCCAGACTTCCAGTGTTGTGAAAGGAGAAATGGAATTGGTGACCAGTTGCAGGTACTGTGCCGTTCTGGCATAACTTGCTTTCAGGGATGTATTTTTTCCTGCCAGAAAGGTCATGCCGATCCGGGGTTCAAGGTTCATATAACCCTTGTATTTTTCTCCTTTATTATAATGGAATGTATCGACAGGGATATAATCATTACTGATATAATCGAATTCGTAGGTATATTCCGTGGCTTCACCCGTATTCTGCCAGCTGCTCAGGCGCATTCCGTATCGTATCGTGAATTCCGGGCTGATCACATGATTGTTGCTTATATACAGGACTTTTTCCCTGGCAGATTTTCTCGAGACCACTGGAGGGGATCCGTTGCCCGGGTCTGTTCCGTACTCAAAATTTCCCGGATTGAAGTCGTGCTTTGTGATCTTGCCGCCAAAGCGAAGATTGATGTCGGGATTTGCATACCAGGTAAAGTCGGATTTAAGGCTGACGTTGGCGATATTTGAATTCCAGGCATCATTGTTTTCCACATCTGTGATCAGGTAATAGTCGTATTTGCTCCCATAGATGGTTGTGTTTGAAAACAGCTTTTCGTTGAATATGTGGTTCCACCGTAAAGTTCCGGCTACATTGCCCCAGCTGATGCCGGAGGCATCGGAAGGTGTCTTGCCCTGGCTGAAATAATCCTTTCCGGCATATCCGGAAAGATGCAGCCGGTCCTTCAGTCCCATCCTGAAATTGAATTTGGCATTGACATCGTAGAAGTTGAACCTCCGGACATCCGGACTCAGGGACTTCAGATACCATTTGATATAGGAAGACCTCCCCGAAATGAAGAAGGAACTCTTCTCTTTTGAGACAGGACCCTCCACAGACGCTTTGGCAGCAATCAGTCCGAAACTTCCGTTAACGGTCCACCTGTTCATATCCCCGTCCTTTGTGCGTACATCGATCAGGGAGGATAACCTGCCCCCGAATTCTGCAGGAATATCGCCCTTGTAAATGTTTATGTCTTTAACCGCTTCGGGGATGAATGTGGAAAAGAGGCCCAGGAAATGGGCGGGATTGTAAATCGGTGCATCATCCAGGAGAATCAGGTTCTGATCCTTGTTGCCGCCTCTGACAAAAAACAGGGTGGAGCCTTCCCCCTGAAGATTGATCCCTGGGATGGCATCCAGTGATTTTATCACATCCTGCTCCCCCATGAAAGCGGGCATGCGTTCCACTGCCCTGGGTTCGAGGTTCATGTTCCCGGTCCTGGCCTGGGAGAGGTCGATCTGGTCATCGGCCGTGGTTATCGTCACTTCTTCAAGCAATGAAGATTCAATGTCGAGATGGATGTCGAGTATCTGGTCGGTGACCAGGTTTAACTGTATGCTGAATGTCTCATAACCAATAAATGAATAATTGATGTCGTAAAGGCCGGGGGGGAGCGTAAGGGAGTAAAAGCCGAATTCGTTGGATATGGTTCCCTTTTCAATTGCGGAAATATAAACCGTTGCTCCGATCAGTACCTCACCGGATTCGCTGTCGCGAATGTAGCCGCTCAGTGTATGGTACCGGGGAGTGCCGGGATGAACAGGCTGTTTTCGGCTCACGGGTTTCAGAACAATATGGTCTTCGATAATGAGATAGGTAATGTCCAGTTGTCTGCAAAGATCATCCAGTACGGACGCAATGGTACGGTCAGTGGCAAGTATTGTCACTTTATGTGTCATATTTATTTTCCTGGAACTGTAGGAAAATTCCATATTTCCCGCCCTGCCGATTTCCCGGATGGCGTATTCCGGATCACTGTTCCGGATCTCGACGGAGATCCTTCCGGAAAGGTCCGGCTGCGCGTATAAATCCGGAAACAATAACAGGATGCATATGGTAAGGAGTATGTGGGATTCCTGTTTCATTTTTCAGGTTGATGCCTGGATTTCAGCTCTCCTCTGTCAGCAGAATCCGGCCGTTGATTTCTTCTGCATTCAAATTGAGGGTTGCAGAAAGAACATTCAGTATGGCCTCCAGTGTCAGGTCATTAAATGTGGTTGTGATACGGGCATCTTTCAGGGAATCGGAAGCAATGATGATTTCCTTTCCGTACACACGGTTAAGTATCCTGACAACTTCGATGAGGGGCTGATCTTCAAACACGAAATTTCTTGTTTTCCAGGCCAGGTAATTCCGGTCAATTTCGCCGGAAATTCTGAGGGACTGGTCGGATCTGCTGAATACTCCCTTGCTTCCGGGCTTCAAAATGATGGTCTGGGGGGTTTCACCGGATTTTGTAAGAGCCACCTCTCCCGTGCTGACAATGACTTCTATTTCGCTGTTCTTTTTATAAGCATTCACATTGAAGGACGTCCCCAGAACCCTGATCTCGACCCCTTCGGTCCCGATCAGGAAAGGCCGGTTTTCATCCCTCGTTATTTCGAAGAATGCCTCTCCTTCCAGGACAACCTTTCTCATATCCCTTCTGAACCGCTTTTTGTATTCCAGGCTGGAATAATGATTCAGCGTAACCCGGGATCCGTCCGGGAGGATTACATTCTTCGTATTGTTATCGGTCAGTATGCTTGTATAGCCGGTGAACCTTGTTATAAAAATCCCCCCCAGGGAAAGGATCAGGACAAAAACAGCTGCAACCGTTATCCGCACGGCAAGGGATTTAATTTTGCGGCCACTGTGAATCCGGGCAACGGGAATTGCATCCAGTTTATTTATGGCGGTTTCAAGCTTCCTCCATTCAGTCTCAAGGTCGATTCCTGCGACAGGTCCCACCTTATCCATCTGTTTCCAGAGATTGCTGTACTCCCGGAAAAGCTCTGCGTTTTCAGGTTTTTCTTTCAGCCATTGCTCGAAGGCATATTTCTCTTCCCCAGCGGCTTCGCCCGAAAGGTACCTGGCCAGCAGCTCAAAATCAATATGTCTGTTTTTACTGTCCACTTCACTCCACCTGTTACACACATCAGATACCAAAAACCCTGATCATATCCTGTGAAACCGCAGCCGGAAAATTTTGCTGCGCAAAACTTAATGCTGCTCTTCACAGGACCCATTCAGCCGTAAATCCGAAGCCGGGACCCTGCGAAACCGCAACCGGCAAATCACAGATTTAATGTTGCTCTTCGCAGGGTCCCGGCTGCATATAATCCGTGGCCGGCAAATTGTGGTTTCATGTCTGAGAAGGCAGGTATAAAGAGCAGCCTTAAATCTCTGATTTCCAGCTGCGGTTTTATATCTGCCTTCTCAATAGGAATTTGTAATCCAATATTTACCGGTTGCGGTTTCACAGGATATGATCAATATTAAGTCGTTTTACCATTTATATTTAGTTTAAATGTGTCAGAACGAACAGGATTATGATTTTCAGGTAATCGATTAGTTTTTCGCGTAATATTTTCAGAGCTTTTGACATTTGTGCTTCCACGGTTTTGACAGAGATATCAAGCTTCTCTGCAACCTCCGCATATCTCAGCCCTTCAAACCGGTTCATCGTAAAGACTTCCCTGCACTTATCCGGGAGCGATGACAATGCATCGTATATCCTTTGTTCCAGCTCCAGTTCTTCAAGCCGGTCAGACGCATCGGTGAAAGTATCGCTGTCAAGCCTCTGCAACAGTGTTTCATCCCTCTCAAATTTTTTCATGTCCCTGATGAAATTCAGGCAGCGGTTATGTACCGAAGTGAAAAGATAGGATTTCAGGGAGGTATTTGTATCCAGTTTCTCCCTTTTTTCCCAGAGATTGAGAAATACATTGTGCACGATCTCCCTGGCCGTATCCTGGTCCGGAACATACTTTTGCGCAAAGAGCACAAGTCCCGGGAAAAACGACCGGAACAATGTCTCGAAAGCCGGCTTGTCGAGTGGGATCCTTCTTCCTTTGCTGTCGATGGCCATCAGCCGTATTGTTACAGGCCAAAGATAATAAGAATGGGTCATACATTTTACCGGGAAAATAAAACCCCGATGAAATAAGTGAAAGACGGCAAATTATAACTATATGGCAATATGACCGGCCGGGCTAAAAGATAAAATATTATCGGGCCAGATGAATTTTTCAGCGGCCGAAACCACCTGGGCCTCCGAATCCGCCACCTCCGAAACCGCCGCGGAAACCGCCATTGCCAAATCTCGGATTCACGACATTGTTGTAAATGGAACCGAAGGTGTAGGTAAGCCCGACGGATCCCCCGATGTCATAGCTGGTTTCCAGTTCCTGCAGGCGGAGAAGAATATCCGCTTCGGAAAGGTTGCCCTTGGCAAGTGCAAGCTGGTCGTTGATCCGGGCGGCGGACCCGTTGATCCTCAACGAGAGCCCCTTGATGATACGCACATTCAGGAAACCCTCCAGTTCGAGCCTGTTTTTCGACCAGTCGTGAAAATAATTTGAAGCCGTCAGCGAAACGTTCACAGATCCCCACTTTTGCTGTATCTCAAAAGCCATACTGAGATTGTGGAGCTGGAGATTTTCCCTGGTTTTATCATATATGGTGGAATCGATATATATGTTATATGAGTTCCCGATCCCGTACAGTATTCTCAATTGCCTGTAGTTTGACTCTGAATAGGGAAAGACGTCGAATTCAAGGGAAGGGAATATCTCAATATTAAATTGCTGATTGGAAAATGTGGACGAGTTGATATTGATCTTTGCACCGGCAGACCAGTGTTCTCCGAGGCTTTTTACGGTGAGGTTGTCGAAACCCTTTGAACTGCTGTATGCCGTAAACTCTTGACCCTCGAAGTCGTATCTGGTCCTGCTGTACCTGTAGTTCGCGTCAAGTTCTATCTTCCAGTCGGGTGTTATCTTCGATGCACTGGCAGAACCTCTCATGGACAGTTGCGTGAGGGTTTCCTCTGCATTGATCCTGGGCTCGGCCTCCACTTCGAAAACCCAGTAGTTCCATGGATCGGTTATATCCTGTTCATCGACAGACCGGGTTGAGCCGATAACCACCTCGCTATACAAGGGTGATCTGGCCACATAGCGCATCAGTCCCATTTTCATCATCTGGGTCCGGCCCCTTCTTGTATTTTCAATCGGATCATCCGGCCGGCTTGAATACACGAGTGTATCGTTCATGCCCTCAAAATTTTCCTGTCCCATAAATGCAAATGTGTATTGACGCCCGCCGCTGCCGGTAGACTGGGCCGTTTCAAGAACATAGACCTGTGCTTCCTTCACATCCCTTACATAGTTTACATAAGGGATCTCTTCGCGGATATAATTCATGTCGCAGCGTTCACAATCCACGAATATTCTTACCGCGTTCGTACGGACATCTGCACTGTCTGCCTGTTCCCTCTGTGCAGATAATGAACCGGCAATAATAAGGCAGGAGGCTGTGACTCCCAGTCTGATAAAATGATTGATGCTCATAACTAAGTTATTGGATTAATGATTTGATGAATGAAAAATCACAAAAGGTTAATATCTGGACTAATACAGCTTTAGACTTCACAGATGTCAAATGGTTTAAAATGACGGAATGACATCAGTCTTTTTAAGTTTCCGTAAACTTACCCGAATTGATTAAATTTGCCGCTGCCGGACATAATACTTAAACAATTAATTATCAAATCAGTTTGACATTGAAAAGAAATACAGTCTTCATCGTCTTCATCCTGGCCTGTAGGTGGCTGTATCCTCAGAACAATTCGGATACCTCATTCTGGAGTGACGCTGGAAAATTCGGCATCAGTTTTTCCCAGGTCGGCCTGTCCAACTGGGCTTCCGGAGGTGATGCCTCCGTATCATTCAACGGGCTGTTTATTTACGGGATTAATTATAAAAAAGGGCCGCATCTCTGGATAACCAGGCTGGATGCCGGTTATGGTGCACAAAAACTGGGCAGGAACGGAGAATCCTTCAGGAAAACGGATGATAAAGTCATACTCTCTACCCGTTACGGATACAGGATAAACCGGAAATGGTATACTTCTGCCCTTGCCGAGTTCAGGACCCAGTTTTACAGGGGTTATTCATATGACAATGATACGACCGTTTTTATATCCGGATTTATGGCGCCGGCCTATTCCAAGATCGGGCTGGGGATCAGCTTCAACCATAATTTTTCAAAGGATGAATTCTTTTCGTTTACTTTTGCCCCGCTGAACGGAAAAGCGACATTTGTGCTGGATGATACCCTTTCTGCACGGGGGGATTTTGGGGTGGATCCCGGGAAAAAATCCTTGTTCCAGGCTGGTGTTGACCTCTCGGTAACATTCAACAAGGAGATACTTGAAAACATAACGGTGACCACCTCGCTGGGATTATTTTCAAAATACAGCGACCTGACTACAACAGATGTCAACTGGGATATGCTCATCTGGTTCAGGATCAACGAATACATAGCTGCCAATATATCCTGCCAGTTGATCTATGATGAGGACGTTACCATCATCGACCAGGAGGGAAATCCGGTGAATTCGCTGGTGCAGTTAAAGGAGGTTCTCGGACTCGGCTTTACGGTAAGCTTCTGAGATCAGAACCGGATCCCTATATGAAACGATCATTGCCATTCCTGCGGTGATGTCGGATTTGCGGCCTTGCTATTCATAAAGCCGGTTGAAAATTTTATATTATCCGGTTGGAAAATTAGGGAATAATCCTCTAAATTTATATCGGTATAGCCAGAATTTATCACCGATTTAAAAATACAGATCCGCATGCCCGATATATATGATATCATGATGATTACAGCCCTGATTTGTGTGGCCTGGGCAGTCACTGCCCTGATTCTTATCAACCAGAAGGTGACACGGAAAGGAAAACATGTAAATCCTTTTCTTTTTAATCTTATCCTGCTCCGGAATCTGTCGAAATATCAGGAACAAACACAAACAGAGCGTGGTAAAACGGGTCCCCTGTATTACCATTTTGTCATCCCCATGTGGATTGCATTTGCATTTGTGGTGGTGTGGGTGCTTTTATCCATCTGATACCCTCTGATCATTTTCTGTTTCAGAACATTGCATTTATCCTTTTATTGTGATAAATTGTTATTTGTAATGGTCATAAACTGATTTTCGGGTGGGAAAAGATGATCGTTCTTTACCGGGTAATCCGGACAGGAAAAACAAGCTGAGTTTACAGGAATGTTTCGAAAACATTTCGACAGGCCTGTTTATCAGCAGTACAGAAGGGGTTTTGCAGGATGTCAACAAGGCTTTCTGCAGGCTGACGGGGTACACCCGGAAAGCATTACAGGGAAAGTCTTTCAGGGATTTAACACATCCGGATGATGTATCACTCGATCTTGAAGACCTCGAACTGGCCGCCGCTGGAAAGATCGACAGGTATTGGGCAGAAAAAAGATATATCCGTAAAGATGGTTCGGAGATCCGGGTCAGCCAGACCGTATCGTTGATCCGCGATACAAATGATGCTCCCTCAGGTTTTTTTTGCACCATAGATGAAATCCCCCGGCGAAAGCAAACGAAAACAGAACCGACCGGATTGACAGAGAACTGGCATCGTATTATTCAGGCGCTTAATCACCCGACAGTTATTCTGGATCAAAATTACAGTATCGTTGAGGTAAATGACGCCGTTGTTCATGCCAGCGGAACAACCAGGGCCAAGCTTATCGGCACACCGTGTTATAAGCTGTTTTACGGAAAGGACCAGGAACACCCGCCGTCGGGATGTCTGCTTGAAAAATCATTAAAAGAGGTAAATACCGAAGCTTTTGAGACGGAGATAGAAGCCTTTGACGGGACATACCTTGTTTCATGCACACCCATACCGGGAGAAGAAGCCCCCCCCGGTTATTTCATCATTGTAGCGACAGATATTACAAAATTAAAGCAGATAGAGCGGGAGCTGAACGAGAGCGAATCCCGCTATCGCCAGCTTGTGGATGTTGCGCCGGTCGGATTTGCCGTGATTGTTGGAAACAAGATCGCATTTGGCAATGCCATGTGCTGTAAAATTATGGGCATGGAGGATCCTGACCGGTTAGCAGGCATGGATATGAGTGAATTTCTTTTTCCCGACAGCCTTGAAGACGCCGGAAATCGTATTCAGCGCCTGTTGGCAGGAGAACGGAATCTGTTTCCTGTTGAGGATAAAAGTATCCGGGCTGACGGAAAAATTATAGATGTACAGGTCGTGGCGGAAACCATAAAGTACCAGGGCCAACCTGCTGTCATGGTGATCATCCAGGACATTACCGAACGCAAAAAGGCCCTGGAAAAACTGGTGGAGTCGGACCGGAGGTTTACGGAAATGATGAACAGTGTCCACCTGCTTGCAGTCATGCTGGACACAAGTGGGAATATCCTGTTTTGCAATCCTTTTCTTAGAGAGCTGACGGGTTATTCCCAGGAAGAAGTTATTGGCAGGAACTGGTTCCGTCTGTTTGTTCCTCCCGAAGGCACAGATGAATTGCTGAAGGTATTCGCTCAGATGATGGAAGATGGTAAATATGAAAAATACTATGAGAATGAAATCGTGACAAAAGGGGGGGAGAGACTGCTTATTGCATGGAACAATTCATTGCTCCGTGATACGGACGGGAAGATCATCGGGACATCGAGCATCGGTGAGAACATTACCGAACGCAAGCTTGCAGAAAAGGAACTGAAAAGAATGGAAACCATTTTAAAGGAAACGGAAAGGATTGCAAAAATCGGGGGATGGGAATTTGATGTATCCACCATGAAAGGTACATGGACGGATGAAACGGCGCGGATTCATGAACTTCCTCCCAGTGAGAATGTAATCGTTGAAACAGGACTGAGTTTTTACAGGGAGGAATCGAAGAAGAAGATCGAAAAGGCAGTCGGGGACGCCATTGAAAAGGGCATTCCCTATGACCTGGAACTGGAGATGATCACAGCAAAGGGAACACGTAAATGGGTAAGAACGATTGCCCAGGTCGTGAAAAAAGACAATGAGGTAATCAAGGTTTTCGGTTCCATTCAGGACATTACGGCACGGGTATTGATCAACCGGGAGCTTGTAAAGGCAAAGGAAAAAGCGGAAGAAAGTGACAAACTGAAATCCGCATTCCTCGCCAACATGAGCCATGAGATACGAACGCCGATGAACGGGATCCTGGGATTTGCAAGCCTGTTGAAAAATCCCGAACTGACCGGTAAGAAAGCAAATGAATATATCGATCTTATACATCAGAGCGGAGAAAGAATGCTGAATATCATCAATGATCTGATTAGTATTTCAAAAATTGAGGCAGGTCAAATGCAGGTTAACAAGGACGCTGTATCGGTATCCGGGCTCTTGAACGAGCTGTATTTATTTTTCAAGCCTGAAGCGGAAAGGAAGAATATCCGGCTTGTCAGTGAAAATCAGGTGTCGGAGGATGACGACATGATCTCGACGGACAAAACGAAAATTCATATCGTCTTAAGCTATCTTATTAAAAATGCCTTGAAATTCACTCATTCGGGAAGCATTAGCCTCAAATGCAAGAGAAAAGGTGATCTTCTTGAATTCTCCGTAAAAGATACGGGCATCGGGATCCCTTCCGATATGCGTGAATCGGTATTTGAAAGATTCAGGCAGGTGGATACGACAATGCATTCTGAATATGAAGGAGCGGGTCTGGGCTTATCTATTTCCAAGGCTTATATAGAAATGCTGGGTGGGAAAATCTGGGTAGATTCGAAACCAGAAAAAGGTTCTACCTTTTATTTTACATTGCCTTATAAAGGATCTGCCGGGGTCACGGCCGACGAAAACGGCATGCCCGGTCAAATTGAATCAGAATCCGGATCATCCACAATTCTCATTGCAGAAGACGATGTCAGCTGCCAGGTATTATTAAGGGAAATCCTGGGAGAATTGGGATTCAGCGTTCTAATTGCAGAAAATGGTCTGGAAGCTCTGGAGACGATAAAGAGACACCCTGAGATTGAGATGGTTTTATTGGATATTAAAATGCCTGTCATGGATGGATTCGATGCCATCACTCAAATAAGGTCAATAAGACCGGATCTGACCATCATTGCACAAACGGCATATGCATATGAAGAAGATAGAGAAAAGATTCTTAGCACCGGTTGCAATGACTATATTTCCAAGCCGATCCGAAAGGAGGAACTGTATTCCCTGATAAGGAAATATATCAGGCACGACTGATCCTTTGTGTTATAACCGCTGCAGAAGGAATAATTCCTGTCATCATGCCGGATTCTGAATTGTCAATAATTAGTGATTTTCACTTTTGAATTGATTGTTGAATTGAATATATTTGACGCGGTGAAATTTGTATGCTATATCAAAAAAGAGCTGACCGGACTCACGGAACATCTTGTGAAGAACAAACAAGACTGGTGAGAATGGTATACCTGTAGATACAATAGAAGAAACGGAAGCCGTTCTCAGGACAAATGAGAACGGCTTTTTTAAACTGTTTTAAGGAATTGAAGAGGATGAAAAGCCGGGCCGGGCAAAAGGGACTGTATGCTCCCGAATTCGAACATGATAATTGCGGGATTGGGTTTGTTACCAATTTCCGGGGCAGGAAATCCCATGAGATTATAAGCATAGGACTGGAAGTCCTTGAAAACATGGCCCACCGTGGTGCAGAGGGAGCAGACAGCAAAACGGGTGATGGCGCCGGCATATTGATCCAGATCCCCAGGGATTTTTACCTGATACAGGGTTACAGTGTCCCTTCTGAAGGCCAGTTTGGTACGGGCATCCTGTTCCTTCCCCAAAGAAAAGCGGAAGCGAAGCACTGTCTGAACATCCTTGAAAGGATTATCCGGGAAGAAGGAGTGGAGATCATAGATTTCCGGGAGGTTCCACGGAATCCGGATTTAATCGGAGATCTTGCAAGGAAAGTTGCGCCGGAGATGAAGCAGATATTGCTGGCTTCGGATCTTGAGCAACTGGATTTCGAACGGAAGTTGTATGTAATCAGGAAAAGGACCGAGAATGAAATACTCGGATCTTCGATATCCCAGAAAGAATTGTTTCATATTCCCAGCCTTTCCACACGTGTTTTGATATATAAGGGCATGCTTACTTCCCAACAACTGGGTGAGTATTACCTTGACCTTAAGGATTCCCGCCTGAAATCTGCCATAGCCCTCGTCCACTCGCGCTTTTCGACAAACACATTTCCGTCGTGGGACCTTGCGCAGCCCTTCCGCCTGCTGGCCCATAACGGTGAAATCAATACCATTAAGGGAAACCGTTCCTGGATGAAGGCCAGGGAATCCCTGCTTCAGTCGCATTACCTGGATGAGGACCTCAATAAGATTTTTCCCATTATCGAACCGGGTAAATCCGATTCGGCAAGCCTGGACAATGTACTGGAGTTCATGTACCTGACAGGAAAATCCCTGTCGCATGCGATCTCAATTCTGGTACCCGAATCATGGAATACCAAGAACCCGATATCGGACGATCTGAGATCATTTTATGAATACCATTCAACCTTTCTGGAACCCTGGGACGGACCTGCGTCACTCATTTTCTCCGATGGCAGGTATATAGGAGGAACACTCGACAGGAACGGATTAAGACCCTCCCGTTATGTCATTACAGACAACGATCTGGTGGTCATGGGTTCGGAAGTGGGAGTCAAGTATTTCCCGCCCGAAAGGATCGTTGAGAAAGGCAGGCTTAAACCCGGCAAGATGCTTCTTATTGATACAAAGGAGGGAAAGATACAGTACGATCCGGAATTGAAAACTGCACTCGCCAACCACAATCCCTACCGGGAATGGCTCAGCAGGAACCGTGTAAACCTTGAGGATATTGAAGTGGGGCGGAAAGTTTCACCGGAGATGGGACCTGATTACGGGGATTACCTGCATGCTTTTGGTTACTCGAAGGAAGATATCGAATTTCTCCTGGCCGGCATGGTCGAAAAAGGACAGGAACTTGTCGGCAGTATGGGGAACGATACCCCGCTGGCAGTTCTGTCGCTCAAACCCCAGCGACTTTTCAATTATTTCAAGCAGATGTTTGCACAGGTAACCAACCCGGCGATAGACCCGATCCGGGAGGAACTCGTGATGAGCCTCACCGGCTATATAGGTTCGTTCCAGGATAACCTGCTTCACGAGGGTCCGGAGCACAGCAAGATGATAAAGCTGAAGTCCCCTGTTGTGAACAATACTTTTTTCGAAGTAATCAAGAATTTCAGGTACAAGGGATTCAGCACGACAGTCATTCCCATGCATTTCAATGCCGGGGACGGAGCCAGGGGCCTTGGAAAAGCAGTTGACAGAATATGCAGGCTGGCTGAGAAGGCTGTGGATGAAGGAAAGAACTATATCATCCTCTCCGACAGGGGGATCACCCGGAACCTTGTTCCCATTCCCTCACTTTTGGCGGTATCTGCCGTACATTACCACCTGATAGAGAAACGCAAGCGCATGCAAATTGATATCGTCCTGGAAACAGGTGAAGCCAGGGAAGTCCACCACTTTGCCCTCCTGTTCGGCTATGGCGCCAGCGTGATCAATCCCTACATGGCATTTGCCGTAATAGACAAACTGGTGAAGGATAAATTCATTCAGATGGATTACCTCAAAGCGGAGGAGAATTACATAAAGGCCGTTAATAAGGGACTGCTGAAGATTCTTTCCAAGATGGGCATATCCACCCTGAGATCCTATCGGTCAGCCCAGATTTTTGAGACCGTAGGGCTCAGCGAAAAGATCACGGGCAAATACTTCGGAGGAACGATTTCGCGGCTCGGAGGCATTGGTCTGGAAGAAATAGCCATGGAAGCACTTCTCCAGCATGAGAAGGCTTACAGCCTGGATGACAGGAATCATATGGTGCAGAGCTCCGGGGTTTATCACTTCCGCATTCACGGGGAACATCATGCATGGAATCCTGAAAACATTTCCAGCCTTCAGCGGGCCGTGAAAACCAATGATTACAATACGTACAAATTGTTTTCTGCCAGTGTAAACGATCAGACACGCAGACCGAATTTTTTAAGGGGGTTTTTAAGATATAATGGCAACCCCATAGAGATTGAAAAGGTCGAACCCGTGGAATCCATATTGAAAAGATTCGTTACGGGGGCCATGTCTTTCGGATCCATATCCAGGGAAGCACATGAGACGCTTGCCATTGCAATGAACAGAATAGGGGGGAGGAGCAATACCGGGGAAGGAGGAGAGGATCCGGAAAGATTCAAGCCGAGACCGGACGGTACGAGTGCTAACAGTGCGATCAAGCAGATTGCTTCAGGCAGGTTCGGGGTTACCAGCTATTACCTGGTCAATGCGAAGGAGATACAAATAAAGATTGCACAGGGTGCCAAGCCCGGAGAAGGAGGGCAGCTTCCCGGGCACAAAGTGGATAAGATCATAGCGAAGACCCGCTACGCCATCCCGGGCATTACCCTGATCTCACCACCACCGCATCATGATATATATTCCATAGAGGATCTGGCCCAGCTGATCTTTGATCTGAAAAATGTGAATCCACGGGCCAAGGTCAGCGTGAAACTGGTTGCTCTGTCCGGTGTGGGAACAATAGCAGCAGGTGTGGCCAAGGCGGGAGCCGATATTATTACGATCAGCGGAATGGAAGGCGGCACGGGGGCAAGCCCTCTGAGCTCCATCAAGCATGCAGGACTGCCCCTCGAACTTGGCCTGTCGGAAACACAGCAGACACTGGTTCTGAACAACCTGCGCAGGAATGTTATCCTGCAGACAGACGGACAGATGAAAACAGGGCTTGATGTTGCCCTGGCCGGTATCCTGGGCGCCGAGGAATTCGGGTTCAGCACAGGTGCATTGATTACACTGGGTTGCATTATGATGCGAAAGTGCCACCTGAATACCTGTCCCGTAGGGATCACTACACAGGATAAGGAATTGCGAAAGCGTTTTACGGGAAAATCTGATTACCTTGTTAATTATTTTACCTTCATCGCACAAGAGGTGCGTGAAATCCTTGCTGAACTCGGATTTACCCGTTTTGATGATATTGTAGGCCGGGTGGACCTTCTCAGCATAAAGAAACCCCGGGATCACTGGAAGGCATCAAAACTGGATGTCAGCCCGATCATTCATATGCCTGCGGGAGCAGAAAAATACGAGAAAAGATTTATAAATACGAAACGGGAGCTCCCGGGTAAGGTGCTTGATCTTGAATTGATTGAGAAAAGCAGGCCTGCACTGGATAACGGAGAAAAGGTGATCATCAGGAAGCAAATCAAGAATACCGACCGGACGACGGGAGCCATGCTCTCCGGCAGGATCTCGGAAATGTTCGGAATGGACGGACTCCCGGAAGATACCATCCGGGTTGAATTTTCCGGTTCGGCCGGACAGAGTTTCGGGGCCTTCCTGGCAAAGGGCATCACTTTGCGGCTTGAAGGAGATGCGAATGATTACCTGGGCAAGGGCCTGTCGGGAGGCAGGATCATCGTTGTTACACCCAAAGCTTCGAACTTTTTAGCGGAAGAAAATGTAATCGTTGGAAATACGGTTCTCTATGGTGCGACAAGCGGGGAAATCTTTGTGAACGGAATTGCGGGTGAGCGTTTCTGCGTCAGGAATTCAGGAGCAACGGCGGTCGTTGAAGGAGCCGGTGACCATTGTTGTGAGTATATGACGGGAGGGAAAGCTGTGGTGCTGGGCAGAACCGGACGCAATTTTGCTGCCGGAATGAGCGGAGGCATAGCTTATGTACTGGATGAAGACGGGAATTTCGATTATTACTGTAATATGGGAATGGTGGAAATTTCACTGGTAGAGGAACTGCAGGACATACGTGAACTGAAGGAGCTTCTCAGAAGACATATACGCTATACGGGAAGCAGGCGTGCCAGGAGCATCCTGGACGAATGGGAAACTTACCTTCCCAGATTCCTGAAAGTCATTCCTTATGAATACAAGAAAGTGCTTGAGGAGGAAAAACTGGAAGCATTGAAGAAAAAGATAGAAGAAGTTGAAACCGACGTGGAAAACCAGGAAGGCGGTCTGGCTGAAGTTTATTAGCAGATTAGAAGTAAAAAAATGGCGGATCCAAGGGGATTTTTGAAAATAGAAAGGAAAGAGGCCGGCTACCGGCCAAAACGGGACAGGGTTTACGACTTCGGGGAGGTTGAGCAGACGCTGAACTCGGAGGACAGAATGTTACAGGCAGCCCGTTGCATGGACTGCGGAATACCGTTTTGCCACTGGGCCTGCCCGGTTGAGAATATAATACCCGAATTTCAGGACGAGCTTCATAAAGGGGAATGGAGAAAGGCCATTGACGTGCTGCACAGTACAAATAACTTTCCGGAATTCACCGGGAGGATCTGCCCGGCACCCTGCGAAGCTGCCTGTGTCCTGACGCTTCACAAATCCCCTGTGACCATCCGGGAAAATGAAGCTTCCATTGTGGAAATGGCATTTCGTGAAGGCTACATCAAACCTTCCCCTCCTAATCACAGAACCGGAAAAAAAGTGGCTGTAATAGGTTCGGGACCTGCAGGCCTGGCATGCGCGGATCTGCTGAACAAAGCCGGGCATACCGTCACGGTATTTGAAAAAGAAGATGCTCCGGGAGGATTGCTGAGATACGGGATTCCGGATTTCAAACTTAACAAGGATGTGGTTGACCGCAGACTGAATGTGTTGCTTCAGGAGGGTCTTGTGATCGAGACCGGCGTTGAAATCGGTGTGGATATTATGGCTGACGAACTACTTGAAAAATATGATGCGCTCTGTGTTGCAATAGGTGCCGAAGAACCACGTGACCTGCCGATAGAGGGAAGACAGCTGGACGGGATACATTTTGCCATGGATTTTCTGAAGCAGCAGAACAAGATCAACCGCAGACAGGAGTTTCCGTATGATTACCGGATCACTGCAGAGGATAAGGACGTTATTGTGCTCGGGGGCGGTGATACGGGTTCGGATTGTGTAGGTACTGCCATAAGGCAGGGCGCAAAATCCGTCACACAGATCGAGATCATGCCGAAGCCACAGGAAGTGAATGGCAAGGAAAATCCCAACTGGCCTTATGTACCCTTAGTATTGAAAACCTCCACTTCACATGAGGAGGGGTGCGAAAGACTGTGGAGCCTGTCGACCCGGAAATTCCTCGGGAAGCAGCATCAAGTGACCGGGATTGAACTGATCCGGGTCGACTGGACGGGGACTGAAAAAGGTCCTTTGAAGATGGCGGAAATACCGGGAACCGAGAAAATCCTGCCGGCAGGCCTTGTCTTGCTGGCTCTCGGATTCGTCCATCCTGTTCAGAAAGGGATCATAGAAAGCCTCAAATTAAAAGTAAGTAACAGGCAAAACATCATGACTGATCTTCGGTTTCAGACCAGCCACCCAAAGGTATTTGCCGCAGGGGATGCAAAAAACGGTGCAAGCCTGGTTGTAACGGCCATTCATTCGGGGCGCAGGGCAGCCGATGCCATACAAGCATTTCTGATGGATTCCTGATGCTTATTTAGAATTAATCTAATTTTTCCTGCGATTGCGTGTATTGATTAAATTATTATTTTAGAACCAGCCATATTTAAATGAATTGTTCTGCATATACTGCAATCTGTCTTTGGAGGTGGCGCTGGCATAGCTTCGGGAGATCGTTGTAGGCAATATGTAAAACATAATAATACTTACAGGGCATGTTGTTTACGACATGCCCTTTTTGCGCATATATGGTGCGTATAAACGGAAATAATGAAGTCTGTCTTTAATCCTTTTAAACAAGATTGTTATGAGCAAACAAAGCAAAGTTTTTCTTTCTGAAAATGAGATGCCCAGGCAATGGTATAACCTGGCACCGGATCTTCCGACACCCCTGCAGCCACCCCTGGGACCTGATGGCAATCCCATTGGCCCGGAAATGCTGGCCCCGGTGTTCCCGATGAACCTGATTGAACAGGAGGTCAGTCAGGAAAGGTGGATCGATATTCCCGAAGGGATTCTGGAACTCCTGCACCGCTGGAGACCGACGCCGCTTCACAGGGCATATCACCTTGAAAAGGCTTTGGGCACACCTGCCAAGATCTATTACAAGAATGAAAGCGTATCCCCGGCAGGAAGCCATAAGCCCAATACTGCAGTAGCCCAGGCATGGTACAACAAGGAATTCGGGATAAAGAAGATCACTACCGAAACGGGAGCAGGGCAGTGGGGGAGCGCACTTGCATTTGCCTGCTCCCTCCTGGGCCTGGAGTGCAAGGTTTTTATGGTCAGGGTAAGTTATGACCAGAAACCCTACCGGAAAATGATGATGGCAGCCTGGGGTGCAAAATGCATTCCAAGCCCGAGTAGCGAAACAAAAGCAGGTCAGGCAATCCTGGCCAGGTATCCCGATACTCCCGGCAGCCTGGGAATTGCCATTTCCGAAGCCATCGAGGCAGCGGTTACAGATGAAAGCGGGGAAACAAGGTACAGCCTTGGAAGCGTACTGAACCATGTAATGCTGCATCAGACCATCATTGGACTTGAGGTAAAAAAGCAACTGGATATATTCGGTGAAAAGACCCCGGATATCGTGATCGGATGTGCCGGTGGGGGCAGTAATTTCGCGGGGTTCTCCTTTCCATTTGTATATGATAAGATCAATGGATCGGATATAGACATCATTCCGGTTGAACCGGCATCCTGTCCTACATTAACCCGTGCGGATTTTCTTTATGATCACGGGGATGTGGCCCGTATGACACCTCTGCTGCCGATGTATTCACTGGGACATGAATTCATCCCGCCGCCCATACATGCAGGAGGATTGAGATATCACGGTATGTCTCCGCTGGTGAGTGCGGCAACACTGGAAGGGCTACTTGCACCGAGAGCCATCCATCAGCTGGAGTGCTATGAATCCGCCATTCTTTTTGCCAAAACCGAAGGAATCCTTGTGGCTCCTGAAACCAGCCACGCTGTTGCAGCCGTCATCCAGGAAGCCAATAAGGCCAGGGAAGAAGGAAAAGAAAAAGTCATCATTTTCAACCTCAGCGGCCATGGACTGATGGACCTTACAGGTTATGAAAAGTTCCTCAACGGAGAACTGGTCAATTATGCGCTTCCCGATAAAGATATCAGGAAGTATACTGAACCTCTCAAGGATCTGCCAAAGCCAAGCACAGCGAAGTCAGGAAAATGGTAATGTGAACAGTGGTGAATCAATGTTGTGCGGTGTGAAGAAGGGACCGCCTCAAAATGGCGGTCCCTTTGTCTGATCGGATCCTGTGAAACCGCAGCCGGCTAATCCTGGTTTGCAATATTTCGTACTATTGTAATGAGAAAGCAGATATAAAGAGCAGCCTTAAATCTCTGATTTCCAGCTGCGGTTTTATATCTGCTTTCTCAGATCTGAATTATCGGCCGACACATCAGAAATCCAATGCTGCTCTTCACAGGATCCGATCAGTCAATCAACCTGTAAAGAAAAAAGGCCGCCCAGCGGTGTGGAACGGCCTTTAACCCACTAAACCAACTCAATTCCTATAAATTATATGCGGTCTCCCCATGTTCGTAAACGTCGAGCCCTTCTTCTTCGATGGTTCTGGATACCCTGATGCCCATGGTTTTCTTCAGGATGAAGAACAGCAGGAATCCAAGCCCTATGGCCCAGGCTGCTACAGACAATACACCGATGATCTGGGAACCCAGCAATGCGGCACCTCCGCCATAGAACAGTCCTCCGTCGGTTGCCAGCAGACCAACCATTATGGTTCCGGTTGCACCCGACAATCCATGAACGGAAATGGCTCCGACCGGGTCGTCCACCCTGAGCACCCTGTCTATGAAGCTGACACCGAATACCAGCACAATCCCTGCAACGATTCCGATGATCACGGCACCGCCCGGGCTGACTATATCACATCCCGCGGTGATGGCCACCAGCCCTGCCAGCGCCCCGTTAAGCGTAATGCTCAGTCCCGGGCGTTTGTATTTGCCCCATGTAATGAACATTGCCGTGATGGCGCCTGCCGCAGCGGCAAGGTTCGTGGTGATGAAAATATGTGAGATTGCCAGTGCGTTTGACGTACCGGAGGCAGCCAGCTGGGAGCCGGGATTGAACCCGAACCAGCCGAACCAGAGAATGAATACCCCCAGTGCTCCCAGTGTCAGGTTATGACCGGGTATGGCATTCGGTTTCCCGTTGTATTTGCCGAGGCGCGGGCCCAGCATGGTCGCACCGGCCAGGCCTACCCATGCTCCCACAGAATGGACTACCGTAGAACCGGCAAAGTCGTGGAACGGGGTCGAAAGGCTTGACAGCCAGCCGCCGCCCCATACCCAGTGCCCGGAAATGGGATAAATAACAGCCGTAATGACCAGGCTGAATATGAGATAGACATTGAACTTGGTTCTTTCGGCCATGGCACCGGATACGATCGTTGCCGCCGTGGCTGCGAAAACCGTCTGGAACATCAGGCTGGCCTTGTCGGTAATCCCATCCACAGCGTCACTGTTGAAAAAGAATGAGAATCTCCCTATAAATCCGCCTATATCGCTTCCGAACATGATCATGTACCCCACGAACCAGAATACGATCGACCCGATAGAAAAGTCCATGAGGTTTTTCATGAGTATGTTCGTTGTATTCTTGGCACGGGTGAAACCTGCCTCGACCATGGCAAAACCCGGTTGCATGAACATAACGAGTACTGCCGTGATCAGGACCCAGACCGTGTCGATGGATATATTGAGTTCTCCGATGGAACTGACTACTCCTTCAATTACTTTAGTATCTTCCATAATGATTTACATATTTAATTCAATACAATGTTTGTTTAATCTTTGGTGTACACGGATTCATCACCTTTTTCACCAGTCCTTATCCGGTAACTCTCCTCGATGTTCGAGATGAATATTTTTCCGTCGCCGATTTCACCGGTTTTGGCAGCCTTCAGAATGGTATCTACGGTTTTTTCGAGATTTGAATCCGGGAGAACTATGGATATCAGCAACCTCTCGATGCTGCTTGTATCATAGGCGACTCCCCTGTAGACCCTGCTCTGGGTGGCTTTGCCAACGCCGGTTACAGGATAGTAGGAAAAGAAATCAATGCCGGAATCGTGAAGTGCATCCTTCACTTCCTGAAACTTGGTTTTTCTGATGATCGCTTCAATCTTTTTCATAATCGGTCATTTTAATTGAACTATGTATTACAATGAGATTCCGAAAACAAGATGAATTTGCTTTGCCTCCGGGTTTGTAATAAGGGAAGCCGAAACGGGAAGTGTAAAATTTTCAGTAACAGGGATTTCCCTGCTTGCGGAAATGCCCAGATTCACGACACCGAAATCGCCGTCACTGGTGTAAATACCGTTCCCCGCACCTACAAAAATGTCGAGGATTGAAAATGAATAACCCAGTTCCGCATACAGTGAATTATCATCATCATTCACCAGATTCATACCCAGTGTCAATGTAAGCGGGAGATCCTCCAGTCCGTCGAAGGAAACCATCCCTTCGATCACATGACCCGTAGTGTCGCTTCCATAATCGAAATAATTGTAATTATAATCTGATTCCTGGGGAAAGAAATAATCCGTAACCCCAAGCGTGATCATGTCGGCAACGGTGAATGATGCATACAGGTCCATTTCCTGAATGCCCATGAAATTGGCCGTGCTGAACGAGGTTGTATAGGCCCCCCAGGCACCGATGGCAAAATTGCCGGCTCCGAATTCCAGATAAGGCTGTATGCTGGGAGACGCTCCATAATCCAAACCTCTCCACACGTAACGGCTCATAAAGTCGGCACCGATACTGATGGGAGATTCTTCTTCCTGCGCTTTGGCTGCTCCGGTTGCAAGGATCAGGATCACAGACAGGAAAACAAATGAAGACAGAATTCTTTTCATAATACGCATGATTTTTGATTAATAACTTAATTCGCCGCAAAACTATATAAAAAAAAATTAAACCCCCTAATATTTTTATAAAAAATCAATAAAAATATATTTTTATTATATATAGCCTGAATAAATAGGGGGATAATAGAAAAATAATATACATTATTATTTTGAATTTTATCAATAGGGTAGAATGGAATCCAGGCCGGGAAATCTTTCACCCGGCACACCTTCAGACATACCGAAAAGACCGGCAGGTCCCGTATTAGAAATCAATGTCGATTACATGCTGATCCCTTGAGTCCGAAGAAATCAGCCCGGTAAGTGTTTGTTGTTGATTTGTTCCGGGTTCTCCCACGGTCACCGAATAGGTCCCGGCCCGGAAGACATGTGGCTGGTATTCATAGTTTCGTATCCTGAGGGTATAGATGGTTTCCCCTGTGATTTCATTTATTACCTGTATGACAGGAGGGCGGTCAAGCCCGCTGATACGAAACACAGGAAGCCATCCTGACGGTTCCCTGGCATAATTGTCCTGCATTTGCAATGTAACGGGCCATCCGGGGTATTGCTCCGCATTGATGGAACCGGGATCGGTATGGCGGGGCCAGCATTCCAGGGTGATCAACTGGGTGTTCCGGTTCAATCTTACGATGCCGTATCCAGGTGCCCTGTCATAAAGTACAGCAGGTACCTTCTCCGAAATATAGGGATTGGATACCGCCATGACCGTCACCTTGTTCCCCAGGCCATCCGTAAATCTTCCGGTATAGGGAGGCATGTCTTCCATATGGTTTTCTCCGGGAGAGGAAGGGAACCAGCCCCTGGGAAGGGGATTGGCGATGGCGGGGGCTGAGAATGAACAACCGGCATCTTCCCAGTCATCAATTCCATGATGCACGACACTTCCAAAGTTCAGGTCCCCCCCGATCATGAGGGCGAATCCTTTCCTGAGCTCACCGATGGCTTTATCCCTGCCGGTTTGGGGCCAGCCATCCGAACCCAGATCCTTTGCCTTGATGTAATTTCCCGGAACCTCCCCCCTTGGCAGAGGTTGCAGACCGGGCATCCCGGAATCCGTCATAAAAGTATCCGGAAAGGAGGATAAACCGGCAAAGATTGACTGACTTATGGCGACCTTCATGTCCGCTCCCTTCCAGTTACCTGCCCATTCGCGGAGAAAGGCAAGCTGCCTTTCACCCAGCAGGGAAGCGTCGGGAGAATCAAGCATACGGGCTGTAATGATTTTTGTCTGCGGAAATCCGGAGATGATCCTTAACCCGGGATGTATTTCTGCAGGTGCGGACTTAAATTTACGGTCTTCCAGAACGGCCCAGCTTATTCTTCCATAGCTGAGATTGCAGTAAAATACGCCAATGCCCTGTTCTGCGGGTTCAGGATCATAAGGATCCGGCAGGTGACCCGTCTGTGTGCGCTGTACCATGTTAACGAATGCGGCACTCATTCTGTATCCACCCTGGTCCTCCTGCCAGCGGGCTTCCCGGTCCTGATCAGGTCGGGGATACATTCCCCCGTCCGGTATTTCCGGAGCCCTTATCCCGCCCGAGCCCCAAAGGTTACTTTGATATACATCATGATTGCCCGGAATGGTTACCGTGGGAATATTCCTGGTAAGATTTCCATGAGCCCATAAGAACAGGTACCATTTATAAAGGTAATCGAGTTCGGAATTTCCCTCGGTACTGTAGTCCGGGGGTGTCGGGCTGTCCTCGTATACATTGTTGCCCGTGAAGACCAGAAGATCCGGGTCGTGCTTTGCCACAAAATCTGTCAGCTCCTCATGGGGGAACCAGATGTGATCGAAATTGAAATTTTCCTTTCCTATGGGCTCCTGTGTGTTGCTGTTTCCTGTGAATACTGCCGCTACAATTACCTCCTTATCCACAGGATCCCTTACAATGGTCCCGTAATGGTAACAGGGCACTCTGGTCCCCTTGTCATTTAAAACATGGTAAACGACCCTGTAATCATGCGGCATTCCGGATTTCCAGCCTTCGATTTTAAATCCTGCCGTGTAACCCGGTTTCTGAATCTGGCTGCCTGCCGCGTTGATCCATTTCCCGGATTCCCTGTCCATCAGCTGCAGTTCGACTTCAGGTTCGTCCGATTCTCCGACAGGCGGCATCTGTGCTGTCATCTTGAGTATGTTGTCACTGATCGTGTATTGAGTGCCCATAACGGGACCGTAAATCTGGTCTTTGTTGTATTTTACTTTTGTTCCTCTTATTTTCCATTGACTGAAACCGAAATGTCCGCCATTGGAAATGATGGCCAGATTACCGCCCAGATCCCGGTTTTTTCCAAGAGATACCTGTAAACGGTTATATTGTGTTTTTCCGTCAGATGACCCGGCCGTTATTATGATGTCGTATTCTCCTCCCCGCGGGACCAGTTCAAGGGATAGCAACAGTTTTTCATACTGTTCCGGATGGAAAGGATTTTCGGCTTCCGCCCTGGCAATAATGGAATTGTCTGAGTTGTCGATCAACAACAATTCACCCCTCAGATTGAATGCGGCGATCAAACCGCCATGGTTTCCACATGCTCCGTGAATTAAGGCCCTTCGCCTGAAATCCATATCTTCGGTACCTGCACCCAGGAGAAATCCCCCGTAAACCAGGCCGGCATCCCGGTTTATGGCTTTTACCAGGTCGGTTTCGATGCGCATGCTCAGGGAGCCGGGTCGCTGTGTAAGATAATGCGTTAATATGTGCAGTGTACGTTTTTCCCCGGTCCCGTTTATGCATTCCAGCCGGCCTTTATGTATGCACCAGTCCTGCAGCCGGTTTGCCCAGAACTCGGGTCCGATCCAGATACGGTCTGGCTGCAGGTTCCAGCAGGAATCAAATGGCTTTGTTTCGGCGGTTCGCTGACAGCCTGAAAAAGTAAGTATCAGAAAAAACAGAATGTTCGTTCTGAATAGATAATTCATAGTAACCGTTTAAGGCAATGTAACCATGGCTTTCATCACCCCGTCGTCATAACGGGCAACGAGGTCAAAGGCTTCTCCTGCCCCGGGAAACGGAAATTCATGGGTGATCAGGGAGCCGGCGTCAATGCTTCCGCCGGCAATCGTGTCAATTGCTTTTCCCAGGCAGTTGTTCTGTCTCCGTACGTTCTGCAGGCAGATTTCCTTCCTGCGGACCCTGTCTGCTGCAAAGATCCAGTTGTCGAATTCCGGGATGCCAACGATAAGTATCTTTCCCCCCGGTCTGAGCAATTCAACTGCCTGGTCCATTGCTTCCTGTTTTCCACAGCATTCAAAAATCAAATCGACACCCGGGGGCTTCTCTGACAGAATATCCCGGACGACATCCTGCTGATCCGGGTTGCCCGTCCAGTCGGCACCGGCAAGAGAAGCCTTCTCAAGACGGCCGGGAATGAGGTCGGTTGCATAAATCCCGGCAACATCCTGTGTCCGGGCATACATGATAATGCCCATACCAATGGGACCGCTTCCAAGGACGGCTACATTCTTGCCCTTGAGCGATCCGGCGAGCTGGGTGGCATAAATATCGATTGACAGTGGTTCGGCAAGGCACCCGAGCCTTGAATCCATTCCTTCGGGAAGCGGGAAACAACATTGTTCCGGCATGACGATCCACTCCGAAAGGAGACCGTCGGACTGCCCCGGACTGCCCAGAAAGCTCAGGTTCCGGCAGGTGTTAAACCGGCCCTCCCTGCACTGGTCGCACTGGCCACAGGATATGGCCGGTTCAATTGCAATAAGGTCGCCTTTCCTCACCCTGCTGACAGCTTCACCTGCCTTTTCCACAACTCCGCAACCTTCATGGCCGGGAACAAATGGAAACCGTACAGGGGTATCGCCGATCTGCCCGGTTTTATACAGATGCATGTCGGAGCCACAGACGCCCATATGAAGCATCCGTATCAGGACATCCGTATCCCTGCGTATGACCGGAACGGCTGTTTCAATCATCTTAAGTTCCCGGATCCCTGTAAGGGCCATAGACTTCATTCCGTTCCAATGTTTAATGCATTGCACTAAACTACTTTAAAAATTTTTAACCTGATAAATTCTCACCAATAAAAATTATCTTTATGGAAATGTTTGACCGGGTGATCCCGGGAAGAAATACCGTAATAAGAATTCCGTATCATGCATTTGTTGGATCAGTTAAAAAAGTACACTGAAGTTGTGGCCGATACGGGTGATTTTCAATCTATTGAGAGATTCAGACCTGTGGATGGAACCACCAACCCGTCATTGATCTTTGCGGCAGCGAAAAATTTGCAGTACAGACCGCTTATCGAGGATGCCGTAGCCTTCGGAAAAGCCATGGGCGGCACTTCTGAAGAGAAACTGGACCGGGTCATTGACAAGCTGTCGGTCAATTTTGGACTGGAAATCCTGAAAATCGTACCCAGGCGTGTATCTACGGAGGTGAATGCCAGCCTGTCTTTCGATATCGACGGATCCGTGGCAAAGGCCAGAAAGCTGATCTCCATGTACGGGGAAGCCGGCATTCCGAAAGAAAAGATACTTATCAAGGTTGCCAGCACCTGGGAAGGAATCAAGGCTGCCGGGATACTTGAACGGGAAGGCATACATTGCAACCTGACCCTCCTGTTCAGCATGCCGCAGGCCATTGCATGTGCTGAAGCAGGGGTGCAGCTGATATCCCCCTTCGTAGGAAGGATTTATGACTGGCATAAGAAGGAAAGGGGCGTGGATCATATACCCGGTACCGAAGATCCGGGTGTACTTTCCCTGAAGGAAATTTACAATTATTATAAAAAGTTTGGGTACAAAACCGAGGTTATGGGCGCCAGTTTCCGCAACACCGAGGAGATCATTGAACTTACGGGTTGCGACCTGCTGACCATATCACCGGCATTGCTGGCCGAACTTGAAAGTATGACAGGTGAACTGGAGCCCAGGCTGAAGATTGAGGATGCAATGAAATCGGATGTGGAAAAAACCCATCTGGATGAAAAAACGTTTCGCTGGCTGCTGAATGAAAATGCCATGGCAACGGAAAAACTGTCGGAAGGGATCAGACGTTTTAATGCAGATCTCGACAAGCTTAAAAAAATGGCACTGGAATACATGTAAACGATCCATCATGCTGGAAGAAATAAAGACGTTGCTGGACAAGGAATCAAGGGCCATTCTGAACATCCCTGCAACAGACGCTTTCATAAGAGCCACCGATCTGATCTACAGCCATGTGCATGAACAGAAAGGAAAAATGATCTGCAGCGGCATGGGAAAGGCAGGGCAGATTGCAGTAAATATTGCCACGACCTTCAGTTCAACGGGTACGCCTGCGGTATTTCTGCATCCCAGTGACGCCCAGCACGGAGATCTCGGAGTGATACAGGAAAAGGATGTCCTGCTTCTGATAAGCAACTCGGGAAAGACCCGGGAAATTCTTGAATTAATAAACCTGGCGAAAAATCTGCATGCATCCCTGCCGCTGATTGTCATCAGCGGAAATGCGGAAAGTGTACTGGCCGAAAAAGCAGATATCCTTCTGCATACAGGGAGCCCCGAGGAAGTTTGTCCCCTGAAGCTGACACCAACGACCTCCACCACAACAATGACGGTGATCGGTGATATACTGGTTGTATTGCAGATGAAGAAGATCGGGTTTACCGCGGAAGATTATTCCCGCCGGCATCATGGCGGATATCTCGGCCACAAGTCCCGTAATTCAAAATAGCCTGAAGGTGAGGCAGGTTTACGGATTCGGGGAAACGGTTTTTGATATCATTTTCAAGGAAGGAGACCCGGTTGCAGCCAGGCCCGGAGGTTCCGTACTCAATTCTTTTGTATCCCTGGGAAGGCTCGGATGGAGTCCGAATTTCATCAGTGAGTACGGAACGGACGATGTAGGGGATATCATAGATAAGTATCTGACGGATAACGGTGTTCTTACTGATTGTGTAAACCGGTTCCGGACGGGACAGTCGGCCATTGCACTTGCTTTCCTTGATTCAGGGAACAACGCCGTTTATTCCTTTTATAAGAATTTCCCGGATAAAAGACTGCAGGAGCTTCCGGACGGTATACGGAAAGACGATATCATCCTGTTCGGTTCTATCTATGCAAGTAATTCCGTTGTCAGGGAGTCCGTCATGAAATTGCTTGAAACGGGCAGGGAAAGGGGAGCACTGATCCTCTATGATCCGAACTTCAGAAGAAACCACCAGGCTGAACTGGGGGAATTGAAACCCAGGATCATCGAGAATATCGAGTATTCGGATATCATAAGGGGGTCGGAAGAGGATTTTCGGCTGATCTTCGGAATCCGGGATCCGGATGAAATTCCCCGGCATTTTAACATTGGATCGAAGATCCTGATATGTACGAGGAGCCGGGAAGCAGTGAGGGCATATGCAGGCGGCACCAGCCTGGAAATGCCCGTGGAGCAGATCACCCCTGTCAGCACCATTGGAGCAGGCGACAATTTCAATGCCGGTATCATTCATTACCTGCTGTCAAAAGGGATAACGCGCGAGCAGGCCATAGATCCTGATCCCCGGGATGTGAAGGAAATGATCCGCACAGGCATACGGTTTGCCACGCATGTATGCTTTTCATATGACAACCATATCTCGGTGGATTTTGCCGCTTCAGAGTCGGTATAAAGGGGGCGGAATTATACCAGGTCCTCATCAAGCTGTTCAAGCTTAGCATCAATGAATCCCAAATCCTCATCTGTCAGGTGCAGGGAAAGTGCTGCGGCGTTGTCTGTCAACTGGGCTTCGTTCCGGATGCCTGCAAGAACAGTTGTAATACCCGGTTTTTGGAGTGTCCAGCGGAGCGCAAGCTGTGCAAGGCTGGCATTCTTCCCCTCAGCCAGGGGTCTCAGTTCTTCAAGGAATCCGTTGATCCTTTCCATGTTGATTTTATTATAATAGCGTGAATCCGGACGGGTGTCCCCTTTTGCGAATTTCCGGCCCGGCTTCATTTTCCCGGACAGAATCCCCCGTTGCAGGGGACTGTAAGCGATGACAGAAATATCATTTTCGATGCAGAAAGGAAGCACTTCCGTTTCAATTTCTCTTCTGACCATACTGTACGGAACCTGGTTGGAAGCCAGAGGGACCACTCCCATGGCGCGTTTCGTTTCCTCTGCCGAGTAATTGCATACGCCTGCAGCAAGTATCTTCCCCTGTTGCAGTAATTTCTCTATTGCCTCCATGCTTTCCTCGATGGCGGTTGAGGGGTCCGGCCAGTGAATCTGGTACAGATCGATGTAATCCGTTTGAAGCCTTTTGAGACTCTGTTCGCATTCATGCACGATGCCGTCTTTTCCGGCATACTTGTGCAGTTTAACAGGTCTGCCTTTGTTGTTCCGGGTGGGCATGAAAAATTGCCCGTCCGTAGTATCCCACCGCAAGCCGTACTTGGTCATGATCTGGACCCGGTCCCGTTTGGATGCAGTGACTTCACCCACAATTTCCTCACTGAGGCCGAATCCGTATGCAGGTGCGGTATCAATGGAAGTTATCCCCATCTCGATGGAAGCCTCGATGGCCCTCACAGCCTGCTTTCTGTCGGTTCCACCCCACATCCATCCTCCGATGGCCCATGCGCCGAATGAAATCGGTGTGATTTTTACATCCGAGGTTCCAAGTCGATTTAATTCCATAGCTTATTTATTCTGTTAATGTTGCTGGCAGGACATATCAACCATACCGACTTTCATTTCCCGAATGATTTCCTTCGTAAGTTCAGGTTGTTGACAGAAACTATGATTTTTCTCAGTATATCCAGCAGAAGGGTAATGTACATGATGAAAGAAAATCCCCATATGACAGACAGGTTGAACCATTTTGTGGCATACAACCGTCCGTTGAATTTCTTGAAGGGTGCATAGAACTGTGCCCTGCCGAAATTGGACCCGGGCATCATGTAAATCGGATCGTCCTTCTGTACCAGCCTGTTGTCGATTTCCAGGATTTTAGTAAAATCATTTCGGTTGGTTACAATTTCATCAAGCCGGTCATTCTGATAATCCTGTCTCATTCTGAATACCTTTTCCGAGCCTATTGAATCAACGAGGTTTGAATATACCTCGTCTTTCTCCCGGGACGCATTCCTGGACACATCAAGGAAATACTGGCGTACATAATAATTCAGCCAGTTCAATGTTTCCTCCGAAACAGCCTCGCTGAAATCATTGTAGTTCAGACTGGATAGATACTCGAATTCAAATATGTCCGGTTGATTGCCCAGTCTCTCAACCTCATTATGGATGAGCAGCAGGTTTTTTTCAAGGATCTCCCTGTTCCCTTCCACGCCCAGGTTGCGGTTACATTCATCCAGTTTGTTCAGCAGGCGTGGGATGAGGTATGATGTATTGAATGTGGCCTCACTGACGGTTTGGTCAAATGTGTAAAAAATCTTTTCAAAGCGATTGTCCTTTGCCTGTTCAACGGCAATTGCCTCGTATGCCCAGCGCGAAAGCATCAAGTCTCCGATCACGGGAACATATACCTGTGAAGTGAGTTTTTTGTTAAGGTCATCAAACCTGACGGTAGCACCGCTCAATAATAATTGCGGGATCAGGATCAGGGGTATGACGATATAAATGTTTACAATGGAATTCATTCCTGCGGATATATTCAAGCCCAGCATGGATGCACAGAAAGCTGCGGAGAAAAGGATGAGCCAGTAGGACAGGATCATTCCCCGGATTTCCAGTATCCAGTTTCCGATCAGTACAAAAAGCAATGTCTGTAAGGCTGAAAGCCCGAAAAGATAAATGATTTTGGAGTTCAGGTAACTGAAACGGCTGAGATTCAGGAAAGCTTCACGTTTCAGGATTTTCCTGTCTTTTATGATCTCCTCTGCGCTGATGATCAAGCCTATGAAGATGGACACGATAACGGACATGAACAGATATGCAGGGAGATTTTTGTTGTCGCTGAAGACATAGCTGTCACCGGCCACATACTTCGTGAAATACGCAAGAATAAATGCCAGCAACGGAGTTTCCAGAATGTTGAGAAGCACATACTGTCGATTTGTGATTTTTTGAAGCAGGTTCCTCAGAAAGAATACATTGAACTGCACGTCAATATCAGGTATACTGAAAGTGCTCCGGGGAAGCAGCTTCCTGGATTCCGAAAAATGCACACCAGGTGCAATTTGCTCCTGGTAGTGCTCATACCACGTTTCCGGAGGGATTTTTCTTTCGTTCGAATACCTGCCCTGATCATCCACAAGTTTCGATTCAATAATATGCAGGATCTGATCCGGATCCACATGACCGCAGGAGCTGCATTCCGCTTCACTGACTTCTGCAAAGCTGCTGAGTTTTTTAAAATATATAATGGCTTCCACGGGATTTCCCGAGTATACCGGAAATCCACCTCTGTCAAGCACCCACAGCTTGTCCAGCATTTTGAAAATATTTGAATTCGGCTGGTGTATGTTGGCAATCACAAGCCTGCCCATCGTGGTTTGTTCCTTCAACAGGCGGATTACGTTCTCGGCATCCATTGAAGAAAGTCCTGATGTTGGTTCATCTATAAAAAGGATGTACGGCTCCCGCATCAGTTCGAGACCGATGTTAAGTCTTTTCCTTTGTCCGCCACTGATAAACTTGTTCAGCGGATCACCGACCTTCATGTCACGGATATCTGTCAGGTCGAGGTCATCCAGGATCCGGGTCACCGTTTCCCTGATTTTTGTTTCAGTGTATTTGCCGAAACAAAGACGGGCGTTGTAATACAGGTTCTGGTAGACGGTCAGTTCCTCGAACAGCAGATCGTCCTGGGGAACGAACCCCAGAATTCCTTTAAGCTTGAAACGGTCGTGATGGAGATCATACTGGTTGATGGTGATCTTTCCGTTATTCAGGGGCAATTGCCCGCTTAAAAGGTGAAGGAGGGTTGATTTCCCTACGCCGCTGCTTCCCATGATGCCTATAAGTTGCCCGGATTCCTCGGAGAAACTGAAACGGCGAATTCCGTTGTCCGAGTTCCTGAAGCGGAATTCAATATCATAGGCATTGACAATGATGTTTATTTCCTGGCCGGATTTCAGGAAGCGGCCGGCGATTTCATTGTAGTATATGGCACCAAATGAACTGCCCCGGATGATGGATCCGTTATCCAGCAGGTACACCTGGCCGGGGGAAAGACCATTGCCGTCAACAGTAAGTTCATCCGGGCCGTCATATTTGGTTACAAACAGATTGAGGCTGGAAAAATTAAGAATTATAATCCGTCCCCTGATCCCGGTTTTAATGATTTTATTGTCCCTGTTTGCGGGGCCGGGCCTGTTTTTATCGATCCAGTCTCCCTCCAGTTCTTCGAAAGACGCCGTATCAGGCTCCTGAATGTAAAGCAGGTATTTTTCAGGGATCATCTCATCCTTTCCCTTCATCAGGAAATGAATGGCGTTCTCCAGTTCTTCCGGAGGGAGAGAGAATGCATCTGCTACCAGGCTGACAAATTCCTTTTCAAGGGCTGAGATATAATCGTCTTCGAGGATGAATTCAATCAGTCTCAGAAGTACCAGGATGCGCTCATTCCGGTTCAGTTCCCTGCGTATCTGCAAACAGATACGGGTAAGATTGCCCTTTTCGCTGAGAGAAGCCTGGAATCCGCTGTCATCTACCTGGAGTGCCTGGTTGCGTCTGTAAAAATCAATGTAGTTGTCAAACAAACCCAGGAATTCCTCCGCAATTTCCTTTTTTTTAAGGTATCGCAGGAGAAATGCATGAACGATCTTTCTGCCTGATTCACTGACATCATCTCCACTCACAGTAGCAATGACAGCAAACAAATGCATTAATGCATTGAGAATGGGTTCGCTCATCGAATACCTGATTAGAATTTTGACGTCCTCCCCTCCTTAAACAAAGGGGATTACTCGTGGCATTTCATGCCCCTCGTGAGCTCGTTCGCTGTCGCTCACTCGGTTCCACTGGCTTCTATGAAGCCACGGGCAGTACTTCCTCACGGGTTCCTGCAGGTTCCTGCTGCCGACCGCCACTACGGTTCGCTTCACAGGCCATCCCCGTCTGCCCGACGGTTAGTATGTTTATGGCAGCATTCACTTCAGCATGCTGCGCATATCCACATTGCAAACATACAAAATCGGATTGTGATTTCCTGTTTTGCTTTACCGTGTTTCCACAGCCTGAGCCAGAAGGCCGGTTCATTGTACCGGCGCATGCCATGGCCCTTCTCCAGGCGTTCCAGGTTCATGGAAAGGGACTTGTTCAACAGAAAACGTGCACAGCCGCAGAAACGTACCGGCTTTGATTCGGTTTTACTTTTGGTCTTTAACCTTACTTTATATGCTTTTCGTATCTTTGATATATATACTTAATTTGCTAAAATTATTTCATTTATGCAAGAACTTCGTATAAAAAGACATGTAGTCCATGCACTTCACCTGCATTTGGTCTTTGTGACCAAATACCGCAGAGATGTTTTTACAGTACCAATGATGGAAAAACTGAAAAATCATTTTAAGCGGGTGTGTGATGATTTCGGCTGCAAGCTCATTGAAACAGGCGGTGAGAAGGATCATGTACACCTCCTGGTGGAACCCCTGCCGCATACCATGCCATCAAAACTTGTTAACAGTTTGAAAGGTGTATCCTCAAGGATGCTGAGGAA
>CAYOPZ010000013.1:0-76723 GCA_964406005.1 uncultured Bacteroidaceae bacterium
CGGGCGACTGCACGGTGGACATCGCCATTACGGATGCGGCGTTCTCGGACAACTGCGCGGGCGCGACGCTTTCCTGGGTCATGACGGGCGCCACCACGGGCAGCGACACGGGCCAGGTGGGTACGGCGACCTTTGATATTGGAATTACCACCATCACCTATACGGTCACGGACGCTGCTTCGAACACGGCCGTGGATGCGATGACACTCACGGTGAGCGACGATGAGGACCCGGCGGCCGTATGCCGGAACATTACAATTTATCTGGATGCTGCCGGAACGGCTTCCATCGACAGCAGCGAAATCGATAACGGAAGCACGGACAATTGCAGCATCCTGACAATGAGTCTCGACCAGACCGGCTTTACCTGTGCGGATCTTGGTGCAAATACAGTTACCCTGACGGTAACCGACGGAAGCGGCAACAGTTCGGACTGCATGGCCACGGTAACGGTTGAAGATACCATTGCACCCGTTGTCATATGCCCGAACGATACGAGCGTAATTGCGCCTGCAGGCAGTTGCAGTATCGCTGTGAATGATATAGAACCCGTCTCTGTAAATGACAATTGCAGTGTTGCTGATACGAGTTTCAGGCTTGAAGGTGCCACTTCAGGAACAGGCCAGGAAGATGCCAGCGGCACCGTATTCAATAAGGGTGTTACGACTGTCTGGTATATCGTTGCCGACGGAAGCGGCAATTCAGATTCATGCAGTTTCGATGTGACTGTCGCAACAACCGTCGTACCGCCTGACAGCGCATATACGGACCGCGACAGCGTTTGTCCGGGTGACGGGATTATTCAGCTGATGTACGGAGGCGGTGTTATGGTGGAAGGCGGAACCGCCGGGTGGTATGATGATGCCGGGCTCACGAATAATATTGGAAGCGGGAACCCGCTTGTTATCCCTGCACCTCTGGTACCCACTACCTATTATGTAAGGTTTGAAGGGACCTGTGATACTTCTTCGGCCGTGTCCGTTACGGTGGAAATGAATTCAGGTTCTTCCGCACCTCTTACCGCCGGCTCGGACAGGGATACCATTTGCGGCGGTGACGGAAATATTGTCCTTTCCTACACGGGCGGCAGCCCGGGTACCGGGGCCTCTGCGGAATGGTATGCCGATTCGGCCCTGACGGTCCATGCGGGAACGGGAAACAATCTCAGTATATCCGCCCCCTTGCTGACAACCGCTTATTTTGTGCGCTTTGAAGGCGATTGCGACACAACGGCGGCAGTGGGTACGATCGTCCGGGTATTGCCGGCCAGCCAGCCACCTGCAAGCGTCATCTCGGACAGGGACAGCATCTGTCCGGGAGACGGGATGGTCACAATCAGCTATACGGGCGGATCCTTCGGAGCAGGCGCCAGCGCCGAATGGTATTCCGACAGCCTCTTCGGCAACTGGCTGGCATCCGGAAACGATATCATAATCCCTGCACCGGATTCCATAAGCACATATTATGTAAGGTTTGAAGGCGATTGCGATACCACGGAAGCGCAGAGTGTAACGGTCCATATAAAGACCCTCTCTGTAGCTCCGGCGGCGGCTGCAAGCAGTTCCGACTCGGTCTGCCCCGGCGAGGGAACCATCACTTTGTCCTATACGGGCGGGGCACCGGGCACCGATGCCGTGGCCGTATGGTACGATGATGCGGGCTTCGGCTCTGCCATCGGCACGGGGAACGACCTGGGCATTCCTTCACCGCTTGCAGGCACTACCTATTATGTACGGTTTGAAGGAGACTGTGATACGACAGCTGCCGTGAGCACCACGGTAGAGGTCTATCCCGCACCTTCGCCCGCATTCACCGAGCAGGACTCGAATGCCTGTATTTCCGGACCGTTGTACCGCTATGCCGTTACAGGATTGGCCGCTTCAGACTTTGACTGGTCGGTCACGGGCGGGACCATTGAAAACGATTACGGCGATACGGTAATGGTGAACTGGGGAAGCACGGCCGGGACAGGCAGGATCGCCGTAGTTGAGACAAGCGCCCGGGGCTGTGTATCCGATACGCTGGACCTTGATGTACGGATCAGCGGTCCCGGTGTGGACCTGGGAGACGACCTGGATATCTGTGAAGGTACACCGGTGACCATTACACCCATAGAGACGGGCAACATTACCGTTCGCATGTGGGGGGATGAAAGTACCGGTTCCACATACACTGCGGATTCGACTGAACTGGTTATGATCCAGGTGTTTGATGATGCAGGATGCACGGCAACCGACAGTGTGCAGGTTACCGCATACCCTGTCCCGGATGTGGATCTGGGCAATGATACCGTGCTTTGCGGTGAAATGTCGATGGTCCTTGATGCAGGCAATCCCGGCTCCACCCATGAGTGGTCTACAGGGGAAACCACGCAGCAGATCGAGGTATTTGCCGGTGCCCGGACAATTTCGGTTACCGTTACCAACACGGCAGGATGCAGCGATGCGGACTCGATCCGGATCAGGCCGTGCTCTCCCAGGGAATTCCTGTCCGGAATAGCCAATACATTTACGCCCAACGGAGACAATGTGAACGACACCTGGCGAATTGACGAAGCTGATGCCTTCTCGCTGATTGAAATAGAAATCTATGACCGCTGGGGCGAACTGGTCTGGAAATCGGCAAGGGGCTATCCGGTTCCGTGGGACGGTAGGAATATGAATGGAAAGGAAATGCCCATGGATTCGTACTATTATGTCATTCAGCTGAACGACGGATCGGATCCCATCAACGGAACCGTTACAATTGTCAGATGATATAAAATAAGTATTTTTGGGCATTTGAAAATCAAACAATATATAAAGGGTGCAATATTCATTGTCATCCTACTGGTTCATCCGTTATCCCGTGCGGATGCACAGCAGTTGCCGCTGTACAGCCAGTATATGATGAACAAGTTCCTGCTCAACCCTGCAGTGGCGGGAAGCGAGGGATACACTTCCTTTAATATCACAGCCAGGGAGCAATGGATCGGAATACAGGATTCACCAAAAACCCATTCCTTCAGTGCACAGACCAGGATTCTGAGGAACAGTTTTGTAACCAAAACTGCCTCCGTAAAGAAAAAAGAGAGGGGAGCGTCACGAAGCGGAAAGGTTGGTCTGGGAGGATACGTATTCAATGATCAAACCGGACTTGTAAACCGGACGGGATTGCAGTTGACATATTCGTACCACATTCCCATTGAGAGGGGACAGCTTTCTTTCGGACTCTCGGGGACAGCATATCAGTTCAAGGTTGACAGGGAGAAAATAAGACTGTATGAGGAAAATGACATCCTTATTACGGAATTTGACAATCAGCTTTTCGTACCGGATGCAAACATCGGTGTTTATTATTCCAATCCTTTGTTCTATGCCGGATTGTCTGCCTCCCAACTGTTCCAGGCATCTCTGAAATTCGGTAAAAGCGGTTATGAGAATTTCAGGCTTTTAAGACATTATTACCTGATCGGCGGATACAACATGGATATCAACGATTACCTGGTATTCGAGCCTTCCCTGCTGTTGAAAACCTCGGAATTATGGAATTTCCAGCTTGATCTGACCGCCAAGGCATATTTCTATGAAGATTACTGGGCCGGGATTTCTTTCCGCACAGGCAATGCGCTGGTTATCATGGGAGGCCTGAAGGTTGATAAGTTTTATTTCGGCTATGCATTCGATTACACCCTCAGCAGTATCATGAAGCGCAGTTACGGCTCCCATGAATTCATGCTGGCAATGAAACTGGGAGACAGTGCCAGGAGATACAAGTGGCTGATCAGATACTGATTTAATCCTGAATAATTTTTTAATCCTTAATAATTCTTACATTTGGGGATTATCCGATAACTGTATCTGTTTTTCTGAAAATATTTATATGGATCTCATTGACAAAAAATGCAAGCCCTGCGAAGGAGGTGTTCCGAAGCTCAATGCCGGGGAGATATCCCGGTATCAATCCATGCTCGCCCGACCCTGGGAACTTATTGATGAAACGAAGATCGTCAAGGAATTCCGGTTTTCCGATTATCCTTCAGTGATTGCATTTGTAAACGGGGTTGCCGACCTCGCCGAACAGGAAGGCCATCATCCTGTGATGCATGTCTTCTTTTCCATGGTAAAAATTGAATTGTGGACACATGCAATACTTGGACTGTCTGAAAATGATTTTATTCTCGCAGCAAAGATTGACAGGCTGTAGGGCGGGATGGAGCGATGGAATCCGGCGTTTCCGGAAATTACGGATCCTGCCGTTGCTGCAGGTGATACTTGCTACCTGGATCTTCCCGCCGGCCGGTGTTTCAGGTCAGGCGGAAGACCGGGCTATTGCGATTGAGGAAGTTGATATCGTTTCCGACCGGCTCGGGCTCCCTGAGGCCCGGACAGGGCGGCATACAACTGTGATCACGGGGGAAGATATCCTGAAACTCCCCGTCAATTCCCTGGATGAATTGCTTCGTTTCATACCCTTCCTGGAAACCCAGGCCAGGGGTGGTTTTGGCGTTCAGTCGGATATCCTTTTGCGAGGAGGCACTTTCAACCAGGTCCTGATACTCCTTGACGGGATGCGTGTCAACGATCCCCTTACCGGACATTTTAACAGCTATATCCCGGTTCCCCTCTCGGAAATTTCCAGGATCGAGGTATACAGGGGGCCGGCTTCCTCCCTCTATGGCCCGGATGCAGTCGGAGGCGTCATCAATATCATAACCAAGACTTTCCTGGCCGGACCCGGTGAGGACCGGATTGAAGGCCGGCTTGAAGGATGGTACGGACAGCATAACCTTATCCGTTCGAATTCGGGATTGACTGTCCGGAAGGGACGTTTTAGAACGGGTGCAGGCATATCCCTGAACAGGTCTGACGGACATCCCCTGTCGGCCGACACGCTGCACGGGGATTTCAATATAGGGATCCTTTCCGTTTCAATTGCCTTCGATGCCTCTGAAAATATACAGATGGGCATTCGTACTGCATATGACAGCAGGTTGTTCAATGCACAGTATTTTTATACCAACAGTCCGTTTGACCTTTCCAGGGAGCAGGTCACGAAATTGTGGAACCAGGCATTTGTCCGGTTCCGGCTGAACGATTTCAATACCCTGACATTCCAGGCAGGTTACGAGACCACTGCCGACTCCTTTCTTTTCAGCCCCGGCTTCCCTGCAAATACCCATCGGTCACATTATCATAATTACCAGGTGAATCATCTGTATATTACGCCGGGAGGTTTCAGGCTTACCTCGGGCGTTCAGGCAGACCTTAAAAGGATCTTCAGTTCAGACAGAGGAGATCATAATAACTGGCATTCAGGGATATATTCCATGCTCTCCAGGAATGTATCCCGGAATGCAACACTGAGCGGAGGGTTCAGAATTGATCATGATCCGGGATACGGCCTGGAGGTCCTGCCGCAGGTGAATGCAGCGTGGTCGGTGAAGACATGGAATATCAGGGGATCCGTCGGGCGGTCCATCCGGGCCCCGGATTTTACGGAACTGTATGTGTCGACCGGGCTCCCGGGACCGCTTTCTGCCGGCAGGAACCTGGGAAATCCGGACCTCCTGGCCGAAAAAGCATGGAGCATTGAAGCGGGGGTTGACAAGTCTTTCAATTCCGGAATACAGGTGAAATCCACCCTGTTTTATCGTTTTTCAAGAGACCTGATCGATTATACGGTAACACCCGCCGGCGAAATAGAAAACAACTCGAACCTGATTCCGGGAGAGAGTTATTTCTGGGCCAGTAACATAGGATTGCTGAATACCTGGGGTATGGAAGTTCAACTGAAAGGATACCATGAACTGAAAGGGGGACTTGTGTTTGACTGGGAGCTGGCATTCCAGGCACTTGAAAGCAACAATGAGGAAGGGCTCGTCTCAAAGTATCTGTCGACCCATGCAAAAAAACTGTTGAACGGAAGGGTGGGACTGTCAAACGAGTCTTTCAGCCTGCATGTTACATCCCTGTATAAGAACAGGGATGCTGCCGAAGAAGAAGCCATTGATGAATCACTGAAGAGGAATTACGCCCTGGCCGGCCTTCGGGCGGATAAATATTTCCTGGACACCAAGCTCGTTTTAAGCCTCCAGGCAAATAACCTTTTCGACCTGTCATATGCCGATGTTCTGGGTGCACGAATGCCCGGGAGATGGATTTCCGGGGGAGTTACCTGGAATTTTAACCGGTAAATCCCCACCGTTCACCGATTATTTTTTCCATAAACAGCAATACATCCGTAGATTTGTAACCTGACTACCAACCGTGGAGGCAATATACTATGGAACATCAAAGAAACAATAAGAGGGCTCTTCTGGGTTTGTTGCTCGTAATACTGGGCACAGCCCTTATCGCATCCAATTTTCATCTTTTCCCTCTGAACTGGAAACCTGTTGTATTCTCCTGGCAGGGCCTGCTTATCCTGATCGGGCTGTTTTTTCTTTTGGTACGCGAGTCCAAGTCCACGGGCTGGATACTTATCGGCGTCGGGGGGTTTTTCCTTATTCCGCACATATGGGAGGTTCCCGACGGATGGAACCAAATGTTCTGGCCCGTACTGTTGCTGGGTATCGGTCTGATACTTCTTGTGAGGGGCGTTTCAAGAAGGCGGACAGATGAGGATGAAGGATCGGATGTTATAGATGATATGGCGATTTTCGGGGGAGGGGACAGAATGATCTCTTCCCGGAATTTCAAGGGTGGGAGGCTGACGGCCATTTTTGGCGGGAACAAGTACAACATGCTGAATGCAGAACTGGCCAAGGGCCGGAATGTCATCGACATATTCACCATGTTCGGCGGGTGTAAGTTCATTATTCCTTCGGAATGGGAAGTCAAAATTGAAGTCTCAGCCCTTTTCGGGGGCTTTTCCGACAAACGCCAATTCCACAAGGATGTGCCCAGAGATCCAAGCAGGGAACTGATAATCAAGGGTCTTGCCTTTTTCGGAGGAGGCGATATCGTAAGCTTCTAAGTCTGGAACCATGCCCAATCCATTTCTGGAACGCAACAAACATTTGTATGCCTACGGGATCACCTGGTTGTTCATTGCCCTGATCCAGACCTTTCTCATTTATTTTGCCGCAGACCTGGAATTGTACGTGGCCCTTACCGACAGCCTTGTATTTAATTTTCTTTTCGCGGTTCTGGCCATGACTATCTGGTATCCCATCCGATATGGAAATCCGGAGGGAAAACTGAGCTTGAGCATAGTCATTACCTATATTATTGTGGGTGTTGTAATTATAACAGGATGGTTGCTTCTCGGATTCGTGATCCTGAAGGCCATTCTTGTCGACGATGAAAATTATTTCTCTTTTTTGAATGATTCCTTTGTAGCCCGCCTGGCCATCGGGATATTATATTACGGGGTGGTGCTGCTGGCCTACCACCTGTTTATTTACGGAAGGGAACTTGAAGCCAAAAAACTGAATGAAGCGCAGCTGGGCCTGCTTGTAAAGGAATCGGAACTAAGTATGCTTCGCTCCCAGCTGAATCCCCATTTCCTGTTTAACAGCCTGAATTCCATCAGCGCGCTGACCCTTTCGGATCCGGAAAGAGCCCGTGACATGATCATCAAATTATCGGATTTTCTCCGCTACGCACTCAGGCATGGAGAAAGGGAAAAGACAAAGCTTTCCGAGGAGATTCGGAATATAGACCTGTACCTGGAGATTGAGAAAATCCGTTTTGGCGACAAACTTGTCTTTGAAAAAGAGATCGGTCCGGGCTGTGAGGAGGGAACCATTCCCAACATGATACTTCAACCCCTGTTTGAAAATTCAATCAAGCACGGTGTATACGAAAGTACCGAACCCATCCTGATAAAGCTGAACTGCAAAGGGGGGGAGAGCGGAATGGAAATTACAATCAGGAATAATTATGAATCAGGGCAGGTCTCCAGAAGGGGTGCGGGCATAGGCCTGAAGAATGTCAGGAACAGGCTTTTGCTGATATATTCAAAAGACGATCTGTTATCGGTTCATCAATCGGAAAACATATTCGAGGTAAAATTAATTATCCCGCAAACATAGACAGTAATCATGATAAAGACCATAATCGTTGAGGATGAAAAGCTGGCAAGGGACCTGATCAGGGATTACCTGGGTGAGCATAAGGATTTCGTAATATCCGGTGAATACGAAGACGGATTCAGCGGTCTGAAAGCCATAAACGAAAAAAAACCCGGCCTGGTTTTCCTGGATATACAAATGCCAAAACTCACGGGATTTGAAATGCTCGAAGTGCTTGAACACCATCCGGCAATCATATTTACAACCGCTTACGACCAGTTTGCGCTGAAAGCCTTCGAACACAATGCAGTGGATTACCTGTTAAAGCCTTATTCAAGGGAAAGGTTCGAAGAAGCCGTTTCCAAAGCCCGTGAACGCATAGGCAGAGGCGACACGGATTCAATCGGAAAGCTGGTCAGGCACCGCGACACCCATGGGGAGGAACTGCAAAGAATTGTCGTAAAGTCGCATTCAATGATCCATGTTATTCCGGTGAGCGGGATTCTGTACCTGGAAGCACAGGACGATTACGTTATGATCTATACCCGGGATTCCAGATACCTGAAGCAGAGAACGATGAAATATTTTGAATCCCATCTTCCGGGAGATGAGTTTGTGCGGATACACCGGTCTTACATTGTGAGGATCGCAGAGATATCACAACTGCAGCTTTATGAAAAGGAATCGTACATCATTCTACTGAAAAACGGGACCAGGCTGCCGGTCAGCAAAACAGGCCTTCCAAGGCTGAAGCGGCAACTGGATTTCTAGTTTGCACAGGACCATTATTTAAGTAATTTTAAGCTTTATTCATTTTCGGGATGAAACCAGCATTGCTGATTATGGCTGCCGGTATAGGCAGCCGCTATGGCGGGCTGAAGCAGATTGAAGCCATCGGTCCTTCCGGGGAAGCCATTATCGAATACTCCATATATGATGCCCTCCGGGCCGGATTCGGAAGAATCGTCTTCGTGATCAGGAAAGACATAGAAAAAGCTTGCAGGGAAATGTTTGAGCCAAAGCTTTCCGGCAGGGTGGATATGGATTTCGTGTTTCAGGAACTGGACATGGTTCCGGCCGGATTTAAATGTCCTGACGGCCGGGTTAAACCCTGGGGAACCGCACATGCTGTCTGGGTGGCCAGAAATCATATCAGGGAACCGTTTGTTGTAATCAACGCCGACGATTTTTACGGGGCCGGAAGCTACGGGACCATGGCCCGGTATTTTAAGGATGGTGATCCCCAGAGCAAAATGTACGGCATGATCGGCTACCAGGTACGGCATACCCTGTCGGAATTCGGTTCGGTATCGAGGGGTATCTGCGAGGTTAACGGGGACGGATTCCTGAAAGCGATCGTGGAACGTACTGAAATCGTGAAAAAAAAGAAAGATTTTTATTTTTCAGACGAAACCGGCCGGCATGTGAAGCTGCAGGGAGATGAACCGGTATCGATGAACTTCTGGGGATTCACACCCTCCATTTTTGAACAGATTGAGACTGCATTTACGGAATTTATCGGGGGAATTTCAGATAAGATCAAATCTGAAATACTTTTGCCTTCGGTGGTGAATGACCTCATCCCCGGGAATATGGCGAAAGTTAAGGTCCTGCCGGCAATCGATCAATGGTTCGGGGTCACATACAAAGAGGATAAACAGCTGGCCGTTGAGCATATCCGGAATCTGGTTACCCGCGGACTTTATCCCAAAAGATTATGGGCGTAGAAGGATGATTGATTTTTCCGACATTTTTGCATCTTTCGACATTAACGGTGCATACGGGTCATGCGTACCTCACGGATCGGGCCTTATACACGAGACCTTTCTGCTGGAGACTTCCGGGAACGGCAGCCCTGGTAAATATATACTGCAACGGATGAATACCCAGGTTTTCCGAAAGCCCGAGGCAGTGCAGGACAACCTGCGAAGGATCCTGGATCACCTGAAAAGAGAAAGGAAAGACAGGACACCGGATGATACGGTTGACCTGGAACTGATTAATGCCAGAGACGGGAATAATTATATGACAGATGCCCTTGGGAATTACTGGAGATGTTTCAGGTATATTGAGGGGAGCTACGTATTGGAAAATGTCGGGAATCCTGATCAGGCTTATGAAGGCGCCAGATTATTCGGACATTTTGCAGCACGGTTGAGAAATTATAACCCCCGCCGCCTGCACATCACCATCCCGGATTTTTTAAATATTGAAACGAGGCTCCGCCAGTTGATGATTGCCCGGCTTGCCGATCCGTTGGGGAGATTGAAACAGGCATCCGGAGAACTGGGTGTAATCCTCAGGCACCGGATGATCTCCCGGGATTATATAAGAATTCAGTACGCCCTGCCCGAACGGGTGACCCATAACGATACCAGGATCTCCAATATCCTTTTCAACAGGGAAACAGGCAAGGGGCTCAGCATTACAGACCTGGATACTGTGATGACGGGAACCCTGCTTACGGATTTCGGTGATATGGTAAGAACTTTTACAGCAGAGGGAGGTGAGGAAGAAAAAAAGCCTGAAAGGATCCGCTGTAATCCGGATTTGTTCAGGGGGGTGTTTGACGGATTCATGACAGGTGCCGGGGGAATTATAGCAGAGGTTGAGAAAGCCAATCTACTGAAGGGGGCAAAACTGATGGCTTATATGCAGGCTGTGCGGTTTCTGACAGACTTCCTGAACGGGGATGTATATTACAAAGTCACTTACCCCGACCAGAACCTTGATCGTACGAAGAACCAGTTAAAACTGCTTGATTCCCTGCTTGAACAGGAAAACCGGTTTCAGGGGATCATTGACAATAATTTTTAATTTTGATGCAATAACCGAACCATGGAAGACCTATTTAGCCGTAAAGGGAATAAGAACAAACCGAAGTTTGTTGATCTTGACGGGCAACCCCTGCACGAGGGAGATACCGTGATGTCACTCAGATATGATCTCGGAGAATGCATTATCATCAAAACAGAAACAGGAATGGTGTATGAATCACTGAACTCAGGGGATCAGGTCAGTTATGCCAGAATGATCGACGCTGCTACCGGCCATCAAAAGGTCAGGCTTCTGAGCTCCTGAGGAATTATTTTTCAACGGGCAGAATTATGAGCAGGATAAGGAAAGTCAACAGGGTAAGCCTTGAAAAAACAGGGGACCTGCTATATTTTAAGGGAGAGCAGGAACCCTTCACCGGCCAGTACACATATTATTATGAAAACGGCAACAGGGCAGAACGGGCGCAGGTGAAGGACGGACTTCTGGACGGGGAATTATGCATCTGGAATGAGGAGGGCATTAAAGTCTGCAAAGCGGGATACAGGGAGGGTATCAAGCACGGAAAGGTGATCCTCTGGTATGATGACGGGGTGAAAAAATCCGAGTTTTTTCTGAATCATGGAAGGAGGGAGGGCAAATTCCTCATGTGGTATGACAACGGGAATAAAAAATTCGAAGCGTGCTACAGGGATGACCGGCTGAACGGAAAACAAAAAAAATGGCATGAAAACGGCCGTCTGAATATAGAAGCGAATTACAGGGAGGATATCGAAGAAGGAATGAAAGAAATATGGGAGCCTGACGGACATCTGATCTTTAAAGGCACATTCGTCAGGGGAAAATTGAAATAACCTGCCGAAAAAACAACAATTCATTGATTTATTAAGAAAAATCAGGGGGATGACATAAAATACTATACTTAATTATTTATTAAGTGCCCAAAATATTTATAAAAACAATGAGAAAATTATCAATTTTCATATTTATTGTTATTTTTGAGCCGGAATTGAAGCAAAAATATTTCCAGAGGCAGAATGAAAGACATTTATCATTAGTAACCTTAAAAATTTAACAATGGAAGAGCTCAAGACACCAAAAGATTTTTTTGAATTCGCTAAAACGGCAGGTGCCGAAATGGTAGACCTGAAATTTGTCGACCTGCTCGGTACCTGGCAGCACTGTTCCTTCCCGGTTGAAACATGGGACGAGGGAACATTCAGGGACGGCGTTGGATTCGACGGATCATCCATCAGGGGCTGGCAGGGAATTCACATGTCAGATATGCTTGCCGTGCCGGATATCGCCACGGCGAGGATAGACCCGTTTTTTACAGAACCGACTGTCAGCGTCATCGCCAATATCGTAGACCCCATAACGAACGAAAAATACAGCAGGGATCCGAGGCATGTTGCTCAAAAAGGGGCAGACTACCTGAAATCTACAGGGATCGCTGATAAGGCCTATGTCGGTCCCGAACCCGAGTTTTTCATATTTGACGAGATCCGGTTTGACCAGACCACGAACATGGGATTCTACCAGATTGATTCCGTGGAAGGAGCCTGGAATACAAATCGTATTGAAGAACCCAATCTCGGGTATAAACCAAGTTACAAAGGCGGTTATTTTCCTGTGAGTCCAACAGATACATACGGTGATCTGAGGTCTGAGATGGTGAATGTCATGAGAAAAATAGGCATAACTGTTGAAGCACACCACCATGAAGTCGGAACCGGCGGTCAGGCTGAAATAGATATGCAGTATGCGGATCTGCTGACCATGTCGGATCAGTTCATGTGGTACAAGTATATCATCAAGAATGTTGCTCTCAAGCATGGGAAAACGGTTACGTTCATGCCCAAACCAATATTTGAGGACAATGGAAGCGGGATGCATACCCATTTCTCCCTCTGGAAAGGCAACAGCAATGTTTTTGCAGGTGACGGTTATGCAGGACTCAGCCAGCTGGCGTTGTGGGGAATAGGGGGATTGCTGAAGCATGCGGCGTCCCTCCTGGCTTTTGCAGCTCCCACGTCCAATTCTTACAGGCGTCTTGTGCCCGGGTTTGAAGCTCCGGTGAATCTTGCATATTCCCAGCGGAACCGTTCTGCTGCGGTCAGGATCCCCATGTACCACACGAATCCCAAAACAAAGCGTTTCGAATTCCGTTGTCCGGATCCTTCGACAAACGGTTACCTGATGTTTACGGCCATTATGATGGCCGTTCTGGATGGCATAGAGAAAAAGATTGACCCGGGAAAGCCCCTGGATAAGGATATCTATGCAATGACGGCGAAGGAACTCTCCAGGATACCGACGGTTCCGGGTTCCCTTGCAGACTCACTCCAGGCACTTGAGAAGGATCATGCATTCCTGACAAAGGGGTCTGTGTTCACGGATGACCTGATCGAAATGTATATCAGTTATAAGATGGAAAATGAGGTCAACGAGCTGGCGCTGCGTCCTCACCCGTTTGAGTTCTTCCTCTACTACGACGCTTAGGTTGGTAATGACGGCTCCCCGGACGGGGAGCATGAAGAACCCGGCCTGCCTTGCAGAGCCGGGTTTTTTTACAACTGCCTTGTTTACCGGCCGGCAGGGCCCTCCAGTATTTCTTTGGCCGTATGATAGCCAAGGGCATACAATTTTTTCCTCTGCCTGTTTCCGAGGAATCCGAACCTTGTTATCTTCTGCGGTTCAATAAGAAGTTCGCATTGGTTTTTGTACGTTTTATTCCCGGCGTTACCGGCATGCAGATGCATGGTCGCGGAAAAGATCGTCTTAAGCCTTCCGGATTGCAGGATACCGCCTCCGGGCATGAGGTTGATTCCGACAATCCTGTCGCAGAGATCCCTGATGGGGGCAACCGGGAAATTATCCATGATCCCCCCGTCGGAAAACAGTTCCCCGTTGATTTTTACAGGTGTGAACAGCCCCGGAATGCTTGCCGATGCCACGATGTAATCCTCGAGAGGACCTTCATGCATATATTCGGCTCTTTTCCTGCTGAGGTTGGTTACGGTCACGTAAAGGGGCTTCTCCAGTTCTTCGAACCGGCGTGCCCGGACATATTTCCGGAGCGGCTTCCGGAGCCCGCCGAGATCCAGAAGGCCTTTCCTGAAGACCACGGGACGGGAAATCCTCATAAGCCTGTACCGGCTTAATATCTTGAATATTTCATCCGGTGCGTAACCGTCGGCATACAGGACGCCGACGATGGAACCCACGCTGGTTCCTGCAATCATATCCGCCTCGATCCCATGCTCTTCCAGTGCCCTGATGGCCCCGATATGCGCATATCCGCGGGTGCCTCCGCCGCTCAGAACGAGTCCTGTAATCAAACTGTTTTTTGTCTCCATTTTCCCTTTTTGAATAAAATTGCCGCAATTACGGCCATCGCCGATTCAGATACAATAACGGCCAGATATACCCCGGTTTCCTCAATACCCGTATGGATGGCAAGCAGGTAGGCAAGCGGGATTTCCAGCATCCAGAAGCAGAAAAAATTGATCAGGGTGGGAGTCCCTGTATCGCCGGCACCGTTAAGGGCCTGTACCATTACCATTCCCATGGCATAGAATAAGAATCCGCAGGAAATGATCCGCAGACATATCCCGCCGGTACTTACAACGAGAGGATCCGCAATAAAAATGCCAATAAAGAAGGATGGTGAGAGAACAAATACCACGGACATAATCCCCATGAAGATCATATTGGCTTTTGCCGTGAGCCAGACAGACCTTTGGGCCCTGTCGGGGTTATTTGCACCCAGGTTCTGTCCGACAAGTGTTGCTGCCGCATTGCTGAGCCCCCAGGAAGGCAACAGGGTGAATAATACAATGCGTATTGCAATCGTGTACCCTGCGATCACCTCGCTGCCGAATACTGCAATGATCCTTACAAGCCCGATCCAGCTGATGGTGGCGATGAGTGTCTGCCCTATGCCTCCGAGAGACAGTCGGATAAGCTTCAGCAGTATTTTCCACTCAACATAGAGGTGCCTGGTTAAAAGCCGTACCCTGCCCCTGCCGCTGAAAAGGAGATAGAACTGGTATGCCACCCCTGTACCCCTGCCAATGGTAGTGGCAATGGCCGCCCCCCTGATCCCGAGTTCGGGGAAAGGCCCTATGCCCAGGATCAGCATGGGATCGAGCAAAATATTAAGCAGGTTGGCCACAAACAGGATCCGCATGGAAATGGCTGCATCTCCGGAACTCCTGAATACTGCGTTGATGATGAACAGCAGCATGATGATCCCGTTGCTGCCCAGTACAATGGCGGTGTACATGAACCCATCCCTGACCATCTCATCCCCGGCACCCATAAGGTCAAGAAGATGTGAGGCAAAAACGGCTCCCGGGATGGCTATAAGCAGGGAAACCAGAATGCCGGCTGCAATGGCCTGGAAAGCCACAACCGATGCGCCCTCATGGTTCTTTTCCCCGATGCGTCTGGATACCAGGGCTGTGGTCCCGACGGCCAGTCCCATTCCTATGGCATAAACAATGGTCATCAGCGATTCCGTGATGCCCACCGTTGCCACGGCACTGGCACCGAGTTTTGAAACAAAGAATATATCCACCACCGCAAATACGGATTCCATGGTCATCTCAAGGACCATGGGAATCGCCAGCAACAGGATGGCTTTTTTAATGCTGCCTTCGGTGAAATCACGATCCGTACCGGTGATGGATTCAAGTATGTCATTCCTTAATTGCCTGAATCGTTTTCCGGGACTCATGTTTTTAACTGTTTGCGCCATAAGAATTTGTGAAAATACAAAAAGTAAATCCTTTTTAATAAATTTGTCCAACGGATAAAATAATAATCACAAAAACCCATCTGGTCATGAAAAGAAACATTACATTATTACTGGTACTGACCGTTTTCATTCCGGTTGTGAATGCACAATTCAATACGAACTCCAAAATGGTCGGTGCCTCAAGTTCTCTCGATTTCGGAATTTCTTCGCAAAAAGACGATGTCAGCGGTGAAAAAACACCTATGACGAGATTTGACCTGAACCCGAGGGCGGGGTATTTCTTACGCAACAGAATTGCGCTGGGCGGAGATATCTATTTGTCATACAGCAGTGAAAAGCCGGAAGGTTATATTGACCCGATAACCAGTACCGGCTGGAGACTGGGGCCTTACGGCAGGTATTACTACAAGACGGTCTCCTGGTTCGTTCCCTTCGGCGAGGCGAAAACAGGTTTCGGCGGTGACAAAATAAGCTACGGCGAAGGCTCTGAAACCAAGCACAATGTATTTTATTTCGGGCTGGGAGCGGGAGCTTCACTGTTCCTGGCAGATAATTTTTCGCTTGAGGCTTTGCTGATGTATCAGTACGAGAAAGCCAAAAATCCGGAGGGAGGGGGCAGCCATACAACCAACGGGGTGATGGTGAGCTTCGGATTTTCCTTCTATTTCAATTCGCTCCTGCAGGATACAGGAGGGACGCGGTAGAAGAATTGTTCCGTTTATGAAAATACTTTTTAACAGCAAATTTCTCCACCATAATCCGGACAGTTTTGCTGAGGGACCTTACAGGATGGAAGCTTTTCTTTCCCGGACGGACGAAGTTGACGCAGACGGTGAATCCTTCATTAACCTTGTTCACAGCAAAAAACACCTTCAACAGGTCAGGAATGCATGCATGAACCGGCAGGTGCTTGCAGAGGTTCAGCTTTTGCCGGAAAGTTATGAAGCGGCATGTTCTGCGGTGGGATTAACGATCATGGCTGCGGAACAGGGAGATTTTGCTGTGGTTCGTCCTCCGGGCCATCATGCCAAACCGGACAGGGCAGATGGATTCTGCCTGTTCAATAACATATCCATTGCCGTGCAAAAACTGGTGAACGAGGGGAAAAAGGTGTTTATCCTTGATATAGACGGTCATCATGGAGACGGGACGCAACAGATTTTTTACCATTCCGACAGGGTTTTGTATTGTTCCGTTCATCAACAGTATGCATATCCGTGGACCGGAGGGGCAGGGGAGACGGGTGAAGGCCCCGGAAAGGGCTTTAACTTGAATTTTCCCCTGCCAGCCGGGTCAGGCGACAGGGAACTTCTGGAAGCAGTTGATTCAGCCATCCGGAAAGCCGGGGCTTTCCAGCCGGATATAACCGGCGTTTCAGCAGGTTTTGACGGGTATCTCGAGGACCGGATCCTTGGATTGAATTATACTCAGGATGCTTATTATCAATGTGGTAACAAGCTCGGACATGCATTCAGGAAGATTTTTGCAGTACTGGAAGGGGGATATCATACAGACCTTAAAAAGTGTGTGGATATTTTCATTAAGGGAGTGAATGAGGCGTCCGGAATTTAAAAAGGTATTTTTTTAGGAAGAAATTGATTATTTTTACATTATGGAAGCAATTTCCATTCAAGGGACACATAAAACCCCGAGTATCGTTTTCAATTCCGAACAGGGATTGCTTGAAATCAAGGGAAGATCAAATCCTGAGAATTCAAAAGTATTTTACAATCCCCTGCTGGACTGGGTAGAGACTTATGTCAGCAATCCGCCCGAAAAGACAACGGTCAATGTCCAGTTGGAACATTTCAACACAATTTCCTCGAAAAGCCTGCTCGATCTGTTCAGAAGGCTGAAAACAATTATAAAGCTGAACAAGGAGGTGACCATCAACTGGTATTACGAAAGGGATGATGAAGACATTCTGGATGCCGGGAAGAATTATGAAAACATCACAGGCATACCGTTTTATCTGATTCCTTATTAACAGGGATGATTCCGTCCTGATCCGCCTGCAAGCAATCCTTTACCCTGAGTACATTACCAGCCCGGTGTAAAATTCACACCGAAGACACCATGGTTCCAGCCTCCGTTCTGCAATGGTATTGCATAAAAAGGTTCTATTACCAGATAACCCAGTACATTGATCCGCAGGCTGGTCCCTGTGCTGAAGACAGGTATCTTTTCTGTTGGTGAGTCCGTTTGCCATTTCAGGCTGGGCGGCTGATCTGAATTCCATGCCAGCCCCCCATCGAAAAAGAAATTCAGGTCGGTGTACAGATATTTTGACTGGATCAGTGACAGGCTCCGGGGTCCGGTCATGGGAACCCGGAATTCCGCATTGCCGACAAGCATCCTGGAACCTGTAAGCTGGTCGATATTCAGTGTTTTCCGGTCCGCGCTGGATGCATTATAGAATGAACTGTTGTCATATCCCCTTACCAGCCATGGATAACCTATGAACAAAGGAGATATAAGGTTGCTTTCCGCTTCTCTTCCATACCGTCCGTAATGGTAAAGCCTGAAGGACAGGTTAACCGGTTTTATGAAGAAGTACTTCCGGTAATCCATGACCGCCGAGTAAAATCCGAGTGCGCCGAAGTTTTTTGCGATTTGCAGTCTTGAACGGTGTCCCTGCATCGGGGAGGTGGTCCCGAAGTATGAATTATCCTCAACGTAGGCCAGATCGACCTGCTGGAGGTTGAATCCCCGTGGGGAGGGCCGCTTTTCCTTGCTTGCACCGATCAGGATCCCGTTGTCTGCAAAATAATTATTATACCGGTCAATCCGGTAATAATACAAGGATGCAGATGCTCCCGCTTCCAGCCTCCTGGTCCGGGAGATAGGGTAGTACGAAAACACCGATATCTGGTCCTGGAACATTCTGACCAGGTCGGTCATGTAATTGTTAACCGGGTATTTTTCGCTTTTGATCGTCAGTGTATCCCTTTGATAGCCTGAGTAACCGGTTCTGTAAGGAATATGAGAAACAGAGGCTCCCCAGTTGATCTTGTTCTTTGTCTGGATGTAAGCCACCTGTCCCCCGAAATCGAAAACCTCCCCGTTCGCTGCGAGGGCAGCAAACAGCTGGTTGTTCCCTATGATATCGCTGAACATCATGTTCACGCTTCCGGCCAGCCCCGTACCGTATCTTCCGGCTGAGACACCTGCCTGTACATTTGATATATAATCAAGTTTGAATTTAGGCCGGTAGGGAACCTCCCTGAATGTATCGGAAGAAGTATTGAAAACGGGCGGGCGGTTATACAGGCTGGTATCCACAATGTTGGACGAGACATGATTCAGTGGGGGGAGCGTGCAGGCTTCAAGGTTGACATCGTGAGGATCCACTTCGGTTTCGTTAAATTCTGAAGTACCGGCAACGTAAATCCGGTAACCGTTCTTCCAGTAGTAGGTGTATGAAAGCCGGTCCGAACCGGGAGCCATGCTGATGGCAGGGGAATAAGCGGTAATCCCGCTTACCCCGGTCATGTAGTCTGTTAGCCTGTATACTTTCCCGGAACTTAAATCGATTCTGAAGATGTTTCTGAATCCGTCTTTGTCGGAAAGGAAAAATACGGATCCGTTATCGCTGGAAAACACGGGATTCAGATTGTCGGCCCCGGGAAAAGCGTCCAATGTGGTCACATTTTCCGTTTCCAAATCATAAACGGCAATGTCAAATGAAAACTTCTTCCGGTTCTGCTCATGATTCACACGTTCTTTGGCAAATACAATCTTCCTTCCGTCGGATGACCATGATGGATGTATGTCTGCACCATAGTCATCGGTTAGTTTTCTGATCTTGCCGGTTTTCAATTCGTAGAGGTACAGGTCGTCCGAACCTTCCCTCAAACCTGAAACAACAATGCTCTGTCCGTCGGGTGACCAGGCCGGGTTGATGAAAGAAGGCAGATGATCAATCTCAATTTCATCCGTGATCTTGTTTTTTTCAATGTCAAGTATCGCCAGCTTGTTCATGCCCTGTGAAAAAATGACGAATGCAAATCGTTTTCCGTCGGGTGACCAGCTGCCGGCAGATTCGATAAAATTCAGATCGTCTATTTCGTCATTTTTCAGTGTGCTTGCCAGTTTCCTGACAATTTTTCCTTCGGTAATATCATAGAGATACAGGTCAAGTGTGAAAAGGTCCTTTTCCGAATAAAAGGCGAGGTATCTCCCATCGGGGCTCATGGAAGGAGATACGTTTATCCTGCCTGAATTTTCTCCGGAAAGGATTTCTGTTCCCGTCAGTCGATCCAGGCTATCTTTCAAATAATCATTAAAACGGACCTGCATGGCGTTTTTCCACATCCCCGAAAAGGTTTCTGCATTTACACCCAGCAAGTTTGTCAGGGCTTTGTCATATCCGATCCTGGCCGTTTCCCTGAACAAGGGAACGACAATGCTGTCCCCCCAGGTTTTTCCAATTGTGGCCCAGAAGGCCTGTCCGTAACGGTATGGAAAATATTTTGAGTCTCTTGACAGCTGTTTCAATGTGGGAAAATCGTTGTTGAGCAATGCATCTCTCATCCACATGGCGGTATTCGGATCAATGCTTCCGAGAGACAGGTACTCTGCCATCCCTTCAACCATCCATAGAGGGAGATTCTTGAAGGAACCGGCGGTTGAATCGGGTTTTGTAAGTGTTTTGTACTGAAATGCATGTACCAGCTCATGACCCAGTACATGGTCGGTCTGTGTATGCGTGTATGCAACAGGCATTACCACCCGGTTCTTTAAGCTTTCCGTCACACCCCCCGTACCCGTTCCGATCAAACCGCTGACCGCATTGGTCTGCTGGAAATCAGCCTGGTTATTATAAAGGATAATGGGATTTTTCCTTTGGAAAGTATCCCTGAACATTTTCTGGTGCCGGGCATACCATTCCTCTGCCGATACTGCAAGATCGTTGAGCAGGGAATCGTTATCCAGATAATGGTATATCTCAAAGTGGGGCGTCTGATAAACATCGAAATCGAAGTCTTTATAACCCACTTTGTTGCGTCCGAAATACTGTGCATCAACTGTTTGTCCGGACAGGATCAGGCAGCACAGCTGAATTAAAATGATCTGTTGTATCCTGATTTCCTTCATGGCATCTTTTCTCAGTAGGCATTTCAAGCCGTGAGAAACCCTCAAAACGTATGCCAATCAGGTGACTGATTATGGTTTTATTCGTTTTTTAACTGTTGTAACATTTCAAGAAATTCCAGGGCCTCCCTAAACGGTATCTCAGCCGCTTCAATATTCTCACCAAGGTACATTGTCTGACAGCCGGGAGTTTCACAAGCCGGCCACAGGGGCAGGCCCTCACCGTTCGGGTCGCCGTTTCCGGTAAAGTTTGCCCAGTACGAGGACATCCGGTCGGCCAGTTCATAATCGGTATCGGTCCAGGGGCGGTTGCTCATATGAAGGTTGTTGTAAGCGTAGGGTACCTCACCCGTATGAAAAGCGCCGAATGCCTGCTGCCCTTCACCATAGGGAACAGACCTTGTGAAATGATACATGAAAACCCTGGATTTTCCCGTTTCATTCTGCAGTTTCATCCAGATGTATGATTGTAACCCGAAGGATTGCAGAATGCTTAATGTGCGCTGGGACAAAAATGCGACGGAATCATTGTCTGCCGGAAAGAGCTCCATAAATCTGTCAGCATGTTCACCGTATGTTTCCATGCTCCTTTTCCTGTAGTTTTCTGCATCCAGCAGGGAACCTCCGAAGAATGCCTCATTTTCGTTCCAGCCCATCAGTACCGGTACGTCATTTTGCCTTCCTTCGGAAAAGATATTGTAAAGCTTGTCCGGCAACAGATAACCGTCGATAACGGGGGAGGACATTCCCCGGATTGCGATGAGTTCCTGGGCAGGTTTCGATCTTAATTCAGCCAGTGAGGCGGCGCCGGCCCTTTCCTGGAACTCCAGCCCCGCCTTTTCGGCATCTTCAAGGTTATTGCTGCCCCCCATCGCATTGGCCGGCATAACGGCACCTCCGCTTTCGGCGATGGCCCGGTGGAACAGTCCGCCGGCCAGGGGGGAGGCGACAAGAAAGTTCACACTGAAGGCGCCGGCAGATTGTCCGGCAATGGTGACATTGTCCGGATCCCCGCCGAATGACGCAATGTTCCTTTGGATCCATTTCAGTGCTTCCACCTGGTCGAGCAATCCGTAATTTCCGGAAACATGGTTTGGCGATTCGGCACTTAATTCGGGGTGGGCCAGAAAGCCGATCACACCCAGGCGGTAATTTACAGTGATGAATACCACACCTTTTTTCGCCATTTCTTCACCGTCGTATATCTCAACAGAACCGGAACCTCCGGTAAATGCTCCGCCGTGAATGAATACGAGTACCGGGAGTTTGCCATCCGGTGATCCGGCCGCAGTCCATATATTCAGGTAGAGGCAGTCCTCGCTGAGCGGTTCCGGCGGGGCGATGAATTCATCGGTCCACATCATGAACGGGACCGGTGTGGATTGCATTGCACTGGCTTCGAATTCCGTGCATTCGAGGATTCCTTCCCAGTTTTTGTGGGGACGGGGAGCTTTCCACCTAAGTTCTCCCACAGGAGGCGCTGCGAAAGGGATCCCTCTGTAAATGAATACATTACTGTCGGAATTCATCGTCCCCCTTATTTCCCCGTTTTCAGTCCGCACCACCGTGGTCAAACCGTTGCTGCGTTCAACACACGCGTTAAAGCCGGTGAGCATGACTGCCGCAAGAATACCAATAACGCAGATTTGTTTCATGGTTTGGCAAAAGCCTATTCATTCATCTCGATCACACCTGTGGACATCATCCCGGAGGCTTCATCTGCGGGCAGGCTCCATTCGTGATCGAAAGATCCCTGGCTGACCGCATTGTCAGGCGTATCCTTGAAAAGGATAAAATCCCGGTAGTTCCTGAGGTCCTCGGCTTTCAAACCCATAAATGACATGCCGCGGGCCTCCGGTGCCTCTGCCGGCGGGGTCCACCACGGCAGGCCGGAATTGATCAGAATGTAATGACCGTTCATGGGATAAATATAAACGAGTCCGTATTCCCCTGCATCCGGATTGAGGTGAAGGGGCAGTTTATCTGCGAATCTTTCAATCACACTGTTGGTTTCCCTTGTCCCGAAGAGAATGAGATTGGAAGTTTCCAGGTCACTCTGCCTGACCTGCTCGTCTGACAATACCCTCGGGAATACCATGATCCTGCCCAAAAATCCCCGGTCGGCCGCCCAGTCGGCAGCTGCCGCTGCCTGGGCGCGCCTTGCTTCCTGCTCTTCAGGTGAAGGGTCCCCGCCGGTACCGTAAACATATACATGATTGCTTTCCACGGCGGCATAAAGCGGACCCTCCGCACCTTTTTGTTTCGAATGTAGCCCGGGTGTGTATTTCCGGTTCACCCAGGTTCCGTTCTCTTTAATAAAGGATACGGCATCGGGGGTTTTGACGGTAAAGGTTTTTCCATCGACACTGATCCGGACCCTTTTTCCCATGTCAAACTGCGGATGACCGGCAAGGTTCAGGGTGAAGGCATCCAGCGAGGATGTGGAGATCCCGATGGCGTTGACACCGGTAAATTCCGCATCTATGTTGGCCGGGGTTCCGGGGGTCAGTTTATCCATGGTGACCCAGTAGGCCTTGTTGTACTTATACCATTCTGTTCGGAATTCAACGTGCTGGGGATAAAGGTCCCTTTCAAACTGTGAAAACCAGTCGAATATGAAACCGTCCTTATAGGCATATTCCCAGCTGTTGTGACTTATTCCGGGATATTCCACATAATCGAACAGCGAAGCGTTTTCCGTGAATTCCTTTCTCCAGGTCTGAGCGGTCTCGTACAGGCCATCCCTGTCCCCGATGAACAGGTGTACCGGCAGATTGCCGGCATTACAGCTCAGATCAAGAGTACCGTCGGGAGGCGCCGGGCAGCATGGTGCCAAGGCGGCCCAGATGTCCGGCCGGGTCAGCCCCAGCCATATGGTTCCGCCTCCTCCCATGGAAAGGCCGGTGAGGTATATGCGATCTTCGTCTATGCGAAAACGGCTTTTCAGATCGTCAAGCATTTCATATACATCCTGTTCCGGAATGCCCTGGTATCCGGCCGTACCACGCGCATAGGGAGCGGCGACAATATAATCCACATCCTTGAGAACAGGGTAATACCGGGTAACTTCCAGGTCGGTCTGGACAGGGCTGAAACCGGGAGTCATGAAATCTGGACCCTGGATGTTTCCCTGTCCGAATGCACGGCGCAATCCGAGGCGGTGATTCGATATGGCGCCATGCAGGAATATTACCAGGGGATATTCTTTTGACTGGTCAAAATTCTCGGGTATGTATACTGCATAAGGCTGGTCGGTTTCGTCAACCGAAGAAAAGAAAGACAGATCCTGGGGGCCGGATTTGAGTTTCTGCCCGCTGACAATACCGGTATTCAGCAATGCTGCTGCAAGGAAGAAAAAGGTAAAATACCTGATGTAATAATTTTTTTTCATAGCGTGTAATTTTAAATATGGTTATATGGCAGTTAGTGACATATTTTTAAATAAGACCCGGCAGGCAGTATCTGCCTGCAAGGCAGTCACGGGAATACAATAGTCAATCAATTTACAAACAATTAATCTAATCTGAAAACTCACCTGATGACAGAGACCCGGTCAGATACCTGTGACGAAGCATTGAAATTTAATGTAATTAAATTTTTATTTTGAACATATGTTCATTATATTTACGATAAAAAGCGTATGCCAAGGCCACAATACGATAGAATCGTGCATGAACCGCCACTCTTCTCGGAATTCAAGCCGCTGGGAATAAAAGGACAGGACCTGGAACAGGTGCTGCTGACGCTCGATGAATTCGAAGCATTCCGCCTGGCTGATCATTTAGGTATGTCACATGCTTCTGCAGCCGATGAAATGGAAGTTTCGCGTCCTACGTTTACCAGGCTGATCGAAAAATCAAGAAAGAAAATCGCTGATTTTTTAATTCAGGGCAGGTTGCTTACCATTGAGGGTGGCAGCATCCATTTCAGACACAACATCATTCGCTGTCGGAGTTGTGGTCATATGTTCAGAATTAATATGGACACTACCATAACAGAATGCCCGGCATGTCATTCAAAGGACCTTATCAATCTGGCCGGCGGCTTCGGTCACGGTAAGTGCTGCAATTTTAAACATCAAAACAAAAGGAGGTAATCATGTCAAAAGGAAACAGAACAGGGCCGTTGGGTGAAGGCCCGCAAACAGGAAGACGCATGGGATGGAGGAGCGGATCGGGAAGCAGAATCCGGGGTGGCAGAGGCCGGAACATGGGCGGTGCTTACGGTCCCGGAGGATATTGTATCTGTGCGAAGTGCGGGGAAAAAATCCCGCACCGGGCAGGGGTGAAATGCACGACGCTAAAATGCCCTTCATGCGGGCATACGATGATCAGGGAAGAATTACTTGAGAACAAAAGACTTAAAAATGAAGAGTAAGATGAAGTTTGCCATTCCGACGGTAAATGATGTACTGACACCCCATTTCGGACACTGCGAGAAATTTGCAATCATCGAAACAGAGAATGACCGTATTGTAAGCACGGGTTTTCTTGATCCGCCGGCCCATCAACCCGGAGCCTACCCGATGTTCCTGGCCGGTCAGGGAGTCCATGTCATTATCTCGGGAGGCATGGGCAGAAGGGCCCGGGACCTGTTTGCCCGGAACAATATCGCGGTTTGTATCGGTGTTCCAAGCGATACCCCTCAATTCCTTGTTGAGCAATATCTGCAGGATCAGTTGAAAACAGGCGAAAATCCATGTGATCATTAAGTATGAGAATCGCTGTCGCCAGCGGGAAGGGAGGCACCGGCAAAACAACCCTGTCAGCAAATCTGGCAAGTTATCTGTCAAAAGAGAGGAATGTTGTTCTGGTAGATCTTGACGTGGAAGAACCAAATGCGGGATTGTTTGTCAGCGCAGGGCTTGTCCGGAAGGAAGACAGATTCAGGTTGATCCCGGAATGGATTGAGGACAGATGCACATTGTGCGGTAATTGCCGGGAGGTTTGTAATTACAATGCAGTTATTCAACTCGGACCGGCCATACTGGTCTTCCCTCAATTGTGCCACGGTTGTTTTGCCTGTTCCGAATTATGTCCGTCATCCGCGCTGCCAATGGTTTCGCATAAAATGGGTGAACTGCAGCATTATCAAAATGGCAAAATGCGTTTTATCGAAAGCAGGCTTGATATTGGGCAGGAGCAGGCAACACCGCTTATATCTCAAACAATCGAATATATCGATGATCACTTTCCCGATGATATTATTAAGATATATGATTCACCTCCGGGGACATCCTGTCCGGTAATAGAAGCGACAAAAAATGCCGATTATGTGATTCTGGTGGCGGAACCAACGCCCTTTGGCCTGCATGATCTTACATTGGCAGTTGATGTCATGAAGAAGCTGAAAAGGGAATACGGGGTTGTGATTAATCGCCATGGTACAGGGAATGACGGAGTGCTGAATTTCTGTAAAAATGAGCACATACCCGTACTTGCAAAAATACCTGATGACCGGAGGATTGCCGAGTTATACTCCCGGGGGGAGCTGATTTATCAGGAAATTCCCGAGGTCAGAAGGCAGCTTGAACAGATCCGGAACCATCTCATGAAAAATGTAAGTTGCCGGTGAGAGAAATTGTTGTCATATCGGGGAAAGGGGGAACGGGGAAAACCTCGATTGCAGCGTCCTTCGCCTGCCTTGGAGGCAGGGATGCAATGGTTGCGGATTGCGATGTAGATGCGGCAGACATGCATCTCCTCATGCAGCCGGATCTTAATGAATCACATGATTTCTACAGTGGGGAACGCGCAATGATTAACCAGGATGCATGTGACCAATGCGGCAATTGTTTTGATGTATGCCGGTTCGGTGCCATCACCCTTGAAGATGACAGGTACATGGTGGATCCCCTGGAATGTGAAGGATGCGGATATTGCACCCTTGTTTGTCCTGTCAATGCCATAACAAACGAAATTCAGCTTGCCGGTCAATGGTATGTTTCAAACATTAAAACCGGCAGCACAATGGTCCATGCCAGACTTGGCATTGGTGCGGATAATTCCGGGAAGCTCGTTGCGAAAGTCAAGAATGAGGCCAGGGAAACAGCAAAAAGGAAAAACCATGAATGGATCATTATTGACGGAGCCCCCGGTATCGGGTGCCCGGTAATTTCATCTCTCTCGGGGGCGGACTTTGCAGTACTGGTCAGCGAACCCACCGTTTCGGGTTTGCATGATCTGAAAAGGGTATATGAACTGGTTAGGAAATTTAACATCAGGGCAGGGTGCATCATCAACAAATCAGACCTTAACGCCGGGACATCCGAAAAAATTGAAAAATTCGTGAAGGATGAGAATATCATGTATCTCGCCCGTCTGCCATATGACGAAACCTTTACGGAATCGATGACATACGGGCAGGCAATTGTTGAATATGCCGGGAATAACCTGACAGAAATGATTACGGATGGCTGGAACAAAATAAAACAGGCAATATGAGAATCGCATTTACTGCAACAGGCATTCACTGGGATTCCATGATGGATCCCCGGTTTGGCCGGACCGAATTTCTTCTTGTCTATGATGAAGAAAAAAATGAACTTCTGCATTTTGATAACAGGGCGATAGAAAAAGAGGCCCATGGTGCAGGTCCGAAAACTGCTCAAAAATTGTATGAGCTTCGGGCAGACGTTCTTATCACCGGAAACGGCCCGGGTGACAATGCTGCAAATGTTCTGGACCGGACCGGTGTCAGAATATATACAGGAGCGGAGGGATTCACCGTAAAGGAAGCCTTCCAGGCATATCAGAAGAACAAATTGGCCGAATACCGGTCATGAACGGGATTATACAAAGTGATTCATACCATGCCGAAGACCATACCCTTTGATAATTACCCGGACGAGTATGACAACTGGTTTGTCCTGAATAAATATGTTTTTCAGTCTGAATTGAATGCCATTATGGATGCATTGCCTGTCAGGGGAAGAGGAGTTGAAATTGGTGTGGGAAGCGGCATTTTTGCCGAACCACTGGGAATTACCGAAGGGGTAGAGCCTTCACGGGCGATGCGCACAAGGGCTAAAAAGAGAAATATCAATGTAATTGACGCAGTTGCGGAGGATCTGCCATATCCCGATAATAGCATTGATTTCGCATTGATGGTTACCACCATCTGTTTTGTGGATGACATCTATAAATCTTTTGAAGAAGTACACCGTATCTTAACGGATAAGGGCCGTTTCATCATTGGATTTGTTGATAAAAACAGTCATGTTGGAAAACAGTATCTGGTACATAAAGATGAAAGCATTTTTTATAAAGATGCCGTGTTTTACAGTACGGAAGATGTGTACAGGATATTGAAATATGCAGGATTTGAGATTGAAAATACCTGTCAAACCGTCTTTGGGGACCTGGAAAAAATAAAGAAAATTCAGGATGTCCTGCCTGGATATGGCCGGGGCAGTTTTGTTGTCGTAGCTGCCGGAAAGAATGTATAAGGAATGTATACCATGCATTTTAACAAGCTATTTGCGGCTGGTTGAAACAGGGGTCGTACCCGGGTCACTTCAGGAGGTGATTTTTCGCCGGTTGCTGGAGTTTTTATCCAGGGTTGACTACAATCTGTCACCGCCGGCACTGGCACGGGAAATGCACAGGTTGATCCGTGAATCTGTTCATGATCGGGATCCCTATCACCGGGTCAAGGATAAATACAATCGTCTCATGCTGGAATTATATCCGGAATTCGAGCGTATGATTAACGGATCCGGGGATCCTTTTGATAAGGCAATGCGGCTGGCAATTGCCGGTAATGTGATTGATTTTGGTACCAGCTTCCAGCTGGATGTTATGACTGCTATAAACAAGGTAATGGAAGCCGATCTGGCCATTGACGATTCCCTGGTTCTTCGCCGTGATCTCGAACGGGCTGCCTCGCTGCTTTATATCGGAGACAACTGCGGGGAGATTGTATTGGACAAACTTTTTCTTGCCTGCATGGATGTCCCGGAAAAATATTTTGCTGTCCGGAACAGCCCGGTAATAAACGATGTTACCCCGGAGGATGCAGATATAACAGGCATGGGAAAGGTAGCCAGGGTAATCACCACCGGCGATGATGCCCCCGGTGCAGTATGGGAATCGGCTTCAGATGAGTTTAAGGATGTATTTAAAACTGTGGATGTCGTTATCTCCAAGGGACAGGGAAATCTGGAAGGATTGTTAAATGTTACCCATGATCATATTTATTTTCTCATGGTCATCAAATGTGATTTCATCGCGGAACGGGTGGGAGCAGGAAAGGGGGGATTCATAGTGAAAAAAGGAAATGAAAATCACCATTCTTTACGATAATACCGTTTTTCAACCGGGTCTGCAGCCCGATTGGGGATTTTCCTGTCTTGTGGAAACAAGGAACAAATCGATCCTTTTCGATACCGGCTCCAACGGTACCCTGCTTCTTGAGAATATGAAAAGACTGGGTGCAGACCCTTCGTCCATTCAAGAAGTGTTTATCTCCCATCCCCATTTTGACCATATCGGGGGTCTGTCGGCTTTTCTGAATGAGAATCGTGAAGTCACCGTATATGTTCCGGTTTCATTGAGAGGCATCCGCAATGCAAAGGAGGTGGTTGATGTCGATAAAGCCGCCGTGCTTGATGAAAACATATTTTCCACCGGCGAACTGGATCATATCGAACAGTCACTGGCGGTAAAAACGGACAGAGGCCTGGTTTTGATCGTGGGCTGCGCTCATCCCGGGATGGAAAAAATTCTTCAGGCGGTCTCCCGGTTCGGGGAAGTACACGCAATCGTCGGCGGTTTGCATGATTTCACTGAATTTGAATTATTGCATGATATTGACCTGATATGCCCTACGCATTGTACCCGGTACATAGCAGAGATTAAATCAGTATACCCGGAAAAGTTCATTGAAGGTGGTGTGGGAAAGAAACTTACAAGTCACGAACTGGGAATACTATGATCGCCTTTGGTCCTGTTCCGTCAAGACGTCTGGGAAAGAGTCTGGGGATCAACAATATCCCGCCAAAGGTGTGTACATATTCCTGCGTGTACTGCCAGTTGGGCAGGACAGTTAAAATGCAGGCCGAACGCAGGACATTTTACGGGAAGAACAGGATCTTTGAAGATGTCCGGGGCAGGATAGAAAAACTGCGGGCGAGAGGCGAAACGATTGATTACCTGTCGTTCGTCCCGGACGGAGAGCCGACTCTGGATATGCATCTGGGCCGGGAGATCGAAATGCTTCGCGCGTTCGGGATTAAAACGGCAGTCATTACGAATGCTTCTCTTCTGGGACGTGAAGACGTCAGAAAAGAACTGTTCAATGCAGACTGGGTTTCCGTGAAGGTCGATTCAACGCGTGAGGAAACCTGGCGCAGGATAAACCGTCCGTGCAGGGGATTGAGGCTCGGATCTGTCCTGGAAGGTATTCTGGAATTCTCAAAAGAATACAAAGGAGTGCTGACGACCGAGACCATGCTTGTAAAGAACCTGAATGACGGAGAAAAGCAATCCCGGGAGATTGCAGGTTATCTTTCACTGGTAAAGCCGGCCAAAGCCTATTTGGCCATACCCATAAGACCCCCGGCGGAAAATCAGGTACAGATCCCGGATGAAAAAGTGGTCAATCGGAATTATCAGGTATTTGCAGGATATCTCGATCATGTCGAATGCCTGATCGGTTATGAAGGAGATGCTTTTGCCTATACAGGAAATGCCGAAGAGGATCTTTTAAGCATAACGGCTGTACATCCCATGCGGGAAGATGCAGTCAGGAACTTCCTGTATCGCTCGGGGTCGGACGGAGGAATCCTGAAAAAGTTGCTGGCAGAAGGGAAACTGGCTGCAATTGAATATGCAGGCAAGAATTTTTATTTGAGGAAATTCAATAAGGGATGAAACCGGCCTTCCGGAAACCATGGACGGCACGCAATTTAACTTGCTGAATAATAATATATTAATCTATATTAATTTTCAATTTTACTTTTATATTATATTTATCCTTAATTTTGAAATGGTAATAAAAAGCCGACGACACAAACAGTATTTTCGTCATTTTGGCTTTATGGAAATTAATTCCATTGCTGTGTCAATAGATAAAACGATAATAGAAAAATTCAAGGAGGGTGATACGATTGCATTTGATTCAATATATCATACGTACAGCGGAAAACTGCATAATTTCGCTTTTGGATTACTTAAGAATTCCGATGACTCACGTGAACTTATACAGGAGGTGTTCGTCAATTTATGGGAAAAGCGGAGCCAGGTGGATACTGCATTGAACTTTGAGAATTACATATTCACAATTACCTATAACTCCATCAGGAAGTTCTTCAGAAAGAAGGCTATGGAAAACAGAATCAAAGACTACCTGTTTAAGCATTCTCCCGAAGCAGTTGAGAATAATGATGCTTCAGTCATCTATGACGAATTACTGGAATTGGTGAAGAAGACCGTTGAAAAACTGCCACCGAAAAGAAAGGCCGTTTATAAGCTAAGCAGGTATGAAGGGATGGGCGTAAAGGAAATCGCCAGCAAGTTGAACATATCCAAACGCACTGCTGAAAACCATCTGGCCAGGGCATTGAAAAATCTGAAAAAGGAATTGTCGGGTATTTCCATGCTTGCTTTATTGTTTTACCACCTATTCCTGGGTTAATATGCCAGGACTCCCTGTTCTGTTTCCTGTATCTTCAGGTTTAATATTGCGGCTTTCTTATCCGGTCAATTTGGAATACATGCATTATGACCTGAAAAAATCCGGATTCTGAGTGAGTATTATGACCTGCTTCTGGATATATATTAATGAATAGCAGTTCATCTGTTTGTAAGGACCATTTGGTTTAGTGGTTAATTTCAGGCAGACTGAAAGTACCCGTTTTCGGGTACTTTCAGCTGCTTTTTTAATAAATTTCAATGAAATGAGTTCAGATGATAAAAAAAACAGGCAATTCAATATCCTGAAAAAATACTTTGAGGATGCGGCAACGAAGGAAGAGGAAGAATTGGTAAATGAATGGTTCAGTGATCCTGAGAACGTTTCCGGATTTAAAGATTCCCTCAGGTTTTTATGGCAGGAAACAAATCCCGGGATCAGAAGACGGGGAATTGATCTGGATGCATTGCTCGACAAGGTTCATCATGTGATTAATCTTAGCGGGAAAAAGGAACAAATCAAGTCATTGCCTGTTCAATCCGGAGCTGACGGTCCGTTCGGCCATATTCTTCGGAATATTGCACGGGTTGCTGCCATATTGTTATTGCCGTTGATGGCATATATTGGCTGGGAGATTTACAGCCAGAAAATGTGGGAAAACAGTCAGGCCCTTGTTGTATATAATGAAATCATATGTCCTCTTGGTGCGCGAAGCCGGTTTGATCTGCCGGACGGAACCCAGGGTTGGCTGAACAATGGAAGCCGGTTGAAATACCCGGTAATGTTCTTGGGAAAATCAAGGGAAATCGAACTTACAGGGGAGGCTTATTTTGATGTTGCACATGACAGGAACAGGCCTTTTATCATCAATACGGACGGTCTGGATATCAGGGTGCTGGGAACAAGGTTGAATGTCCAGGCTTACCCTGAGGAGAACTACCAGACCGTTACGCTGGAAAGCGGATCTGCGGAACTGATCGGACGGAACAGGGACAGGGAATTATCAGTGATAGAAATGAAACCGGGACAGCATGCAGTTTATTATATTAATAAGAATCACATGGATATTGGTCCGGTGGAAAACCAACAAAGAAAAGAAATCTCAATCGATATGAGGGATGAGAAAAGCAAAACGGCGAATCCGGATAAGGAACCTGCGGATCGGACAGAATTCGAGATGGTAAACGGTAAAGTGGATGTCGGATTTGAAGAAACCTCGAATTATACGGTCTGGAAGGACGGCAAACTTGTACTGAGGAACGACCCCATGTCTGTTATGTTAAACAGGATCGGGCGCTGGTATAATGTAAAATTCAATATCACGGACAAACGTATAAATGAATATACATACTGGGCGACTTTCGAAGAGGAGAACCTTGACAAGGTACTGGAAATGTTATCGCTGACCGGACCCATCGATTTTGTAAAAAGACCCAGAAAGCAAATGAGAGACGGTACGTATGCAGTACAGGAAATAGATATTACGATCAAAGATGATTAAAAAATTATACAAACATTAAAATTTATTGCCTATGATAAAAAAATCAGGAAAGTGCCGCAACACTTTCCTGAATGAAATTTAGCATCAAACTTTAGAACCAAATGTGCAATCGTTGGAATTTCTAATAAGTCTAACACTAAATCCATTCAAAATTATGAAAAAAAAACGTGACTTAATCCGGATTCTCCCCGGATTTTGCTCCCTTTCAAAAATCCTAAGACCTATGAAATTAACTACTCTCTTCCTGGTAGTCACAGGATTTCAGGTAATTTCCGCAATGACATACTCGCAGTCAACAGAACTGAGCCTGGATCTTGGAAAAACCACGGTAGAACAGGTGTTGAAAGAGATCGAGAACCTAAGCGAATACTACTTCCTGTTCAATCAGAAACTGGTCAATGTGTCCCGTGAAGTCAATGTAAATGTATCGAACCAGAAAATTGACAAGATACTGGCCAATGTTTTCGAAGGAACAGATGTGGACTTTGTTGTAATGGACCGGCAGATTATCCTGTCCCCGAGAAAATACCTGAAAAATATTAAATCGGAGCAACCCGCCAGCACAATCACGGGAACGGTAACCGATGCTTCAACCGGCGAGCCCCTTCCCGGGGTTTACGTCATTGTTGAGGGCACCACACAGGGTGCGATCACCAATGTCGACGGCAGTTACAGCCTGGAGGTGTCGGGAGAGGATGCAGTATTGAGAATCTCCTGCGTGGGTTACGAAACACAAGAGATACCTGTCGGTTCCAGGTCTGTCATTGATGTGCAGATGGTAACGGAAATCACTGAACTTACGACTGTTGTTGTTACGGGTTATTCATCCGAGCAGAAGAAAGACATCATCGGTTCCGTGGCAGTGGTCAATACGGAAGATATGATGCAGACAAATACGGCAACCGTCGGGGGCCAGTTACAGGGCCGTGCTTCAGGAGTATTTGTTACAAGCAACGGTGATCCGGATGCCAATGCCAAAGTGAGGATCAGGGGATTCGGATCTTTCGGAGGTTCGACCCCCCTGTATATTATTGACGGGGTCCCGGCCGATGAAAATGCGTTCAACAGCCTGAATCCGAATGATGTGGAATCCATCCAGGTGCTGAAAGATGCGTCCTCGGCATCCATATACGGGGCCCGTGCGGCAAGCGGAGTTGTGATCATTTCAACCAAGCAGGGTCAATCCGGAAGGACAAAGGTGTCCCTCGATGTATACTCGGGAATAAACTATGTGAGTTCCAAGGATTTTCCCGAATTATTGAATGCCGAGGAGTACGGAGAGTACTGGTGGAAATCCTATGAAGGAGCGGGTATTACGCCTAACCATGCACAATACGGTTTAGGGGCGGAACCCAGTATCCCCGAATATCTGAAGGCCGGAACCTGGACGGGGGATCAGCTTGAAAATCTCAAAACATCAGATCCGGCATTGTTCGCCCAGGTTACGGATCCGTCGCTTTATGATTTCGAGACTTACCAGATCGTTAAATCTGCAGATACGGACTGGTTCGATAAAGTGTTCAATCCGGCGCAAATCACCAGCGTTCAGCTGGGTGCTACAGGGGGGTCTGAAAACGGAACATATGCCTTGAGCCTGAGATATTACGACCAGGATAACACTTCGAACGAATGGGCTGATTTCAAACGTTATACGGTGCGCAGCAATTCTTCTTTCAATATTACCGATAATGTCAGGATTGGAGAAAACCTTCAGGTGGCATACACCCATCAGAAAGGAAGCGGAAGCGGATCACCGAGCAGGTTAATGAACCCTCTACTCCCGGTCTATGATATTATGGGTATGCCCGCCAGCGGTGCGGTTGCAGGCATGGGGAATGCTCGTAATCCTATAGGCGACAGATGGCGCAGCAGGTTTGATAAATCGAATTCCACCCGCATTTTCGGCAATGTCTATGGCGAAGTGACCCTGTTCAATGACCTGGTGGCACGCACAACCCTGGGGGTCAGTTACAGCAACTCGTCAAGCTGGAACCTATCCCAGCAGACATACGAACATGCTGAAAATACCAGCATAAGCTCATTGGCGCAGAGTTCGAGATTATCGTCATCCTGGACATGGACGAACACGCTTGTCTACACCAAAACTTTCGGAAATCATTCGCTGAATATAGTGGCGGGAACGGAAGCGATACAGGATTACACTGAGAGTGTTACCGGAAACCGCCAGGATTATGATATTAACGATGATCCCAATTTCGTGATGCTGAACACTGGCCTCGGATTACAGACAAACAGCGGTGACTTCAGCAGAGAGTCCCTTGCATCCCTGTTCGGGAAACTCGACTACTCCTATGCAGACAAATACTTGTTGAACGCCACGTTACGTCGGGACGGATCTTCCAAGTTCGGGGAGAATAACCGTTACGGGATTTTTCCTGCCGTTGGAATCGGCTGGAGAATATCACAGGAGAATTTCATGCAGGGGCTGAGCTGGCTGGACGACCTGAAGCTCAGGGGCAGCTATGGTGTTATCGGGAATCAGACCGGGCTGGGGGCGCAGAACCAGTATACACGCTATACAAAAAACCTCGGAGACGGCTATGCGATAAATGGCGGCAATACCCTGTTACCGGGTTTTGTCATTGATGCCATCGGGAACCCCGATGCACGCTGGGAGAAAAGCATTACCACGAATGCCGGTTTTGACATGACCATGTACAGGGGCAGGCTCTCTCTCAGTTTTGAATACTATATCAAGGAGACGGAAGACCTTCTGGTCGAGAACCAGGCCCCGGAAACCGGCTCAAGTGCTTCACAGCCCGATGTGAACATCGGCAATATGACGAACAAGGGGATCGATGCGAACGTGACGGCCAGAGGGAATATCCTGAGTGACCTGTCATACGAGGTCACCGCTACATTCAGTCATTACAAGAATACGGTCGACAAGGTCCTCGACAGTGAGGATTCATTTCTCAGCGGGGCAAGCGACCAGGACATGGGTGTTATTACCCGAACGGAAAAGGGGAATCCCATATCCTATCTCTGGGGATATGAGGTGGATGGCTTTTTCAATACACAGGCAGAGGCAGATGCCTATGCTGCAGAATACAGCAGCTGGATTACCCCGGAAGTCGGAAGATGGAGGATAAAGGACCAGAATGGTGACAAAATCATCGATGAGGAGGACCGGGTGCAGATAGGGAGCCCTCATCCGGATTTCCAGGTTGGATTCAATGTTTCACTGGCATACAAGAATTTTGACCTGAGCTCCTTTATTTTCTGGAACCAGGGAGGACAGATATTCAGCACGTATCGCCGTGACCAGGACATGAACCTGTGGCAGTATAACAGAAGCAAGCGGATGCTGTACGACTCCTGGACACCGGACAATACAGATGCCCTGCTGCCCAAGCTCGATATCAACGACACCGAATCGAAATCCTTTCCGACCGATTATTACGTGGAAGACATAACCTACGTAAGACTGAAAACCCTGCAGTTGGGATATACCCTTCCGCAAAGCCTTACAAGCAGGTTAAATATCGAAAGGATGAGGATATACGTTCAGGGACAGAATCTGCTGACAATACTCGGAGGCGACAAACCCTTCACCGGGCTCGATCCGGATGCCTCCCTGTCAGGTACAGATATCTCTATGGGTGTTGTCTCGAGCCAGAATCCGACGCCCAGGCAATTTGTCGTTGGCTTGAACCTCGAATTCTGATTTGACAAAACAAAATGTTAATAACGATGAATATGAAAACAAGAAAAATAATATATACAGGATTAATTACACTGGTATTCCTGGGCGCATCTGTTTCCTGCTCGGACGATTTTCTTGATCAGCCTGCGATCGGGGCCTATGATGCCAGTGTGTTATCGGACGCTGAAGGCGTGAATTCCCTTCTGCTTGGAATATACAGCAAGCTCAGCGGAACAAACAGTAGTTTTGCGGGATTGCTCTCTACCCCCTGGACAGCGATGCTGGGCTCTGTAAGGGGCGGAGAGTCACTTGTAGGTACAGAACCGGGAGACGGCGCATCCTGGGAACCCTTTGCAAACTGGAACATTCCTACAACCATTCGGTTCGTTCCAGCTGTATTTTCACATTATTATAATGCGATCAGTATGGTAAACCAGCTTCTGACCATTGTCCCGGATGTGGAAGAAATGAGTCAAAGTGAGAAAGAGGCAATTATGGGCGAGGCACGATTTTTACGGGCACATTTTTATTTCATATTGAAACGGAACTTCGGGAATATTCCCTGGGTCGATGAAACACATGGATTGAATGTCAGGCAACCTAATACCGACGAAAGCGGAAACTTTGTGAACATCTGGCCTGAGATCGAAGAGGACATGCAGTACGCCATCGATCACCTCCCGTCCATACAGTCGGATGTAGGAAGAGTGAACTCATGGGCGGCAAAGGCTTATATGGTAAAAATCCTTATAGAACAGAAAAAGTACGATGCCACGACATATAACCTTTGCATGGATGTCGTGAACAACGGAGTTACCTCATCCGGGGAAAAATACGGATTGATGCCCCATTATCACGACAATTTCGATCCGGAACAGGAGAATAACAAGGAAAATGTATTCCAGGTCCAGATTGCCGTGAACACGGGTGCCGGAGGAGGTTTTTTCGGGGCCGCATCATATAATCCGGAAAATATATGGATGGGATTCCAGCGCCCGGGAAGCCCGGGATACGGAAGAGGCTGGGGCTATATTTCACCGAGCCAGTGGTTTGTCGATCATTTCAGGGTCAATCCCGCTACGGGGCTGCCCTACCTGGATTATTACGAAACCAACCCGAACCCCGTAAAGAATGACTATGGACTGGCCAGTACAGATCCGTTCACCCCGACGACCGAATCGCTTGATCCGAGGCTTGACTGGAGTGTCGGAAGACGCGGTATACCATACCTGGACTGGGGCGTAATGCCCGGACCGGACTGGATGAGGGATGCGACAGGCCAATACAACGGACCTTACATACATAAGAAAGATATGTACTACGATGCTTTCGAGGGAACCCAAAACCAGGTCGGATCTGTCTGGAATGCAATCAACGGGCATGTGATCCGTTTTGCGGATGTATTGCTGTGGGCGGCCGAACTGGAGGTCAGGGCCAACAATAACCTGGCGGCCTCAGCGGACTTTGTGAACCAGGTAAGGGAAAGGATGGAGGATCAGTCAGGATGGGTGATGAACGAAGCGGGGGATGCGCCGGCAGCGAATTATATGATCGGAGAGTACCCGGCATTTGCCTCGGAAGACGAGGCCCTGACGGCCATTCTGTTTGAGCGTACACTGGAGCTCGGCCTTGAAGGGCACCGCTTTTATGATGTGGTCCGTTTCGGTGAAGAATACATACAAAAGGAGTTTGATGATTATGCTACATTCCAGACCCAGTACACAGGCTACATGTTGGGAGCACATTTCGAGAGAGATAAGGACGAAATTTTGCCCATTCCCCAGGATGCCATTATAAACAGCCAGGTGGAAGGAGTGCCAACACTCACGCAGAATCCGGGTTATTAGAAATCGCATATCATCCCGTTTGCCAGAATGAACTGTAGAAACCGCCACTGAACGCCTGGAGGGGCGGTTTCTGCATTAAAACCGGTTATAATTGTAATAAACAAAGGAAAATGAAAAAAGCATTTCTATTGACCCTGGCTTTTGCAATGGCATACATTTCAGTGGATTGCAAGGGGCCTTCAGAACCTGATGCCGGCGTTGCAGTGACCATGAAACCGCGTACCATTGTCACTACCGACGGTGAGGTGGATGACCAGAATTCCTTTCACAGGTTGTTATTGTATGCCAATGAATTTGACCTGGAGGGGCTGATCTATTCCAGTTCGCAATGGCATTATTCCGGAGACGGGAAGGGAACCCTTTTTACATCCGAAATGCCGTCAACGGCAAGGCGTTACGGTGAGAGAACCGATCTGAGGTGGTCCGGGACAGCGTGGATGCAGGAACTTATCGATAAATACGCGTCCGTATATGATAACCTGTTGAAAAACGACGGGGATTATCCTTCACCCGAATACCTTAAAAGCATCGTCAAAGTCGGCAATATCGAGTTTGAAGGGGAGATGTCGAAGGACACCGAAGGTTCCGACCGGATCAAATCCATACTGCTTGACGATGAGCCGGGGCCTGTCTATGTCCAGATATGGGGAGGCACGAACACGCTTGCCCGTGCGCTAAAGTCAATTGAAGACGAGTATAGAAACACCGGTCAATGGGCAGAGGTTTATCGAAAGGTATCCGACAAGACATTCATTTATACCGTCCTCGACCAGGATGCCACGTATAACAATTACGTGGCGCCCAACTGGCCCGGCATAAGGGTGATTTACAATTCCTCCCAGTTCTGGAGCTTCGCGTATATGTGGGCAAGGGTCGTGCCGGATACGTTAAAGCCTTTTTTTGGAGGTGAGTGGATTTCAGAAAATATCAAATTCGGCCACGGCCCGCTGCTGGAATCCTATTACACCTGGGGTGACGGCCAGCATATCCCGGATGATCCGGAGCATAACCAGGGAGATTCGCTTGAAATGGCGGGACGCGGGCGCACACAATACGACTTTATCGCCGAAGGCGATTCCCCGTCTTTCTTTTTCCTGCTTGATTACGGTTTAAGAAGCATGGAGGATCCGGCGTACGGGGGCCTCGGCGGGCGTTTCGTCCGGTCCGCTGCAAATCCGAGACGCTGGGAAGACGGGCGGGATGTGGCCGATTTCGATCCCTACACCGGTGAACGTGAAACCTCCTACCCGCAGATACGCTGGCTCGAGACCCTTCAGAACGATTTTGCCGCACGGGCCGACTGGTGCGTAATGGAGTATGAAGATGCCAATCATGCCCCTGTCGTTCACCTTGAACATCCTGCAGACATAACCGCACAGCCCGGTGACAGGGTGCAACTGGAGGGTGTTGCGGAAGACCCGGACGGTGACCGGCTTGAATATCACTGGTGGCAGTACGTTGAGGCGGGAACCTGTGATCATGAAGTTTCCGTTGAGGGATCGGGAAGCAGCAGCGCTTCCTTCATTATGCCACAGGATGCGGAAACGGGAAGTACGGTTCACATGATTCTCGAGGTTAAGGACGGGGGAAATCCGCGACTTACAAGGTACCGGCGTGTCATTGTCACAACGGGCTGAGATCGTAACGTTTTGTTCTTTTTAGGAATCATCGGCTCGGAACATCTTATTGGCCTGGCCTTTCAACTGATAGGCTCCATCTCAATGTGCAGGAGGGACCTGCTGTTAATGCAAGTCTGATCGATCTGGGTGAGCGTTTCAGTATCATTGTGAATTCTGTTGATTGTGTAAAACCCGATGCGGATATGCCCGGGCTTCCGGTGGCTATGGCTTTGCGGATCCCACGGCTGATACATATGTCTTAATAACTCAAAAAAAATCATGAAAAGGATATTTAACGGCGGAGCAATAGCGATTGTTGTTATTGTCAGTTTATCACTTGTTCAATGTAAATCTTCCGGCGATCCGGGTACAACGGACCGTGACCGTTTGTTCAATACGGGATGGAAGTTCATGCGTGACAGCCTCAGCGGTGCAGAACAGCCGGAGTATGATGATTCCCAATGGATTACTGTAGATCTCCCTCACGACTGGAGCATTGCCGACCTGCCCGGAGAAGACGGTCCCGATCAGATCGGGCCGTTTTCCAAAGAAAGCCCGGGCGGCAGAAGGTCAACGGGTCATGTTATCGGTGGCACGGGCTGGTATCGCAAGCATTTTACCCTGGATAAAGAGGACGAGGGGAAAATCGCAGTATTGCGTTTTGATGGAGTTTATATGGAGGCGGAGGTATGGATTAACGGCAGTCAGGCCGGAGTACACAAGTATGGTTATACTCCTTTCTGGTTCGACATCACCTCATTGCTGAATCCTCCGGGAGAACCCAATGTGATCGCGGTAAAAGTCGATAATATCGGGCGTAATACCCGCTGGTATTCCGGTTCGGGAATATACAGGAATGTATATCTGACATTGACCCGGCCCCTGCATGTTGCCGTATGGGGCGTTTATGTAACGACCCCGGAAGTCAGCGAAGATTCTGCAGTGGTGGATGTTGCCGTTACAGTTCGGAACGACGGGAATTCACCTGCAACGGCGGATCTTCGAATAAGAATATCGGATCCCGGAGGCAGGACCGTTGGCGAGGCCGAAACCAGTACCCTGCTTGATACCGAATACGATGAAACCGTCAAAGCCCGGATAACCGTCGAAAACCCGGATTTATGGTCCGTCGAATCTCCTGATATGTACCGGGTCGGGATCACCATGGAAACGAATGATGAAACAGTGGACGAATATACACAGCCTTTCGGTATCCGTTCGATCGATTTTTCCGCTGAAAAAGGATTTCTGCTTAACGGGAAACCTGTGGAACTCAGGGGAGGGAGCCTTCATCATGACAATGGCCTGCTGGGTTCGGCCGCGATTGACAGAGCCGAGGAACGCCGTGTCGAGATCATGAAGGCAGGCGGTTATAACGCAATACGCTGCAGCCATAATCCTCCTTCCGAGGCATTTCTGGATGCCTGTGACAGGAACGGAATGCTTGTTATCGATGAGTTTTCGGATATATGGGAAGCGCCCAAGAACCCGCAGGATTATTCAAGGTTCTTTAAAACATGGTGGAAGAAAGATCAGACGGATATGGTTTTGCGTGACAGGAATCATCCTTGTATCATTATGTGGAGCATCGGCAATGAAATACTTGAAAAGAACGATACAAGCGGCTTGCGTATCGGAAAACAGCTGGCCGGTCGTTTCAGGGAACTGGATCCTGCCCGCCCGGTAACCGAGGCAGTGAATGATAACTGGCGGCGGCGCGGACTTGAATGGGATTCAACCGCTGCTGCATTCGCACTGCTGGATGTCGGGGGTTACAATTATGAATGGAAGTGGATGGAGTCAGACCATGAAAAGTACCCTGACCGTATTATGTACGGCTCGGAATCCTTTCCCCTGGAAGCATATGATTACTGGCAGCCGGTAGAGAAATATCCCTATGTTATCGGGGATTTCGTCTGGACAGGGATGGATTATCTGGGAGAGGCAGCCATTGGAAGGTCAGGATATGTCTCCGCAGATCAGCAGAATAATCGCAGAAGGGGCGGAGGCATGCCCCCATCGGGCGGAGCGCCTCAATTCGGCGGGATGCCTCCCTCAGGAGGAGCGCCTGCCCAGGCGCCCTCTTCCGGAGGTCCGGTTCCCGATATGGCTGCTGCGGGCCCCTTTGGATCCGGATCGGAATGGCCCGCCTGGTTTGGCGCATGGTGCGGGGATATAGACATTACAGGGCGGGAAAAGCCCCAGAAGCTTTACAGGGATGTATTGTGGGACATCAGCAAGCTGGAGATAAACGTGCATGCCCCCATACCCGAGGGGCAGACCGAAAGGGTAAGCATGTGGGGCTGGCCCGATGAATGGCCGAGCTGGACCTGGAAAGGGAATGAAGGCAAAGCCCTTCAGGTACGGGTTTTTACGAAAGGTGACCGGGTAAGGCTCGAGCTGAACGGCAATGTGGTTGGCGAAAGAACGCTTTCTGAGGGCGATGAATATATCGCGTCTTTTGAGGTCCCCTATGAACCCGGTGAGCTCAGGGCCGTTGCATTTGAAAAAGGCAGTGAAATAGCCACAAAGTCATTGAAAACAGCAGGTGATCCCGCAGGTATAAGGCTGGTTGCAGACAGGGATGTGATCAATGCAGACAGGAACGATCTTTCGTTTGTGACCATTGAGGCGATTGATGAGAACGGGCAGGTTGTCCCGGATGATTCCATCAGGATAAAACTCAGTTTAACGGTCAACGGCGAGATTGCAGCCTCTGGAAATGCCAGCCCTTATGATATGGAGAGCGTCAACAAGCCGGTGATCAAAACATTCAAAGGAAGGGCCCAGGCAATCATTCGTCCGTATGAAACCCCGGGTAAAATATCCCTTAAGGCGGAAGCAGAAGGACTGGAGCCCGGGGAACTGGTGATTAAAAGCCGGTCCCGCTGACCAGCCGTCGTGTCTGCATGCGGAAAGCAGCAGGGTTAAGCAATTGATATGTCAACAACCGGATTCTCTAGTCGTAGATGCAGGTCATCTCACAGCAAAAACTCAGCCTGTCATGTGGGGACTTATTTTCGAAGGCATCAATTTTACAGCAGACGGTCTGGATAAACCAGGTGGATATCCGTCATCGAACACCTACTTAGTGTAAAAATTACATAAAGTGCAAGCCTGTAAAGATTTCATTTAATATTTGCATATTCTATAGATCAGAATTATTTACAAATTACTTAGTGTAAAAAATACGTTAAGTTTGTCATTGGATGCAATTCTTGATATTTTAGGGATGTAGCTGATCTCATGACCAAGCTGAATCCCCATATTTCGGTTGACTGTGTTATCCTGGGCTTTGACTCCAGAAAACTCAAGGTGTTGTTAATTGAAAGGGAATATGTCAACGGCATCTCATCCAACGGCCATAAGCTCAAACTTCCCGGCAGCCTGATTTATGAAATGGAAGATCTTGACAGCTCGGCCAACCGTACACTAACCGAGCTGACAGGCCTGCACGATATTTTCATGAAACAATTTGCGGTATTCGGTCGTCCTGCCCGGCTCTCGCCCCCTGAAGATCTCGCCTGGCTGAGAAAAACCACGGGGAATTATGAAATAGACAGGGTGGTGACCGTAGCTTACTATTCACTGATCAAACTGACGGAAAGCAACCGGACCGCCAGAACGATCTGGTGCCCGGTCGAAGACCTGCCGGAACTGATATTTGACCATAACCTGATTGTCAGACAGGCATTGAAAATACTCCGTAATGAAGTACGGTCGGAACCTTTGTGTTTTGAACTGCTGCCCAAGAAATTTACCATTCGCCAGATGCAGGACGTATATGAAGCCATCCTTGGGGAGTCGTTTGACAACAGGAATTTCAGGAAGAAAATAAAGCCGCTCAGGTTTTTAATCCCCCTTGCGGAGAAAGAAAGGGGTGTCAGGCACAAGCCTGCACAATTGTACAGATTTGACCGGAAACTGTATATAAGATACAAGAAAAGCAATAACGGATTTATACTTTAGGGGCTTCCGGGCCGCAAAATTGAAACCATGTACCTGCTGGGATACGATATTGGAAGTTCTTCGGTAAAAGCGAGCCTGATCAGGGGGGACGACGGGAAATGCATGGCCCTTATATCTTCCCCGGAAACGGAGATGGCCATTTCAGCCAGGCACCCGGGATGGGCGGAACAGGAACCGGAGATGTGGTGGCAGAACCTGAAAAATGCAACCCGGGGCATACTCAAAAAAACAGGCATCAAAAACACGGATATCAAAGCCATCGGGATATCCTACCAGATGCACGGCCTGGTGCTGGTTGACAAAAAACTGGATGTATTGAGGCCTTCCATCATCTGGTGCGACAGCCGTGCTGCTGAAATCGGCACAAAAGCTTTTCATGAAATAGGAGAACAGCGCTGTCTTTCAACAATGCTGAATTCTCCGGGCAATTTTACCGCATCGAAATTAAAATGGGTAAAAGAGAATGAACCTGAGGTCTATGAAAGAGTCTACAAAATGATGCTGCCGGGGGATTATATTGCCATGAGGTTCAGCGGTGAAATTAAGACAACTGCAAGCGGATTGTCCGAAGGTATCATGTGGGATTTTAAAGAAAACGGACTTGCCGGATTCCTTCTTGATTACTACGGGATCGATGAAGACATTGTTCCTGAGATGGTTCCGGCATTTTCAATCCAGGCCGGGGTAAGCAGTATGGCTGCAGAAGAAACAGGACTTGCGGCAGGAACACAAATCACCTATCGCGCAGGCGATCAGCCCAACAATGCATTTTCACTGAATGTGCTTGCGCCGGGAGAAATAGCGGCTACGGCAGGCACGTCCGGGGTGGTATACGGGGTAAGCGATACGGTAAAATATGATCCCGGATCCAGGGTAAACACCTTCCTGCATGTCAACCACAGGCCGGATGAACTGACCCGCCTGGGGGTGCTGTTATGCATCAACGGAACGGGGATACTGAATTTCTGGTTAAGGAGGCTTATGTCCGGTAACCTGAGCTATGATGATATGAATGAAATGGCCTCAATGGCACCCGCCGGGTCGGACGGTTTAAGGATCATGCCCTTCGGGAATGGTGCCGAGCGTATGCTGGGGAATAAGAATACAGGAGGCATATTTTCAAACCTGAATTTCAATATTCACAATCAGGGGCATGTAATCAGGGCAGCCCAGGAAGGGATTGCCTTTTCATTTAAATACGGTATGGATATCATGGCTGAAACGGGAATAAATCCGTCCGTTATCCGGGCAGGCCATTCGAATATGTTTCTGAGCCCGGTATTCAGGAAAGCCCTTGCCACGGTTACGGGCTCCCTTATTGAGTTGTATGATACGGATGGATCCGCAGGGGCTGCACGCGGTGCAGGGTTAGGCGCGGGGCATTATCAATCCTTTGATGACGCATTTTTATCCCTTGAAAAGCTCGGTATTGAAGAACCCGGGTCCTCTGAAAGGGAGATCTATGAAGATCTGTACCGGGGCTGGAAGCTGGAATTGGATAAAATGCTGAAGATAAACAGTTCTTAATCGTATAACCAATAATAATAACAATGGATGTATTGATAGGTAACAAAGAATTTTTTCCGGGGATAAAAAAAGTCAGGTATGAAGGACCCGGATCGAGAAACCCGCTTGCATTTAAATGGTATGATGAAGACAGGGTCGTTGCCGGAAAAACAATGAAAGAACATTTGCGGTTTGCTGTGGCCTACTGGCATACTTTCTGTGCAGACGGCAGCGATACTTTCGGCGTTGCAACAAAGCAATATCCATGGGACGTATCCTCCGATACAATGGATGCCAACAGGGAAAGGATGGATGCCGCCTTTGAATTCATTACGAAAATGGGAATTCCTTTTTACTGTTTTCATGATACGGATATGGCGGGTGACGGGTCTGTTTTTGAAATCGGGAAAAGGCTGGAAAAAATGGTCGGTTTTGCCCTTGAAAAGCAGAAAGCGTCCGGAGTCCGTTTATTGTGGGGAACAGCCAATGTGTTTTCAAATAAACGTTATATGAACGGGGCTGCGACAAATCCCGATTTCAATGTGCTTGCAAATGTTGCCGTGCAGATCAGGAATGCCATTGATGCGACCATTGCACTTGGCGGGACCAACTATGTTTTCTGGGGAGGCCGTGAAGGTTATATGAGCCTGCACAATACCGATACGAAACGTGAACTGGAACACATGGGAAGATTCCTGGGAATGGCCCGGGATTACGGACGCAAACAAGGATTTAAGGGAACCTTCCTTATAGAGCCAAAACCCATGGAACCCACCAAGCACCAGTATGATTATGATACGGCAACCGTTATTGCTTTCCTGAAAGCGCATGGCCTGGACAAGGATTTTAAGGTGAATATAGAAGTCAACCATGCCACCCTGGCAGGACATACATTTGCACATGAGTTGCGTATGGCTGCCGATGCCGGTCTTCTGGGTTCCATTGATGCCAACAAGGGGGATTATCAGAACGGCTGGGATACGGATGAATTCCCGACGAATGTTTATGAAGTCACTGAAGCAATGCTGGAGATATTACAGGCGGGGGGTTTTACAAACGGAGGGATAAATTTTGATGCAAAAACCCGCAGGAATTCAACCGATCCGGAAGATCTTTTTATCTCGCACGTAACCGGTATGGATGTTTTTGCACGTGCCCTGACCATTGCCGACAAAATGCTTGGTGAATCGAATTACCTGAAGTTAAGGGCTGAACGCTATGCCTCTTTCGATCAGGGAAAGGGTTCGGAATTCGAAGCGGGAAAACTTACGCTTGAAAACCTGTATACCATCGCCGGAGAGGTCGGAGAACCTGTTCAGATCAGCGGGAAACAGGAATTACTGGAGCAAATGATTAACTGGTATATCTGATCCGGCAGGGATGAAAGGGAGAAATACATTATACATTACGGCCATCACCCTGGTGGCGACATTGGGGGGACTCCTGTTCGGATATGATACGGCGGTAATTTCAGGCGCTGAAAAATCCGTTCAGGCTTACCTTATCAATAGTCTCGGTTTGAACTCTCTGGTTCATGGTGCCACCATATCGAGTGCGCTGATCGGATGTATCATAGGAGGAAGCTTTTCCGGGCTGATTGCCTCAAGGATAGGCCGCAGGAAAGCACTTTTTCTGGCAGCTTCTTTATTTTTTGTTTCAGCGCTCGGATCCGGTAATCCTGAATTCCTGTTTTTTACCAAAGGCGAACCCACAATGGGCTTGTTGTACATGTTTAATTTTTACAGGATCATCGGCGGTGTAGGGGTTGGCCTGGCTTCTGCCGTCTGCCCGATGTATATCGGTGAAATAGCTCCTGCCGATATTCGCGGAAGACTGGTTTCATATAACCAGTTTGCCATCATCTTCGGAATGCTGGTGGTTTATTTTGTCAACTGGGGAATTGCAAACGGCCAGACACTGGAATGGATTAACGATATCGGCTGGAGACGTATGTTTGTTTCGGAGGCCATCCCTGCAGGGCTGTTTGGCCTGTTGCTCTTTTTGGTTCCGGAAACCCCCCGTTATCTTGCCCTTAGCGGAAAGGATGACAAAGCGCTGGGGATCCTCACCAGGATCAACGGAGCGGAAGGAGCCGGGAAGATATTACAGGAGATAAAAGTAACGGTTGAAAAGTCTTCTGCCCGCTTATTTGCTTATGGAAGGATTGTGATCATCATAGGTATTTTACTGTCCGTATTTCAGCAGTTTGTCGGGATCAACGTGGCCCTTTATTATGCACCGCGTATTTTTGAAAGCATGGGCGCCGAGAAGGACGCCTCCCTGTTGCAGACTGTTGTCATGGGAGTAGTAAATGTAATTTTTACGGTTGTCGCCATCCTTACGGTTGATAAATGGGGAAGGAGGCCCCTGTTGATGACGGGTTCTGTGGGCATGGCTGTCGGGATGTTTGCCATCGGTGCACTGGCATTCCTGAATGTCATCGGGATCGCAACCCTGGTGTTTATCATTATTTACACAGCCTCCTTCATGATGTCATGGGGGCCGATTTGCTGGGTACTTATTTCAGAGATCTTCCCGAATAAGATAAGGGGCAGGGCAGTGGCGATCGCTGTTGCGGCTCAGTGGGCGGCCAATTATCTGATATCTTCCACATATCCTGCCATGATGGAATTGAGCAGCGGGGGAACTTACTGGTTTTATGGGTTCATGAGCGTACTTTCTTTCGTTTTTGTCTGGAGGATGGTTCCTGAAACCAAGAACAAAACGCTGGAGGAAATGGAAAATCTGTGGACCGGGCATTGAATTCTGCGAGAGCATTGACGGCATCGCGCTCTGCAAATATAATTTGAACAACTTATAAAAAAGACCATGAAAACAACAAGATTATTAGTATTTATCGCACTGGTTGCCTTTCCCGGCATCCGGCTGTTTTCACAGGATGGCACTTCCGTTGAATGGATAAGCACTGTCGACGGAAACCCATGGGTGAAGCATACCGTTGGGGTTGAAGGGAACCGGGAATTTCCGGAACCTGTCATCATTGATCCGGAAAAAACCGTACAGACCATCGACGGCTTCGGAGGATGCTTTAACGAACTGGGATGGGAGGCGCTGAATTCCGTTTCCCATGCTGAAAAAAACGACATCCTCCAGAACCTTTTTAATCCTGTATCGGGCTGTAAATTCAATATCTGCCGTATGCCTCTGGGCGCAAACGATTATGCTGTGGACTGGTACAGTTTCGATGAAACGGCAGGGGATTATGACATGGAGCATTTTTCGATTGCCCGCGACAGGTTGCGCCTGATACCCTATATCAAGGCTGCAAAGCAGATCAGGCCGGACCTGCAGGTATGGGCCTCACCGTGGAGTCCTCCCTCCTGGATGAAAACGAATAACTATTATGCATGCCGCACTCCTGAAGAATCGCAGAGAATGATGGAAATGATGAATCAAATGAGGGAGAGGCCGCCCGCGGGCGAAAGGCCGGAAGGTGAGATGCCTGCAATGCCCCGGGTACAGGGAAATGCAACGGAAAACATGTTTGTCATGGATGACCGGACATTGTCGGCCTACGGATTGTATTTTTCCAGGTTTATTCAGGAGTACAAAAAGGAAGGAATTGATATATATGCGGTACATGTTCAGAACGAACCGAATTCATGTCAGAATTTCCCATCCTGTTTATGGACTCCCGAAGGACTCAATACCCTTGTCAAATACGTCGGGAAACAATTTGAAAAGGACGGTCTGGAAACAGAAATCTGGCTGGGAACCATTGAACGTGCACTGCCTGAAAGTGTGGACCCCGTACTCGGAGACCCGGAAGCTTCAAAATACATCACGGGAGTAGGGTTTCAATGGGCCGGTAAAGGCGTTATAGCCCATGTCAATGAAACCTATCATGAACTGAAACTTATGCAGACAGAAACAGAATGCGGCAATGGTTCCAATGATTGGGCAGCCATGGAACATACGTTTTCTTTGCTGAAGCATTATTTTGAGAACGGGGCCAATTCATACATGTACTGGAACATGATCCTTGACCATACGGGGAAAAGCAGCTGGGGATGGACACAAAATTCAATGATAACGATCACGGAAGATCTGCAGGTCGAATACAATCCTGAATTTTATCTGATGAAACATTTCAGCCATTTCATCGAGCCTTCTGCCAGATTTATCGATGTTGCCGGTGATGAAAACTGCCTTGCGTTCCTGAATCCTGACAATGAAGTGATCGTTATTTATTACAATGAAAAAGAAGAGCCGGTTTCAAAAACTTTCGAAGTAAGCGGCTCAAAGATCAATGTTGAACTTCAGGCAAAATCGCTGCATACTTTTATGGTGAAGATTTAGAAGAAGGGAATCACGGCCCGGATTTTTCCTGCCGATGGCATATGAAAGTCAAAGAACAATCTTTCGGGAAGCTGAAGAACGGGGAAGAAGCATCTCTGTTTATTCTGACGGACAATACCATTACCGTAAAAATAACCAATTACGGGGGGATCATAACAGCCATTGAAACCCCCGACAAAGACGGGAAGCCTGGAAATATCGCGCTGGGTTTCGATACACTGGACAGGTACATTGATGATTACTATCTTAAGAACAATCCGTATTTCGGTTGCCTGATCGGCCGCTACGGAAACCGGATTGCCAACGGAAAATTCTCTTTACAGGGGAAATCATATACATTGGTCTGCAATAACGAAAAGAACCATCTGCATGGCGGGAATACCGGATTCGACAGGAAGCTGTGGTCGGCGGATCGTATAGAAAGCCATAAGGGAGCAGGAGTTGAGCTTTCCTATACCAGTCCTCACCTGGAGGAAGGATATCCCGGGAATCTTGCAGTAACGGTAACATATATCCTTAATGAACGGAACGAATTATTGATCCGGTATGCTGCCGTTACGGATCAGACAACGGTTCTGAACCTGACAAATCACACCTATTTCAATTTAAAGGGGAACAAAGGGGATATACTGGACCATCATCTGACCGTCCGTGCGGAAATGTATACAAAAGCGGAGGCGCTGATCCCGACAGGCGAAATCGCATCCGTGGAAAATACACCTTTCGACTTCAGAAGGTCGAAAAAGATCGGAAAAGACATCGCACGCCTGCCCGGGGGGTATGACCTGAATTTTGTGCTGGACCCGCAGAAAACAACGCTTCCCGTGGTTGCTGAGCTTCGCGAGGATTCAAGCGGGAGGAAAGTGGAGCTTTATACGACGCAGCCGGGACTGCAATTATATACGGGTTATCATATTCCTGAATTTACAATCGGCGGGAAAAAAGTATATGGAAGATATTCCGGAGTGGCGCTGGAAGCACAGCATTTCCCCGATTCACCGAATCATCCCGGGTTTCCCCCGGTCATTCTTCACCCGGGGGAAACATATGAGCACAGCACGATCTATAAATTCGGGACTGTATAGCTAACACCCCGGTTCAACCCGGGCCGTACACAAACTGTACACGAATATTTGTAATATTGTTTTAATAAAACCTGAACCAATCAATAAAACATGGATATGAAACGAATAAAACAACGGGCAATAAACAGGAATAAGATTGTCATTAACCGCGAATTGAGTATTACGGTTTCACTGCTGGCTATTTTATTCATGATGACCAGCTGTACCCTTCGGAAAACATCCCAGGAGCAGGTTAAACCACGTATTGTGGTTACATGTGATCCTGAGCTGGACGACTTGAATTCAATCATCCGCTTTTTACTCTATAGCACCGATTTCAGGGTGGAAGGCCTCATTTATGCCAGCAGCCAGTACCACTGGAAAGGAGATGGCAAAGGAACCAGGTGGTTCGTTCCAGGGCGGGAATATACACGATTCGGACTGAATATGGGACCAATGGAATCCTGGCGCTGGGCTGAAAACGAGCGCTTCATTGACGATGCCGTAGAAGCTTACGGGCAGGTCTATCCGAATCTTAAGGTACACGATCCGGATTATCCTGCTCCTGAATATCTCAAGTCAAAAATCCGGGTTGGAAATATCGAGTTTGATGGTGATATTTCCAAGGATTCGCCGGGATCAGATCTGATCAAGTCCCTGATGCTTGACGATGTTCCGGGTCCACTGTTCATTACGGCTCAGGGAGGAGCCAGCACAATTGCCCGGGCTTTAAAATCCATCCGGGAAACTTATGAGAATACACCTGAATGGGAGGGTTTAAAAGAAAAGATTTCAAAAAAAGTCATTTTAAGCCTGTCAGGCGATCAGGATGATACGTATGCAAATTACATTCAGCCAAATTGGCCTGATATGGAAACACTGCAGGTTCGCGGAGGAAATATTGGTCTTGGTTACAATGCCCAGGCGAGTGTTAAGCCGGAATATGCTTTTTATTATGAGCCTGAGTGGGTGGAGGAGAATATCTCCAGCAAAGGGCCGCTGGGAGCCATGTACCGTGTTTGGGGAGACGGCAAACAGATGGTCAAGGGCGATATCTTCGATTATTTCGGCATGTCGGGTTACACAGATGAAGAACTCAGGGAAATGGGATACATCGTCTGGACACCGGTGCAGGAAAAAGGCTCCTGGTTGGGAGAAGGGGATACCCATACCTTCTTGAACCTTCTTGATAACGGATTGCGGGCATATGAAGATCAAACATGGGGAGGTTGGGCCGGTCGTAAAGGTGAGAATCCCGTGCCAACGGATTTTTCTGCCTTACCGACTGATTCAGCTGCCATGGCATCCTTTATGAGACAAGATTCAGATCCGGATTTTCCTGATTTCCTGCCGGCAGTACAAAATGGTATTGCGGCTCGTTTTTTATGGTCTGTGACACCCGATTATGAAGATGCAAATCATGAACCAATAATAAAGGCGCCTTTGGACATCACGGCCAAACCTGGTGAAAAGGCTAAACTTAAGGCACGTGTTTCTGACCCGGACGGGAATAGCGTTTCACTTAAGTGGATGCAATTCAGGTCGGGCAGCTATGAAGGAGACGTGGCTGCCGCAGATCCGACATCAGCTTCAACTCCAATAGTAATTCCTGAAGATGCGGAGCCCGGACAAACCATCCATATGATTCTTGAGGCGGTTGATGATGGTCAACCTGCTTTAACACGGTATCACAGAGTAATTATTACTGTGGTATAGCATAAATTTCAAGTTTAAAAACTAAACGTATAAAAATGAAAAAGCCGGGTATATTTATGTGCCTGCTTATAGCCACATTTATTCTAAAAATGCATTGTACATCCAGATCATTTTTTCCTGCTCGTCAATGAATCCGGTGACCAGATCAACGGTTCCGTCATCGCCGGCATCCGCTGCCATGGCTGAAATTTCCCGTTCATCCCCGAGCAATTGCTTCAGCCCTGCCAGTACTTCCCTTACCGTTTCTTCTGCAGAGGAAACATTCTCTTTTTCCGGCATGCCTGCCAGTTTCAGATATTTCGAAAAGGCATGTGTCGGGGTCCCTTCCAGCATGATTATCCTTTCGGCAATTTCATCTGCCTTGTCGTTCAAACCGTCGTAAAGCTCTTCGAACTTTTCATGCAGGAGGAAGAATTGTTTCCCGGTAATGTTCCAGTGAAATCCCCTTACATTCATATAAAACACCTGCACATTGCTTAGCAGTGCATCCAGTTTTCCGACCATCTTTTCAGTATAGTCTTTGTTTAATCCGATTTGAGTTTCCATAATTTTTAAAATGATTTATCGCAGGTTGTGTGATTCACATTGAAGTATTGTGTTTCCCCGGATTTTCTAAGGCTCCTGCAGATAATGAATGAACAGGACCACAGGGCGATACACGGCATGTGCAAATTTGGTGAAAATGAGCAACAGCACGAGCTCCATGGAAATCACGGTATGGATGACAAATACCACCTGGTTCATCAATGTATCGGCATTCAGGGTCACAGCCGTTTCAAGCCAGAAACCCGTGAAGCCGGCCAGCCAGATGAATGCCAGGAAAAACCAGTCGGCCGTGCTGCTTTTTGCATAAAAATGCGTTGGCCTGGTCAGCCGGTAATATATGGCAAGACTTGCACCGTACATCATCAGCAACCCTGTGACGGTGCCCAGCAGCCTGGACGGCAGCCAGATGTCGGTCGCCGGATCCTTGAAGATAAAATCCAGGATGGTTGCCAGCAGCAAACCCAGGAAGCCGATCATGATGGCCCAGTGCACAAACCATGGCTTGATGAACCAGGGTTTTGCCGCCCAGTAAGCATCGTCCTGCCTGTCACATTCCCTGTACCTTTTCATAGTCACGATCTCACCGGCGGTTTTTACAACGGCTTTCCATATTTTCACCGCTCCAGCCTTGCTTCGTTCCTGTACCTCGCCCGTTCTGTCTTTCCTGAAACGGGACAGCATTTTATAAAGCCCGAGAACGGTGATGATCCCGATGAAAACAAATACATACAAACCGAGGTCGTGAACCACATCGAACGGCAGCAGGCTGAAGATCCACCTGGCGACCTCATGATCCGGTTTCATGGTCATCAGGAGGAAAAACAGTACCATGGCAATGACCAGGGTGATTCCCGTAAATGCAAACGGATTCCGGAACATAAGCCGGGTCAGGCCCGTAGGTTCGTAATGTGCAATGGCATACCTGCGAAGTGCGGCTACATAGTCTCCGGGCTCGGCTTCCCGCGGGCAGGTCTGGGAACATTCGCCGCATCCGTAGCAAAGCCAAATCTCCCTGCTCGAAAGGATCTTGTCTTTCATTCCCAGCATACCGTACCTTATCAGGTTTCTGGGGAAAAATGCATTTTCTTCGGACAACTCACAGATGGCGGTGCAGTTCCCGCAACTGTAGCAGGCACTGAAATCCACGGTGCCGTATGATCGGATTTCCTCTGCCAGACCCGGATTTAATACGGCTGTACTCATTTTTTTAATTGATAGAAATAATATTCATCCATGTCATCCAGCTCCCCGGCAGTGATCAGGCCATACTTCCTGAGCGACATGACAAAATAGGTCGTTTCGGCCTTGTCGGTGCCCAGCTTTTCAGCCAGTTCGGGAATGGTCAGGGGGCCTTCTTCCAGTGCCTGGCGGATGGCCCTTTTCATCCGGTTGAACCGTTTCAGCTCCTCCTTTACAGGGGAGGGAACCTGACGTTCATTTTTTATCAGGTCAAGGGTCGGTGTCGATGTTTTTTTCTTTTCCATATTACTGTTCTTCCGGGATCATCGATTCGATCATCGCTTCGATTTCATCATTTGTATACCCGATAAGGTCAATGGCATCTTCCGGGCATACGGGATTGCACATGCCGCATCCTTTGCAGCTTTCCGTGACAACCACGGCGACCTGTTTCCCGTTGTGGCTTTCCTCTTTAATGGCATCGAAGGGACATATCCCCGAACACAGGTCGCACCAGGTGCATTTTGCAGGATCGATGCGGGCAATGGTCGGGTCCAGTTCGATCTTTTCTTCCCTCAGCAGGGCATGCGCCTTGGATACGGCGGACAGGCCGGATTTTACCGATTCCGTAATGTTTTTCGGACCCTGGCTTGTCCCTGCAATAAAGACCCCGTCAATAACCGTTTCGACGGGACGCAGCTTGGGATGCACTTCATTGAAGAATTTATCCCTCCCCAGGGGGGCTTTAAACAATTCCGCTGTTTTTTCATATCCTTCGGAAGGGACCATTCCGTTTACCAGAACCAGAAGATCGGGCCTTACTTCAAGTTCCATGCCCATGGTTAGCTGGTCCCTGACTTTAACGGATATTTGCTGATTTTCCATGACAACATCCGGGGGATCGTCATCGTCGAATTTCAGAAAAATATCCCCGTTCCTGGAAGCTTCCTCATAGAGCAGCTCATACTTGCCGTAGGTCCGCATCTGGCGGTACAGATGGATGCACCGGATACCCGGGTTTGCCTTCCGGATCTGAATGGATGTATCCAGTGTTATGGTACAGCAGATACGGGAACAGTACTTATTGTCGCCTTCTATCTGGCAGCTTCCCACACAGTAAATAAAGGCGATCTGGCGGACAGGATTCCCGTTCAATGATACAATGGCGCCTTCCTTTTCCAGTTTTTCTTTAAGTTCGTCAAGTGTGATGACAGCAGGATGCTTGCCGTAGCCGAACTCTCCGTCTCCCGGCCTGTACGGATCGAATCCCGTGGCCAGGATCACCGCGCCTGTCCGGATCTGATGGTGTTTACGGTCCTGCCCGGGATCGGGGCGATCCGTGAAATCCAGGTTGAAATTGCCGACGCTTCCGCTGACGGCCTGAATCTCGGCGCCTGTATGTATCCTGATGTTTTTATTTTCTGCCAGTTCATGGTACAGTTCGTCCACAATTTCCTTTCCGCTCCTGTCGCTTCCGGTCAATTTTCCCCAGAGGGGGATCTTTCCGCCTGCGACATGACTTTTTTCGAGAAGGTATACACTGGTTCCCAGTTGTGCCAGGCCAAGTGCCGTCCGCATTCCCGTGATCCCCGCACCGATCACCGCCACAGAATTTTCGGCCGTGATGCTGATGGGATCCAGGGCGCGGGCAAACTGCGCTCTGGTGATGCCGGCTTTGATCAGTCTTATGGCTTTTTCAGTGGCCCTTTCGGGTTGATCCGAATGCGCCCATGAACCCTGTTCGCGGATATTTACATGAACGTACCGGTAGGGATTCATCCCGGCGCGTTTTGCTACGTTCCTGAAGGTCGGCACATGCAGTTTCGGGGAGCAGGAAGCAACGACCAGCCCCTCCAGCTGTTTGTCCCTGATGTCTTCGATGATCTCATTCTGCGCCGAATCGGAACAGGCGAACATGGTCGTTTTCAATACGTGAACCCCTTCGATGTCCGCAACGGCCGCTTTTGCCTTTTCCACATCCACGACATCGGATATGTTGGATCCGCAATGGCATATATATACCCCTATTCTCTTCTTCATGACAGGTTCCTTAAATAGGCGGCCGCTTCGGCAGACGCATTCCCGGCGCTTAATATGGTATCCGGTATGTCCATCGGTCCCGCGGCGGTTCCGGCCACAAAAACACCTTTCATGGAGGTGAGCGACGGGGAGACCAGTTCGTCGGATTGTTCAATGTAATCGAATTCGTTGGTCAGCGGCCGGTTTCCGTTGAAGGCATCCATAAAGCTCGTATTGGGCAGGAGCCCCACGGAAAGTACCACCAGGTCGTGCTCGGAGGTCTCCGGCCTGCCTCCGTTTTCTATGTTCTCGTAATGCAGCAGCAGGTCCCCGTTTTCCATTTCCGTGATCCTCGCCACCCGTGATTTGATGAATTCAACCCCCATTCCCCTTGACTGTTCATAGAATTCCTGGTATCCTTTTCCGAAAGCCCGGATATCCATGTAATAGATCGTCACGTCGGCCATGGGCAGCGATCCCATGATCAGCTGGGCCTGCTTGATCGAATACATGCAGCAAACCTGCGAGCATAGCGGGTTTCCCATGGTGTGATCCCTCGACCCCGCACATAAGATGTAGGCTATGTTGTCAGGCATCTTTCCGTCGCCGGGCCGCAGGACCGTGTTATAGGGCCGGGTTGGGACCAGCTGCCGTTCCATATGCATGGAATGAACCACATTTTTAAATCTGCCGTATCCGTACTGCAGTTTGGTCTCCGCATTGAACAAACGGTAACCGGTGGCAACGATGACGCTCCTGGCTTCGACCGGGACGGGGATTTCTTTCTGTGTGAAATCTATGGCATCGGCAGGACAGGCTTTTTCACAGGCGCCGCACAATGTGCAATTGTCAATATCTATCGCGGCGACCCTGGGCGAGGCCGTACTGAACGGAATGAAGGCCGCTTTTCTCCCCACCAGGTCATACTGGTACTGGTCACGTACGCTGACGGGACAGGCATCCTCACACAACTGGCATCCCGTGCAATCGTCCTCCCTGACATATCTCGGTTTCTTGATGACCGTCCCCCGGTAGTGGCCGTTGAAGGGTGTGAGGTCCCGGACTTCGGACCAGGTCATCACCGTGATGTTCGGATGCCTGTCGGTTTCCGACATTTTCGGGGTCGATATGCATGCGGCACAGTCGAGTGTGGGAAAAACCTTGCTCAGGTGGATCATTTTTCCGCCGATGGAATAATCCTTTTCCACCAGCAAGACCCTGAACCCCATGTTTGCTAAGCTCAGCGAGGCTTCTTCACCGGCGATCCCGCCTCCGATCACCAGGGTGTCGTATTGTACGGGTTCTCCTTTGGTATTCTGACTGCTTTTACTCATTTCATACCCGAATTATGCACTTGTAACTCCGGATCCTTCCTCCTGCAATGCCGACAATTCCTTGCTGAAGTTCTCGATATGTTTCACAAAGGCTTCTGAGCATACCGAGCAAATGGCGGCCATTTTAAGACGCCTGGGCGGGATCCCCTTCTCCTTCATGAGCTGATGGGTTTTTGTAACAAGATTTCCCGTGTTGGTGGTGCATGCATCGCTGTAAGGGCAATCCGTACCGTCGGCTGCGATAAAAACGCCATCGAACCCCTTTTCAAGGGCATGCAGTATCCACCTGGGCTTTATACTGCTCGAACAGGGAACTGAAATGCTGCAGGCACCGGGTGAATAGTGCATTTTCAGCAAACCGGCAAGATCTATGGCCGGGTCCGAGATTTTTTCAGTGGAAAAGACCAGAATACTGGGATGAAATTGCCGGTCTGACATTCCTACCCCTTTCTCAGATAGATCCTGAAATAACCGTCTTCCTCCACCACGCCTACGTATTCATGCCCTTTCTTCTGTGCCCATTTGGGGATGTCCCTCTTGGTCCCCTCGTCGGCTGAAAGCACTTCCATGAGCTGGCCTGTGGAAATATTGGCAATTTCCTTTTTTGCCGCCAGCAGGGGGCCGGGGCATGCCGTTCCCCTTGCGTCAACCGTCTTGTCGACCGGAAGTGTTTTTAATTCATCAGCATTCATCGCTTTTTGTGTTTATGGATTATTAAATAAACAGGTGCACATCGGCTTCCTGTGCAGAAGTTATGTATTCTCCGATGCCGCAGATGTCGTCGCCCAGTTCGTTGAAATCCTCGAGCTTTTCTCCGCCCCATATCTTACCTGCAAGCCCGCATATATGGATCTTTACATTGGTCATTTCCTTGGCTTCCCTGAAGAACTGCTGCCAGGTGTTGACCTTCAGCCTTTCGAGGGAAGCGAAAAATTCATCCTTCAGGTGAGGCAATTCTGCCATGGTGCCCTTTTCATTGATATTTTCCTTTTTGAATGCCCTGGCTCCCATAAGCAGGACGAACACATCCACATCCATGTCGTCGGCTGCTGCACCGCTCAGGATAATTCCTGCTGCAGTCAGTTTATCGACGCTCCCGGAGAAGAGTGCCATTGTCATCTTTTTCATAATGATATTGATTTAATAATGATAAATAATCGACACTGCAAAAATCAGTATAATACCTTTTCATTGTCGGGTTGTTCACGTGATGTTCCCGATGGTTTTCAAGTGATATTATTCATCCCTGGAATGAGACAATCATCACATTTTATTAATTTTAAACCTGCTTACTAATTGTTATTACAATGAGAGGACAGGAGATCAAGTGCAAAGATTGTATTGTAAAGTCCATCCCCGCTGAAAAACTGACGACCGGGGAACTGGATGTCCTGAACAACAACTGTGCGAGGATTGCTTTCAGGAAAGGGGAAAACATCATCAAACAGGGGGCTTTTACAACCAATATCGTCTATATTAAATCGGGACTGGTCAAGGAACATATGAAAGGGCCCAACGGGAAGGACGAGATCCTGAAAATCACAAAGGCCCCGGCATATATCGGGGTTCCCGCGGCATTGGGAGGACGGGTTCATACATACTCCTGCACGGCCCTGGAGCCCGCGAGCGTTTGTTTCATTGACCTGCGTGTCTTCAACGACCTGTTGCTGTCCAATCCTTTTTTTTCCAGGGAACTTATACTGAACCTGAGCAGGGACCTGCTCGAGCATTTCACAAGGTGTGTCAACAAGACCCAGAAACAGCTCCACGGGAGCCTGGCCGAAGCACTTTTGTACTTATCTGAAAAAATTTATCGTTCCGGTACCTTTAAATTGTCCCTGACAAGGACAGAGCTGGGAGCCCTGATCGGTACAACCCGTGAAACCGTAACGAGGATACTGCATGAATACACGGAAAACGGATGGATAGGCATCCAGGGCAAAACCGTGAAGATCCTTAAAAAGGACATGCTTCAAAAAATCTCGGATGCGGGATAGGAATAATCCCCTGTAAATGACCCAAACTATTGTCTGAATAATTAAAATTCGGTAATTTGGTTTATCCTAATGTAATAATCATCAGGCCAAATGTTTTGATTGCATGAAATTTCAAGTAAACCGTTTTTATTGTATCCTGTTGCTTTTTCTTACATCATGCGAGCCATGGACCCTTGAAAAAAGACCGGATCATGATTTCATCACTTTTGTGACAACCGTGCAGGACAATGCCGACAAGGAAAGCTGGGGGATTATTAATGACGGGGGCGGATATGTTGTCGTCGGGACAAGTGAAGTACACGGCTCAGGCAACCCGGATGTATATCTGATAAAGGTCAATGATACAGGCGTAAAACAGTGGCATTCCAGCTTCGGGGACAGTGATCCCGAGCAAGGGACGGCAATTATTGAACGCAGGGATGATCAGGGATATGTAATAGTCGGGAATAAAAATGCAGGTGGGAGTGACTGGCAGATGTATCTTATAAATACAGATCTTCAGGGAAATAAAATCTGGGAAGGGAAGTACGGCTGGATCAACGAGGACAAAGGCTTTTCTTTGGTTCAGTTGCAGGACGGGGGCTTCCTGCTTCTGGGGCACTCCCTGACATGGGAAGCTGCCGGCCTTGGTACAGAGGCAGTGATCTATAAAACGCTGGCAAACGGGGATGAACAGGCGAGATACCAGTTTGGCAATCCTGTAGTAAACGGCACTGATCTGGATGATTTCGGACATTCCATTATCGGTTCCGGTGACGGGAATTTCATCATGCTGATTACCTGCGAGGACAAAAACACTTCGGGAACGTATAATATACATCTGGTAAAACTGGATGGTTCTTCCCTGAGTGTTATCTGGGATCAGACACTGATCGAAAACTGCTTCCCTATGAATGCTTCCGTAATTGCATTAAGCGATGGATATGCAGTTTTGGGGGCTTTAACCAACAATAAACTATCTCTTGTGAGAACCAATACCGGAGGTACCGGCCGCTGGGAACACTCGTATGACAATTGTGATTGCGCCAGGGGCGCTTCCGTTATACAAACCCGGGATAACGGGTTCCTGATACTCAGCTCGGGAATGACGCTGATCAAGACCGATGAAAACGGAGTGGAATCGGCAAGAACCGATTTTGGTGGGGAAGTGCTCGGAAACCGCTGCATCCTGGAGGCGGGCGACGGAGGATATGTATTCACAGGGGTATTTGAAAACAGATCTTCCGGCATCAAGGAACTGAAGATCGTGAAAATGTACCCTGACATTACCAGCTCTTCACCGGATCTGTAAGCTGCATCCTGTTCAGAAAGCCAGGCATTCGCTCATTATTCCTTTATGAATTTCCGGTTGATCACACGATCTTCCTTAACAATCCTGATGAAATAGATACCTGCCTTCCACTCCTTAACATTGAATTCCTGCCTCACTGATCCGGGTTCCGAAATAAATTGATGCACACGAATCAGTTGTCCCGTTTCAGAGTAGAAGCTGACAGAGGTCTTTTCCCTGGCCGTTGAATGAAATTCAATGGTTACGGTCTGCGAAGCCGGATTGGGATAAATTTCAATATCCCTGAGGGTCAGGGCATTGATCCCGGATACCGGTTCATTCGACCATTCGGCCTGAAAGCCTGTCCCGGTAATGGTGTCGTTCGTGGTGAAACGGATGAACATCGAGTTGCCGGATCTGACCAGGGCGGGAGGGGGACCGTCATTATTGTACTGGCCAATTAAAGGAGCTGTTGCATCGCTTCCGTTGTATACCCTTACAAAATCCCCGGCTTTGATGTCAAATGGCTCGTCAAAACTCAGGTAGATGCTGTCCACACCGGTCGGCAGCAGTGTCCATGAGCAATCCAGGTTGTTCCTGTACAGATTGTTCGTGCAGCCGAAACTGAATGTGCCGCTTGCCTCGAAATAGGTTTCCTGTCCGCAGGCCGGGCAGTACACGAACAGATCGATGGAATCCCTGCCTGTGCAGCCGTATTGATTTGTCCCGACGAGGATGTAGGTAGTGTTTTCATTGGGAGAGGCCGTAACCTGGGCGCCCGTGGTGCCGCTCAAACCGCCTGCAGGGCTCCATACATAGCTGTCGGCCCCGGAGGCATTCAGGCTGGTGTTGCTTCCCCGGTCGATCGGGTTCCGGACGGCTGTGATGCCGACCACCGGGTTGGGGTGGATCACAATGGTCACCGAGTCGGATTTGTCACAACCCGTGGAGTCGATGGTTTCTGTCAGGTAATATTTATAGGTTTCCGGAACCACCGGATGTACGACCGGGTCTGCCTGCGCGGAAGCCAGGTCTCCCTGGCTGGATGTCCAGGAGTAGCTGTGGGCCGTGTTTTCTGCGGTTCCCAGGTGAAAGTCCCGGGAGTCTGCTTCACAGATTTCCTGGTCCTCAAGTACGGCCGGATCCGGAACAGGGTTTATGGCCAGTGCAAGCTGTTTGTTCAGGCTTTCGCATCCGTCTGCCGTCTGTGTGGCATAATAGGGATATATACCGACTTCCGTTTCGCCGGTTGCATAGCTGTTCCCCGATCCAAGCAGGGTGGACCGCCCGGCATCCGCGTACCAGTTTATGCTGCTTCCTGCCGCAGTGAGATCGGGAACGCTCTCCCCGTAGCAGACTGCCTGGCTGTCGGCAACCGGTGCATCGGGCCTGGGCTTGATCCGCAGGGTATCGTATCCGGCTTCACTTTCGCAGCCGGATACCGTTTGTGTCGGATAGTAGTAATAGTATCCCGCAAGCGTATCCCCGGTGGAATAGGTATTACCGGTGTGGACCGGGGTATTCAGCGCCTCGTCCTCATACCACTGTATATTTTCCCCTGAAACGTAAAGGTCCGGCACGTTCTCCCCGAAACAGGAGACGGAAATGTCGCCTGCGGGCGGATCCGGCTGGGGATGGATGGTCAGCCGGCTTGTATCCGCATCGCTCTCGCAGCCGTCCGTGGTCTGGGTAACGTAGAATGCCGTGTCAACGGCGCCGGAAATACCGGATGCATAGCTGGTTCCCGAACCCACCTGGTTTGTCAGCCCCGGATCGGAGTACCACTTCAGGTCCGTACCCGTGGCCGTGAAATCCGGTGTCGGTTCATATTCACAGATGACCGAATCAGAGGCGGGCGGGATCGCCGGTGTCGTTTTGATGGTCAGGGTGGCCGAGTCGGCCCGGCTCTCGCTTTCGTTGATGGTCTGGGTCACGTAGTACTTGTAGGATCCCGCCGCCGTCTGTCCGGTGCTGAAGGAATTCCCGGCAGCCAGCATACTCGTAAGCGCCCTGTCTGCATACCATTTAATGCCGCTGCCCGTGGCCGTCAGGGGAGGAATGGATCTTGTCGTACACCCCGAGGCATCATTCGCAACCGGGGGCAGGCAGAATTCGTCCGCCCCGATATCCGGGGCAGTGGCATCTCTCATTTCTCCATCGATATCATCGGTGACTTCAGAAAGCGGTGTGCCGGCATCATTGAGAAGCGGATCCGGGAAATGCGGATCACCGGCGGATGGCAACCCGGGATCGATCGAAAGAGAATTTGCATCCAATCCGGATGCGGACCTCCAGGCCGCGAGGTCAGACCGGCCGGCAAGATTCCAGAAACCCAGGGTGTCCCCTGATGTATACAGGTCATTGTAATCGCTCGAAATCCCGGTAGTCTGGTCAGCATAAAAGGAATACCCATTTGCCGAATTCATCAGGATGTTGTTGTATACCTCTATGTCCGAACTTGTGGAACGTATGTATATTGACTTGGAAGTTATTTGATTACCAGTGATTTCTACTGTGTTATTGAGTACCTTGGTATAATTCGACGAGCGCACATATATTCCCTGTCCATAAGTTCCCGTGGATTCGATGTTCGTCCTGACGTAATTATTCGATACGATCCCCTCTTTTCCCGGCTGGCCGTCGCAACTGAACAAATAGATGGCATAGCATTCCTTACTTGAACCGGCGACAACCCGGTTCTTATCCACGAGCAACGCATCATCGCCATAGTACAGGACCAGGCCCGAGTATGTTTGAGTGGTACCCGTGATGCAGCGGTTGTTCCTTACGACAGGTGCAATACTGTACCGCAATCGTATTCCGTAGGACAATTGATCAAGGCATTCGTTATTCTCAAGAATGAACCCCTTTGCATACTCACCGGACTGTCCCTGCAGGTAAACCGCATTGCTTCCGTACCTGAACAGGTTATCCGATATCTCTATGCTGTCTCCCACCCAATCGGTCGTGCCGTTCATTAAATATCCTTCAATAACCGAAGCGTATTGCGTGCCGATAAACCGATTGCCGGCGAATTCCAGGTTCCCGGAGCTTCCCCGGATGTCGAAAATGGTTGCATAATCCGTTCCTTCCGACTGGAATGTTAAATTGCGGAATGCCAGATGCCGGGCTTCATCAAGGCGTACCGTAAAGTTATCACCGGAACCGCCTGGCGAATAGGTCAGGATTGCCAGGGAACTGTCTCCTGAAGCCGATTGGAATGTAACCGTATTGATTCCGGAGGAATTGACTATTGCCGGAATGGTAATTTGTTCCGTGTAGGTACCGTCCTCCACATTAAATGTCACAGCCCCTCTTAAGCCGCCATCGATCAGCGCCTGGACCGCATTCGTAAAGTCCGGATAGTCACCCGACGAACCGATGGTATAAGCTCCTCCCAGTGCGGGATAAACAAATTCGTCGGCACCCATGCAGGGCGCGGACAGATCCCGGGCTTCCCCGTCAATATCGTCCGGGATGTCGGAGCTTAACGGGGTGCCTGACTGCAGACCGGTATTTGCAGTATGGAGGTTCGAATTGCTGAAGAAATAAGGGTCCACTGATATTGAATTCATCCCCTGGCCGGAAACGGACCTCCAGGAGCTGAGATCAGTTGTTTCTTCACCCCAGTATGCAAACTGGGGGCCGGTTGCATACAAATCGTTGAAATCGCTTGTAATTCCGCTGGTTGTCTCATTGTAGATCGTATGTCCGCCGGACTGGTTGGCAATGACGTTGTTCTTGATCTCAACCTGGGAATGGCTGTTTTTGATATGCATCGATTTTCCTCCGGCAGAATTACCGGTCAGGTTTACGGTGTTGTGATAATATTTTATGTAGCTGTTGTTATCCGATACAATGCCATTCTGACTATAGCCGACCGAGTGAATACGGATGAAGTTGTTGCCGATGAGGATTTCCTTTCCGGAGGCACCCTCGCAATAGCCCATCGAAATCCCGTTTCCACCGTAATTATTCTCCTTTTGTATCTCATTGTCCTTAATAATGCATTTATTATAGCAATAACTGGCGCTGATGCCGTAGAAAGCCGAACTCAGAACATTGCTCTCTATCCGGTTGCCTGTAACCTGAACTGAGTCCTGGTACCATAATCTTACGGCCTGGTAGGACTGCCCGGAAAAGGTATTGCCGGTGATCTTCGTACCGTGAGTATTGCCGCTGCTCCCCTCGCAGAGTATCCCTATGGCCCCGTTGGCCAGTTCATTCTCCATATAATTATTTGTATCACTGGCTGTAGTCCCCCAAACCGACATGACCAGGGCCAGGTTGTTCGATGTGCCGCTCACAACCTGTCCGTTGATCCTGTTTGAAGCGATGGTGTTATGCCTGGCTGCATCCTTGAGAACCACACATCTTCCGTAACCGGTCCCCCCCGATGAAATGGTCATTTTCCTGAAAGTGATGTAATCGGCCCCGTTCAGTTCCACAACATAATTATCACTGCTTCCGGATGCTGTATAGGTTAAAGTCACGCTGTCCGGATGTTCATCTTCTGACTGGAATGTAATTGTACTCGATTCGGATGCCCCGGTAATCTGGTTCAGGGATATTTGCTCGTTATAGGTTCCCGTTCTTACATTGAATGTAACCGATGCACTTATACCCTGTGAGTTCAGGGCATTTACCGCATCGGTGAAATTTGCATAGTCGGGAGTATCTCCTCCGATGGTCTTTGGGCCGCTCAGCTGGGCATGGGTTACCGCTGGAGAAATGTACAGAAGAAGTACCAGGATAATTGTCCTACATCTCATTGTATGGCAGTTTCATATTCTGCAATCTGTGGCAACGGCCCTGAAGACCGTCTTCCTTTACCGTTTTCCGGCTTCAGGTATTATATGAGCCAGGTGCCTTCTGATCCAGAAGGGTATCCATTTCCTTAGCCCGCTTATTTTTCCCTGATATACGGTATTGCCGGAAACTGCAACCTGTACGTCGGCATCTCCAATCCCTTTCTTCGGATAGACTGGAACGACATAGCTGCCGTCCAGTTGATCGACTGCCTGTCCGCACATATAGTAATCTGAGTTTACTTCGATCATTTCCGCATATCCGGTGCCAAGCAGATTGCCGAATTCATCCTTCGGCCTGATGAAGATCCGCATCGGTAAATCTCTCCTGGTATCCTCTTTCAGGAACCTGATTCTGGACTTGCGCCTGCTGAATGGTCCGAGGCCTAATTGGACGGTCTTTGTCTCCTGCCTGCGATAGTTGCCTTTTGGTCCTTCAATCGTATAGACAACCTTGTAGGTCCCGGGTACACGGGTATCTCCGAATTGGGCCGTATACAGGCCTTCACCTTCATTATGCAGGGCGACGGTTACGGGAACCGGATCGAGTTTACCGGAAATACGCTCATTACCCAATAATAGTCTGCGTTTTATATCCGCGGCCCTTATCACATCCGTAAATTTCTTCCTGTCCTGTTTCAGTTCACTGATGTATGCCCGGTCTCCTTTGAGTACTTTCACCCTCCCCCTTCTCATGGTTTTTACTGAGGTCAGGGCAAGGATTTTGTCGATTCTCCTCATCGGCTTATAGATGGTGGCCGTTACCGAAGCATCATTAACTGCAATATCCTGATCCCTTATCAGTACGTCCAGTGAAAGCATCCCGCCTGCTGTTGCACCTCTGCTCACGCTCGTTTCGTAATACAGCGCATGGTTATCCACTATGGCGCTGGCCTGGTATTCCATGCCGGGGCTGCCTGAAATCAGCATTTCCCAGTCCCCTTCGGCGTTTATCGTCCGGCCGTTGAGGTCGTACGGCAGATCGATGGTGAATATCCTGTAACTTTCCCCGTCTATGATCTGTCCATGTTCGGGTGTAAGGATTACATCGTCCTTCCTGACATTGAAGCGGAGGTTCGAGACATCCGCTTTGTTGCCCGTCAACCGGAGTATGATCCTGTCGGAACCTGCATCGACCCCGAAGATCTCTGCTCTCTCCGGTGCTGTAAGGCTGTTATGCCTGTAATCTATAAGCTGCGGGCTTCCGCAGCGGAGAAGTTCAATAAAGCTCTGGGTCAGGAAATCTCCGAATGCATACCCGTTGTCCTCTGAGGTCAGATAAGGAATCCCTCCCGTCTCACCAGCCAGGTTTACAAGCAGGTTCTCATAGCTTCCATTTGCATTGATCCCGATGGTGAATATCCTGATATTCTGGTCGCCTGATATTTGCAGGGGATCCGGAGAATGCGGAACTATATTCGATGTTCCGCCGGCGGGTGGGGGTATCTTATTGGTGATTTCATAGTTGATATAGTCAACCATGGGATTGACATTCTGGGCCCCGTCAGTTATTAGTATGATGTTCCTGTTATTCCCGATGTCATTGTTTAAAAGGGTATCGATGGCAACCTGAAGTCCGCCTCCCATGGCTGTCCATCCACCATCCATTTTACCGTTTACATCTGATTCAATACCATTGACAACGCCGGTAGTAAATTCTTGCAGGGACGACTCGGAATAATCCACATTTGTTTGAAAATAAACCACTCCCACCCGGTCATACGGAGGGGTCAGAACCTGGTAGGTTTGCAGGAAGACACCCACGGCCTGTTGCAACTTGTCCAGCTTGGTTTCGGTACACCCCGCGCATGCAGGCCATCCCATGCTGTTCGACAGGTCAAGCACAAGCTCAAGGTCTATGCGCGGATTGTCAATGAAATTCAGGCTTACAACATCCGTCGTGGAGCAATCGGTGTTATCGATCTCCCACTGAAGTTCATAAGTGCCGTATACATCGACAGTAATGCCTGTATTGTACTGGGCTGGATCGTCAATGGTAACAGTAGCAGAGGCGGGTGGACTGCCGGTAACGGTCCATGTCCCCGTTCCCGCCGATGGATTATTACCTTCCAGGGTGGTATTCAGGGTATTGCACAGGAATTGATTCGAACCGGCATCGGCTGCTTCGGCAAAGGACAGCGTAACCTGGTCCTGGGTGGAGCAGTCGGTATTATCGATCTCCCACTGAAGTTCATAAGTGCCGTATACATCGACAGTAATGCCTGTATTGTACTGGGCTGGATCGTCAATGGTAACAGTAGCAGAGGCGGGTGGACTGCCGGTAACGGTCCATGTCCCCGTTCCCGCCGACGGATTATTGCCTTCCAGGGTGGCAGACAACGTCGCGCAATAATTTCTGTCCGGTCCCGCGTCAGCTTCTTCCGCAAAATAAATGCTAACCTGGTCCTGGGTGGAGCAGCCTGTGTTATCGATCTTCCACTGAAATTCATAAGTGCCGTATTCATCGACAGTAATGCCTGTATTGTACTTTGCAGGATCATCAATGGTAACAGTAGCAGAGGCAGGTGGACTACCGGTTACGGTCCATGTGCCCTCTCCCGCCGAGGTAACATTCCCATCAAGCGTTGTGCTTAAGGTGTTGCAAAGATATTGATCCAGTCCTGCATCGGCTGCTTCGGCAAAGACCAGTTTTACCGTGTCCCTGGCGATGCACCCGTTGTCAATGGTCCAGATGAATTCATAGGTCCCGTACTCCGGAACCGTAACATCCGCGTCCGCTGCATTCAGATCCGTGTAATTGACAGGATCCGATCCGTTGTACTTCGACCATGTACCGGTGCCGGAAGCCGGTACCTGTCCGCTCAGACCTGTTGTTAGCGTACCGCAAACATACTGATCCGCTCCGGCACTGATATTATTAATCGTGATCGTGTAATCCTTCGTATTTGGAGGATTCTCATCTTCAACCAGTAAAGTAAAATCGTAATCCCCCGGCTGGGTGGGCGTGCCGCTGATGGTACAGGTTCCGGCAGAGGTATTGAAGTTAAAGCTCAGTCCCGGGATGACCGGACAAGGACCGGGATCACATCGAAATTCGACAATTTCACCCTGCACATTCTGAAGAATAATCGTTTCATTGTAAGATTGACATACCTCGCCTGCCGGTGGATTTCCCGGAGGAAAATCAGCGGCCAGGCAGATGCCGCCGGCCAGAATACCTGCGACAAGCAGAAAGAGTCGAATTGTCAATCTTTGAGCATCAGAAATACTTTTTCTGGTTTTCATGGTCGGGGATTTTATGGATTTCGGAATAATCAGGATAACCGGAACAATAATGGTCAAATCTGTATGTATAGAATTCTGTTTTAATCATTTCCTGTGCGAATCCGGCAACCAAGATTATGATAATCAAATCATTATCATATCACATAAATAAATTTACAATTTTTATCGCAATAATGTGTTTCCGGTCTGTTTTTTTCCATGTAAAATTTTATGTAATTTTGATTAAAGCCGGATAAAATCAAACCTATGTGCTGTAAATCAGCCTTTTGTTTTCTTTGTATCGCATTTCTCCTGCCTGGTTTGCATACGAACGCACAGGAAAGCAAAGCCAGGATACCGGATGAAGATGTAACCTTTGAAGCGGTTGAGATGGAAGGCACAAAGGTGGTGATCCATTACGATATTGTAAATTCCTCGCCCATTGAAAGGTTTGAGATTGAGGTGGCTTTCGTTGACGATGAGGATTTCTATTATTATCCGAAGGCGACAACCGGGGATGTCGGTGCAGGTATCAGGGGCGGCAAGGGAAAGCGGATCGTATGGGATGTATTCGAGGATGTGGATGAGCTCGGGCGTGTCAGGGCCATTGTGAATATCTCTTCCATCTCGGAATTGCCCGGCGGTCCGGGCAAGGCGCTGTTATCGGTCCCGGTGCCCGGGCTGGGGGATATGTTTGTAACCAATACGAGAAACGCTGCGATCAAGCCCTATTACAAGACAATCCTGGCATATGGACTGGTAGGGTACGGGGTATTCCGGAAATTCCAGTCAAACGGTTTTTATGATGATTATAAAACCTCCACCGAAAGGGAGGATTTTGATAATTTGTATGATAAGGCCAATTCAGCCAATCATCAGTTTTATATTTTCACAGCCGTTGGTGCGGCTGTCTGGCTCAGTGATGTCGTATGGGTGGCAGCCAAAGGGATCTCCAACAACAGGGATTCGGGAGATTTGCAGGCTTACCGGGACGGGCATTTTACGGTAGAACCCAATCGCTTCGGCGGAATTAGTTTCGGTTATGTGTTAACATTTTAAAATACTCTGTGAAATGAAAACAAAAGTACTGTCCTTTATGCTCACATTTGTTTTCATCGCATGTGCAGCATTTTCACAATCGGGTCAAAGCGATTTTAAAACCCTTAATCTTTCGAAGGACCCCAAAAAAACAAGGGGAAGCGCAGATCCGCTCGCGGGTCTGAATGTTGCCCTCGAGGAACAGGAAATGGTCATCGGCGATTATTACGCACTGATCATTGGCATTGATAATTATTCCGGAGCCTGGCAGCCCCTGAACAATGCGGTAGGGGATGCAAAGACCATCAGGCAGGAACTGGAAGCACAATACAAGATAGACCATTTCAGGACCCTGTATGATGAAGAGGCAAGCAGGGAAAACATTATTAAAGCCTTTGAATGGTTGATGAAATCGGTCAGGGAAAATGACAATGTTCTGATCTATTATTCGGGCCATGGTGAATATATGAGGAACCTTGACAAGGGATTCTGGGTGCCTGCGGATGCCACTACATCCTCCGTATCGAATTATATCTCCAATACGGATATCCAGACCTATCTCAACGGAATCAATTCAAAGCATACGCTGCTGATATCCGATGCCTGTTTCAGCGGGGATATCTTCAGGGGAAAAACGGTCACCATACCCTTCGAAGATTCCGAAAGGTATTACAATACGGTTCATAACAAGATGTCAAGAAGCGCCATTACATCCGGAGGCGTTGAACCGGTTATGGACGGGGGCCGGGAGGGGCATTCCGTTTTTGCCTATTATTTGCTTAAGGCCCTTCGGAACAATGACAGGAAGTTTTATGATGCCAGCCAGCTTTACGGTGCCATAAAAATACCGGTGATCAACAATTCCGAACAATCTCCAAAATTTGAACCGATAAAGAATACGGGAGATGAAGGCGGTCAGTTCATATTCATCAGGAAGGAAGATATAGATTAGCATATGCACGTGAATGGTGTGAAATCAACAATCCCATGACCCTCCGTACCGGTATTAGCTGTTGCATTTTTCTCTGCATGGTCCCGGTCCCACTGTTCTCACAGCAAAACAATTTCAATGTATACTCTCTCCAGGAGGGATTGCCCGGTTCTTCCGTATTTACCATGTTCCAGGATTCGAGGGGCATCATCTGGCTGGGCACGGAGGGAAACGGATTAATACGTTTTGAGGGAAAGGAATTTCAGTCTTATACCACTTATGACGGATTGCTCAACAATTCGGTCCGGGCCGTTACAGAGGACAGCCACGGTAATCTGTGGATTGGTACAGACGGGGGACTGAACCTGTTTGACGGCATCCGGATCACCGGTTTCGGGAATGTTCCGGAATTGAAGGGGGATCCTGTTTTATGCATTGCTGAAGACAGTGAGGGAGATATATGGGCAGGTACAAGGAGTTCCGGATTGATTCGCATCCATGAAGTCGAAAAAGATACCATCCTTACAGAGCGATTTGGAACCGGGAACGGCCTTAGCTCGAACTTCATTTTTTCCCTGCTTGAAGACAGCCGGGGCAGGATCTGGGCAGGTACGTACGGAAATGGAATAAACATACTGACACGAACCGGCGGGGAGATCAGCATTGAGAACCTATTGCCCGGAATCAATATACCCGGAAGAAAAATCACCTGCATGGGTGAGGATCCCGGGGGCAATGTCTGGGTAGGCACGGACGGCGAAAGCGCCTTCTGCATTGAACAGTCGGGTTCCATAAAATACCTGTCGGAGAGAGTAAACCTGGGAGATGAGACCATCTGGTCTATCCTTTGCGATTCATGGGGGGAATTATGGATCGGAACTTCTGCACACGGCGCTGTTAAACTGACGGAAAGCGGAAGTGTTTTCTTTACCGATTCCGTGGGAATGCCTGGAAACCAGGTATATGACATAATGGAGGACTTTGAAGGAAACATCTGGTTCAGTACGTTCGGGAATGGCATCTGCAGGTACGGGGGAGACCATTTTGCACATTACACGGAAAATGACGGGTTATCGAACAACCTTGTTTCAAGCATTGGCCAGGACATGAACGGCAATATCTGGATCGCAACCCTCGGAGGCGGTCTCAACGCTATGGATCCCGGCCGGGACATACCGGAATTCGTACACTACGGTGAAAATGTCGGAATCAGGGATAAATCAATCAATGATATTGCCTTAGGCAGGGACGGTTCGTTCTGGATCGCAACCCCGGGCAGTGGCATTGCTTTTTTTAACGGGAAGCAATTTGTCTACCTGAACGATCATGACGGGCTGGCCGACAACTATGTAAACTGCCTGTACATTGACGAAATCCGGGATCTGTTATGGTGCGGAACAAGAGGAGGGATCAGTATTTTCAACGGGACCGGTTTTTTAAACGTTAGTCAATTGTCTGATCCGCCCCTGGTCAACAATGAGGTCCAGCATATCATCCAGGACCTGTCCGGGAACATCTGGGTTGCCACCTTCGGGGGACTGGTTGAATTCCAGGAAGGGAACAGGATGACAAATTACGATGAAGAGGAGGGCCTGGATTATCAGAAACTGTATACACTCGCAGAAGACAGTGAAGGCAACATCTGGATAGGAACTTACGGAGGGGGATTATACATGTTCGATATGCAAAAAGACAGTATGCCCATCCGCCGTGTTGCCGATAATGCCGTACTGAGCTCAAACAATATCTATTCATTGATCTTTCTTAACGATTCTGCCTTGCTGGTGGCAACGGACAAGGGATTCGACAGGATTGTCCTGGATGACGACAATACCGTCCTGAGTGTGAGGAACTACGATAATACGGATGGCTTTGCAGGACTCGAGAACCAGTTGAATGCTTCATTCAGGGATAAAGAGGGGAATGTGTGGTTCGGGACAGTCGGGGGAGTGACGCGTTATCGTCCGGAGCTGGAGCACATTAGTCCTGAACGGCCATTGCTTCACCTGACAGATATTGCCCTTTTCTACCAGGATGTAGACTGGAGCGAACGGTCGGACAGTATAAAACCCTGGTACCGGGTGCCTGATAATTTGATGTTGCCTTATTCAAGCAACCACCTGACCTTTACATTTGCCGGCATTTCGAACACCAACCCGGATAAACTGACCTACCGGTTTTACCTTGATGGCCTCGAGAACGACTTTTCCCCTCCGACAAAGAATCAATCCGTTACTTATTCGGGACTGAAACCCGGGCAGTATACGCTTAATATCGTCGCGTCCAATGTCAACGGCATCAGATCCGAACCCCTTGTATATTCTGTAGTAATTGAGCCGCCGTTCTGGCAAACATGGTGGTTTTACAGCATCGTGATATTCCTGGTCGTATTGAGTATATACAGTTATATCAAATTCCGTGAAAAGCAGCTCGTCAGGAAAAACCGTGAACTTGAAATCAAGGTCCAGGAACGGACCGTCGAGATCCGGAGGCAGAAATCGGTCATCGAAGAAAAGAACAGGAACCTTGAAACGGCGAACATCGAGATCAATGAACAAAAAAACGTCATAGAAGCCAGGAACAGGGATATTACAGACAGCATAAAATACGCCAGGAGGATTCAAACCGCACTGCTGCCCTCATACGAGCTGCTTAAGGAAAGTTTTACAGATTCATTTATACTGTTCAAACCGCGTGATATCGTAAGCGGAGATTTTTACTGGGTAAAGAAAAAGAACGGCGAGGTTATCGTTGTTGCTGCCGACTGCACGGGACACGGGGTCCCGGGAGCGTTCATGAGCATGCTGGGAATATCCTTCCTGAACGAAATCGTGGATAAAAACAACATCACCGAGCCGGGGCGCATCCTTGACATACTCAGGGAATCCGTAATTACTTCGTTGAAACAGCGTGAGGTTGATTCTGAAAGCAGGGACGGTATGGATATTGCACTTTTAAAAATCAGTTTTAACCGGAACAGGGCCTGGTATGCCGGTGCGAATAATCCCATGTGGCTGATCCGCAGGGGTGAGCTTATCGAACAAAGGCCGGACCGTATGCCCATAGCCATATACGACAGGATGGATGAATTCAGAACCCATGACCTCGATCTTCGGAAAGGGGACTCCCTGTATATATTTTCAGACGGGTATGCCGACCAGTTCGGAGGACCCAAGGGGAAAAAATTCAAGTCCAGGACTTTCCAGGAACTGCTGATCAGCGTTCAGGAAAAGTCAATGGATGAACAAAAGGAAATCCTGAACAGTACCATGGAAGAATGGCGCGGAGAATTTGACCAGATAGACGATATCGTTGTCGTGGGATTGAGATATTGAAAGCATAACGCGTATCAGCGGCCGGTCATCCGTTCAATTTGTTCCGGATAACGGGCTCCGTGAACTTTGATCTTCGAGGCTGCCGCTTCGATCTCACGCAGATCGTCAGTAGTCAGTTCGATTGCCGCTGCCCGGTTGTTTTCCTTAAGACGGTCCATTTTCGTGGTACCCGGAATCGGGACCATCCACGGTTTCTGAGCCAGCAGCCAGGCAATTGCAATTTGCGCTGGCGTTGCATCCTTCCGCCCGGCTACTTTGCCAAGCAGATCGACCAGGGCCTGATTTGCCCTGATCGCCTCAGCAGTAAAACGCGGCAGGATGTTCCGGAAGTCGCTGCTGTCGAACCTGGTATTTTCATTTATTTTTCCCGTCAGATAGCCTTTCCCGAGCGGACTGAACGGAACGAACCCGATTCCGAGTTCTTCCAGCGCCGGCAATACTTCCTCTTCCGGTCCTCTCGTCCATAAGGAATATTCGCTCTGAACGGCTGTGACGGGCTGAACGGCATGCGCTTTGCGGATGGTCCCGGCAGCTGCTTCCGAAAGGCCGAAATGCTTTACTTTACCCTCCCGGATTAAATCTTTCACAGTACCTGCAACATCCTCGATCGGTACCTCCGGATCTACCCGGTGCTGATAGAACAGATCGATGACACCGGCCCCGAGTCTCTTGAGCGAGGCTTCTGCCACTTCCCTGATGTGTTCCGGCCGGCTATCCAGCTCGCTCCATCTCGGTTCATCCGGTGACGAAGCTTTGAATCCGAATTTGGTAGCAATTACAATATGTTCCCGGAAGGGAGCCAGGGCCTCGCCGACGAGCTCTTCGTTTGCAAACGGGCCGTACACCTCTGCAGTATCGAAAAATGTAACGCCTTGTTCGACTGCCGAACGGATGAGCGAGATCATTTCCTTTTTGTCTGCAGGCGGGCCGTAACCAAAGCTCATACCCATGCAGCCCAGCCCGATGGCCGAGACTTCAAGGTTGCTTTCACCGAGTTTGCGTTTTTCCATGGTTTTATGTTTGGGTTGTTTTTCGAATTTTAATACTGCCTGCAAAGGTAACCAAAGGAGTTAATATCAAAATAAGGAATGTCCTGAAATTCCTTTGAAGTATGGAAAATCCAGACTGATTTTACGGCTAAGAGATGGGATGTCAATTACCTGAAAAAGGACAGCTTAATCAGCTTTTCGATAAACAGAAGAAGCACCAGGCACAGTGCCATTATCAGTACAGAAAGCAATATCATATTGGAAGTTACATCCGGGAGGATTGTTTGGGACAGGGTAGGGACACTAACCAGGATTGTCCCGGTTATCAGGCCGATAATGAAAAACAACCATGACAATCTGATGTTTTTCAATATGGAATTCTTTCGTTCGGATTCCTTCCGGATTTCAAACATCAGTTCCTCCTCAAAATCATTAAAGGGCATATCCTTCCTGCCTTTTGAAAGGATTATCTGAAGCTGTTTATCTTCAAATTCAGGTTCCATCAATAGAGTATTTTTATTTCTTTTTTTAATATTCTGCTTAATTCATTGTACATGTTCCTGCGCGCCCTGAATAAAATGACCTTAACGTTTGCAGCGGACCAACCGGTAAGGTCGGATACCTCTTCCACAGAGTATTCCTCCAGGTAATAAAGGTTAAGTGCGAGCGCTTCTTTCGAGGACAGGTTTTGCAATGCAAGGTCTATGAAATATTTCTGCTGGTCTTCTTTAATTAATTCAAAAGCTTGCTCCAGTTTTTCATTCTGCACATCAGGTACCTCCTGATATTTTACAGGCTCCCTGGTCTTTCCCTTTGCCTGTTTGAACGCTTCATTGATCACGATACGGCAAAGCCAGGTCGAAAACTTCGATTTACCTTTAAAAGAATTCAGTTTCCTGAAAGCAATTACAAAGGCTTCCTGAATTGCATCTTTGGCATCAAATTCATTTTTTAGAATTGATACTGCAACATTATAGGCCATGTTTTTATATTGATGGACAAAGTATTGAAACGCATCGATATCCCCGTTTAATACCTTTTCAATATAAATACTATCCATTCTTTTTCTTTTCCCCGGCCCTGGTGACAAGATGAGAGATGATCATTGCGATGCCCCCGAACAAACAACCTGCTATCAGCATTAATGGCCCGGCCGCATCTGACAGTACGTCATTATGCGGATCCATAAGATACAAAATTACAATTATTGAGACCCCAAGACTTACACCGGTAATAACGATTCCAAGCTTCAACCAGGGAAAACGAAAGGGAACCTCCTGATTTGAATAAATTTTTGATACATCCGTACCTTTTTCAATAAGTGCCAGACGCTCCTTATTCTTGGCTTTGATATAAAAATACCAGGCCAGTACAATAGCCGTAAACAATCCCAGCCAGGGCAGGGATTTGAATAAATAATACAAACTGTTCATGATTGCTGAATTAAAAGGATTTGCCCTTAGATACTTTTACCGTGAAAATGGTTACAATTGAACCGTGCAGATCTGTGGAAGATTATCTAAGCAAGCGCTTGTTTCATAAAAGTTACAGAATCATTAATGCGGTGACGACGAAACCGCAACC
>CAYOPZ010000014.1:0-69762 GCA_964406005.1 uncultured Bacteroidaceae bacterium
GGGTAGCTACGTCTGGAAGGGATAAGCACTGAAAGCATCTAAGTGCGAAGCCTGCCTCAAGATGAGATCTCCTTTAAGGGTCGTTGAAGATGATGACGTTGATAGGTCGCAGGTATAAAGGCAGCAATGTCAAAGCCGAGCGATACTAATTACCCGTAGCTTTCTCTGTGGATTTTAAAATTTTGCTCTTCCATTAATACGTCTAAAATATTGATGATCTTAAGGTGACTATTGCGACGGGGATCCACCTCTTACCATTCCGAACAGAGAAGTTAAGCCCGTCAGCGCCGATGGTACTGCGTTTGCGGAAGAGTAGGTCGTCGCCGACTTTCACAACCCCGGTTCTTTCCGAGCCGGGGTTTTTTAATGGTTTCTGGCGGGCAGGTATAAAATCACAGCGGCAGATCATCTGGCTGAAAACAGGTTCGTCCGCTGCTTTGCAATGAAACTCGCAGCCGTTTTACCTGACAATCATCCTGGATGTGGATACCCCCTGGTTGACAACCAGCCTCAGAGTGTAAACCCCGCTGCTCAGGGCGGAAGCATTATATTCTATTCTGTGGCTTCCTCCACTCTGTTTATCCGAATTGACAATTATATCCACCATGCGTCCCATCTGGTCGAATATGGTCAGTTGAACATTCGATTCCACAGGCAATTCATAGACAATATAAGTAATGTCCCCGAATGGGTTGGGATAATTGCCCAGCAGATACGTGTTGTTCATGTATCTGTCAGATACTGTTGATGCGCTTCCGACAGTCACGGCATTACAGCTTGTGTCCGAGGCACCGGTAACAGGGTCTGAAATTGCCAGGCAGACCTGGTAAGTACCGGGTTCTGTATAAACATGGGCAGGTCTGAGGGAGGTTGTATCAAGGGTTCCATCACCGAATGACCATTTCAGTTTGCCGGCATCACCAAGTGATACACCAATGAAATTAACTGGATAGTACCCGTTTTTAAGGGTTGAGCTGTCTATGTCAAAATCAAAATCCACCTGAAGCCCCGAATTTCCTTTGGACACATTTATCAATTCAGCATGTTTTCCGGTGCAACCGGTTGATGTGTTCTTTATGCGCAGTTTGATCAGGTAAAAACCGGGATCATCATAGCTGTGTACCGGATTACGGGTTTCTGATATGGAACCGTCACCGAAGTCCCAGGTCCACGAATCGGGTTTGCCCTGTGACACATCCATGAAGGACACAATCATTGATGCACTGTCGACAGTGTAATAGAAATCCGCAAAGCAATTTTTCGGTTCTTCTGCGGGCAGGCGGACATAATCGCAGTGCGTGTTGGCTATGCCATACCTGTTGACCACGGTCAGGCAGGTCATATAATATCCGCCTGCCGGGTAAGTATGGCTCGTAATGTCGAAATCCGTTGAGTAAGTACCATCCCCAAAGTCCCAGACCCACTTCGCGACATCTCCCCTGGACCGATCCTTGAATCTGACTTTTAAAGAACCCGGATCATTCCGGTAAATATAATCCGCGCGGCAGTCTATGCCCTCGCTTCCGATAAGAATAACCTCATCATGATAGTCCATGCATCCGCTGGCGGAATCAAATGTATTCAGTCCCACGGTATAGTAGCCGGGCTGTGTAAATTGATGCTTCGGATTTTCCATGGATGAGATGCTTCCGTCCCCGAAAATCCATTGAAAGTCGGAAATGGTCCCGATAGCTATCGGGTTGAAATAAGCCAGATTTTCGGAAGAATCCACGAAGTACTCGAAATCTGCGGAACAATCAATATTGCCCACCTGGATTTCCTTCATGTAATGGTCCATACATTGACCGGTAGCATCGATCACGGTCAGGGAAACATGATACAACCCAGGCCGGTCGTAAGTATGTGTAAATTCTTTCTCGGTTGAATAATTCCCGTCATCCAGATACCAGAAATACCCGGTGATGTTTCCCCTGGATTTGTCAATAAATTCCACAGTGTTTGTGCTTATGTCCGGGGAATAATCGAACAGGGATCTGCAGTCGGCATTTCCTACCTGTATATATTCTGAATAGGAATCGAAACAATCAGTGATGTTATCATGAACAGCCAGGCTGATCAGATAATACCCTTCTTTGTCATATCGATGGTCAGGATTCCGGGCAGTGCTGGTACTTCCGTCTCCGAAATCCCAGAACCAGGATATCCCGTCTCCCTGTGATTTATCCACGAATGATATGGAATTGCTGTCGGCATCAGTAAAAAATGAGAAGTCAGCTTTAATATTGCAGCCGGGTGTGCCAACCCGGATTTCGGTACAGGTTTGATCATGGTTGCCTGCTTCATCTCTTACAAACAGGCAAACAGGATAAACCTGTGTTTTATCATATTGGTGCGAAGTATCCTGTACCTGATCATGGTGGCCATCTCCGTATGTCCAGTACCAGGAAGAGATGTTGCCGCTTGACTGATCCGTAAAAGTTACCGTCCTTTCAGCCGTATCCACAAAATATATGAAGTCAGCGATCAGTTCTGTGGCTCCGGCCCTGATCCCGGTACAGAAGTCTGACTGACAACCTGAAATTGTATCACGGACTAACAGGCAGACCGGATATGTACCCGGCTCGTCAAATGTATGTACAGGATGCTGTAAGAAGGAATTATTCCCATCGCCAAAATTCCAGTACCATTTATTTGCGGTCCCCGCCGAGATGTTCGTGAAACGAACTGTGCTGTCATTTTCATACTGGTAAGTGAATTCTGCAAAGCAACCGGTATTTCCGATTTCCAGTCTTTTACAACTTTTCTCCACGCAATCTCTCATTGTATCTATCGCCACCAGGCAGACATCATACATCCCCGGAAGCGCGTAAACATATGAGGGATTTATATCATTAGCTATGCCACCCTCTCCAAAGTTCCAATTGTATTGATTTGCGTCCGAAAGGTTTGTGAAATGCACAGTATCCCCGTTTATTTCATAAGAAAAGTCAACGGTGATGGCACAGGGATTCAGCCCAGGTTCCTCAATCAGGATGGCTTCATTCCACTGATTGCCCCCGGCATCCGTAACAATACATGAATACGTCCCCGCCATAAGAAAATTTATGTCCTCCGTGACGGCACCGTTGTCCCAGCTGTAAGTATATGGAGGTGTGCCCCCAGCCACAGTAAGGTCAACAGCACCGTCATGACCATTCGGGATTGTAACGTTCTTCCCGGAAAAGATGACCAGAAGAGAATCGGCGTAAATGGTCAGTGTATCGGTTGCAAGATCAGAATCACTGAATCCAAGGACATTCTTGTTTATTAGTATGCCAAAAGAATTATAGTCAGCTGTAAAGTCATTTCCATCAAATTCCAGATGGAGAATAGCCGTGGAGGGATCTGCATTGCTGATGCTGTCAATAGAAAGACCTGAAGGACCATTCTGAAGCGTGAAATCCAGCGGTGAAAGCAGATGGTAATTGATAAATGTGTCAACGTTCAGGGAAAGAATGATGCTTCTGTTATCAAGCTTATTTTCAAAAAGCAGGGAGTCCGGTGCAATATCTGCTGATGGCATGGGTGCCGAGATTTTAACATTGTTTGACTGTATGGTTGAAAACGGCAGACTTTTATTTCCTGCCTGGTCTGTAAGTATGATACTTACCTCCAAATTCCCTTCAGTTACGTTTTTATCGCCGGGTAAAACAGTGTATGATATGAGGTATATACCTCCTCCCATATCCCGGAATACGACATTTAAAGCGGTAATGAATACGCCGTTAACGGAAGTGGAATCCCCTGCCACATAGCCGGCTTCATCTGCGGTCAGGATTAGTTCGAGGGTTTCGCCCGGCATCAGTGAATCGTCCGTGGAAAGAATCACCGTAGCGGAAATGACCGGGGCATTGGCATCGATGGGATCATTGTCCTGGCTGATGGGATTCTCCCAGATATTGCCCGAGACCGGTCCATTCATCAGTTGCAGCTCCGATACGGGGATATCCTCGTCTGCAGTGAAATCCATTCCGCCCTCCGTGATGCTGAAGCTGGTATGATAGGTTGTGTTGTCCAACCTGCTTAAAGAACCGACAGGATAGCCTCCTATGGTCCCCGAGTTCAGTGTAAATAAGGAGTCATGGTCATCTTCAACAAAGATTGTCAGTAGAACAGTATCTCCTATTTTCATAGCCGTATCCGGTATGGAGATACCGGTGATAACCGGCTCGATCTCAGGAATGACAGAAACCATGTTGGAGAGAAGTCCGTCCGAGAATGTCTGGATCAGTACCTCATGCCGGATGGAAACCCGGAGATCATTTATGACAGTGTCAAAATCCGATCTGTCAAATCCAAGATAGAGTTCAACGCTGGCAGGCATCGCTTTCCCGATGCTATCAATGCTTAAACCGGGCGGCGCATTGATAAGAGTGAAATCTTCCGCATTGATGGAATCCGGATTAATAAACTCTTCTTCTGTAAGCGTTAGAGACAGATACCTGTCTTCCAGGATTGATTCGGCCAGAACGGAATCCGCATCGATGTGGGCCATCGGATTTTCGACATAGGCGAGAATGTCCAAATCGCATGATGTAATTGCAGTATCGGCATACCTTAAATTTCCCGGCCTGACGGAGACACTAAAATCTGATATATCCTCATCGAAGTCCCGGTATATGAACTGCAGGTTTAACCTGGCCCCGTCAAATGATTTATCCGTTACACTCTCAATGCTCAGGCCGGTCGGGGCATTGTTTAAAATAAAATCGTCCTGGTCAAGCGACCCGGGGTTAATGAATGAATCCTGTTCTACCGTAATGTTCAGGTACCGGAAATCAAGATCGTATTCGGCCATAATTGAATCAGGAGTGGCAGAAATAGCGGTAGGTTCCCTTGTGTAAGTGATGAACAGGGAATTGCTTATAAGTGGATTTTCACTGTTAAACAGTTCAACGTTATCGATCTGCAACCTGAGATGTGGGTAGCTGATATCAAAGTCTGTACTGTCGAATGCAAGGTAAATGATTGAAGTTGAGGAATCTGTATAAAAGATGGAATCGATCGTCAAGCCGGGAGGAACATACAGCAGGGTGAAATTCAACGGGTCAGGTGAAGTGTTAATAAAATAATCATTTGTCAGATTTGCAGTTAAATAATTGCCATCCAGATTGGATTCATCCAGAGCTGTCCCGGGGGTAATATGCAGAAGTGGATGAGGTTCCATTAAATATGTTATGGTCAGACTGTTACTTGTTACCGGGAAGGGACTGAAGAACAGTTCCATTGTATCCACTGTTACGTAAAAATCGGAATACACGGAATCAAAATCAGTTCCGTCGAAAGCCAGTTCAATGATTGCCTCTGCAGAATCCGTAAAAGTAACGGATTCTATCGTCAGACCGGAAGGGCCGTTATTCAGCATGAAATGAACCTGATCGAGCATTGAATCCTGAAAAATCACTCCGCCTTTAAGTTCCAGGATAAGATAATTGCTGTCGAGATTTGACTCGTCAAGGTCCGTTCCCGGTGTAATTATGGCCATTTCGGTTTCGTCGACGGCCGTTATTGTCAATGCATTGCTTGTGAGCGGAGCCGTGCTGCGGACCAGTTCTGTCGTATCTATGGTAAGAGAAAAACCGCTGATGTCCGTATTGAAATCCGTGCCGTCAAAGTTCAGGTATATCAAGGCAGAAACCGTGTCAATATATTCGATTGAATCTATCGTCAAACCTTCGGGTGCATTGTTCAGGTCAAAGTTCACATAGTACAGAAAAGCATCCCTGAATAATTCGTTTGTGAGATCCACGGTCAGATGATTTGTATCCAGGGTGGATTCCATTAATGTGAACCCCGGTGTGATTGTTAATTCCGGTGCGTCTTCATCAACGGCTGAAATAACCAGGCTGTCGCTTGTAAGGGGGGCAGTACTGACAACCAGCTCGGCTGTATCGATGGTGACAGAAAAATCCGGGATGTCCGTATCAAAATCTGTACCGTCAAAAGCCAGGAATATCAGGGCAGTAGAGGGTGTCGTACAGTATACTGAATCCATTATCAAACCCGGGGGTGCATGGTTCAAGAGAAAATTAAATGTATCCAGTTCGTTATCCCTGAATTGTTCATGATACAGATTCACTTCAATCGTGTTTCCGTCCAGATTCGACTCGCTCAGTTCTGTCCATGGGTCCAATACGGCCCTGGGTTCATGGTAGGCTGAAATGGTTAAGGTGTTGCTTATCAGCGGGGATGTACTGTACGATAATTCAACCGGGTCAATGCTTACCGAGAAATTTGCATATACTGAATCAAACCCGGTCCCGTTAAAGGCCAGGTCTATGATTGCACGGGATGAATCCGCAAATGTAACCGTGTCTATTGTAAGGCCCGGAGGTTGACCGTTAAAAATGAAGTTGCCGGCATTGAGTATGGAATCGCTGAAGATTTCATTAATAAGATCCAAGATCAGTATATTCCCGTCCAGGTTGGTATCGACAAGGGGAATGGCCGGAGTAATAGTGGCTATGGGAGCCGTTTCATCGATAGCGGTTATTGTCAAGGTATTGCTTATAAGCGGATTTTCACTGAAGATCAGTTCGGTTGTATCGATTGTGACAGAAAAATCCGTGATGTCCGTGTCAAAATCTGTACCGTCAAAAGCCAGATCAATTACGGCCAACGAGGAATCGGAGTAAACAATATATTCGATATCAAGACCGGGGGGTGCATTGTTCAAAGTGAAGCTGATCTGATCAAGCGTAGAATCCATAAAAAAATCACCTGTTAAAACAATGGTGATATGATTGCTATCCAGATTGTATTCATCCAGGTCTGTATCCGGTATCAGCGTTGCGCTTTGTCCGAAAGAGAGCAAAAGATGAAACAGGAAAGGAATAATCGGAAACAGGCGTTTAGGGGCTGACATTCTGTTTACATTGTATACTGATTATACTTCAGGATTTTGGGATCGATAATGCTTCCTGATATAAAGTTATAAAAAGGACAATTGAAATTCAATATGCCAGCCCACCATTTTATATGAACAGCAGGTGAAAAATAAGCAACATTCAATTTGAGGCGTTAGGAAACCATATCCCGAAGTTTAGCGTACGATGCTGTCTGAGCCCCGTTCGACGGGGCGGGTTGCATTGTGCAGCAAGGAAGGGATATGATTTTAGCCGGAAAATTGCAGTTGCGGTTTTTCGCCTGTCGTTCATTCAGGGATAAGCCGGCAGGGAGAACCCCGGGATTCACTAAACGGGAGGATTTTCCGTTATAAATAATAATTCCGCTAAATTTGGGACATGAAGCAGATCCGAATTCTTATCCTGGCACTGGCTGTCCCATACCTGGCCCTGTCCCAGGAAGTTCCGGACTCGACTCCCGCCTTTGTAAAGACATGGATACTTACAGAGGATTTCACCACAATACAGGACTTTCATTTCGATACGATACAGACGGGTTTCCAGATCTTCAACCCCGTGTACAGGAACAGCATCTCGAACGCATATCTGGGCAATCTCGGGTTACAGAGCCGTAACAATTTGTATTTCAATAATGACAGGCAACCCGGATTTTTTTTCCTGAGTCCCTATATTCCCTACCTCTATACCCCTGAAAAAACGATGTACTATAATATCACAAAACCCTTCACCATGCTGGAATACTATACTACCTCAACAGGGGGGGTGAAAGAAGAGAAGGAGGAGGTGTTCCATGCGGTGCACACACAGAATATTAATCCCTATCTGAATATGGGATTCGACCTCAGGCTGCTTTCCTCGGGAGGGAAATATGCAAACCAGAAGGGGAAGGTTACGAATTTCACGTTTTTCGGGTCCCGTACGGGAAAGGATTATACTGTGCATTCCAGCTTTCATTTCAATGGATTCAACGCACAGGAAAACGGTGGGCTCAACGGTGACAGCCTTTTTATAAATTCCGACAAAGAAGAGAATGAATATGATGTCAATCTTGAAGAAGCCACTTCCGGGATCAGGTCAATAACCTACCATCTTACCCAACGATATCGTTTCGGGAAGATGACGGAAGTTGAGGACAGCACCAGTAAAACAGGATTCAGCAGATTGCGTGACAAAACTGCCAAAACGGGTTCCATCGTACATACACTGGTCTATGACCGGGGCTACCGGGAGTACCTGGATCCCCTGGCAGGCAGCAATCCTGATTTTTACCCGGCCTTTTATATTGACAGCATTGAAACATATGATTCCACTTTTTACCGTTCACTGACCAACACGCTGCAGTTGATGCTGGATGAAAATCCCAACCGGGATCATGATTTCGGGGCCAGGGTGTTTGTTTCGCACGAATGGGTACGCTATGCCTATAATACGGCGCCCGATTCCAGCTTCCGGGGGAACGATACGATTGTTGCTGATAATAAATCCTGGCAGTACGGGAATGTGCAAATCGGGGCAAGCGTTCTCCATACCGTAGGAACAGACTGGAACTGGGTTTTTCAGGGCAGGTTCTACCCCCTGGGATACAGGGCGGGAGATCTGATACTGAAGGGCGAGATCACCAGGGTGTTTCAGGGTAAACCGGGTGAATCCCGGATACGTATTTCAGGGGAAATGTCAATAGAAGAACCGGATCATTTTACGGAACATTATGAATCAAATCATTACAAATGGGATAATGAATTCCGGAAAGTCAAGGAAATTCACGGGTCATTGCAGGTAAGCAACGAGGCCATATCGCTTTCCGCGCATGCCGATATGTCCCTGATTTCCGGCTGTGTTTATTTCAACCAGCAGGCTCTTCCCGTTCAGTACAATCCGGCGATTACCCTGATCGGTTTTGATGTAGGCAAGAAGTTCAGGCTCGGTCCCTTTCATTCCGATCACAGGGCCGAATATTTGTTCATAAGCAACAGGGATGTGGTAAGAATGCCCGATCTCTCCTACTACACCTCCGATTATTTTGCCTTTCCTCTCGTACGGAATGTCCTGAATGTGGAGCTGGGATTCGACCTGTATTACTATACGAAATACAGGGGGCTTGCATACGCACCCTCTTCGGCTGTTTTTTATGCCCAGGAGATCAGGGAAATAGGGAATTATCCCTATATGAACCTTTTCATGACAGCGAAACTGAAAAGGACGCGTTTCTATATAAGATGGGACCATGTTTATGCAGGAATGATTAAAAAGAATTATTTTCATGTATTGAATTATCCGACACCCGGAAAGGTTTTCAGGTTTGGTCTGTCATGGACTTTCTATGATTAGCAGGGCCTGTCTGCCTGGGGAGCTGTTGACGGGAAATCTTAAATCGTTTACATGCCTGTCAGAAAAAGTATAAAACGGAACCTGTACCTGCACTTTATCATTCTATTCCTGCTGATAACGCTTCTTTCATGCGGAAGGAAGGAAGAAAGGCAGCCCATCGGAAAGGACGTGAACGACCTTCCCCAGATTCGTGAAAAGGGTAAACTGGTTGCCATTACGGATTTTAATTCGACGGATTATTTCATCTACAGGGGGCAGGCCATGGGATATCAGTATGAAATGCTTCAGGATCTCGCCGCCCATCTTGACACAAGGCTTGAGATCGTAGCAAGCAATGATCTGGAAGAAGCCTTTGTCTGCCTGCTGACGGGAGATTGTGACCTGATCGCCTACAACCTGACAATTACGGGAGAGAGAAAGAAGATGCTTGCCTTTACGGTTCCGCACAGCCAGACACGGCAGGTTCTGGTACAGAGAAAGCCGGAGGGCTGGGAAAACATGAGCAGGGAAGAGCTGGAGGAAAATCTCATCCGGGACCCGCTTGAACTGGGAGGGAAGACTGTATTTGTTCAGGAGTATTCGTCCTATCTTGAACGGATGCATAACCTGGAGGAAGAAATAGGTGACAGCATTGATATCATCGATGTGCCTGAAATGGCCGAGACACTTATCATGAAGGTTGCCAACGGTGAGATTGATTATACGGTCTGTGATGAAAACGTGGCCCTTGTTAACCAGACTTATTATTCCGGCCTCGATGTGCAGACGCCCGTCAGTTTTAAACAAAATCTTGCCTGGGCCGTAAATCCGGGTGCAGTTGAATTACTCAGTGAGATTGATAAGTGGCTAACGGAATATAAAAAAACGGCACGCTATTATGTAATCTATGACAAGTACTTCAGGAACGAGCGCTCGGCCCGTATGGTAAAAAGCGATCTGTTTACCCTGAGCAGCGGAAAAATATCCGAGTATGATCAGTACATCAGAAAATACAGCCGGGAGATAGGATGGGACTGGAGGTTGCTCGCATCCCTGATCTACCAGGAATCCCGGTTCGATCCCAATGCCCGCTCGTGGGCCGGAGCTTTTGGCCTTATGCAGCTGATGCCCGTCACTGCAAGGGAATATGACGTTTCGCAAAATTCTTCCGTTGAGCAGCAGATCAGGGCCGGGACAGACTTTATCAAATGGCTCGACGAAAGGTTTGAAGATTCCGTTAAGGATCCCATGGAAAGAACCAAATTCATTCTGGCCTCCTATAATATCGGACGGGGCCATATACTGGATGCCATGACGCTGGCAGGAAAGAACGGTAAGGATCCGGGCATCTGGAAGGATAACGTAGATGAGTTCCTTTTAAGGGAATCGGACCCGGAGTATTACAATGACCCGGATATAAATTACGGATATGCCAGGGGAACCGAAACCGTGAACTATGTGAACCAGATCCTGGAAAGGTACGAGCTGTACAAGAACATCATCGAGGAGGCGACGGATCTGTCTTCAGGATGACTTCCAGGAACTCTGAAAGTATCATAGCGGTGGCGCCCCATATATCGTTCCCGCTTATCTCATAGCAGGGCACCTTTACAAGTTTGCACAGAATGGTCCTGATCCTTACCTGTCTGGTTTCAGGTCGCAGTAAGTCTGAAAGCGGCGTTTCTATCAGGTATTGGACCTCGGCAGGATCCGGGTTGAATTGAGGGACTCCCGGGTAATACCCTACAAAAGGCAGTACCTCTATGCCGCTGACCGGGATTTCCAGGGGGCTGAGCCTGCCGAGTATCTCAATCCTGCTTTCGTCAATGCCAAGCTCCTCCTTTGTTTCACGCAGGGCCGTGTCACGGAGGTCCCTGTCTGCATTTTCAGACTTTCCTCCCGGGAAACTTACCTGGTTGCTGTGCTCCCCGGGATATTCCGGTCTTTTCATCAGTACCGTCCAGATCCTGTTGTCCTTTTTATAGAGAAGGATCAGGATGGCCGCATTTTTATACCTGGCATGCTCATTTTCCCGGCGGGTCCCGGGCGCCATCCTGTATTGCGCTTCACGGCCCGGCAAATCTCCTTCAAGGCCAGACCGGAGCCGGGTCAGGAATCCGTCCATTTCAGAAGCGTTTTCAAGTCGCATATCGTTTCTACAGACTTTACGAAAATAAGCATTCCCCGCGGATCTTCCCCCTCTTCTTGACTGGCATCCTGTTTTTTCATAAATTATTGGTTTTGAGTTTTTCTTCCCAGCCTAAATCCAAGAATTATGAAAATCATTGCAAGCCTTCTCATTGCATTATGTTTCTGCCTGGGCGCGGGCGCCCAGGAGAGTGACTCCGTCATTCTGGATGCAGTCCGGAATCTTGAAAATGAAATCAGCTCGCTGAAAACGGGTCAGCGGAGGCTGAGCTCACAATTGGTTTCATCAAGCAGAGACCAGGCTGCAGCGCTTGAGGAGACAAACGCTGCGGTTACGGAGAACCGGCAGGCCATCGGGGAGACGGAAGCAAAGGTATCGGCGCTGGAACAGGTGGTGGAAAGGAATAAAGGCCAGGCAGATGAGGAAAGGGAAATCCTGGCCGGCTGGACAAGGCAGATGCTGATCATCCTGGCGGCCGTGTTTGTGGTTTTACTGGTGATCCTGCTTATCCTGATCATTATCAACAGGGGAAGGATAAAAAAGGATTACCTGAAGCTGGAAGCGAAAGTTGACAATACCAGGGATGCCCTTGAACTGGAAATCAAGAATGTAATGAAGAAGCACGAAGATGACATCGCTGCCCTGACCGCTTCCGGTAAAAAGCCGAAGCCCTAATCGAAACGGATGGCTTTCACAGGGCTGATCCTTGAAATGATCATGGAGGGTATGAGGAGCATAAGCAGGATCACGAAGGCCGTTCCCAGGTTCAGCAAGAGCATGTGAAATACGTTCAGGTTTATCGGGACCGTTGAGAGATAATACGATGACTGATCGAGCTCGATGATGCCGGAATATTTCTGAACGAGGCAAATCCCCGTGCCTATGATATTTCCCCATATCAGTCCTATCAGGATCAGGAAGCCGGACTGGTACATGAATACTTTCCGGATGTTTACATTGGTGCTGCCGAGGGCCTTGAGAATGCCGATCATATTGGTACGGTCGAGGATGAGTATCAGCAGGCCGGACACCATGTTGAACCCTGCCACGACAAGCATCAGGATCAGGATGATCAGGACATTCACATCCTGCAGGTTAAGCCAGTCAAAGATCTGGGGATATTTTTCCCGGACATTCACTACCTTGAGCCGTGTACCGTTTTCCCCGAAACCGTAACCCACATAATTCATCACGTTCAGCGTCTGATTTTCAAGATCACTGAAGTCCGAAATATTTACTTCAAATCCGCTGATCTGGTCCGGGCGCCAGTCATTCAGCCGCTGTATGTGCCTTATGTCGCCGAATACGAATACCCTGTCAAATTCTTCCAGGCCGGTTTCATAAATACCTGCCACCCTGAACCTCCTCATGCGCGGAGGATCCTGTATAAAGTACATCAGGAATTCATCGTTGAGTTTCATCTTCAGAAGCAAAGCAATATAGTGTGAAATAAGTACCTCGTCGGAACGTACGGAATCGTTGAATGAGATGATATTCCCTTCCTTCATGTAGTCCGTCAGGAAACTCCAGTCGTATTCGGGTCCCACGCCCTTCAGTACGACTCCCTGAATTTCCTCCCTGGTCTTTATGATCCCCGCTTTGGTGGCAAACATCTGCACATTCCGGATCGCAGGATCATTCCGGAGCCGGTCCAGAAACTCCTGTTCACTGTCAATGGGCTGCGTTTCATAGGATATGTTCGAATCAAAATTGAGGATCTGTATATGGGCTGCAAAGCCCACCACTTTTCGCGTGATCTCATTCTTGAATCCGGTGACAACCGAGACTGCCACGATCATTACAGCCAGCCCGAGCGATATGCCGAAAATAGCCACATCCAGAATGGAACGGGAAATGCTCTTTTTCCTGTCCCTGTTGAAAATGAGCTTTCTGGCTATAAAGAATTCCAGATTCAAGGAAAATGATTTACTTTACCGGCTAAAGTTAATCATTTTTAAACCTCCTGTCCACGGATCGCGCCGAATGCCACCACCACGTGAATAAAGGTTTATGCATACTTTTACTCATTCTGGCCTGTGCAGGCTGTAATGTGCAGGAGGATATCATTCCGGCGGCGGAACGGACGGATGCTTACCTTCCCCTGCTCCGGGGGAAATCGATAGGCATCGTAGCGAATCCCTCCTCCGTGATCGCCGGGACGCACCTTGTTGACAGCCTGATGTCCTTGGGCACCGGCCTGTTCAGGATAGGGAAGGTATTCGGGCCGGAGCACGGATTCAGGGGAGAAGCTCAATACGGGGAAGCGGTCAGGGATGGCGTGGATACGACAACCGGCCTGCCCGTTCTGTCCCTTTACGGTGAGAACATAAAACCTTCCGCCGAAGCGCTTGAAGACCTGGATGCCATCCTTTTCGATATTCAGGATGTAGGGGTAAGGTTCTATACCTATATATCGACGTTGTATTACGTGATGCAGGCATGTGCGGAAAGCGGCAGGCAACTGATCCTGCTCGACCGGCCGGATCCCAATGGTTTTTATATAGACGGGCCCGTTCTTGATTCCGCTTTCCGTTCCTTTGCCGGCCTGCATGAAGTGCCCGTCGTTTACGGTATGACCATAGGCGAATATGCCATGATGATCAACGGGGAAGGCTGGCTCGGGAAGGGGTTGGAATGCAGGCTGACCGTGATCCCCTGCCTGAACTATGACCACAATTCACTGTATCGCCTGCCCGTGAAACCTTCTCCCAACCTGCCCAACATGAATTCCGTTTACCTTTATCCATCTCTCTGTTTTTTCGAGGGAACGGTAATAAGCGAAGGCCGTGGTACCGATTTCCCGTTCGAAGTGTTCGGGCACCCGGACCTTGCAAATACGGATTTTTCTTTTGTTCCGGAAAGCAGGCCGGGCGCTGCGATGTACCCGAAGCTGCAGGGAGAAACCTGCCGGGGCATGGATCTTCGTGTCTACAGGGACAGGGATCCGTCCGGGAAGAAATTCAGCCTCTCCTGGCTTCTGTTTGCCTACCGTAATTTCCCGGATAAGGAAAATTTTTTCATTCCCTATTTTGACAGGCTCGCCGGAACGGACCGGCTCAGGGAACAGATCATTGCAGGTTGGGAGGATGAAAAGATACGTGAGTCATGGAAGCCGGGCCTGGAAGCATTCAAGGCAATGCGTAAGAAATACCTTATCTATCCGGATTTTGACTGATGCTCAGCGGATTGTCCCGGGATATGCCCTGAGTCCCTTTTCAAGACATATCATTGCCTTCTCAAGATCCGGCCTTTTAAGCACATAGGCTATCCTGACCTGCTGTCTTCCCGGTCCGGGCCTTGAATAAAAACCCGAGGCGGGCGCCAGCATTACAGTCTGGTTCTCCCAGTCGAAGTCGCTCAGCAACCACCGGGCGAAGTTATCGGCATCGTCAACAGGCAATTGTGCAATGGCATAAAAAGCGCCCATGGGCATGGGGCATATCACACCTTCCATCCCGTTCAGGGTTTCCACGATGTAGTTCCTTCTCTCGGTATATTCATTCTGCACTTCCATGTAATATGTTTCCGGAGTGTCGAGGGCGGCTTCCCCCAGGATCTGCCCCAGGAAAGGCGGGGACAGGCGAGCCTGTGCAAATTTCAGGGCCGTAGCCGTGATTTCCCTGTTTTTGGTGACCAGGGCCCCGATCCTGGCCCCGCAGGCGGAATATCGTTTGGAAATTGAATCGAGAAGGATCACATTCTGACCGGCATCCTTTATAAGCATGGAAGAGAAATGGGATTCACCGTCGTAGCATAAATCCCTGTATGCCTCATCAGAGTAAAGGTACAGATCATGTTTAAGAATTATTTCCCCGATCTTTTCAAGTTCCTGCCTTGAATAGAGGTAACCGGTAGGGTTGTTGGGATTACATATCATGATCCCTTTTGTTTTCCGACCGATCCGTTTTTCAAATTCTTCTGCGGGAGGCAGGGCAAATCCACTGCCGATGTCTGAGACAATGGGGTTCACGGTGACACCTGAAGCGACAAGGAACCCATTGTAATTGGCATAATAGGGTTCGGGTACGATGACCTCGTCTCCCGGGTCGAGCGTAGACATCAAGGCAAACAGGATGGCCTCCGATCCCCCGGTGGTAACAAGGATTTCTGTATGATCGACCAGGATACCGATCTTCCTGTAATAATCACAAAGCTTTTTCCTGTAGCTTTCATTCCCGGCGGAATGCCCGTAAGAAATAACGCTGCTTTTTAAGTTTTTAACGGCATCGATCGCGATCTCCGGGGTTTTGATATCGGGCTGTCCGATATTCAGATGATATACATGACGCCCCTGTTTTTTTGCCTGTTCGGCATAGGGGGCCAGTTTTCTTATGGGCGACTCGGGCATGATGCCGCCTCTTCTGGAGATTACCGGCATGGCCTGATGTTTATTGGGTTTCAGGATCCTCTGCGCCCTCGACCTCACCCCGTATATAAAGGCGCTGCGTACCGTTCAGCGCATTGGAATAAACATAGATGGATTTGCTGAACCTGCCTATCCTGTGCGTATCGTAGCTTACCTCTATCTTTCCTGTATCGGAAGGATTTACCGGTTCCTTTGACCAGGCGGGTATGGTGCAGCCGCAGGTTGACTTAACATGCGTCAGCAACAGGGGTTCGGTGCCTGTATTGACAAATACAAATTCACAATCCCCGTCACCGCTGAAAGGGATCACCCCAAAATCGACAAGGGTATCATAAAAGGAAATCCCTGCGTTTTCATCCGCCCTTTTCGCCTGCCCGCTTTTGCATGAACCCAGCAGGGCCGGAGTCAGAACAATGATCGCGATCGACAGAAATTGCTTCATGTTCCATTCATTTTGACGTGTAAAGTTAGAAATTTAAGGATAAATGGACCGGGAGCCGAATGATTTAATACAATTATTACTTAATTTTACGGGAATTCTACCGTGGACATTCCTTCCAAATACGACCCCTCAAAAACCGAACAACGATGGTATGATTACTGGATGGAACATGGCTTTTTCCGTTCCCGGCCCGATGAAAGGGAACCCTATACCATCGTGATCCCCCCGCCCAATGTAACAGGCGTACTTCATATGGGACATATGCTGAACAATACAATCCAGGATGTATTGATCAGGAAGAACCGCATGGACGGAAAAAATGCCTTATGGGTTCCCGGGACCGACCATGCCTCCATTGCAACGGAGGCCAGGGTCGTGGCCAGCCTGGGGGAGAAGGGGATACGGAAATCTGATCTTACGCGCGACGAGTTCCTGGCCCATGCATGGGAATGGAAAGAAAGGCATGGAGGGATCATTCTCGAGCAGTTGAAAAAACTGGGGGCCTCATGCGACTGGGAAAGGACCCGGTTCACCATGGACGAAGCCTACTATGAAAGTGTGATGGATGTGTTTATTGACCTGTTCCGGAAAGGACTTATTTACCGGGGCAAGAGAATGGTCAACTGGGACCCCGGGGCCAGGACCGCGGTATCGGACGAAGAGGTGGTATACCGGGAAGAAAGATCAAAACTGTATTATGTAAGATACGAAGTGGAAGGGAACATCGACGGCATTGTGATCGCTACGACACGTCCGGAGACCATCCTGGGTGACACGGCAGTGGCAGTGAACCCGGGAGATCCGAGATACAGGCCCTACCACGGCAAAACCGCCGTCATACCCCTGGTGAACAGAAAGGTGCCCGTGATCACGGACGAATACGTCGACGCTGAATTCGGTACAGGGGCCCTTAAGATCACTCCTGCACATGATGAGAATGATTACGAGATCGGGATGCGCCATGACCTCGAGAGCATAGACATACTTAATGACGACGGAACCCTGAACGAAGCTGCCGGATTTTTCACAGGAAAGGACCGTTTCGAAGCCCGTGAGCTTGTGGTCGGGGAATTGAAGAAGCAGGGCTGTCTCCTGAAAACCGAAGACTACCTGAACAAGGTAGGGTTCTCCGAAAGGACAAATGCGGTGATCGAGCCCAGGTTATCGATTCAATGGTTCCTGAAAATGAAGGAGATCTCCGGACCTGCGCTTAAAAGTGTCCTGGACGGTACAGTGAAATTGCATCCGCCGAAATTCAGGAACATATACAGGCACTGGATGGAAAACATCAAAGACTGGTGCATCTCAAGACAGCTCTGGTGGGGGCACCGGATCCCGGCATATTACATCGGGAATACCAGCCAGTATGTTGTGGCGAAAACTCCCGGGGAAGCACTGGACCTGGCCCGTGAAAAAACCGGGAAAAGCGACCTGTCCGCAAAGGACATCAGGCAGGACGAGGATGTCCTGGATACATGGTTTTCTTCGTGGCTCTGGCCCATTGTACTTTTCGACGGCATTCGTGATCCCGGAAACACGGAGTATAAGTATTACTACCCGACAAGCGACCTGATCACGGCCCCGGATATACTCTTTTTCTGGGTGGCGCGTATGATCATTGCGGGATACCGGTATCCGGGCAGGGAACCTTTCAGCAATGTATACCTGACGGGGATGGTCAGAGACAGCAAGCGCCGTAAAATGTCCAAATCCCTTGGCAATTCCCCCGAACCTCTCGAGCTGATCCGGAAATATTCTGCAGACGGTGTCAGGGTGGGCATGCTCCTGTGTTCCCCGGCCGGGGGAGATCTGCTCTATGATGACAGCCTGCCCGAGCAGGGCAGGAACTTCGGCAACAAGATATGGAATGCCTTCCGGTTGATCAGGCAGTGGGAAGTCGATCCCGGAGGATCGCCTTCCCGGGCCGCAGCCGATGCCAATGAATGGTTTCGCGAAAAGCTTAATAAATCGATAAGGCAGCTTGACGGGCAATATAAAAAGTACAGGATATCGGATGCGCTTATGACCCTTTACCGGCTTTTCTGGGATGAATTCTCGGCCTGGTACCTGGAAGCCGTAAAACCTGATTTCGGCAAGCCCGTTGCGGAAGTTACCCATATAGCGACCATTGGATACCTCGACGCCCTGCTTCGCATGCTCCATCCTTTCATGCCTTTTATCACGGAAGAGATCTGGCAGTTGATCGCCGAAAGGGAAAAAGGTGAAAGCATCATGGTCTCAAAGATGCCCGTAGCCGGTCCGTTCGACAACGATTTGCTGGAACATTTTGAGGAGACCAAGGAAATCATTGCTGCTGTCAGGAATGTCCGCAAGGAGAAAAGCCTGCCGGCGAAAAAGAGCCTCAGGCTCCTGGTAAGGGACCCGAATCATTCTTACAACAGGAGATTCGAAAGCATACTGTTGAAGCTCGGAAATGTTGAAGAGATCGTTGAAACCCGGGAAAAAACCGAAGGGGCTGTATCTTTCAGGGTAAAGTCCGTGGAATTCTATGTTCCCCTCGAGGGAAGTATAGATATGGCCGCTGAATTGACGAATCTGAAAAATGAACTGGCCTATACGAAGGGATTCCTGAAGTCCGTGATGGTCAAGTTGAATGACGCAGGATTTGTCAGGAATGCTCCTGAAAGGATCGTTGAAAAGGAAAGGAAAAAACAGGAAGATGCGGAAAGGAAGATCGAAGTGCTGGAACAGCGCATCAGGGATCTAGGGAGCTAACGTCCTGCGGTTCCAGCGTTCCCCGTCCTTTTCGAATCCGATGCGGTTATGCAACCTGTCATCCCCCTTTTTCCAGAATTCAAAATGGTCGGGGACAAGCCTGTACCCGCCCCAGTAATGCGGACGGGGAACCTTTTTTCCTTCGTACTTTTTTTTGAGCCGTTCCATTTCCTGCTCAAGGTATGTCCTGGAAGGTATTTCGCTGCTCTGGTCCGAAACCCATGCGCCCAGCTGGCTTCCCCTGGGACGGGTACTGAAGTACAGGTCGGAATCATGATCGGTGATTTTTTCAATATTGCCTTCAATCCTGACCTGGTAGCCGAGTTGTTCCCAGTAAACCACCACGGAGGCAGCTTTATTGCCGTTGATATCACATGATTTTCGGCTTCTGAAATTGGTATAAAACGTGATGCCTTTCCGGTCAAACTCCTTGAACAGCACGATCCGTGCGGATGGCCTGCCGTCCCGCCCCACTGTAGCCAGGGTCATTGTTCCCGGTTCCTTGATACCGGCCTCGAGAGCCTGTTTATGCCAGGCCTGAAAAAGCAGCACGGGATCCTTTTCTGTATTCATTTTGTTACAGGTGAGAAATTATGTGCAGCGAAGTTAAAAAAAATTGCCATTGAAAGAGGTCATCCTTTTTCCGTAAGGTCTTCTCCCGGACCGTTGATCATGACAAGTTTGGCATTTTTAATGCTGGCGTTGAGTTCGAAACCGATGAGGAGGGCAATGGAATTGAAAAAAAGCCACAACAGTACCACCATGATCGTTCCGATGGAACCGAAGATCTCGTTGAACTTCCCGAAATGGTTGATCATATAGGTAAAGATCAGCGAGGTGAGAATGACAAGCACGCTGGCAAAGCTCGAACCTGTCGAATAAAACCTCCATTTCATTTTGCGGGAAGGCCCCAGGTAGTATAAAAAGGAAAGGGCGGAATAGATCAGTGCGATGATCACAAACCACTTTCCCACCATAAGGAGGTAGAAGGTGAGACTTCTCCGGAGTATCCCGTTGTCAACCAGTGTTGTCACAACCAGATTGCTGAAGATGATCAGGCTCACCGCTGTGGTAATCAGTATGAAAAGGATAAAGACAAGGATGACTGCTATGACGCGGCGTTCGATCCAGCTCCGTGTTTCTATGGTATGATAGGTAGCGTTGAACGCAACGATCATACCGTTGATGGCGTTGGTGGCAAAGAACAGCGCAATGATAAACCCGAAAAAAGACAAGCCCCTCCGGGGGAGGAACATGTCCCTGAGGGTGCTTTCAATTAGCCTGAAAGCATCTATAGGAATGATTTCCCGGATCATGCTGAGAAGCCCTTCCTCAAAATTCTCGACAGGCAAATGCGGGATGAGGGTGAAAAAGTAGATGATCGCCGGAAGCAGTGCAAGGAACATATAGAATGCAATGGAGGACGCACGGGTGGTCAGGGCACCATTCCGGATCCCCTTGAAGAAGAAGATCACGACATCATAAATGGGAATTCCTTCGAAACCCGGCAGGCTGATCTGCTTTGCTTTCCTTATGATTTTAAGGCCCCACCTCTTGAAAAATCCGTATATGCCGGGGAAAGGTTGTTCACTCATGCTTTACCGGGTGGCTTTCAGACTGAGATCCAGACTTTTAACCTCATGGGTCAATGCGCCTACGGATATGTAATCAACTCCGCAAAGGGCATAATCCCGGAGGTTCTCCAGGGTAATTCCGCCTGACGATTCGGTTTCAAACCTGTGGGCTATCATTTTTACTGCAGACCGGGTATCCGGTATGGAGAAATTATCGAACATAATCCTTTGAACGTTACCTGCGCTGAGGACTTCTTTTACATCGTTGAGATTTCTTGTTTCGATTACAATCCCCAGTTTCTTTCCAAGGGCATCTATGTATCTACCGGCATTCACGATGGCATTCCCTATGCCGCCTGCAAAATCGATGTGATTGTCTTTTAACAGGATCATGTCGTAAAGACCCATCCTGTGGTTTATGCCACCGCCTATCCTTACGGCTTCCTTGTCCAGCAATCTGATGCCCGGACATGTTTTCCGGGTATCCAGGATCCTGGTTTTGAGCCCTTCCAGCCTCCCGACATACTCCGCCGTGCGGGTGGCGATACCGCTCATCCGCTGCATTACATTCAGTACAAGTCTTTCGGCTTTAAAAATTGACTGCAGGTTCCCGCGGACGGTTAAGACGATGTCTCCCTGCCGTACCAGGGCGCCATCCGTAAGAAGCAACCGCAGGTCCAGGTCCCGGTCGATCTTTTGAAAGATCCTGGAAGCGATCTCAATGCCTGCAATAATCCCTTTGTCCTTTACCAGGAGTTCAAGCTTGCCTTCTGATCCGGGAGGAATACAGGAGAGGGAACTGTGGTCGCCCTCACCCAGATCTTCAAGAATCGCAAAGTCAATAAAAGTATTAAAGAGATCCTCATTGATCGTTTTCATCCTCTTTTTCTATCCTTAACTGGTGAATACGCGGTTCACCATCCTGCTTCTTGATCAGAATGTAAATCCTGTAATTGCTGCCGGAAGAGCTCATACTGCCGATCGCATAATGCGAACTTTCCTTTCCCCCTTCAAAAATAATCCGGAAGGAATCCGGAGTATAATCCTGGAAAAATTTACGGATGATCTGTTCTGCCTGTGACCTGCTGTATACATCTTCTTTTTCAAGAATGATCAGTTCGACATTATCATGGAAATATTTTGCGAGCTCAGCAGCATTTCCGGCTCTAAAGGACAGTACAATACTCTCGGGTATTTCCACTGTCTGTCCCGAAAGTGCAGCAGGAAAAACAAATATGATCCACAGAACACCAATCAGTTTCAGGATCTGTCTCATTTGTAGTACAATTTTTGTACATTATTCCTGATTCGCTATTACCTTATTCGCAAATTCCAATCATAAATCATGCCGTGAATTGCTGAATGGTAATTTAGCGGGACGAAACATTGCAATTTAGTAAAAACAGATGAACATACAACTTCTGCTCATTGGTAAAACAGGCTTTCCATTCATCCGGGAAGGCATGGAGGAATATTCGAAAAGGCTCGGAAAATACACGGATTTCAGGATCCGGATCATACCGGATCTGAAAGGAACGGGTTCCTGGTCTATTGACAGGTTGAAGGAGGAGGAAGGGAGAAGGATACTCAAGGCACTCAAGCCGCAGGATTATTCGGTTTTGCTGGATGAACGGGGAAAGGATCCCGACTCCTTTGAATTTGCGAGATTCCTTGAGAAGCAGATGCTGGGTTCGGTGAAATCCCTGGTGTTTGTGATCGGCGGCGCATATGGCTTTTCACCGTCCGTTTATGAAAGAGGGAATACCATGCTTTCCCTTTCAAGGATGACATTCTCACACCAGGTGATCAGGCTGTTTTTCATGGAACAGCTGTATCGTGCCTTTACCATACTGAGGGGAGATCCTTACCATCACGGTTGATGATTTATATGTATCTTTAAAAGGCAACACCGAACAGGCAATATGAAAAGGATCAGCCTCCGGAATCTTGGCTTACTGGCAGCGGGCGTACTTTGCTTTACCGTTTCCCTGCTGCTTGAGAAAGTATCCTTTTATTCGGTAACCCGGCACGGTACGGTCAGGCGCTTCGAACAGACATTGCAGGAAAAGGAGCTGTACATGTACGGGCTTTTTGACCAGATCGAAGCAACTGCGGACAGCGGGTTTACCGGGAACCTGTTCGCTTCCCTTGATTCACGGTTCAGACCGCTGGTGGAGGGCCGGGGCATTGACCTGTTTCTTTATAAGGGCGATACGCTGAAATTCTGGACAAGTAATTTTGTTCAGACAGATCTCCTGACAGCCGGGACAGGTGCCGAAAACGAAGTGGTTCTCATGGGAAGCGGCTGGTATGTGAAAAAAGAGAGAATAACAGGGGATTGGCGCATTACGGGACTGATCCTTATCAAAAAAGAGTATCCATACCAGAACCGGTTTCTTCAGAATACATTTCAGGATGATTTTCATGTTCCGGCCGGAACAGAGATGGATACCACATTCAGCGAAACCGGCCAGGTAATACATGACTCCTGGAAAAAAAAATTGTTCTCTCTCGATTTTTCCCGGATCGCAAAATACAGTCCCCTGCAGTCCGATGGTTCGCTGGTTCTGTACTTCCTTGGAATCCTCCTGTTTCTCCTGTATATCAGGAATCTGATCAGGGGTATAAAGGATCCGGCATGGAAAAATGCCGGCATACTGATGGCAGCACTCGTCCTGCTGGTTCTCAATGCCATATTGTTCAATATGCACATACCGGACCAGATCAGCAACCTGGAAATATTCCTCCCTGAACGGTATGCGGCTTCCTATCTTTTCCCGACACTGGCAGATCTTTCGATCACATCATTTTTCATTTTCTTCCTGGCTTATTTATTTTATACGGAATTCAGTATGCCCGCAAAAACAGGGGGCACGACCCGACATATTTTCCAGGTCATATTCTTCACGGGACTCATTCTGTATTTTCAGCTTATCGTATCCGTATTCAGGAGTCTTGTGGTGAACTCCAGCATTTCCTTTGAAACATACAGGGTGCTCGATATCAGTGCCTATACATTCATCGGTCTGTTGATCCTGGCCTTCCATTTCACTGCCCTGACCCTTCTGATGGATAAGTATTTCAGCATATTCCGGCCTGCATTTACAAGGATGAACCTGGCCCTTCATGTTTTTTTCATGGGATCGGGAGTATGGCTGAGCGGGTACATGATTGGCGGCGGTCCTGACTTCATACTCACAGTGGACATTATGCTGGTGACAGGCGTTATCGCAGTTATCAGGGGGAAACAGTTTATTCCTTACCGCCATTCCGGCATCATATTGCTGTTATTTCTGTACAGCATAATGTCGGTGTACCAGATCGTGGTCTACTCGGCAGAAAAGAAGCAGAATGAAAAGATGGTACTTGCAGTGGAGCTTTCTGCGGAGCATGACCCGGTTGCAGAACTGCTCCTGAGCGATCTTGAAGAAAGGATCGCGAATGACCGGGAACTGGAGTATCTTATCGTTGACGGTTACATTGACGAACTGGCCGTCGACGATTACCTGATCAGCACCTATTTCAACGGTTTCTGGGAGAAATACGATCTCCAGTTCACGCTCTGTATGCCGACCGACAGCCTGTATATAGAACCCCATATTGACGTCTGGTATCCCTGTCATGAGTTTTTCGACAGCCTTCAGAATGCAAACGGCACCCGGCTACCGGGTTCCAGGTTTTACTATATGGACAATAAAAACGGAAGGATAAGTTATATGGCCTCATTCGATTATTTTTCGGCCGACAGTACACAGACCGCAACCCTTTTTCTCGAGCTGGATTCGCGCCTGATAACCGAAGCGCTCGGGTATCCCGAGCTGCTGCTGTCGGATCGTATGAGAAAGAATTTTGTGAGCGGTGAATATCCCTATGCCAAATACAGCAACGGGGAGCTCATTATACAGTCCGGTGACTACTCCTACAACCTCCGGAGCGATGAGTATTCAAGCGGCAACGAAGAATTTGAATTTACCTCCAGCAACGGATACAGGCACCTGGCTTACAACATGGACCCCAACAATACCATTGTTGTCAGCAGCCCGGAAGTAAGCCTTTTGAATATCCTTATCACATTCACTTACATTTTTGTTTTCTTTTACCTGCTGGTGACCCTCATACTGCTTATCATCAATATTCCCCTGCTGAAAAAAAGCTTTCAACTGAATATAAAGAACAAAATACAGTATACCATGATCGGGGTGCTTGTCCTGTCCCTTTTACTGATCGGCGGGGGAACCATATTTTTCAGTATCCGGCAGTACAGCGCGAGGCAGAATTCCGACCTGTCGGAGAAGATCCAGTCGGTATACATCGAGGCAAGGCATATGCTTGAATTCGAAAGAACCCTGACGCGCGAATGGCAGGCCGTGGGCTATCTCAACCTCGACGAGCTTCTGATGAAGTTCTCGAATGTGTTCTATACCGATATAAACCTGTATGATCCCGAAGGGAACATCCTGGCAACCTCCCGGTCCGAAATATTCGAGAACAATCTCCTGGGACCCAAAATGCATCCTGCAGCCTACCGTGAACTGGCTGTCAATCATGTCGCAGAATATGTGCACGAGGAACAGATCGGCTCCCTGAAATATCAGTCTGCATACGTTCCTTTCAGGAATAGTGATAACAAGCTTCTGGCCTATCTCAACCTTCCCTATTTTACCAGGCAGGAAGCGCTGACCATGGAGATTTCCAACCTGGTGGTCGCGGTGGCCAATTTTTACGTGTTGCTGATCGCAATCTCGGTGCTGATCGCGGTATTCATATCCAGGCAGATCACCCAGCCCCTGAGAATGATACAAAGCAAGTTCGGGAAGATCCGCCTGGGCGGAACCAATGAAAAGATACAATATGAGGGAAGGGATGAAATAGGGAACCTGGTAGAGGAATACAATCATATGGTGGATGAGCTGGCCCTGAGCGCGGAAAAGCTCGCGCGGTCGGAGAGGGAATCTGCCTGGAGGGAAATGGCCAAGCAGATTGCACATGAGATCAAAAACCCGCTGACCCCGATGAAGCTCAGTGTACAGCACCTCCAGAGAAGCTTCTCCGAAGATCCTGAAAAGCAGGAGAAAAACCTGCAACGTTTCACCCGGACCCTCATAGAACAGATAGACAATCTTTCGGCGATTGCGACTGAGTTTTCCAATTTCGCCCAGATGCCCAGGGCCAATAATGAAGAGGTTGATCTTGAAGAAAAGATCAATAAGATATGCGAACTTTTCCTGAACACCGAACAGATAAAGATTGAGACCGGGTTCAGGCATGCACGGCCGGCCATTGTATATGCCGACAGGGAACATCTTTCACGGGTGTTTATCAACCTGATCAAGAACGCCATCCAATCCATCCCCGACAACAGGGAAGGGAAGATCGGTGTTAGTCTGGAAACAACCGGCAGCGAAGCGATCATCAGGATCATGGATAACGGGAAAGGAATTCCCGATGAGCTGGGTGACAAGCTCTTTCAGCCCAATTTCACCACCAAATCCAGCGGGATGGGCATGGGTCTGGCCATTGTGAAAAACATCATTGAGAATGCGGGGGGATCCATACGCTATGAAACCGAACTCGGCAAGGGGACCACATTTATCGTTCAGTTTCCCCTGTACAGGAGTGAAATTACAAACGAATAAGATATCTTTGAGACATGTCAGGCAGGTTTCCATCCGTTCAGAAATTTTCGTTTTTCCTGCTTTCCGTAATCCTTGCCTTCTACATCCTGATAAAGGCAAAGCTGTTTCTGTATCCCATTGCCCTGGCCCTGCTGTTTTCATACCTGTTATACCCGCTTACCAACCGGCTGGAGAAAAACAGGTTCCCCAGAATACTCGCCATTCTGATCAGCATTATCCTGCTGCTGACTGTAATCACTTCGGCGGGATTCTTTATTTACAGCAGGGCGGCTGTTTTTGTAAACGATTTCCCGGATTTCAGGCTACAGGCCATTGCCAGGGTCGACATACTCGAGAAGAACATCATGGCCTTTTTCAACATAACGGAGCTGCAGCTGGCCGATTTCCTACGCGCCCGTGTCGATAATTTGTTCGACATGGGAAGCAATCTCATCAACAGGGCCTTTACCGCCACCACGGGCACTCTCTTCAGGCTTGCAATCCTGCCCGTATTTATTTTCATGTTCCTTTACTACCGCACCAAGTTCGCCTGGTTTATCCTGAAGCTGGTACCGAATGAAAAACAGGTTCTTGCCCTGAATGTGCTACGGGATGTCTCGAAAGTGGCCTCAAGATACATGGGAGGGATGTTCACGGTCGTGTTCGTCCTCTGTATGATTAATTCTGCCGGCCTTCTGCTCGTCGGGATGAAATATGCGGTCACCCTGGGGGTCATTGCCGCCCTGTTTAACTTCATTCCCTATTTCGGCACCATCATCGGCTATTCAATCCCCTTTGCTTTCGCGGTTTTTATGAGCGATTCCGCAGAACTGCCCCTGAAAGTGCTGCTTGTATTTGTGATCGTGCAGTTCACCGAAAACAATATACTGACCCCCAATATAGTGGGTAATTATGTAAAGATCAATCCGTTCATGATCATCCTGGGCGTTATCGCAGGAGGCATGGTATGGGGCATTCCGGGCATGTTCGTGGTGATCCCCTTCCTGGCCATGATCAGGATAATCAGCGAGCAGGTTCCTGCGCTTCATCCCTGGGTATATCTGCTGGGTACGGGCGGTGCAAGAAGATACGCCATCACGGGTGAAAATATCAGGCGATATCTGAAACGGCTGAAAAACAGCCGGAAAAAGGACATTTGATTCTTTCCAAAAACTTACCTTTTTCAGAACTTATTTTTCATTTTTTCGTAAATTCCCCTATATTCATTCGCGGGAAGCGAGTGAAATCAACTACCTGTTTTTCTGTGAAGGCCAATTTTTTACATCTGCATGTCCGTTCTGTCTTTAAATACAGCCTTTTTCCGGCGGCATTTTTGATTCTCTTCCTGTCCGGGACCCGTGCCTCGGAAACCATCTGGAACGAATATTCGGCCATCACCCAGGTTTTTAATGCCGATACCACCGACCTCGACAGCGTGAGGGTCAGCGACCCCGGCATATTCTCCGTGGGAGACACGGTAATGTTCATCCAGATGAAAGGGGCGGAAGTATACCTGCCTCCTGATACGAGGTTTGGAAAGATCAGAACAGAAACTGTTTACAATACGGGATTGTATGTTTTGCTCCTTGTCAGCGATATCTTCGGGGATATTATTCAATTCAGCGATCCCCTTCCGTATATGAAGTCTCCCATACCAGGCGAGGTAAACCAGCTTGTCAGGGTGCGTGGGGCAAGAACCATCGAGATACCCGCCGGCGATACCCTGACATGCGAGCCCTGGAACCCTGCCGACAGCACAGGCGGAGTCGTGGTGCTGCTGGCCAGCGATACAATCAAACTGAATGGTACCATTGATGTTTCGGGCCGGGGATTCCTCGGTGGAGACACCATCCCCAATGAATATACTGGAACATGTGTTAATTTTGGTTCGGATGGATGGTATCTGTACGAATCAGGTTCCGACAGCGCCGGCTTAAAGGGTGAAGGGATAGTGTATGAAGGTTTTCCATTTGTACGGGGAAATGGCTTTGTAGCCAACGCCGGAGGCGGGGGGAACGGGCAATATTCTGGAGGGGGTGGAGGAGGAAATATTGGAGTGGGAGGAGTAGGAGGGTTCCAGGAAGAAGGATGTGGCGATACACCTAATCCTCTGGTTCAGGGTGGATATATTAAATCCAATTTTTATACAAATACAGGGCAATATAAGAACCGGATATTCATGGGCGGCGGCGGCGGTGCCGGGACAATGAATCGTCCCGATGGGAAGATCGGTACCAAAGGTGGCAATGGAGGTGGTTTCGTTATCCTGCTTGCCCAAACTTTATATTCGAATAATGCCCTGATCACTGCTTCAGGACAATCGGTTACCGATACGGCAACGGCTGGAGCGGGAGGCGGTGGAGGTGGAGGTGTTGTTGTTCTTGCAGTAGACAATTATATTGGTGATCTGAATATTGAGGTATCAGGTGGGAACGGAGGGTGGACAAATGATCCGATAAACCGAACAGGACCAGGTGGATTAGGTGGTGGAGGTGTAATCTGGCATTCAGGTGAATCGTTACCACTGAATGTATACACGAATACCAGTAATGGGGAACAGGGACAATGGACAGATAATGCAGGGGGAGGTGAATATTATGGAACAGGAACAAGCAGTTTATCCGGGGAGGTGCTGGACAGCCTGATCGTTCCGATACGCGGGTTTACATTTAATATTCTGTTCGGGACGGAGGACATCTGTGAAGGGGAGGCGCCGGACACCATTCGTGCATCCCAGCCCAAAGGGGACACGGAATTCAATTTCACGTGGCTGCAATGGAGGGAAGCGACCGGATGGACGGATGCGGACGGTGTAAAAGACCAGAAGGATTATTTCCCGGGCGTGCTGACCGATACAACCCATTACCGCAGGGTCGTGGAAGCCGTCAACAACGGGACCGTGGATACGAGCGAAGTGTATAAGGTCAATGTTCTGGACGCGCTGTACAACAACGCCATTAAATCGAGTGATACGATATGTTACGGGCTTGCGCCCGCACCCCTTGTACAGGACGCGCCTTCTGTAGGCGGGGGGAACGGTGAGGATTACGGTTATATATGGGAATCCAGGACCAACAGCTCCGGCTGGACGCCCGCAGGAGTGACTACCCAGAATTATGCACCCGGCCCGCTTACCGATACGACCCATTTCCGCAGGATACTTTATTCGCATGTTTGTTACGATACGAGCAACGTGCTGACGCAGACCGTGCTCAGCCCCATCGGCGGGAATACCGCCGCGGGGAACGATGCGGTGATCTGCCATGACGAGGACCCGGGAACGATCCTGGCGGGCAGCGTATCGGGAGGGGAACCGGGCGTATACGCCTATTTGTGGGAAATGAGCAATGACCTTTCTTCATGGACCGGGGTGGGGGACACGGAAGATCTTTCTCCCGGGAGCCTTCCGGATGACGAAGCGTTCTATTATTACCGCAGGACCGTTTATTCCGGCGGGAACGACAGCACATGCCGGGATGTCAGCGATACGGTGACCATACAGGTGCAACCCAGGCTGGAATTCTACGGGATACAGCCTGCAAATGATACCGTGTGCGAGGACATTCCGCCTGGGGCCCTAAGCCCTGCGGGGGTCATTACGGGGGGCGACGGCATATATCATTATGACTGGGAAAAAAGCACGGATGAATCGGACTGGAGTATTACCGGTGCGACGGACACCCTTGCATTGTACGCGGTCCCGCCCCTGTCCCTGACCACATGGTTCCGGAGGATCGTAAGTTCGGGCGCCTGTATCGACACCAGCGCCAATTCGAAGTACCTGGTGCATCCCAAAATCAACAATAACCTTGTGGCCGACAACGACACCGTCTGCTACGGGGAACAGCCCTCCGCCCTGGTGCAGGACGCCCCGGCCGTCAGCGGCGGGCTGGGGCCGGGAACCTATGCTTATCTCTGGCAATCCCGTATGAACAGTTCCCCGTGGACCGCTGCCGGAGGCACGAACGACCAGCCAGGCTATACCCCAGGGAATCTTACGGATACTACTTATTATCAGCGTGTTATTGAATCCGGGAAATGTTCCGATACCAGCAACCTGATACAGGTGATCGTCCAGGACGATATAGGCAATAACATCATCGAAGGCGGTTCCGCAACAGGCGATGTCTGTGAAAATCTCTCGAAGCACATAACGGGCGCCCAGCCATCGGGCGGCGACGAATCGCTCTATGCATACCTGTGGCAGAATTCCCCGGCGGGCAGCGGGGTATGGGCGGACGCCCCGGTGGGGAACACCGGTATGAGTTACGATACCGAAGAGCTTATCGATACGACGGATTACAGGAGACTGGTGACATCGGGAGCCTGCCGCGATACGTCTTCCGCGGTGACCGTCCTTGTCCATCCCCGGCCCCAGGGCTCCATCACCGCCGATCCCGGCCTTGTCGAATGTTATTACGGCACGGATCCGGTATTGCTCGACGTAGCCGTTGATTTTCCGGCCGGCAAGCCGCCTTTCGACATTTATTATAACGACGGGAACAATGCGGGAGTGAAAACCGGCTTCGGCCTTACTTCAGGGGTTTTCACCCTGGGCCTGACCCCGGACGATTCGACACAGTACACCGTAGTGCTTGACAGCCTGGTGGACGGCAATGGCTGCCGGTCGTACCATCCCGACAGTCTTCCCGGCACGGCTAGCGCCTTGGTATTCAGATACCCGGTACCGGTTCTGATCGACGATACGGTCAGTGTATGCGACAGCAGCGTTATGCTCTCCGTTAACCAGGATGTGGGTGAGGGAAGCTGGGGGCCGGCAGACGGAAATTTCAGCTTTGTACCTTCAGACCAGCCCGTAACCGTTTTCTCCACTTCCTTTACGAACGATACACTGTTCTATACCGTAACCTGGTCTGAATCGAACGGCGTTTGCCCGGTGAACGATACCTCCGTTGTGATGGTGGTAGAGTTGTACGAACCCCCCGAACCTGCAGATGCCGGCATGGATTCGACCATTTATTTCGCATCTTCGGCCCGGCTCTGGGCGGCTCCGGCCACGGCGGGCCTGGGCACCTGGACCGTAACGGGGGATGCCGTAATAGATCCGGCGGAGATCCATTTACCCGGTGCCGGTATTGATCTCGGGGACACGGATCTTGATGTGACCGTGGAGAATACCTTTACATGGTCCATCACCAACGGGATATGTCCGGCAAACGAATCATCCGTCACAATTACACGCAGGGATATAAAGCTGTTCAGCGGTTTCTCTCCGAACGGAGACCTCTTCAACGAATATCTTGAATTTCCAGGCCTCGAATATGCCGATGAATTCACACTGAACATATTTACACGGCAGGGTGTGATCATACGGACCATCAGCAAATCGGCGGGTGATGATTTCGTTACCCCCGGCATGTGGTGGGACGGATTGCTGGAAAACGGGCAGGAAGCCGTTGACGGCACCTATTTCTATGTACTGCTGGTAAAGTACGCAGGACAGACATATGAATACAAGGGATTTGTAGAACTCGTAAGATCCGGCTATACGAATTAAATGAAAGCAAGCGGTTTCATAGGGTTAATGCTTTTTATCGCGCTGCAGGGCGCCATGGGACAGAACACCAAGAACTACACACCGGTGAACATGTACATGATGAATCCGCTGCTTATAAACCCGGGGTACGCAGGGGCACAGGATTCCTGGTCCGTTACGGGAATGTACGGGAAAAACTGGGTGGGCATGCCCGGGTCCGGGAACCTGATGACGATCACCGGGCACACGCCTCTCGGAGAGGGGAAAGTCGCCGTCGGTTTCCAGGCTTCCAACAATACCTATGGAACAAACAGGAATACCAGTGCTTATTTTTACTATACATACAGGATCAATGTAGGGGCAGGAAAGATCGGGCTGGGATTGCGTGCGGGAGGGAACAACTACAGCAGGGAACTCAGCCGGGCGGAATTCATGGACCCTGCCGATCCGGTCATCAGGGACGAAAGCCGTTTCTTTCCAAATTTCGGAGCGGGAGTGTACTGGTATACCAGCGATTTCTACCTGGGGATCTCGGTGCCGGATTTTTTCTTTCCCCCCCTGGGATCGGAATCCTTCAGTGCCAGCCCGGAAAATTACAATTATATGCTTACAGGCGGTTACCTGTTCAGGATCAGCGATAATTTCAAAATCAAGCCTTCCACCCTGATTACATACACCTTGCATTCCCCCCTGTTTTACCAGGCCAATACAAGCTTCATCTTTTTACAGGACAGGATCTGGCTCGGGGCGAGCTATAAGCCGAACGGACTTGTGGCCATTGCAGAATTCCAGGCTACCAAATGGCTGCGCATGGGATATGCATACGAATTCCCCATGGGGGATCTGAGCGGGTTTACCACAGGATCGCATGAATTGCTGATAAGGTTTATTTCCAATTTTGAATTGCGTGCCGTAAGCCCGGGATATTTCTGGTAATGAAAAGCAGAAGGCCGACATATTGGTTGATTCTCGTTTTCCTTTTCCTGGCACAGATCCCGGGACGGGCCCAGGAAGAGATCGTCAGTATCGAAAGAGCGCCCTTTTCATCAAGGGCCTATGATGAATACTCGCCTGCCTTGTACCGGGGAAGCATTGTTTATACGGCCAACAAAAGGATCACCTATACCAGCAAGCGGACGGATGCCACCGGTAAGACAGCCACGAATCTTTTCGTTGTACAGCAGGAAGATGGGGAAGACTGGACCGAACCCCATCTGTTTTCGAATACGCTCTCAAGCGTCGCCGCCCATTATGGATGGGCTACCTATAATCGCAGCGGAGACATGGTCTTCTTCAACAGGAACCTTGGGCGCATTTCCGACCAGGATGCCAGGCAGGGGATCTTCACTGCGAGGTATGAAAATGGTGAATGGACGGATATTCAGCCCTTTCCCTACAATGATCCTTCCTACAATCTTTTCCATCCCTTCCTGAGCCCGGACGGGACCATGCTGTTCTTTTCCTCCAACATGCCGGGAGGCAATGGCGGGTATGACCTCTATGTTTCCATGCTTGAAAATGGTGCCTGGTCGGAACCCGTCAACCTGGGCTCTGACGTAAATACACGGCGGAACGAGATCTACCCGGTATACCATGGGAACGGGCGTTTGTATTTTTCCTCCAACGAACATCCCGGGGTGGGGGGATACGACATATTTTTTACGGTAAATGTGGATGGACGGTGGATTGCCCCGGTGCACCTTCCGGAACCCTATAATTCACAGCGGAACGATGCCTGCTTTATCGCCCTCGACACCTCCTATACCAGGGGATATATCACCTCGAACAGGGACAGGGCCCGGACGAACAGCATTTATGAGTTCAAAGTGAATTTTCCCGGGACCCTGTTTTCAGATTGCAGGCCCCAGGAGCAGAACAATTACTGCTATACGATTTATGAACCGGGGACCATGGATATCGATACCACCAATTTCATGTATGAATGGCTGATAGAAGGAAAAAGATATCGCATGAAGGAGGTGGATTACTGTTTCGGCGGTCCGGGCCATTACCATATCCAGCTGAACGTGGTCGATATGCTGTCCGGCGAGGTATTGTACAATCAGGCTGAACATGATCTTGATATTGAGGATATCCAGCAGGCATACATCACATCTCCCGATACCATTCTTGTCAATGAATCCGTTATGCTTGACGGTTCGGAGACCTTTGTCAAGGATTTCGAAATAGGTCATTATATCTGGAGTACGGGCGATCTTTCCTACGATGCCGGTTCGGAGATCACGCATGCCTATTACAGGCCGGGAGTTTATACCGTACGCCTTGGAGTTACGAGCGATGCCGAAGACCCGGAAGCAATACAGCACACCTGTTCCTTTAAGAAACTGGTTGTATTGCCGCGCGGGCAGGATACACTGTCGGCCGGTGAATAAGTTGCCGGGCGGAACGGCCTGTTTTTTAAATAACATATTTTTCATAAAATGAGAACACGGATTTATCTATTGATTTTATTATTACCGGCAACGGCTTATTGCCTGAAAGCCCAGGACAATGAAATGGATGCTTTCATAAGTGATCTGATGGAGAAAATGACCCTGGAAGAAAAGCTGGGTCAGTTGAACCTTTCTTCGGGAATAGGCGATCTGCCTGTAGTGACGGAAGGAGGGGGAATGGAAGAATTCATACGTCACGGCCTGATCGGTGCAGCCGGCGGACGCAGGAACCAGGAGATCGCTGTTAACGAATCCCGGCTGGGCATCCCCCTGATTTCGGGAAGGGATGTTATCCACGGTTTCAGCACAATATTTCCGATCCCTCTGGCAATGGCATGCATGTGGGACATGGACCTTGTGGAAAAGAGTGCGCGTATGGCTGCATCGGAGGCCAGTTCAAGCGGTATCTGCTGGACTTATTCCCCCATGGTGGATATTGCCAGGGACCCCCGCTGGGGAAGGATTGCGGAAGGCACCGGTGAGGATGCATGGTATGGCGCCCGGATGGCAGAAGCGTTTGTCAGGGGTTACCAGGGCGATGACCTGAAAAAAAACAATACCATCATGGCCTGCGTAAAGCATTTTGCGCTTTACGGGGCGGCGGAGGCAGGAAGGGATTACAATACCGTTGACATGAGCAGGCTTAGCATGTACAATGATTATCTGCCGCCCTATAAAGCGGCCGTTGAGGCAGGCGCCGGAAGTGTGATGAGCTCCTTCAATGTGATAGACTGGGTCCCGGCTTCGGGCAATAAATGGCTGTTGACGGATCTGTTGCGCGGAGAATGGGGATTTGATGGTTTTGTCGTAAGCGATTATACTGCAATAAATGAAATGATCCAGCATGGTATGGGAGATCTGCAGGCAGTAGCTGTCCTGGCTTTAAAAGCAGGGCTTGACATGGATATGCAGGGGAAGGCGTACATTGGTACCCTGAGCAGGTCGCTTGAGGAAGGAAAAGTTGGCATGGAGGAAATTGACCGGGCATGCCGCCGGGTACTCGAAGCAAAATACAAACTCGGTCTTTTTGACGATCCCTTCCAATATTTCGACGAAGCGCGCGCCGAAAATATTTTAAGCGAAGAAAACCTGCAGTTTGCACGTGAAACTGCAGCGAAGTCTGTTGTATTGCTGAAAAACAGCGGACAACTCCTTCCGCTGAAAAGATCGGGCACCATTGCCGTTATAGGGCCCCTTGCAGACAGCAAAAGTGATATGCTCGGAACCTGGGCCTTTCCAAATAATACGGATAAGGTGGTAAGCGTTGCAGAGGGGATCAGAATTGCCGGAGGGGAAGATGTCACGGTGCTGTACGCCAGGGGCTCGGATTTCACGGATGATCCGTATTTGCAGAAAAATATGCGTTCCGGATTCGTCTTTTTCCAGAATGTGCCTGTGGAAGAAAACGCGGCTCCCGGAGAGTTGTTGAAAGAAGCAGTTGAAACAGCCGGCAAAGCGGATGTAATCGTGGCAGCCCTGGGTGAACCCGCTTCATGGTCGGGTGAAGCAGCCAGCCGTTCGGATATCGGCCTTCCCGCCTGCCAGCAGGAATTGTTAAAAGCACTTCTGGAAACAGGGAAACCAGTGGTACTGGTTTTATTGAACGGCAGGCCGCTGACCCTGACCTGGGAAGATGAGAATGTAAATGCAATCCTGGAGGCATGGCATGGCGGGACTATGGCAGGAAACGGAATTGCCGATGTTCTGTTCGGGGATTATAACCCTTCCGGTAAGCTGACGGTCACTTTCCCCAGGAGTGTAGGTCAAATACCGCTTTATTACAACCATAAGAATACGGGCCGTCCGATGGACCCGGATAATAAGTTCACGTCAAAGTACCTTGACATCCCCAACGAACCGCTTTATCCCTTTGGTTACGGGATAAGCTATACTACTTATAAATACGGAGATATCCGCCTGGATAAAACGGAACTGGCCGGTGACCAGATCCTGACTGCAAGCATCACCGTGACAAATACGGGGGAATATACCGGAGAGGAGGTCGTGCAGCTCTATATCACCGATCCTGTTGCGAGTGTTTCCCGTGCGGTGAAAGAGCTGAAAAATTACCGGAAAATCCTGCTCCGGCCGGGAGAAGAGAAAGAAGTAAGTTTTACCGTTACCACAGAAGATCTCAAATTTTATAACGGCGACCAGGAATATGTCTGGGAGCCCGGTGAATTTGTCATCCGGATCGGAACGAATTCGGAAGAACTGAAGTCTGCGTCGGTCCGATGGAACAAATAATTGAATTGCCGGAAGGTTTTTGCATGGTTCTGGCACGCTATCTGCATGTGGGATAGTCATTGTACTTTGATTATTTTTCTTTATTTTCAGCTCGCAGATGGTAAAATCTATATTATTACTGATCGTCATGGCAGGTTTCTTTTCTGTCACCATTGCACAGCCGGTACCTGCCCAGGATGAAAACATTCCCTACCTGATGACCTTCGGGAACAGGGCGGAAACTTCCTGGGGCGACGACGATTTCAGCCAGACTTTTTTTTTCAGGATTCCGAAAGAGTATACAAATCCCTTTTACATACGTGTCTGGGACCCTGATTGCGGCGGGGCAATAGACGAGATCAACGGCGTTTTCAACACGCGCACTTCATTTGAAGTTTTCGGCGGCGAGGACTGCTGGTCGCCGGATGACGCCAAGGGAATAGACCCGGTGGGTGATTACAAGAGCGGAAACCTCCTGGCGAGCCAGTCGTTTACGGAAGATCCGCGTTACGATGAGAACTGGTATACCTTCGGCCCCTTCAATCCTACCGAAGGGGAGTGGGTGGAAGACTGGCAGGGATATGTATTCAAGATCATCGCCGAAGGAGTTGAAGGGGACGACGGCAATATGTACCGCTATTACCTGAGCACCGATCCGAATAACAACCGGGATGTGGAAGGAGGCAATGCCTTTGCATATGAATATTCCTTCCGTATGCACAACAATGTCAATGAGGTATCCCATATTTATCCCTACGTGGACGACCGGACAATATCGGTCAGGCAATCCAACTGGGACTGGGACGATGACGGCGTGATCAGGATCGTATCGGTGTCAAGAAACGGGCAGTTGAGCAAGGTATCCGGCGAGGACGAATGGGGGCACGATGAATTCCGGATTCTTGAAGAGGAAAAAAATACATCCCTTGACCTGCAACTTCATAAAAAGAAGGAATATCTTGTCAGGAACAACAACGTGGTGATCAATATCAGGAACCAGTATAATGAATATATCGAGTTTTTTGTCATCCCCATCGGCGGGGTTCCCCAGTACCAGTATTCCATAGGGATCAAACCAAAAACAAATTAGTAATACAACCCGGTATCAATGAATTGTATGAAGCAATCTGCCGCCCCACTGCTGAGCTTCAGTGTTCTGTTCCTGATGTTCTGCATGCCGGGTATCTCCCAGACTTATAAATTCAGGCAGTACGGTCTCAATGAGGGGATATGCCATCCTTTCGTTTATACAGTGAACCAGGATGTGAACGGCTACATCTGGCTCGGTACCGGCAACGGACTGTGCAAATACGACGGGAAGAATTTTTACGGGGATTTTGATGCGGATTCCCTGCCTGCGGCTCTCGTCAAGAAAAGCTTCAGGGATTCAAGGGGCAATCTCTGGTTCGGGCATGATGACGGAAGCATTACGTTTTATGACGGAAGGCGCTTCAGGGTTATTGATGCGGGCCGCAGGATCACAAGCACAATCAACGACATTGCAGAGGATTCTGAAGGCAGGATAGTGTTTGCCACGCAGAACCAGGGGCTGATCATCGTCACGGAGGATTTCGATGTGATGCATCTCGAGCAGGCATTCGACAGGATGAGGATCTCTTCCATCGCCTTTACAGGTTCCGGTCAGATGCTTATGGGAGGATATGACGGTCTGCATGTGTTTTCCTATGATTTTTCTACCGATACCGTCAGGTACCTGGCCAAAGTATCCGGGGTTCCCTATACACAGATCACTGACATCGTTTACAATGAAGAGGCTGACCTCTACTGGCTCGGTTCACAGGGAGAGGGATTGTTCGCCCTGAAGTTACATGACGGGGATGCCCGGGAGGCTGAAGTTACCAGGTTAGGGAACGGTGACCTCCTGGCCCATACTCCCGTGCTGGACATATTCCGTGATTCACAGGATTATCTCTGGTTGAGCACCGGCGGGGAGGGGCTTTACAAAGTAAGCGTGAATACAGGCGATCTGAACATCAGTGAGTTCGAGCATTTCAATTCACAGAACGGGCTGGGGATCGATTATATAAGGGAGGCTTTTGAAGACCTGGAAGGCAATATGTGGGTTGCGACTTACGGAAACGGCCTGGCGGCACTTTTCGACGAAGCATTCACATTCTATGACTACAGCGACGGGGGGGGTAAGACGATCTACTCCGTGCTGGAAGATACTGGCGGCTACTGGATGGGAGGCCGGGGACGGCTGACCAGGGTGATTACCGGCCTGAAAGATACGGAAGAGGTTTACGGCCGCTCACAGGGACTTCCCGATGACCGTATAACAGCCCTTTACAAGGATGCACAGGGAACGTTGTGGATCGGCACCGGCGAAAGCGGATTATACAGGATGAGAGACCGGAGGATAAGCCGGTTTTTTTCCTCTGAAAATTCGCTTGAAAATACCATCAATGCCATTGATGCAATCGGTCAGACGATCTGGCTTGCCACCAGCAATGGAGTGGTCACCAAAGATCTTGGTTCGGGTCTTACCGACAGGTACGGCCTGGGGCCCAATGTTCCCCACAACCAGATAAACGATCTGCACATTGATTCGAATGGGACGGTATGGATCGCCACAAAGCGTTCTGACGGATTGTATTCCGTCAATACGGATCAACGTCTGACGATTTCGGGAAACGTTGCCATGGATTTTGTATCCATAACAGAGGATGATTACGGGAACCTGTGGGCTGCCACTGCAAATAACGGGGTTTTCCGTTTCCTGTCCGATACACTCGAATATTATTCCGTCAATAACGGGCTCAAGAATGCGTCATGCTACAGCATACTGAATGACGGGCAGGGGAACATATGGGTCGGGCACAGGCTTGGATTGAGTAAAATAGAAGCGGACAGGGGAGTCATTGTGACCTATGGTACCGAAACAGGCATCAACGGAGACATCCAGCACAATGCATCGAGCGTGACCGACGACGGGCAGATCCTGTTCGGAACTTCAGACGGCCTCATACGTTTTGATACCGGGAAGGAAAGGAATAACATCACACCGCCAATAACCAGCATTACATCCGTGGTTATTTCTGACACGCAGTACGACTTTTCCGAACCCATTGTACTGCCATACAATGTTTACAAGCTCAGGGTCGATTTTATAGGACTGAATTACTTTGCTCCTGACAAGGTAACCTATCAGTACACACTCGACGGTTACGACGAATGGTCCGAACCTACCTCCATCCCTTATGTCCAGTACAGCAGGATAGAAGACGGGGACTACACATTCATGCTGCGTGCATGCAACAGCGAGGGAGTATGTACGGAATTGCCGGTTGAATTCAGCCTCAGGGTGAAACTGCCCGTATGGAAAACATGGTGGTTCATCGGCATTTGCGTTTTGATCGCTGTTTCCGCCGTGTACGTCATCATCAAGTTCAGGGAGCGGAAAGCCAGGCAATTCCAGGAGATGCTCCAGCGCAGGCTCGATGAAAGAACGCATGAGGTAGTCATGCAGAAGGAGGAGATCGAGATCAAGAACAAGGACATCACCGACAGCATCAATTATGCACAGCGCATACAGGCAAGCATACTGCCTCCGATCAGCAAGCTTCATGAAGCATTTTCCGGATCTTTTGTTTTTTACCAGCCCAGGGACATTGTCAGCGGTGACTTTTACTGGTACGACAGGACGGAGAACGATAAATTCGTCATTGTTTGTGCGGATTCCACAGGGCACGGAGTGCCGGGCGCTTTCATGTCCATGATCGGCACCACGTTAATCAAGGATATTACCATCCGCAAGGAGGTGGATTCACCTGCTGCCCTGCTTGCCATGCTTGACCAGGAGATTATGGCGGCGCTGAACCAGAATATCGAGGCGGAAAGATCGAATGACGGCATGGATATCATCGTTTCGGAAATAGATCTGAAAACCAATAAACTGAAAATATCTTCGGCCATGCGCCCGATGATCATTTACCGGGAAGGCGAACAGATCTATGTCAGGGGCAGCAGGAGTTCGGTCGGGGGACAGTATGAAAAGGACCAGAAGGTATTCGAAACACATGAATACGAGATGAAGAAGGGGGACAAGATATATATGTTTTCAGACGGTTATCCTGACCAGTTCGGAGGCCCCTTGGGTAAAAAATTCAAAATGGTACGGCTGAAGAATATGCTGAGGGATATCCATGAAAAACCCATGGATGAGCAGTACAACTACATCAAGAACAATTTTGAGATATGGAAGGAAGATATGGAACAGGTGGATGACGTACTGTTTATGGGCATAGAGATCTGAGCCGATCACTTCAACCAGTCCGCAAATACAATTTCGCTGGTGGTATCCACATTGCTGCGGTGGAATGCCCTGTCCATAATGAAGAATGTATATTTCAGGGTGTCGTATTCAATGACGAGATACTGGATTTCCACCATGATTTCACCTTTCAGGGTCTTATTCTGCCCTTCCCTGTCCAGCGGGGGAAGCCTGTAATATGGCAGCGTTTCGAGCTTGGATGTATCGACTTCACGGTATTGTCCGTTCACTTTTTCATGAATGGTCAGGAACAGGTTGTACAGCAGACTGTCAGGTTGATTGATACTGTCCGCAGGAGCTTCGAACCCGATATCCCCGTCTCCGTCCTCAAATTCAAACCTGAGTTCCCCTGTCAGGATTTCGTTGTTCAGGACATCGGTTTTTCTGTCCAGTATGAAGCTTTTGAATTTGATCTTCGGTTCATCAGGCAGCACCTGTGGTACGGGACATGCCGTCATGATGAGTGTAAGAATGGCTGCAATGCAAATTATCCTTTTCAAGACAGACTGGCTTTGGTATACAAAATTACAATGATTATCCGTTTTTATTATTTTTTACGGAAAAAGATCTGTATGGGTACGCCGGTCAGGTTGAAACGGGCCCTCATACGGTTTTCAAGATATCTTTTATAGCCTTCCCCGATATACTGCGGATGATTGGCGTAGAATGCAAATGCAGGAGCATGCGTAGGAAGCTGGGCCACATATTTGATCCTTATGTATTTTCCCTTGTGCACCGGAGGCGGATGTTCTTCAATCACCTCAAGCATATACCTGTTCAGGGAAGAAGTGCGGATTTTCTGCTTCCGGTTCCGGTATACATCCATCGCAGTTTCAAGTACTTTAAGAACACGCTGTTTATGCAGGGCCGAAATAAACATTACAGGAAGATCCTGGAAGGGCGCTGTCCTGTCTTTGATTTCCATGGTATATTTCCTGGCAGCCTGATGATCTTTTTCGACCAGATCCCATTTGTTCACAAGCAATACCACTCCCTTGCGGTTCCGGATGATCAGTTTAAGGATGTTCAGATCCTGTCCCTCCATGCCCCGGGTCGCATCAATCATCAGCAGGCAGACATCGGATGATTCAATGCTTCGTATGGAGCGCAGAACAGCATAGAATTCCAGATTTTCAGATACCTTCCCCTTCTTCCTCAGACCGGCGGTGTCCAAAAGGTAGAAATCATGGTTGAACCTTGAAATACGGGTGAGTATGGAATCACGTGTTGTACCGGGAACGGGGGTCACGATATTCCGCTGTTCGCCGATCAGTGTATTGGCCAGGGTTGATTTTCCGACGTTGGGCCTGCCGACAATAGCAAATTTCGGCAGATCCTGTTCCGGACCGGTGTCCTGTCCTTTGAAATGCAGGACCAGCTCGTCCAGAAGATCTCCCGTACCGTTTCCGTTGATGGAAGAGACCGGCCAGACATTGCCCAGTCCGAGCTTGTAAAATTCACTGGCATCATACCGGCGGTCGTTATTATCCACCTTGTTTACCGTCAGCAGGGCAGGTTTGTCAATTTTGCGCAACATCCCGGCAATAGCCTCATCCAGGTCGGTGATCCCGCTTTGGACATCCACTACGAAAAGAATGACGTTGGCTTCATCAATGGCCAGGTTCACCTGTTTGCGGATCTCTTCTTCAAAAACGTCTTCCGAGCGGGTTACATAACCCCCTGTATCTATGACCGAAAACTCTTTTCCATTCCATTCCGACCGGCCGTAGTGCCTGTCCCTTGTCACACCGCTCTGTTCATCCACGATGGCCTCCCTGCTTTCGGTCAACCGGTTGAAAAGAGTGGATTTCCCCACATTCGGCCTGCCCACTATTGCGACAATATTTCCCATTCCCTGGTATGTATTAGCCGTTGTTATATCCGAACTGTTTCAGTATCCGCTCGTCATTGCGCCATTCCTTCTTCACTTTTACAAGGGTCTCCAGGAACACCTTTTTCCCGAAAAAATCTTCCATATCTTCCCGGGCCTGTATTCCGACCTTTTTAAGGGCTTTCCCCCTGTGGCCTATCAGAATGCCCTTCTGTGATTCGCGTTCGACATAAATAATGCTCCCTATGCTTATCATATCCTCCGTTTCCCTGAAGCGGTCCACTTCCACCTGTACCGCATAGGGTATTTCCTTCCTGTAGTTCCGGAGGATCCTTCCCCGTATGATCTCCGAGACAAAGAACCGTTCGTTTTTATCCGTCAATTCATCTTTGGGATAATAGGGCGGTGATTCGGGCAGGTTTTCCAGGATCAGAGAAAATACTTTTTCCAGGTTGAATCTTTCCGTTGCAGAAACGGGTATCAGGGACGCCCGCGGCAGAATGCCCGCCCACTCGGAGATCAGGGACTTTACCTGTTTTTCACTGCCAAGGTCAATTTTGTTGATCAGAACACAGACAGGCACCCGGGAGCCTTTCAATCGTTCGACAAAATTCCTGTTCTTCAACGGTGACTCGTGCACATCCGTTACATATAATATGATATCCGCATCTTCCAGGGCCGAACGGGATGATTTTAACATAAGTTCCTGGAGCCTGTAAGCAGGCTTAATGATTCCGGGAGTATCGGAATATACGATCTGGAAGTCCTCCCCGTTCGCTATCCCGAGAATCCTGTTCCTGGTTGTTTGCGCCCTGGGGGTGATCAGGGAAAGGTTCTCGCCGGTCATGGCATTCATAAGGGTGGATTTCCCTACGTTGGGGTTCCCGATGATATTTACGAATCCTGCCTTATGTGACATAAGGATAAAATACTATTTGGGCAGGGACATTTTTAAGTATGACACTTCTTTTTTTGTCAGGAATCTCCAGTTCCCCCTGCCCAGGCCTTTTTTTGTCAATCCTGCAAAACTTACCCTGTCAAGTTTCACGATATCGTAACCGAGTTTTTCAAAAATCCTTCTGACGATCCTGTTCCTGCCGGAGTGTATCTCCATGCCTATCTGTTTCCGGTCGGTTTTATCCACATAATGGATGTCATCGGGACGGATAAATCCGTCCTCGAGTTCAAATCCCGCGGAGATCTTTTCCATATCGGAAATCGTCAGATTCCTGTCAAGGCATATATGATAGATCTTTTTCTGATTGTATGACGGATGGGTCAGCCGTCCGGTCAGCTCTCCGTCATTGGTCAGGAGCAACACACCGGTTGTATTGCGGTCGAGCCTTCCCACAGGGTAGATACGTTCACTGCATGATCCCGTAACCAGGTCAAGCACGGTTTTCCTGCCGCGGGGATCCCTTACAGTGGTCACACAATCCCTGGGTTTATTCAGCAATACATAGACCCTGCGTTCCCCGTACAGCTTTTTCCCCCTGCAGGTGACCTCATCTCCCGGTCTGACCCGGATGCCCGGGTCGGACACCCTTTCCCCGTTGACCTTGATATCCCCGTTAAAGATAAGCTTATCGGCTTCCCTGCGGGAACAAACTCCCGAATGGGCAATGTACTTGTTCAGGCGAATTTCCTGTGCATCCCTTGTATGGCTTTCAGTTTTTTTCATAGCCATCACAAATGTACGAATTTTAGCCTCCCTTATGATGAGGATCCGTTTGCATGGAAGCGCCCGCACGTTTCATTGCCCGAATCAAGATTACCAATGTTTGACTCTTGTCCGTATCTTTGCCATATTTGCGTTAATGATAACAAAACCGGCATCATGACACTGATCAAATCCATTTCCGGCATAAGGGGTACCATAGGGGGGGAACCCGGATCCGGCCTGACTCCTGCCGATATAGTGAAATATACCTCCGCTTATGCCATGTTTCTGAGAGAACAGAGGGGAGACGGACATCTTAAGATCGTGCTCGGAAGGGATGCCAGGATTTCAGGCCGGATGGTGGAACAGATCGTATGCGGCACGCTTGCCGGAATGGGTGTGGATATCATAAACCTGGGGCTTGCGGCCACACCCACCGTTGAAATCGCCGTAGGGGAAGAAAAGGCGGATGGAGGGATCATCCTTACTGCAAGTCACAACCCCGGTGACTGGAATGCATTGAAACTGCTGGATGCCGATGGTGAATTCATCTCCGGGGAAGCCGGCAGGCGTATCCTTGAGATTGCAGGATCCGGGCCGATCAGGTATGTTTCTGCGGAGAATACCGGCAGAATGGATAACCATGAGGGCTATAACAGGATACATATAGATAAGATACTTGCCCTCGACCTCGTCAAAAAGGCATCCATTGAAGAAGCCGGCTTCAGGGTGGCGGTGGATTGCGTGAATTCCGTCGGCGGACTCGTCCTTCCCGAACTATTAAGATCATTGGGTGTGAAGGAGGTCATTGAATTAAATTGCGAACCCACCGGGATCTTCCCCCATGACCCGGAGCCTCTGCCCGAAAACCTTAAAGATCTCGCCGGAACTGTCAGGAAACACAAGGCAGACATCGGATTTGCCGTCGACCCGGATGTTGACCGGCTGGCTATTATTGATGAAAACGGAAACATGTTCGGCGAAGAATATACCCTGGTAGCGGTGGCGGATTTTGTGCTCTCCAACAAACCTGGCAATACCGTATCGAACCTGTCGTCCTCAAGTGCCCTGAAAGATGTGACCGAGAAATACGGATGCAGTTATTATGCGTCTGCTGTCGGCGAGGTCAATGTGGTAGCCGCCATGAAGGAAAACAGGGCTGTAATAGGAGGAGAAGGCAACGGAGGAGTCATCTATCCGCCCCTGCACTATGGGAGGGACGCACTGACGGGTGTAGCGCTTTTCCTGAGTTATCAGGCCGACAGAAAACAAAAAACCAGCCAGTTGCGGAAAGCATTGCCCGAATACCATATTGTGAAGAACAAGATTTCCCTGGATGATGATACGGATATGGAATCCCTTCTGGACAGGGTCAGGGAAAACTACAAATCGTATCCCATTCATGCAGGCGATGGATTGAAGATAGAAACGGACGAGGGCTGGATACATATCAGGAAGTCCAATACGGAAGCCGTCATCAGGATATATACCGAAAGCAGTACGCAGCAGAAGGCGCGCAAACTGGCGGATGAGATTTCTGCGTTGATCAGGCTTTTTTAACACTATTTTAGGAAGGGGAGAGGGATATATTGGGTTACTTTGTTTTTTTTGTCTCCCTCTTTAAACCATTTTGCAGTCCCATAGTCTAATTTGGGACTGAAAAGCAATATAATTGAGGAATACACAAAATTAAGTAATTTTTAAAGAACCATGAAAAGACGAACTCTTGTTACGACCATCATTATTTCAATTGTGGTCGTCGCCATCCTGATATATTCACTCGCATCTGCCGATGAATCGTCCAAGCCCCTCGAAGGGGAAGTAAGTTTCGGGAAATTTGAGGTCGTAGTGAGCGTAACCGGAGAACTGGAAGCGTTGAGATCTACCGATATTAAGGCACCTGAGGCGCTGGGGAGCCGTGAACTGCGTTTCCGGGAGCTCACCATTTCAGACCTGATTCCTGAGGGAACCATTGTCAATGAGGGGGATTACGTGGCAACCCTTGACCGTTCGGAAGCTGACAATGAGTATAAGGATTTGCTCGATCAGCTGGAGGTAGCGGAATCACAATACAATTCTTTGATGCTTGATACAACCCTGCAACTCCGGGATTTGCGTGAAGAACTGGTCAACCTGAAGTTCAATCTGGAGGAAGCTCAGATCACCCTCGAGCAGAGCCAGTTTGAACCTCCCGCAACCATACGGCAGGCCCAGATCAACCTTGACAAGGCCCAGCGCGCCTATGATCAGGCACAGGAGAATTATGATATCAAGGTTGAACAGATTAAGGCAGATATACTCGAAGCAAGGCTGGATCTGACCAGGACCCGCCGCAGGGCCAATGAGATGCAAAGCGTACTCGAAAAATTTGTCATTACTGCCCCTGCTTCGGGAATGGTCATTTACGCACGCGACTGGAACGGGCAGAAAAGGGTTGTCGGCTCCAGTATTAACACCCGCGACCTCACCGTGGCCACCCTGCCGGATATGTCCGAGATGCTTTCCAAGACCTATGTGAATGAAATCGATATAAGCAAGGTCGAGAGCGGACAGCAGGTACGCATCGGTGTGGATGCCTTTCCCGAGAAGAAGTTCACCGGTGTGGTGACCAGTGTGGCCAATGTGGGGGAACAGCTTCCCAATACGGATGCCAAGGTTTTCGAAGTGGTGATCCAGCTCAATGAATCGGATCCCATTCTCAGGCCTGCCATGACAACCAGTAATTTCATCGTCACCAAGACTTTTGACAATGTTATGTATGTTCCCCTCGAAGCGGTTCATTCGACCGACAGCATGACCTTTGTGTATACGAAGAACAATACCAAACAGATTGTCGTTGTGGATGAGGCCAACGACAACGAGATCATCATAGAGGACGGGCTGAATGCAGGGGATATCGTTCTTCTGTCGGTCCCGGAAAATGCTGAAGACATGAAAATTACCGGAGTGGAACTGATGGCGCGAATAAAGGAAAAAGAAGCCGAAGAGAAAAGGCAGGAAGAGCAGGCACAGAGGGAGTTGGAGGAGCAGTACAACGGAACTTTTGGGCCGAGGACCGGGGCGATGCCCCAGGGCGCTGAAGGTTTTCAGAATCTCAGCGATGAACAGAGGCAGGAAATGATGGAAAATTTCCGGCAGAATATGCCTGAAGGATTTCAGAATCTCAGTGATGAACAGAGGCAGGAACTTATGAGAAACCGGCCTGCCGGTAGCGGACAGGGCCAGTTCGGAGGAAGGCCTGGCGGCACAACACAGGATCAGGAAGAAGGAGACACACCTCCCACAGACAATTAGATAAAGTAAGGACAAAAACAAAAAGGATATGAGGCGGTATTTTCACGATATTGTCATTGCCATGGAATCCATCCTGGCCAACAAACTCAAATCAGTCCTGACGGGTCTCGGGATCATTTTCGGTGTGGGCGCGGTCATCAGCATGCTGGCCATCGGAAGGGGAGCCCAGCAGGAAATCCTCGACCAGATGAAAGTGGTGGGCGTGAACAACATTGTGATCTCGCCGATCGTCACACCTGCAGGAGAGGAGGATGAAGATGACAGTGAAAACAAGGAAAAATCGAAATTTTCACCCGGTCTGACTCTTCTGGATGCCGAATCCATCCAGGAAACGATGCCTACGGTGAAACGGATAAGCCCGGAAATTGCCCTCACAAGCTTCGCGGTCCAGAGCGGGAAAAGGGAGCAGGCCAAATTGATAGGCGTTTCTAAGGAGTATTTCGATATTTATAATCTGAGTCTGAGCGATGGCGTTTTTTTTAACAGATTTCAGGAAGACAATGGAGTTCCGGTTTGTGTAATCGGCGCAAATCTGGCAAACATGTTTTTTTCCAAGCAGCGCCCCGTCGGACAGTACATCAAATTTGACAATATATGGCTGAAGGTCATTGGTGTGCTGGAACGGACGGATGTCAGCGTGACTGCGTACGAACAGGCCGGCGTGAACGTTTACAACGACAATATTTATATTCCCACCAAGACCATGTTGCTTCGTTTCCTGAACAGGGCTCTTGTAAACACGATGAGCGGTCAGACCGCTATAACCGCATTCAGTGAGGGAATGGGACGCTTTGGAGGCATGATGTTCATGAGGGCGGGTTTCAGTTCCAGTCCCAGCCAGAATACGAGTTCGAATTATCACCAGCTTGACAAGATCGTTGTTCAGGTGAATGAATCGTCTGAATTGGAGCCTTCAACCGAGTTTTTAAGCAGGATGATGTTCCGGAGGCACGAAGAGGTCAAGGATTATGAAATAACGGTTCCTGAACTGCTTCTGAAGCAGGAACAGAGAACCAAGGACATTTTCAATATAGTCCTGGGGGCCATCGCAAGCATTTCGCTTCTTGTGGGGGGGATCGGCATCATGAATATCATGTTCGCCTCGGTCATGGAAAGGATCAAGGAAATCGGGACGCGGCTGGCCATCGGCGCCAAGAAACTGGATATCGTGGTACAGTTCCTTTCCGAGGCCATCCTGATCAGTGTAACAGGAGGCCTGATCGGTGTACTCCTCGGTATTGTTCTATCCAAGCTCATTACAAAATTCACAGATATAGTAACCATCGTGTCGCCTTTTTCGGTCATTATCGCGTTTATGGTATCCGCATCGGTAGGTGTTATATTCGGTTATTCACCTGCAAAGCGTGCTTCTGAAAAGGATCCGATCGAATCCCTGAGACATGAATAAGTCATTTTATTGTATCATTCATTAATATTAGCAGAGGTGAAAAAAATATCTTTTCCGGGTTTCGTATTATGCTTGTTTCTCCTGATACCCGGACAGGGGTTTGCACAAACCCGGACCATGCAACTGTCCCTTGAAGATGTGGTCCGGATCGCACAGGAACAATCCCCGTCGGCCATCCTTGCCAAGCACCAGTTCCGCGGGAGCTACTGGGAGTTCCGGGCATACAGGGCCCAATTACTTCCCGGGCTGTCCCTTTCGGCAACGATTCCCGAATTCAGCAGGGCCATTGATAAAATCACGACCCCGGAAGGGGATGTTTTTGTGACAAGAAAACAATCGAGCTATAGCCTGGGTGCATCCCTGACGCAGAATATCCCACTTACGGGAGGAAGTATTTTTCTGTCCTCCGACCTGGAGCGGGTCGACAACTTTACCAATGCCAGCACTTCATACCTGTCTACACCGGTAAGCATAGGGCTTCGGCAGCCCATCAAGGATTTCAACAGTTTTCGCTGGGAAAGAAAAATCGAGCCCCTGAGATACGAAGCTGCAAAAAAAAGCTATATCGAAGCCATAGAAAATGTGAACCAGCAGGCGGTGAGGAATTTTTTCAATCTCGCACTTGCACAGGTGAACCTTGAGATTGCGGAATTGAATTACAGCAATACGGACTCACTTTACAAGATCGGACAGGGAAGGTATAATATCGGAACGATCGCCGAGAATGAACTGCTGGAAATGGAACTTTCCTTCCTGAATGCAGGGACAGCACTGAATGAAGCCAGGACGCAGCTCGAGCTCAATAAGATCCGCCTCAGGTCCTTCCTTGGCTTCAATGAGACTGTTGACATTGAACTGGTTATCCCGGCTGAGATCCCTGATCTGGAGATCAATGTGGACCAGGCCCTTGAGCAGGCAAGGCAAAACAGTCCCACCGTCCTTGACCTGCGCAGGCAATTGCTTGAGGCAGACCGGTCGGTGGCCCAGGCAAAGGCCGAACAGGTATTGACGGCCAGTTTGGTCGCATCTTACGGTTTGACACAGCGGGCAGACGATTATTTATCCGGGGCCTACCGGAATCCCCAGGATCAGCAAAGACTCAATATCGGGCTGGAAATTCCATTGTTGGACTGGGGGCAAAGAAGGGGAAATTACAGGGTGGCGCAGTCAAACCAGGAAGTGGTGAAGACCAATGTGGAGCAGGACCAGATTGATTTTGACCAGGAAGTCATGCTTCAGGTCATGCAGTTCAACCTGCAGGACGACCAGCTGAGGATCGCAGCCAAGGCCGATACCATCGCTCAGCTCCGCTATAATGTTACAAAGGAGCGTTTTTACATCGGTAAGATCGATGTATTTGAATTAAACCTGGCACAAACCGACAAGGACAATGCTTCCAGGAGTTACCTCAGCGCATTGCAGAATTACTGGGACTATTATTACAATATAAGGCGACTGACCCTGTATGATTTTGAAAAGCAGTTACCGCTGGAAGAGGATTTCGACACATTGCTGGAATATTAATCCCCTGCTTCTTAAGATGCAAAAGGCCGGAGCATATATCGCCATTGTTTGCGGTCTCTTGATTTGCTTTTGCACCAGGGAGAAATCCCCGGATAAATCCCCTGAGGCCGGACCGGAAACCAGGATAGTAAAGGAGTTTTATCCCAACGGCCGGCTCAAATCCGCAACGGAAGCAGTCGGAAAGCTGCGGCAGGGCCTTTCCCGGGAATACCGCGCGGACGGAACGCTGGAAAGTGAAATATATTACGATCAGAACCGGAAGCACGGTTCGGCGAAAAGCTATTATGCCGACGGCAAAACCGTAAAGAACGAGTTGCGTTATGTGAACGGCTACAGGCAGGGGGATGCAAAATGGTATTACCAGAGCGGAAAAATATACCGCGTAACACCCTACGAGAAAAATCAGATCAACGGCGTACGGTACATTTATTATGAGAACGGCAATCTCCAGGCAGAGATCCCCTACCAGGAAAGCCAGCCGGGTACCGGCCTGAAGGAGTATACCCCCAACGGCAGCCTGAAAGCATTCAGCGCTGTAATCCGGATTGAGGAGGCAGACCGGCTCGACCGGGAAAACAGATACTCTCTGGTTCTGTCCATGTCTGACGGCAGCCGGAATGTGGAGTTTTTTACCGGCGAGCTTACCGGCGGGAAGTATTGGAACGATGAGCTGACACCTGTACCGACCGAGAACGGGACCGGGAGAATCGATTTTATTATTTCAAGGGGGAAATTCAGGATGGAAACAATCAACATCGTGGCAAGGGTGCGCACAAGCCTGGGAAATCCCAGGATTCTGCAAAAAGAGTATTACCTGGCAGTTGAAAACAGGTTTTGATCATTCAATGGAATTCAGCTTCAGTTTCAGATCGGTATTCTCCGGAGCGTAACCGAGGCCTTTCAGGAGCACTTCACGGGATCTGCCGATCATTCCACTTCGGTAATAGTATATCGCTGCCGATGAATAGGACCGGCCGAGAAGGTTAGGGTCAATGTCAAGGTAAGGATTCCTGTCGATAAGATCCTCGAAAAGTCTCATGTATTTTTCTCCGGATTCCCGGTTCTGCAGCTCAAAGGACTCCCCGAAAACTTCAAGGAAGGTTTTCGCTTTTACGTATGTCAGGACATCCTCACTTTCCAGTTCGGTATAGGCAGTATCGTATTCCTCGATCCTATCCAGTACCAGAGCCGGGCTGGCAATCCCGGCATAACCTGCCAGGGCTGCCACCAGAAGATTCTGGTTGTTTTCATCCTCCGGGAATACCCGGAACGCAGCTTCCAGGCAGTCAAGGGCTGCAGAGTAATCGGCCTCCAGGAAATTCTGTCTTCCGTATTCATACAGGTAATGAAACTCGAATTCAGAGGCCCGGGCCCCGGGGAGATGTCTGCCCAAATATTCCCGTATACGGAGAATGGTTTCCTCATCTCCCTCCTCGGCAAGGATGGTATGGATGATATCGACAAGGTATGCGCTGATCAGTTCCGGTTCTATGCCGTAACCGATCAGCCCGGCTGCCTTAACAAGATACTCCAGGTCTCCTGTTTTATGATAATCCATATGCTGAAGGAAAGCATAGAGTTGTGCAATCAGCAGGTACTGCGTTTTATAGGAGGGATACAGTAGAAATGCCTTTTCGAACTGTGAATATGCATTGCGCGGATCATCCTGTTCAATGCATAACAGGGCACTGTTCAGATACAGCATTCCGACGATTTCCTTCAGGTTGAAACCGTATCCGGCGAAATAATGGGTTTCAAACAAATTCCGTGCGCTGGTATTTTTAAAGGTCTGTTCGTCAATGACTCCCGTACTATGCATGAATTCCACAAAATTGTTCCGGGTTTCATACCCCAACATGAAGGTCTGCAAATCCGGAGGCGCGATTTCGAGCATGATGCGCCTGTCTTCCGGGTACGCGATCATATAGATATATGCCGGCCGTTCCCGTATCTCATAGGGGATACCGACCCGGTCAAAGATGAAGGAATAGATGGCGGCAGCCGTCTGGTAATTGTATTTTCCGTAACGGAACAGATCCCCGAAACCGGCCCGGTAGTCATAGGAGACCAGAAAGGTTTTACTCACATGGTTTTCAATACGCTCAATCTTCTTTTCTTCACTCAGGTTGTCGAATTTCCTGTCCCGGATTCTGAGAACGGTCTCCTCAATAATTTTCCCGATGGATTCCGCCTGGTTTTCATCTGCAGCCATATCCACGGCGACGGCCATGGAAAGGTAATCCGGATTGTCCTTGAAATAAGCGGCAAATGTTTCTTTTTCGAATCCGGAAAAATAATGGAGATCTGCCGGACCGAACACGGTATCTGCTCCGGGTATCTGTGCACCTGCCTTAACCATGAAAACCGGAAGCAGGATAAGGAATATATGTCTTATCCGAGACATACTGTAACAAAGATAGCAATCACTATGATTAAGAACATGTCATATGATCGACAACCCTGCAATTTTTAAAGTAAATTTGATGGAACAGTAAATCAATATCACATGGAAAAAATAACTGTAATCGGCGCCGGTAATGTAGGTGCCACCTGTGCCAATGTGCTGGCACATAAAAATCTTTCAAAAGAAGTTGTTCTTGTAGACATCAGGTCCGGAATTGCCGAGGGAAAAGCCCTCGATATCTGGCAGACCTCATCCATTAACGGTTTTAATACCAGGGTGGTCGGGGTTACGGATGATTACAAGCGCACCGAAGGTTCAGGAATTGTCATCATCACCTCGGGCATGCCCCGGAAGCCGGGAATGTCAAGGGATGACCTGATCAAAACCAATGCCGGTATCGTCAAGGATGTTACCCTTAAGTCTGTAAAGGCTTCACCGGATGCCATCATTATTGTTGTTTCCAATCCATTGGATGTAATGACATATGCGGCACTGAAAGCTTCCGGGAAGCCCCAAGATAAAGTCTTCGGGATGGCCGGGATACTGGACATCGGAAGATTCAAGGCGTTCATTGCCGAAGCGCTGGATGTCTCCCCGCTTGACATCAATGCACTCCTGATGGGCGGGCATGGCGATACCATGGTTCCGCTGCCGCGCTATACTTCAGTCTGTGGCATACCCCTTACCGAATTGATGTCCGCGGAACAGATCGAACAAATTGTCCAGAGGACACGCAAAGGAGGAGGGGAGCTGGTACAGCTTATGGGGACATCTGCATGGTATGCGCCGGGTGCCGCCGTTGCCCAGATGGCAGAGGCGATCGTGGACGACCAGAAGCGCATCTTTCCGGTATCCACCCTGTTGAAAGGCCAGTTCGGACTGAAGGATGTTTTTATGGGCATGCCTGTCAAGCTTGGCAAAAACGGGATTGAAGAGATTCTCGATATCAAGCTCGAGAAAGACGAACAGGCCCTTCTGGAAACTTCCGCCAAGGCTGTCAAAAGCGTTATGGATGTGTTTGACGGAATGAATATTATTTAAGCGGAAAAATATATATCTTTGGGCTCCTGAATGACCAAATCAGAATCAGATGCAAAATAAGGGAGCCGTCAGGGTATTTGCCATTGCCCTGGCCATCGTATGCGTTTATCAGTTATCCTTCACGTTTGTCACGCAAAAGGTAGAGAAAGACGCCAGCAGATATGCAGGAGGGGATTCTACGCTGGAAGCAAGGTATATTGATTCCATAAGCAGCGAAGTTGTATACAACATCCTGCTCAGGAAATATACCTACCGTGAATGCAAGGAGCGTGAGATCAACCTCGGTCTGGACCTGAAAGGAGGCATGAACGTAACCCTGGAAGTATCCATGGTGGATATGATCCGCTCCCTGGCTGACTACAGCACGGATACCACGTTCAACCAGGCCATTGCCCTGGCAAGGGAGTACCAGACGGAAAGCCAGGAAAATTTTGTGACGCTTTTCGGCAGGGCATTTGAGGATATTGATCCGAATGCAAGGCTTGCCGCCATATTTGCCACCCGCGAGCTCCGGGGCCAGATCGATTTTAATTCCACCAATGAGGATGTCCTCAGGGTCATACGCTCCGAGACGGAGGGCGCGATGGATAACGCGTTTAATGTCCTGAGGAACAGGATAGACCGGTTCGGTGTCGTACAGCCCAATATCCAGCGCCTGGAAACCCAGGGCCGGATCCTTGTGGAGCTTCCCGGTGTCAAGGAACCCGAGAGGGTGAGAAAACTCCTGCAGGGAACTGCAAACCTTGAATTCTGGGAAACATATGAGAATTCCGAGGTTTATCCCTATTTGGAGGAGGCGAACTCACGGGTTAAGGAAATACTTGATGCACAGGAAGAGATGCAGCAGGCGGAACAGGCGCCGGAAGCCGAACCGGCTCCCGGCCCGGAGGAGGAAAATCCGTTGCTTGCCGAATCCGGACAGGCCGCTGCTGCAGAAGGGGAGGATACGACCGGGCAGGAATTAAGCCTGTTGGAACAGATTGAAGCCGACAGTCTTCTGACAGATACAACGGCTGCCGTGACACTGGAAGACTTTATCAGGCAAAATCCCCTGCTCGGGATCCTTCAGCCCAATGTCACCCAGCAGGGGCAATTCGTTAACGGCGCCGGTGTGGGATTTGCACATTACAAGGATACCAACAAGATCATGCAATACCTGAACATGCCGCAGGTCCGCTCACTCTTTCCGAGAGATATACGCTTTTTATGGAGTATGACCCCTTTCGACGAAGCAGGCAATTATTACGTACTGTATGCATTGAGGATTACGGGCAGGGACGGAAGACCCATTCTCGACGGCAGTGTCGTGACAAATGCAAGCGTGGATTTTTCGCAAACAGGCGGCAATGCCACGGTCACTATGGGGATGAATGCCGAGGGAGCCCAGCAATGGTCACGGATCACGCGTGAAAATGTGGGCAAGGCCATTGCCATCGTTCTTGACAATTATGTGACTTCGGCCCCTACGGTCGATGAGGAGATCCCCAACGGGCGTTCTACCATCCGGGGGAACTTCACCTATGCCGAAGCAGAGGATCTTGCCAACGTATTGAAGTCAGGGAAACTTCCGGCCCCCGCAAGGATAGAACAGGAAGCCATCGTAGGACCGTCACTGGGAAAGGCGGCAATCCATTCAGGGTTGAATTCTTTCATGATTGCCTTTGTCGTGATACTGCTGTACATGGTCTTCTATTACAGCCACAGGGCAGGATTTGTTGCTGATATTGCCCTGATAGTGAATATGTTTTTCCTGATGGGTGTGCTGGCATCGCTCGGAGCTGTGCTGACCCTGCCGGGCATTGCAGGGATCGTTCTGACAATAGGTATGTCAGTTGACGCCAACGTGTTGATCTATGAGAGAATCCGGGAAGAGATTGTAGCGGGAAAGGGCATTAAGCTGGCCGTTTCTGACGGGTATAAAAATGCACGATCTGCCATAATAGATGCCAATGTGACCACCCTTCTTACCGGTGTGATCCTGCTTATATTCGGGACCGGTCCCATCAAGGGGTTTGCCACTACCCTGGTGATCGGCATTCTCACATCCCTTTTCTCTGCCATATTCATTACCAGACTGGTCTATGAACGAATGCTGACCAGGAACCGCAGGCTGACCTTTGCAACCCGGATCACACAAAATGCTTTTAAGAATGCACATATCCAGTTCATAAACAAACGCAAAATCTTTTTTGTTATCTCCGGGGCGCTCGTTCTTACGGGGATTGTATCACTTATTACCAGGGGGCTTAATCAGGGTATTGATTTTACGGGAGGAAGAACCTTTGTCGTCGAGTTCAAACAGCCCGTTTCGACGGAAGAAATCAAAGGCAGCCTTGAGCAGGAATTCGGAGAAGCCCCGCAGGTAATTACATTCGGCAGCGACAACAAGATCCGGATCACAACGAAGTACAAATTCGACGACGATGCCGTGGAAGCAGACGAGGAGGTTGAACGGCTTTTATACGAAGGACTTCAGCCATACCTGGGAGAAGATGTTGATTTCAATACATTTTTGAACGTATACCGGCAGAGTTCAGAGAAGGTCGGTCCCACGATTGCGGACGATATCAAGGTACAGGCAGTCTGGGCCATCCTGTTTGCCCTTGTAGTCATTTTTATATACATACTTGTACGGTTCAGGAACTGGCAGTACGGATTGGGGGCTGTAGCCGCCCTTGTTCACGATGTGCTGATTGTGCTGGGTGTATTTTCATTATTATACGGCATTATGCCCTTTTCCATGGAGATCGACCAGGCGTTTGTAGCGGCCATACTGACCGTCGTGGGTTATTCAATCAATGACACAGTGGTCATATTTGACAGGATCAGGGAGTATATAGGGCTGTACCGGAAGCGGGAACGGACCGAGATCATCAACCTTGCCCTCAACAGTACCCTGAGCCGGACATTCAGTACTTCGATGAGTACATTTTTCGTTTTGTTCGTGATCTTCCTGTTCGGAGGGGAAGTGATCAGGGGATTCACCCTGGCCCTGCTTATAGGGGTGGTGGTCGGAACCTATTCTTCACTTTTCATCGCGACCCCGGTGGTTTATGATACCATCCTCAGGACTGAGACCAGGAAGGCACACAGGGCCGGAAGGAAATAGTAATATTTCGGAATTCTGCCGTATATTTGGATAAGGAAATTACTATGTTGTCTGTCGTCTTATTTATCAGCGGCCAGGAAATTTTGATCGTGGCTCTTGTGGTGCTTCTCCTTTTCGGATCCAGCAAGATCCCGGAGATGGCGCGCGGACTGGGCAAAGGTATGCGTGAATTCAGGAAAGCGGCCGATGATATAAAGAAAGAGATCAGCGAAAGCGTTCCGGATGTGGAGAAGGATATAAAGGATGCGGGCAAGGACTTGAAAGACAGCACTAAGGGATTGATGGACGACTTCAGGGACCTGAAGGATAACCTCGGTAAATAGCCAACCTGTTTCAGGGCAGCGCTTCGGCGCATTCACAGCATTTATCATATGGAATATTTCCTGCTACTGCTCGGTTTTGCATTGTTGATCATCAGCGGCAGGATACTGATACACAATGCGGTTGCCATAGCGCACCGTTTGAGATTGTCTGACTTTGTCATAGGTCTTACGGTTGTTGCCGCCGGGACAAGCGCGCCTGAGTTGCTGGTAAGCCTGACCGGAGCGTTGAAGGGGCATGCCGATGTGGCCGTTTACAATGTAGTCGGCTCGAACATATCCAATATACTTCTTGTACTTGCGGTTGTGTCGGTAATACTGCCGTTACGTGTCAGAAAACAAACATTACGGATTGACTGGCCTGTCATGATGACCATAGGCGTACTGGCCGCTTTGTTCATTCTTGACATGAACCTGTCGGCCGGGGAAGGGATCATGCTGCTTGTTTTTCTGGCCGCCTTCCTGTCTTATTCGGTTATCAGGTCCACTGGGAGGAATGCTCCTGAAAATAACCGGGCCGGGGCGCCGGGAAGATCCCTTCCGGCGGCGTTGATCATGGTTGCGTTGTCGTCCTGGGGGCTTGCCTACGGGGCGGACATGCTCGTGGACAATGCCGTGACCCTGGCACAGCATTTCAACATCAGCGAGAGGATCATTTCCGTCTCCCTGCTTGCCGTGGGCACAAGTATACCGGAACTTACGGCTTCCGTCATTGCCGCTTTCAGAAAGGAAACCGATATTTCGGTCGGGAATATCCTGGGCTCCAACATTTTTAATATAGGCATGGTTCTTGGCATTACAAGCATGGTGCATCCCCTTGAAGTGAATCCCATGATCCTGTCGTTTGATATCTTCTGGTTCCTGGGCGCCGGCCTGCTTTTGCTGTTCATGCTCCTTGTCCCGCAAAAACTGGAATTACAGCGATGGAAGGGAATGGTCATGCTGTCGGTGTATTTGATATATTTGTATTTTGTGCTCGGCAGTATCAATTACTGAATTCATGATACGTACTGAAAACATATGTAAATCTTTTAACGGCCTGCAGGTTCTCAATGACATCAACCTGGAAATAGAGGAAGGTGAGATCATATCCATTGTAGGGGCGAGCGGTGCCGGGAAAACAACACTGCTTCAGATCATCGGGACCCTTATGGCCAAGGACAGGGGGAAGGTCTGGATCGGCGATACCGATATAGATGCCCTTCGTGAAAAACAGCTGTCCGGCTTCCGGAACCGGAAAATCGGATTTGTATTCCAGTTTCACCACCTGTTGCCCGAGTTCACGGCCTTCGAGAATGTGTGCATTCCGGGATACATTGCCAGGCGGGCGCGCAGCGATGTGGAATCCCGTGCCGGCGAGCTGCTGACCTTTCTGAACCTGCAGGACAGGCTTACCCACAAACCCGGAGAGCTTTCCGGCGGAGAGCAGCAGAGGGTTGCCGTAGCACGGGCCCTGATAAACAATCCTGCAGTCATACTTGCAGACGAACCCTCCGGGAACCTCGATACCCGGAACAAACAGGAGCTTCATGAATTGTTCTTTGTGCTCCGCGACAGCTTCAGGCAGACATTCGTGATCGTAACCCACGACAGGGAACTCGCCGGCATGTCCGACCGCATGATCCGTTTGAAGGATGGTCAAATCATTGCCTGATCTTCCCGATGATAAATGGGTGACATTATTCCTACTTTTGTCAGCACTAAAATAATGCTATGGTGCTGAAATTCGATGAATTAAAAGATTTTCTTGATGAGATGGTTGTCCGGTACAACAATCCGAATTTCATCGAACTTGATCCTATCCGAATACCACACTTATATTCACAAAAGGAAGATATCGAAATTGCAGGATTCTTAACAGCCGTTATTTCATGGGGTAACCGTGCTTCAATTTTAAAGAGTGCAAAACGTATGATGGAAATCATGGGAAACTCACCTTTTGATTTCATTGTGAATCATAAAGAAGAGCACCTTGAAAAACTTGAGGGTTTTGTCCACAGGACATTTAATGCCATTGATTTTGTGTATTTCGTTACAGCATTAAGACACCTTTATTTGAATGGGGATGGACTTGAAGGGATATTTAATCGATATCAGACTGATACTTCTTTACAATCTGCAATTCATCACCTGAAGCATGAGTTCTTCGAACTGCCACATTTATCTCGTACCCGGAAACACCTGCCTGATCCTTGCAACGGATCGGCAGCAAAAAAAATCAACATGTATCTTAAGTGGATGATTCGAAAAGACAATGCAGGTGTTGATTTTGGCTTATGGCATGAAATATCTCCTTCAAAGCTGTCGTGTCCATTGGATCTGCATACAGGTACTGTAGCCCGGAAACTTGGATTGTTAAGACGAAAACAAAATGACTCCAAAGCAGTTCTGGAACTGGATAATTCTTTGAGGTTTTTCGATTCAAAAGATCCGGTGAAATATGATTATGCATTATTTGGCCTTGGAATTTTTGAGAATTTCTAGATGAGTGATTATAACAGGTCCGGTCCAGAGGGTCTCCAAAAGTTAAAAGCCCCTGTTTTTCATGGGCTTTTGTGTTTTGAGATATTTAAATCAGACACCGGATCAGATTTATCGCCAGTCATTTCATGATTTGATTTAAATTTGTATGGGCAAATTTTCTGTAAAATGAAATGATACCATGGCGCAAACAAAATGGATTGCCGATAATATCCCTGATCAGAAAGGGAAAACAGTAATAGTAACCGGGTCAACCAGCGGACTGGGAAAAGAAGCCAGCCGGGTACTGGCAGGAAAAGGTGCAAAAGTTATTATGGCGGTAAGGAATACCGTCAAAGGAGAAAGTGTAGCAGAAGAAATCCGGAAGGAGTTTCCCGGTGCTGAAGTTGAAGTCATGAAACTCGACCTGTCCGGCCTGAAGTCGGTGAAATCGTTTGCCGATGAATTCATAAAACAATATGACAGGCTCGATATTCTTATAAACAATGCCGGGGTTATGATGTGTCCCTATTCGAAAACCGAGGATGGTTTCGAAATACAGATGGGGACAAACCACCTGGGGCATTTCGCCCTGACTGGCCATTTAATGCCGCTGCTAAAGAAAACAAAAGGTTCCCGGATTGTCGCCACATCGAGTATGGGGCACAGAATGGGAAATATCGATTTCTCTGACATGAACTGGGAAAAAAGAAAATACAACACCAACAGGGCCTATGGCGACAGTAAACTTGCCAACTTGTATTTTGCGTATGAATTGGCACGGAAATTCGATGGCAATCAGAACGCCCCGATGACAACAGCTGCTCATCCGGGAATCACAGCAACCGAGCTGGACAGGCACACACGTTTTTTTCGGTTTCTTAACATATTCTTTGCCCAGAAAGTAGAGACAGGCACCCTGCCGACCCTGAGAGCAGCTACCGACCCGGAAGCCAATTCGGGTGATTACTTTGGTCCGGGAGGGTTTATGGAAACAAGGGGGTACCCGGTAAAGGTAGATTCGAATGAACTTTCGAAGGATGTCAATATTGCCAGGAAACTTTGGGAATTATCGGAAAAAATGACCGGGGTGAGTTACTGATTTTCTTATATCCCCTTCGTTTACGGAAGGGAGGGTGTCAAATCCCCTCATATAGTTACTCAGGAAAAGGTAAATGGCCAAACTGTTGCAAAGGTAATCTCCATAAAAAAACCTGGTTATGATATACGATTAAAACAAAAACGAATGAGTAATCTTTCAGAAACATTATCAAAGGAAGAAATACAGAAAATCACCGAAGCGGATGATTTTCATATATCTCCGTTCCGTGAAGATGGTGTTACCTTTGGCACACCAACCTGGATCTGGTCTGTGATGGTTGATAATCAACTTTTTGTGCGGGCTTATAATGGAACAAGTTCCAGATGGTATCAGGCGGCTATCAGAGAAAAGGAGGGAAAGATCGAAGCTGCCGGCATGGTAAAGAAGGTACGTTTTGAGGCGGTTACCGGGAGCATAAACGAAATGATTGATGAGGCCTATCGGGATAAATACAGCGGCAGTCCATATTTGCGATCCATGATCAGCAGAAAGGCCAGGGCAGCAACAATACAAGTCCTGTCACCCAATCTTAACATTATATAGGATTCCCTGGGACGTTGAATGCATTGATCTGTATTAATGAAGTGATGCCGGGAAATGAATAATCATATAAAAACAGGAGGCTTAAAAGATGAGTGATTTTAAACAAATCTTTCCATTAGGAGAAAAGAACGAAGCTTTTGCACAATACTTTATTGGGCAAAGCTATCTGGCTCCATTAACTCTGGAAGGGGTCCCATCCTTTAATGTGACTTTCGAACCGGGATGTCGCAACAACTGGCATATACATCATTCCAAAAGCGGAGGCGGACAAATGCTTCTCTGCACAGCAGGAGAAGGCTGGTTACAGAAAGAGGGGAAAAAACCTGTCAGCCTTTCAGAAGGCTCTTTGGTGTATATCCCGGCCGGGGTAAAACACTGGCATGGTGCAAAGGCTGACAGTTGGTTCAGCCATATCTCACTTGAAGTTCCAGGTAAAGAAGGCAATAATGAATGGTTGGAACCTGTATCGGATGAGTATTATAGCAAATTGCCTGTCAAAAGGAAAAAGCACATTGATAAAGCAGCGGAAAGCAAAATAAAGTATTCAGCAAAGAAAGAATTCAAAAAAGCAAGCATGTTTGGATTGGGCATACCCAACTTCATGCTATCCAAATATTTCAGTGGGCGCTCATATTTGAAAATGATGACAATGCCGGGAAGAGCGCCATTATTCATGGCAAATGTGACTTTCGAGCCGGGCTGTCGAAATAACTGGCACATACATCACAAAGGAGGACAAATTCTTTTTTGCACTGCCGGAACCGGCTGGTACCGGGAAGAAGGGAAGCCGGCTCAATTGTTAAAACCCGGAGATGTTGTAAATATTCCTGCCGGCGTTAACCACTGGCACGGTGCGACAAAAGACAGCTGGTTTGCACATATAGCATTATCCGTACCGGCCGAAGGGGGTACTGTAGAATGGCTGGGTCCCGTTACAGACGAAGAATATGGCAAATTAGGCTGATACCGCTTGGTGTGGTGCTTCTACCAGGAAACTAAAAAAATAAGTATCCGTCGCCGGGCCTAATGTCCCTCGTAATAGGGGTTCTGCTCCAGATGTGTATTGGCCTCGATCTCCCTTTCGGGGATGGGCAGGATCAGGTTCCCCGCATCGTAGGGGTCCGGTCCGATATCCATACCCCAGCGCTTCAGGTCATGCAGCCGGAAACCTTCCCAGCAAAGCTCCCGGTACCTTTCCGTGCGGATATCGTCCCGGTCCACGCTTGCCAGCGGATTGGTTCCCGTCCTCAGGCGTATGGTGTTGATGTCATCCACTGGTGTGGCCCCGTGAACAGTTCCTGCTTCAAAGTTCCCTTCCGCCCTGGTAAGGTACATCTCGGCCAGGCGGATGACGGGGAAGTTCAGGCGGCTGTCGCCGTATTTGGCGCAGTTGATATCCCCTCTGTTCCCGCTCCCGATGCCGATATAGTACATTTCCGTTACATTGGAGATCCGGGTTTCCCCCTCTTCCGTATCCGTCATGAGCCCGCCGCGCCTGTCGCTGGGGTTGAAAATACCCAGGAAGGAAAGGCTGATGGCCATATCCCCCCTGCCCTGCCCGGCCAGCGAGGCATAGTGGGTTGCCAGCCCGCTGTTGCTTTCCCCGTAATTGCTCGTGGCGGTTTGCTGTATGGCGAATACATCCTCGTCGACATTGTCCTCATTGTTAAAGGCGTCGAGCGGATCCTCCTCGAGACCGTATAATCCGGATTGTATAACAATATCGGCCTCCTGTGCCGCCAATTCATACTCACCCTGCTGCAGATAGACCCTCGACAGATAGGCGGACGCGGCGTATGTCGAAAGATAAATATCGTTCTGCCCGAAAGGGTTCAACAATGTTTTTGCATCACTCAGATCGGAAATGGCTTGTATATATACATCCTCGACCGAATTCCTGTCCGGTTCCGTAACGTCGTCTATGGTATACGTGGGCTCGAGCACCAGCGGGACCGCAGGATTCGAAACGGTCTGCCCGGCCGTGTACGGAAGCCCCCAGAACCTGGCCAGCTCGAAATAGACCATCCCGCGTATGCATTTTGCCTCCCCTTCAATCCTCCCTTTCTGATCCGCATCCTCGACCACGTCCAGGTTGTCCAGAACCGTGTTGACGATGTTTATGACATCGTATGCACGCATCCATGAATCGCGGACCATTGTGTTGGTGGTTGTCAGCGCCTTTCTCGACATTTCCTTCTGTGCCTCGAACGAGCCTACCCACGAAACATCGCCGGTCGTGGCAAGAAGCTCGCTGAAAAAGTTGAAGGCCCCTCCCCAGAGCTCCCCGCCTTCATTGTCTCCCAGGGTGCCTTTTATGCCCTGGTAGGCGGAGATCAGCAGCAGTTGTACATCCTCACCCGAATTGAGTGCGGTTTCGGCATTGATCTGCTGTTTCGGATCTATATCGAGGTACTTGTCACAGGATGCAAAAGCAAGCAGGAGTATCGTTGCCAGTGATTTTGCATATGTATTTATCGTTTTCATCGTATTAAGTGTTTTGCTTTGTCAATGCCTTATAAACCGACGGTAATACCGGCCGTTACGGTCCGTGCCTGTGGAGCGGTATAAAAGTCGTAACCCTGCTGTATATTGGATTCTGTCGTGGACCTTTCCGTTCCGAGGAAATTCACTTCGGGGTCCCAGCCCGTGTAACGGGTCAGCGTAATGAGATTGGTGGCCGAAACGTAAATCCTGAAGGAGCGGAGGCCGGCCCTGTCAAGCCAGGCCGCCGGAAGGTTGTAACCCAGGTTGACACTTTTCATCCTCAGGTAGGATGCATCCTGCAGGTACCTCGAAGAGTATTTTGTCCCTGAATATTCATTTCCGAAAAAATATGCCCTTGGAACATCCGTTACATCTCCGGGCTGCTGCCAGCGGTCGAGCTGGTCCCTTGTCTGGTTGTCGAAGAAATCGGAACCCTGGTTCGACTGGTACCTGCCCCCTCCGTTATAAACCTTGTTTCCGTATACGAAAGAGATCAGGATATTCAGGTCGAATCCCATGTATGTGAAGCTGTTGGTCATACCTCCCACAAAATCGGGATTGGGGCTTCCGACCACCAGGTTGGGAGCAACATTATAGTCATCTGTTGTGGAACCGTCTTCCATTTCATACAGCGCATGCCCGGTTGCAGGGTCCACGCCTGCATATTTACGTGTTACGAACACACCCAGGGGCTCTCCCTCGCGGACCCTGTTAATGCTGTTTCCCGAGATGATGTCCGGATAATCAATATCCGGTTCCGGGCCGAGCTGGATCACCTTGTTGCGGTTCTGCGAAATATTGAAGCTCGTATTCCAGTCGAAGTCGCCAACTATATTGTCGGTGTTGATCACGAATTCCCATCCCAGGTTCCGGAGCGATCCGATATTTTCCGTAACGCCCGGGAATCCGGATGTGGAAGGCAGGGTCCTGGCAAGAAGCAGGTCCGTTGTCTTTTTATAGTAAAAATCGATCTCGCCGTTGATACGGTTTCGAAACATGCCGAAATCAATGCCTGCGTCAAGCTGGCCCGTGGTTTCCCATTTCAGGTCGGGGGATGCCAGGGTCCAGGGACGAATGCCCGATATCCCGGCGTAATCCGCTCCCACATAGGTACCCAGGGGGGCAAAGTTGGATATCCCCGAATTACCCGTTACCCCGTAACTTGTGCGAAGCTTCAGGAAGCTCAGCCAGGCATTGTTCTGCAGGAAGCTTTCTCGGGTTATGATCCAGCCCAGGGAAGCTGCGGGAAAGGTTCCGTACCGGCTGCGGGAACCGAACCTCGAAGACCCGTCCCGGCGGATGCTCAGTCCCAGCAGGTACCTGTCCATAAGCTTGTAATTCAGCCGGCTGAAGTAGGAAACATAAGCGAATGCGGTTTCCCCGGCCGAGAAAAAACTGGCCGTCGTGGCACTGGCAATGGTCTGGAAAGCATCCGAGGGGAAGCCTGTGGCAATGATCGTGGAATACTCGTTCTTCGTATGCTCGTAGGTGATACCGGCAACGGCTTCTATATTATGGATGTCGGCCAGTTGTTTTGCCCAGGTGAGATAATTGTTCGTGGTCAGTTTCAGGACGAACACACTCCGTGTGGTCCCGTTTCCGTCGGGAGCCCCGTCGTTTGTATACCTTCCGCGGTATTCATCCTCCTTCTGCGAGATGAGGTCTGCCGCCGCATCCGTTCTCCATGTCAGACCGCGGAGGGGTTCCCAGGTCAGATATGCACTGTTCAGGGCACGGTAGGCAACGCTTCTGACAAAATTGTCGCGGGCGGCGATCAGTCCGTTGAAGTAAACCGTGTTGGTATTGAGTTCGCCCGTTGCGGGGTCGATGATGGGCTGAACGGGGGGAAGGGCGCAGAGCTGCATGGGGGTTGAAAAGGCATTGTCATTGGATACCCTGTCGAGCATCGTTTGCGAGAACATTGTATTCACCCCGACCTTTATCCTGTCGGAAACCGCATGGTCGAGGTTAAGCCTCGAGCTCACCCTCCGGAAGTTGTTGTTGATGATGATCCCTTCATTGTTTATATAGGATACTCCGGTAAAAAAGTTGGATTTATCGTTTCCGCCGCTTACCGACAGGTCGAAATCCGTGACATTCCCCGTTCTGAAGGCTTCCTCCTGCCAGTCCGTATCGGCCGTACCGTCTTTGTAACCCGGCACCTGCGATTCCATAAAATCGGTAAAGGATTGAATATTCGCATCAAAATAATCGGGGATCAGGCCGTAAGGATCGTCACCGTTGGCAAGGTAATCGTCAATATAATGCTGGCCGGCCTCATTCATGATCTCACGGTATTCTCCGGCGTTCATGAAATCCACCGTATTGGCCCTTCTGCTCACGCCGCGGGAAAGATTCAGGTCGATGTTCGTTTGTCCGGCCTGTCCGCGCTTGGTGGTGATCATGATCACCCCGTTGGCCGCCCTCGATCCGTAGATGGCTGCGGCCGAGGCATCCTTCAGTACCTCGATGGTCTCTACATCGTTCATGTTTATCTGGGAAAGCGGGTTGGTAGGCTGGTTGCTTGCTATCCCTGTGTTTTCTGTATAAAGCGGAATGCCGTCGATCACATAGAGCGGCTGGTTGTCTGCAGAAATGGAGCTTGACCCGCGGACCCTGACCTTCACGGCCTCGCCCAGTTTTCCGCTGGCCTGCTCGATGTGCACCCCGGATGTGATTCCCTGCAGGGCATTTTCCATGGTTACCGTTGGTATTTGATTCAGGTCCTCTGTGGATACCTTTGCAATGGAGCCCGTGAGGTCTGTTTTCAGCTGCCGGCCGTAACCGACCACAACGATTTCTTCGAGCCCCAGGACATCATCTTCAAGCTGTACATCGATGACCGACCTGCCTTCTATGGAGACCGTTACCGTTTTCTTCCCGACATACCTGTAAGACAGTTCCGTTGTATTCTCCGGAACATTGATCGTATAACCTCCGTCCAGGTCGGTGATCGTACCTATCGTGGTACCCGGCACAATGATCTGCACCCCCGGTATGGTTATGCCGTCCTCGGCAGCGGTGACCGTTCCCGTAATCTGCTGATCCTGGCTGAACGCGATTTGAACTCCCCAGAACAGAATAAATACGATGCTCAGTATATACTTTCTCATAAGCTGAATTTTAGTGATTAAGAACCGAGAAAAATACTGTTTCCCTGTTGTTTTCCGGGATTGGGGAAAGATACAAAAAAATATGAAAAAGGTACCGGTCGCGGTTTTTTATCAACAAGCTGTCATTTACTCTTTCATCAGGCATCATTTTCCCATATTTTTGTCTGAATAACTGCAGACTTAATTATTCTTCAGTGCCGGGTTCTGAAAAATACGTTGATACTCCCCTGATGAAGCAGTACAACAGCATCAAGGGCAAGCATCCTGATGCCATCCTCCTGTTCCGGGTAGGAGATTTCTATGAGACTTTCGGTGAGGATGCGATCCGCACGTCCGATATACTGGGAATTACCCTTACCAGGAGGGCAAACGGGGCAGCCAGTTATGTCGAACTGGCTGGTTTTCCCCATCATGCCCTTGACACGTACCTGCCAAGGCTGGTCAGGGAAGGGCAGAGGGTAGCCATCTGTGAGCAGCTTGAAGATCCGAAACTGGCAAAAAAGATTGTCAGGCGGGGCATTACGGAGCTGGTTACACCCGGCATATCCTTCAACGAAAATGTCCTTGATCACAAGGAAAACAATTTCCTGGCGAGCATATGTTTTGACAGGAACCTTACGGGCCTTGCCTTTCTGGATATTTCCACCGGCGAGTTCCTTGCTGCCCAGGGAACTGCGGAGTACGCGGATAAGCTTCTGAGCGGTTTCCGCCCCAAGGAAGTGCTGGTGGAGAAAAAGTACCTCAGGGAGTTTCAGCAGACTTTCGGGGAAAAGTACCTGACCTACCTGATGGATGAATGGGTATATACGGAGGAGACTGCCAATGACCGACTGCTCAAGCAGTTCAGGACGCTTTCACTGAAGGGTTTCGGCGTGCAGAATATGACTTACGCAATGATTGCCGCAGGAGCCATACTGCAATACCTGGAGATCACGCAAAACCTCAGTACGGATCACATCACTTCTCTCAGGAGGATAGAGGAAGACCGGTTTGTCTGGCTTGACAAGTTCACCATCCGGAACCTCGAACTGTTTACCCCCATACAGGAAGGGGCAAGGACCCTGATCGACGTGATCGACAGGACGCATTCACCCATGGGAGCAAGGCTTCTGAGAAGATGGCTGGTGCTTCCGCTGACAGATGTTGTGGCCGTTAACGAACGTCTGAACATGGTGGAATTCCTGGTTAACCGACAGGAGTTCAGGGAGCAGATGGCCGGAGAGACCGGGCGCATGGGGGACATTGAACGGATCGTGTCGCGGATCTCGGCCGCCAAGGTTTCGCCGCGTGAGATGCTGCAGTTGAAGCTGGCGCTTGAAGCCCTTGTAACTGTCAGGGAAAATTGTATTTCATCGCCTGAAAAGGGACTGAAAAAACTGGGGGAACAACTGGATCTGTGCGAAGCGGTCAGGGATAAGATCGGAAGGGAGATCCAGCCCGATCCTCCCGCCCAGGTCAATAAGGGGAATGTCATTTCAGAGGGTGTGTCGGAAGAACTGGACGAGCTGCGCAGCATTGTATATTCTGGAAAGGACTATCTCGCCAGGATCCAGGAAAGGGAAATCAAAAAAACGGGGATCCCTTCCCTGAAAATCGGCTTCAACAATGTGTTCGGATATTACATTGAGGTCAGGAACACCCATAAGGACAGGGTGCCCGCGGAGTGGACAAGGAAACAGACGCTGGTGAGTGCCGAAAGGTATATCACGGAGGAGCTTAAGGAATATGAAGAAAAAATACTGGGTGCGGAAGAAAAGATACTTACCCTTGAAGCCGGTCTTTTCCATGACCTTGTTATGAGCGTAGTGGAATTCATCCCTGCCCTGCAAACCAACGCGGGTCTTGTCGCAAAGCTCGACTGCCTGCTTTCATTTGCCCTGATCGCAACGGAGAACGGATACGTCAGGCCGGTGGTGGATCATTCGGAACTGCTGGATATAAGACAGGGGAGGCATCCCGTTATCGAAAGGGAGCTGCCACTGGATGAGCAGTATGTCCCGAACGACGTATTCCTGGATAACAAGGAACAGCAGGTGATCATACTCACCGGGCCGAATATGTCAGGGAAATCGGCCTTGCTGAGGCAGACCGCGCTGATCGTCCTGATGGCGCAGATGGGGTGTTTTGTCCCCGCAGAATCGGCCCGGATCGGGTGGGTGGATAAAATATTCACACGTGTGGGGGCTTCGGATAATATTTCCCTGGGAGAATCCACTTTCATGGTGGAAATGAACGAGGCGGCCAGCATACTGAACAATCTTTCCGCCAGGAGCCTGGTCCTGCTTGATGAGATCGGCCGTGGAACGGCCACCTATGACGGGATTTCCATCGCCTGGGCCATGGTGGAATTCATCCATGAGCACCCGAAATACAGGGCGAAGACCCTGTTCGCCACACATTACCATGAACTGAACGAGATGGAGAGCGACTATAAAAGGGTAAAAAACTTCAATGTCTCCATCAGGGAGCTGAAAGACAGGATATTGTTCATACGCAAGCTTGAAAAGGGCGGAAGCGAGCACAGTTTCGGGATACACGTGGCAAGGATGGCCGGGATGCCGCGTTCGGTGGTAAACCGCGCAAACGAGATACTGGAAGAGCTGGAAAAATCACACCAGAAGCATTCGCTGACCAAACCTGTAGGCGATCTTGCTTCACGGAGGGAAGGGTTCCAGATGAGCTTTGTTCGTCTTGACGACCCCGTGCTGGTGCGTATCAGGGATGAGATCAGGGAACTTGATGTGGATCAGCTGACCCCCCTTGAAGCCCTGAATAAATTGAACGAAATCAAGAAGATAGCCGGCCTCGATTAATTCAAAACCTGATTTTTTGTGAATCTTAAAATTTACATTAAATTTGCCTTCCCCGCACGAAAACACATGCAGATTCGCGAGAATAGCTCAGTCGGTAGAGCACGACCTTGCCAAGGTCGGGGTCGCGGGTT
>CAYOPZ010000015.1:0-68651 GCA_964406005.1 uncultured Bacteroidaceae bacterium
TCAGAATTTTCCGAATTTCAGGGTGATCCCCCCTGAAAAACCTTCCAGAACATCCGGTTGCAATGCCGGATCAATACTCATCCTGACATTGGATGTCAGGCGGTAATACCCTCCGACGGACAACCTGAAAAACTTTACCATATTCAGTTCAATTTCCACGCCCGGTTCCAGCACCAGGAAGGAAGTGGCTTCCTCGACGAAATAATGGGAATCCTCCCAGTCATAGGGATCATAACTCGAGGTATATGCCACGCCTCCCACGCCGGCCATCACAGGCAGGGAAATGTGAACGGGGAACCCCGCAAACAGGATGGGTTCGAGCAACAATCCGCCATACCCGCCGGCAAGGTTCACGTTCCTCTGGAGCTGGTCATTGTAGTGATAATCGTTTAAAAAGCCCGCTCCTGCGAATCCCAGGGCAATACCATGATTGATGATCCAGGCCCCACGGCCCCCCATCAGGATGGCATCCTTTCCGTCAATCCGGGAGTAGTTGACGGAAACGGCGCCGTAACCCCCATGGGATATATGCTTGTCTCCGAACAATGTCTTTATTTCACCGTTTTCTTCCTGTGCCTGTGCAAGGGCAACGGTGAATATAAATAAAATGAGCGCAATGTACTTTTTCATAATAGTCTGTATTTTAAATAATTAAAATGTGTATTTCAGCGTGAAAGCCGCATCCCAAACGTTCATTCGGAAAAATTCATACAGGGATATTTCGATAAAGGGCTTGAAATCCAGCCCTACCTGGACGGGCAGTCCCGGGAAGTGATATTCCAGTCCCAGGTAGCCATCCATTCCGACCAGCGGGGAGAACTTCTCCTTCGCATAGTGATAATGCCTGTTGATGAATCTATATGTGCTGGTATTGGTGAAACCGGCATGTCCGCCATATCCGTAAACGGCAAAAAATCCGTCGCTGACATTCCACAGGGCAGGTTCGAACCTTTGCCGCAGGACCGTAAACCGAAGACCGTTTTCCCGGAAGCTAAGCAGTCCCTCGTATGCCAGTGAAGGATCCAGGAACTGGCGATAGGTAAGACCCGGATTGATTCCGCCGCGGACCCCGGCGGTCCGCATATAATCCTGTCCCGTCGAAGGGAGGGAGAACAACAGGAGTATGAACAGTATTTTGTTTTTCATTTTTTCAGGGTTGTCCCCTTCATTTATTGCTGTTGATAACCTTGCCTGAGCCGGTTATCGTGGCGAAAACAACCGGCGTCCCCTTGTAGAAGATATTTCCACTGCCCGAAATAAAGGCATCAAGCCGGGAGTCAACGGTGATATAAATGCTTCCCGATCCGGAAATACTGGCAATGCATTCATCGGCTGCCAGCTGGAATGCATCTATATTCCCGGAACCGCTTATGTCAATATCCGCATTTTCTGCGGTTCCCCAGAATATCATTTCCCCTGAACCGGTGATCAGTGCGTCGAGAAAACCCACATCCAGTCCCCTGAGGTCGATTCTTCCAGAACCGGTGATCTCTACCCGCATTTCGTCTGAAGACAGATCATCGCCTGTGATTTGTCCTGATCCTGTCAGGCTCATGAAGTTCACCACAGGCACCCTGACGGTCAACAGCATGGGGGATTCCGATCTGAGGCATTTACGGGTTCCCGTGTCGATGATAAGCCTGTTGTTGCTCACCCGGGTCCGTACATAGGGAATGATGTTCTGGTCGGCCTCGATTTTCACCGTATATACGGAATCAGGAATGACAAGTACGTCGAATGCACCTTCCGAAACGATCCCGTTAAAGTAAGCCGGTTCACGTGTTTCTTCTGCTGGTATCCCGTTGCCCCTCAGACAGTTCCAGAAGCCGTTTTCACAGGAATACAGTATGAAGGCAGGAAAGGTCAATAAAATCAGTCTGATCATTACGTTTGTTCTCATAATTTTATCTGCTTTGAAGGGATATTATACATTTTTTCGGAGCCGTGATTTTTACCCTGGAGGAAGTGGTATTGTCCCTGCCGACCATGCCTCTCAAACGGGCACCGTCCGCTTCCTGGTCAATGATCTCGAGTTCACCGTATGAATCGGGCATTCTCATTACAACATCTTCATGTCGGGTCACTTCCAGGATGAAACTCGCCTGCTTGTCGAATGTCATGTTCAGATCCGCACAATCGGTATTCACATTGATCAGGGAAAAACCTGCCGGTATGGTGTCCGCCTTCAGCACGCCGTACCTCGGGCTGAAATTTATTTCCCCGTCCATCCTGTAAAGCCAGATCTCCGAGAACCAGCTTTCCCCGAAAAAATTGTCCGTACGGCTGACCGTATATTTATCCCTCCTGGAATTCGTCTTCAGGATTCCTATATCGCCCAGCCTTAGTTTGGAGGACTTGCTCTCGATGGTCAGCTGTTTTGCCAGTGGGATTTCTATGTCTGCAAAGGAAACTGTAAGTGTGGCATTGGCAAGCTCATTAATGATGCCGTTACCGAAATTCAGGCTGATTCTGGAGTCGCCCGTAAGGGAATTCGCTTTCAGATCACCGTTGGAAAGATTTATACTGACACTGCCCTTCATGTCGTCAATATAGATATCGCCGTATTTGTTGGTAATGCTGATGTTCATTGCCCCGGGAACATGAACCGTATAATTTATTTCCACCCGGTTCCTGGACGGGATGATGGAATTGGAAAGATCCTTCAGATCTGAAAAAAAAGTATTGTACCTGTTCCCGAACCGTGTACCTGCAAGGATATAATACCGTGTGCCCGAGAATTCAAAATCAACATTCCTGCTGATCTTGGCCAGTCTTGAAGGACTGTTTGACTGGATATACAGGTCTATTTCAATGTGTACGGAATCCTTTTGCCAGGGGATTACATGAACTGTCCCGTATTTGTTGGAAAGTTCGAGCCGGGTTTCCGAAGAAGCCGGGAAGGATCTGTCTGTCTTCCTGCTTTCCGAATAGGTCTGTGCCTGAGCCAGGCTCCCTGCAACGATAAGGAAAGTCGCTGCCACCTTCAATTTTCTATAATTCATACTGTTCGTTTTCATCTTCCATGTTATTGGCGTTACCATTCATGTATCCAAGAAGGTCTTCCAGTATCTGGATCTTAAGGATGTAATTCTGGATCATCGCTTCCACAACCTTGTCGTTTGCCATGTTATCATAGAGGTCCCGCTGAAGCTCGGCGTAAACGCTGTCGAGTTCGGAAAGGTCTTCTGTGAGACCTTCCTTCAGTTCGGGACGATCTGAAAGAAGGGGTTCGATCTGGCTGATCTTTTCATTCAGGAGGTTGGTATAATAAATCTCTGCCTCACGGAGTTCAGGGATTTCCCTGGCGGGCTCCCTTTTCCCGGCCATCCTTTCGGTTCCCCTCTGGTGAAGATACTTCTGCAGGGTGAATGAGGCCGCGAAAATGATCACGACAGCTGCCGCACGCCAGAGGATCCCCTTCCAGCCAATGCGTGGTTTTTTCCTCTTTCGCATTTTTGAGGCGATTCCTGCCCAGAGTTTCTCCTCCGGTTCATGCAGGTCGAACCGGTCCCTGTTGTCACTGATGAATTCTTCTAACCTGTCTTTCATCCTCATTGTTTTTCAGGATTTCCCTTAATTTTTGTTTTGCCCTCAGGTACTGACTTTTTGAGGTCGATTCCGATATATTCAGGATCTGTGAGATTTCCCTGTGGTCATAACCTTCAAGTGCGTAAAGGCTGAATATTATCCGGTAGCCTTCCGGCAACTGTTCCATTGCATCATGGATCTTTTGCACATCAAACCTGATGCTGTCGTAATCAACCTCCTGATCCATTCCCGCCGCTTCCACATCCTGATCCTTATATACAAGCTCCACTTTTTTCCTTTTGATGACGTTAATGCATTTATTGATCACGATCCTCTTCAACCAGGCACCAAATGACGATTCATAACGGAATGTCCCGAGTTTTGTGAAGGCATCACAGAATGAATCCTGTAAAAGATCTTCGGCTTCCTCCTTATTGTTTAACATGCGCAGGCAGATGTTGTACATGGCTTTGGCATACAACCTGTACAGATGGAACTGAGCTGTGGAATCTCCCTCCTTGCATAATTCTATAATTTCCCTGTGTATGTCCTGGTAGACCGCAGCCAAGGTTTACTTGTTTCTGGTAAAAAAGACAATTAATATATATCGGGGTTGCATCGCTGCAGAATAATTCTATTGCTTTCTGGAGATCAGTATCCTGGTAAGGGTGAGAAGCAGGACCAGCAATGAGAAGAAATAGGCTGTCCCCGGGATGTAATCACCATTTTTGACATAAAAGGTCATTTTATCGTTGGCATTGATCTCCCCCCTGATGGAGGCCGGTACCCAGTAGGCTGTGCGCTGAAGGATTTCTCCCTTCTGGTTGATGAAGGATGAAATACCGGTATTTGCGGATCGCGCCACACTGCGCCGTGTCTCAATGGCACGTAACCTTGAAAAACTGAAGTGCTGCCTGTATCCGGGTGTATCCCCCCACCATCCGTCATTTGTAATTACGAAAATCAGGTTTGCCCCCTTCCTTACATAATCCGTAACATACTGTCCGAAAACGGATTCATAGCATATCACCGGGGCCACCTGTGTACTGTCCCTTTGGGAAAAGAAGTTCTCCCTGCTTTCCTGGGTGCCGAGACTCCTGAACGTTCCTCCAAGCCGCAGGGTCAATTTCCTCAGAAAGCCGAGGTATTGGGGATAGGGCATTTTTTCTACCCCGACAACCAGTTTGGATTTTTTATAAACCTGTGGTTTCAGGGTTGTATCAATCTGAATGGCCGCATTAAAGCTGTCGTACCAGTATCCGGTACCCTGTATCTCTCTTGCAGTTGGTGTTTTTTCTTCCGGGTCGCGGTACATCTTGCTGAATGTGATCCCCACAACAAATGATGCGCCCGGATGATTCCGGTACAGGTAATTGCAGATGGTCAGGATATACTTGTTCCTGTATATTTGGTCTTCCCATATATTGTCGTTGATAAAGGTCTCCGGCGCCACTATATAATCTGTACTGTCTGTGGCAAGAGAATCTCCAAGACCAATCATTATGTCCATCTGTCTTGTCATTTCCATTCCGCCGAATTTTTCATTGTAGGGATCGATATTGGGCTGGACGATCACAATTTCCCTGGGATCATGCTTTTCCCTGTATGTTGTATAAATGACCAGGGATGCGATCACGGGGATCAGGACCACACAGCAAAGGGCGATGAAAACAGGCATTTTCCCCTTCAGGTTGCCATGCAGGATGATCTGACGGAGGACGAAAAAAGCAAGAATATTGCTTGTCAGTATCCACAGCGTACCCCCGAAAGCCCCTGTATATTCATACCACTGGATGAAATAAATGTCGTTGGCAAGTCCATTTCCCAGATTGAGCCAGGGCCAGTTGATTTCCCCGTTCATGTAGAAATGTTCAAAAACAAGCCAGTAGACGATGAGTCCGAAATAACCCGGGCCCTTGCCGGCATTGCGGTGTGTGACATGGAACAGCCAGAAAACCGTGGACATCAGCGCAGTGTTGATTGTCATGGCGACAAACATTCCGATTTCCGTTGCATTCCATAGCCACCAGGTCGTTCCCAGGTTCCATGTAAAAAAGCTTACGGATGCCATCAGAAATACCTTATGGGGCCTGTGTTCGGCTTTATTCCGGCAATAGTAGTCTTCTACAAAGAGGAGGGGGACCATTGCGAAAAGCAGTATGAGTCCCGTACTGAATTCATACCAGGCCGGTATCATCAGGCATCCGCTCAGGATGGACAGGAACAGCAGCCCGGATCTTTTCATGGGAACATAAAGATATTACTTATTTACGAGGTAAACCCCCAGTAGTATCACCCCGATCCACAGAATCTGCAGCAGGCCGATGGCTTCCCCGTCGATCACTCCCCACATAACGGCAAAAAGAGGTATGATATAGGTAACGGAAGCAGCAAAAAGAGGACTGGTATACTTGATAAGGTAATTGAAAACAAACACTGCGATTACGGAACTGCATAATGCGAGTATGGCAATATACCCCAGGTTCAGCAGATGACCGGGGGTCTGGAAAGCCGCCTGGAGGTCTGTGGAAAGAAGGTATGCCCCTGCCAGGGGACCCGTAAACAGGAACGAAAGAGAGGTGATCTGTGCACTCGAAAGCCGGGCCAGCTTATATTTTACTTCATTCACATTGATCCCGTAACAGATCGTGGCAGCCACCACATACAGTGCGGAATGGTTGATCCCCTTCAGCACATGCATGTCCCCGTTCCACATCAGTCCCAGCGCACCTGCCAGTCCGATTAACAACCCCAGGACATTCATCAACCGGGCAGTGCTCCTGTATAAGATGATCCCCATGATCAGGGTAAACAGCGGGGTCAGCGAATTCAGTATCCCGGCAAGTGAACTGTCAAGATGTGTCTGCGCTTTGGTAAACAGGAAAGCCGGAATGGCAAAACCGATAAATCCCACGATCAGCAGGGAACGCAGGTTATCCTTCCGGATCACCTTAACATGTCTAACGGTGAAGGGCAGCAGGAAGACAAAGCTGAAAAAAAGACGAAACGCAGCAACCTGCGTATTCGTGTAGGATTCGAGTCCCCGTTTCATCAGAATGAACGAACTTCCCCAGATGAGAGACAGAAACAGAAGGGTGATCCATTGCCAGGACTTTGACTCCAGTCGGGTCTTATTCATGAAATGGAAGAAATAAGGTGCTAATATAGAGATTTATACGCGAAAATGTTTTTGTTAAATATTATATTACCAGTACTTTATTAAATCTATTATACTTATGAGGTTTTTTTGTAGCCGCACACCGGCTTCCCGTCCGCAGGCCCGTGCGGCGAACCCTCATGTGTGAAATCAATGTCTGCCGATATTTTTATTGCCTCTTGTCTTAATACCTTTACTTTTCAGAGAGTTATAATGAGGGTTTCAATGCATAACTTATGTGCAATATGGTGTTAATTGGAAGATTATTGCTTACTTTGCCGGAGATATCTGCGCTGAGGAGATTGCAGGAGTGATTCCGGAACTTGTCATAAAAGGAATATTTGTTGGATTGCTGGTTTCAATGCCGGTTGGGCCCATAGGCATGCTGTGCATTCAGCGCACGCTGAACAGGGGGAGGATGGCAGGGTTTGTATCCGGAGCGGGTGCCGCATCGGCGGATACCGTCTTTGCGGTGATTGCCGGATTCGGATTGAACATAATCATCAATTTCATTGAAGAGCAACATATCTGGTTTCAGATTGCCGGCGGACTCTTCGTCCTGTACATAGGCATACGGATTTTCAATATGAATCCTGTCAAACAGTTGAAACTGCAAAAATTAAACAGGTCCCGGCTTTCACAGGACTTTGCCTCCGTTTTCCTGCTTACCCTTTCAAATCCGATGGCTATTTTGCTGTTTCTTGCCATAATGGCTTCCATCAAGGTATCCAGTAACAAACTTGATATCGCCGGGATTTTCGTCCTGGTTTCCGGGGTTGCCGGCGGAGCCATCCTGTGGTGGGCAGTACTTGCTTCCATTGCCAACCGTTTTCGCAAAAGGATCCGTCTCAGGAACATCTGGTGGCTGAACAAGATTACGGGATCGGCTGTCTTTCTTTTCGGTCTCATCGTGCTTATCTCCATATGGATGATCGGATGATTGTCCGCATACCGGGCTATTTGTATTTATTATTGATAAGTATGTCAGATTTTAATTTATATTTGACCTGGATTCTATCCTGTCTTCATTAGGCATGAAGTTAATTGACACAGATGAGCTTCTGCAGGCTGCCAAACTGAACGGGTTCGCAGGGGAGAGTGCAGCAAAGTTCCTGATGCTCCTTCTCCGCTTCCGGAGAATGAACAAGATTTATTCGGAGAACAGTCATAAATCGGGAATCGCCTTTATCGATGCCATGATCGAGCAACTGGGCATACGCTATGAGGTCAGCGGGGAAGAACTGGATAATATCCCCCGGGAAGGCGCCTTTATAACCATCTCCAACCATCCCTTCGGTGGGATTGACGGCCTGCTCCTGATCAAACTGATTGCGGAGATCCGTCCCGATTATAAGGTTTTGCCCAATTTCCTCCTTCGTAGCATGAATCCTGTCAAAGACTACATTTTTAATGCAAATCCATTTGAAAACCAGCAGGATGCAAGCTCGGTTCTTGCCGGCCTGAAAGAGATATTCAGGCACCTCGACAGCGGTAAGACGCTTGGCGTATTTCCTGCCGGGGGTGTATCAAGGTTCAGCCAGGATGTAAATGCCATCACTGACCAGCAATGGGGGTATTCCCTGTTGAAAATGATTAAAAAGGCAGATGTGCCCATCGTACCCATATATTTTCAGGGGACCAACAGCCGGCTATTTCATATACTGGGCAGAGTATTACCCAAGCTACAGGAGGTTAAACTTCCTTCGGAATTATTTAATAAACACAGGCGGATTATCAAGGTTCGCATAGGCAGTCCCATTCCTGTCAGGGAGCAGCAGGATTTCCACGACATTTCCAGGTATGGGAGGTATTTGCGTACAAAAACCTATGCCCTTGGGACATCACTCGAGGTCAGGAAATTTTTCTCCGTAAGCCGCCGCCAGTTGAAAAGGGCCGAACCGGTGATAGATCCTGTTCCGGTGGAGAAGATTGAGGCGGAACTGAGCAGGATATTCGATGAATATTCCCTGTTCAGAATCCAGAAGTATAAAGTCATCTGTGTTCCGTCCGTGCTGATCCCCAACATCATGAACGAGATCGGGAGGTTGAGGGAATTTACCTTCAGGGAAGTGGGGGAGGGCACAAACCAGCAGATGGACATTGATGAATACGACCTTTATTATTCCCAGCTTTTTATCTGGGATGTGGAAGAACACAGGATCGTGGGTGCTTACAGGATCGGTAAAGGGAAGGATATTCTGAACATATACGGCATAAAGGGCTTTTATATCCACAGCCTGTTCAGGATGAGCCGGAAATTGTATCCCATGCTGAGACACTCTCTGGAACTGGGCCGCTCATTTATCATACCCGAGTACCAGAGGAAACCCATGCCGCTTTTCTTACTGTGGAAAGGGATCCTGTATTTTCTTCTGAAAAATCCTGAATACCGCTATCTTGTGGGACCGGTGAGCATAAGCAACCGCTATTCAAGTTTTTCCAAAGGATTGATCATCAAGTTTATCAAAGAATATTATTACGATCACGAGCTCTCGAAGTATATAAGGCCAAGAAAAGCTTTTACTGTTCCCGTCCACAATATAGATACCGATATACTGATCAAGGAATCGAATGATCTGAATAAATTTGACAGGATCTTTAAGGATATTGAAACCGTACAGAAAAATATGCCCGTACTGCTTAAAAAATACCTGAAGCTGAATGGCAGGATCGTCGGCTTCAACATTGACCCGAAATTCAATAATGCCCTGGACGGCCTGATGATTCTCGATTTGTTTGATGTACCACCCGGAACCATTGCAGCCCTTTCAAAAGAGGTAAATGATGAAGGGATCCTGGAAAGGTTTGCCTCGGCCGAACTCGGCCATTTGGAAATAAAAACCTGATCTTTAACTTTCGCTTAACAGGGATTCCGCAATATTTTGGATTATTTTACGGTTTAAATAAGACTTGCAGGTCTTAATATGCATTGATGCGGTCCTGCAGAATAACCTAATTTTGACGCAGTGCAGATACAGATATACAGAAGGGAGGATCAGGCCGACGGAAATTTTAACGGCGGAGCCATCCGGGAGAAGAAACCCATAGGTTTTCCACAGGACGGAGGCATCCTCCGTCCTTATTCCAATCTTTTCTACTGGTCACATGCCTGGAGTGAGAAAGGCAGCACCATAGGAGAACACCCACACCAGGGTTTCGAGATCATGAGTTTTATCCTTACCGGGAAAATAGAGCATTACGACAGTAAGCTGGGGGATTGGAAAACACTGCATGCGGGGGGTGCACAGATCATCCGTTCGGGAAGCGGTATTACGCATGCAGAACATCTCCATGCGGGTTCCAGCATTTTTCAGATCTGGGTCGACCCGGATATTACCAGGACAATCCAGACAGAAGCTTCCTATGAGGATTTTCCTTCCGGGGCATTTCCGGTTGAGAACCGGGAAGGAACGATGAAAAAGATTTTTACGCAGGGGGGCCATCCCATAAAGATGATAAGCGAGGGCCTGTACATTTACCAGCTTTCCATGCAATCCGACGTAACTTTCGTTGATCCCGGGCCGGAGAATATTTTCTCGGCCTTCCTGCTCGAAGGACAGGTGGAGGTTGAAGGGAAGACTGCCGGGAGAGGGGATTTTCTCGTCATCCGCGATCCTGGGAAGATCCGCCTTGTGCAGCATTCAGGACATCCTGTTCTGTTCGTCGTCGAATCACCCGCAAGGCCTCCGTATACTACCTATGCCGAGAAATTTATGAGCTGATATGACCGGGTCCTGTGAAACCGCAACCGGCAAATTTTGCTGTGCAAAACTTAATGCTGCTATTCACAGGATCCGATCATCTCCTGTGAAACCGCAACCGGCAAATCAGAGATTTAATGTTGCTCCTCACAGGACCCGGTCATAGATCATACCCCTGAATATTTCATGGCAGGATTTGCCCGTGTTCGCTTCAATCCTGAGAAAGCAGATATAAAGAGCGGCCTTAAATCTTTGATTTCCAGCTGCGGTTTTATATCTGCTTTCTCAGGGAAATTGAAGGAAGTACAGCGAAGCAGTGCGGGGAAAAAAAAGGCCGTCCCATGTTATGAGACGGCCCTTAAACCAACCAATAACTAATAACTAAATCATGAACCAAATCTGTTTTGAACTTCTGTCCAGTCAATTACGTTCCAGAATGCCTCGATATACTCGGGCCTCCTGTTCTGGTACTTTAAATAATACGCATGTTCCCAGACATCGAGTCCGAGTATGGGCGTACCTTTTACCTCGGATATATCCATAAGCGTGTTGTCCTGATTCGGGGTGGATGCAACCACCAGACCGCTGCCGGTTTTAACCAGCCAGGCCCATCCGGAGCCGAAACGGGTTGCCGCGGCATTGGAGAACTCCTTCTTAAAATCCTCGAAGCTTCCGAATGCGGTGTTGATCGCATTGAGGAGTGTTCCGCCGGGTTGTCCGCCACCATCGGGTGACATAACTTCCCAGAATAAATTGTGATTGTAATAACCCCCTCCGTTATTTCTGATTGCAGCGTTGCTTCCGGCCTTGGCGAGCAGTGTCTCAATGGTCTGGCCGTCAAGGGAACTGCCTTCCACTGCTGCATTCAATTTGCTGGTATAACCCCCGTGATGCTTGTCGTGGTGGATTTCCATCGTCCGTGCATCTATATAGGGTTCAAGTGCGTTGAAATCGTATTTTAAATCAGGTAACTTAAATGCCATTTTTTTATCTTTTAATATTTATGCAAATATAGTAATTTATTTAGACTAAATAAATATTAAGTATCAAGTTTAACGAATTTTAACATATGCAAACCTGTTTTATATCATATCGGTTTTTTGCATTATCCTTAATTTAGCTATGGTTATTGTCAGTTGACTAAACCAATCCTTTCTTAAATCAAATGGCCATGTCAGAAAAAACAGTATTCGTTCCGGGGGCGGTCAATGAACCGGTTAAAGAATATCGCCCGGGTTCCCCCGAAAGGGCGGAGATTAAAAAAGCGCTTGATGAAGTATATTCAGGGATTGTCGACATACCGATGTACATCGGAGGAAAAGCTCTGAGGTCGGATAAGAAAGTGCCTGTCTATCCGCCGCACAGGACGAACCATCTTATCGGGCATTATTACCTGGGAGGCAGGGATCATGTTGCCATGGCCATTGAGGCCGCACTGGACGCCAGGGAGAAATGGGCAAAAACGGATTGGCGAGTGCGGGCGGCCGTTTTTCTGAAAGCCGCCAGCCTGATCGCAGGTCCCTACCGGGCAAGGATCAATGCCGCAACCATGGTCGGTCAGTCCAAGACAGTTCATCAGGCTGAAATTGATTCTGCCTGTGAGATCATTGACTTCCTGCGTTTTAACGTGCAATACATGGAGGAGATACACAACTGTCAACCTGCATCCACGGGACATGTTTGGAACCGGCTTGAACAGCGTCCCCTGGAAGGATTCATATTTGCCCTTACACCGTTTAATTTTACGTCCATTGCCGGGAACCTGCCTACAGCACCTGCCATGATGGGTAATGTTGTGGTATGGAAACCTTCGAGAACACAGATGTATTCTGCAAGGGTGCTTATGGAAATATTTCTGAAATCAGGCCTGCCCGACGGAGTTATTAATATGGTCTGCGCCACAGGCCCCGTTGCGGGAGAGGCCATCCTGAACCATCCTGATTTTGCAGGCCTGCATTTTACCGGATCAACCGAAGTGTTCCGGGATATCTGGAAAACCGTTGGGCTGAATATTCACAGGTATAAAACCTATCCGAGGCTGGTTGGGGAAACTGGAGGAAAGGATTTTATCATAGCGCATCCCTCGGCAGTTGTACCGCAGTTGGTAACGGCTTTGACAAGGGGTGCCTTTGAGTACCAGGGGCAAAAATGTTCAGCTGTGTCCCGGGCTTACATACCCCGGAGCATATGGAAGGGGGTGAAAGCAGGCCTGGAATCCGATCTGGCATCCCTGAAGATGGGTGCACCGGAAGACTTCGGTAATTTCATGTGCGCCGTCATCGATGAGACCAGCTTCGACAAACTTGCAGGCATCATTGACAGGGCCAGGAAGGACGGGGATGCAGATGTCATTCTGGGCGGGGGATATGATAAGTCAGAGGGATATTTTATCGAACCCACCGTAATCCAGGCGAAGGACCCGAAATACATCACCATGGTGGAAGAACTGTTCGGTCCCATTCTGACCGTTTTTGTCTTCGACGACAACAAGTGGGAGGAAACGCTGGAACTGCTTGACAATACTTCTCCCTATGCACTGACCGGAGCCGTGTTTGCCACAGACATGGGGGCTGTTGAATCCGCAAGTGAAAGACTTACCAATGCGGCCGGGAATTTTTACATCAATGACAAGCCTACAGGGGCGGTTGTCGGGCAGCAACCCTTCGGGGGGGCACGTGCATCCGGAACCAATGATAAGGCCGGATCCTACCTGAATTTGATCAGATGGGTTTCCCCGAGGACCGTTAAGGAAAACTTCCGGCCGCCCGAAGATTACCGCTATCCCTATATGCAGCAGGATTGACAGGATCCGTTAATTGTTCATAAATCGTTCCCGGATCATTTGTTTAATTACCTACATTGCAAACGGCTGTACACCATGTTTAAAAGTGATTCTTACTGGATTCGGATCATCAGGAACAAATACCTGATCGCAATACTGGGCTTCCTGGTCTGGATGTTTGTGTTTGACCGCAACAGCCTGATAGACAGGATAAAATATGCCCGTGCCCTGCATGAAATGGAAGATGAGAAGCGTTACTACCTCGAAAAGATCGATGAAGATTCACAGCGTCTCAATGAATTGAAAACAGACAGGGAAAACCTTGAAAAATATGCCCGGGAGCAGTTTTACATGAAGAAAGAGGACGAAGATGTCTACGTGATTGTTGAAAGGGAAAAATAGGTTTTTCTAAACGTTTCTCTGTACCCGCCTTAAATGTTCCAGCAATTCCAGTTTGCTGGAGGAAGGGACAAAGTGCGGATCCGTTTTTTGCAGGAAATCCCCGGCGGCCCGGTCAACCGGCAAACGATCGTAATGATCACGGTGTGCCTGATTAATGAATTTCAGCACCCTGAAAACATTGAACCAGCGAAAGAACCGTTTCCGGAATGCGGCTTCTCCCCGGCAGTTTTTCCTGATCTCCCCGATCCTGTCAAAAAATCCTGTTTTCAGGTTCTCACGAATGCTTGGCGGATAAGCGAGGAATTGTCTTTCAAGCTCTCCGGCCCGGGAAAGGTACATGAGCGGAACCGTAGCGAGGAAATCCCTGAGATCGTCAAACACCGCAGGATGGTATGTGCTTAGAGAGCGGATCTCCCCGGTCAGGAATTTGCTGGTCACGGGACCCGTACCGAAGGGGACACGCAAAGAAGGACGCGGGGACGGTTTCAGACAGGTGGTATTAATCTCATGAAAATTGCCGAGGGGTATGATCTTATGCAGGAAATAGAAATCCTCTCCGGCCTTTCTTTTGTTCATGCCTCCCTGCTGTGCATACACACCGGCCCTGACGGCGAAACAGGAACCCAGTGTATGGTAGGCATGGGGATGACCGGCATACCGGAGGGCCTGGATGTAATACCGGAGGTGTATCTCATACTGTATGATGCCCTGGTAGATCCTTTCAGGGTAGGCGTTGCCCTGCACCGGGTGCTCGAAGTAAATGGAACATGCATCGGATGCCGGGTTGTTCCTGAAATGCCTTTCAACCTCGGTAAGATAATTCTGTTCGCAGAGGGTGTCCGCATCCAGCGACAGAATGATGCCGTCCGGTCTATCCAGCCTGTCGAACATGCCTGCCGCATAATCCATGGCGATCTTCCTGGCATAGCCCGCTCCTGCCAGCTTTTCCGGGATCCCCTTTTCATGGAAGCAACGGATACGGAACCTGTCATTTGAGTGTTCTGCAGAGAAGGACAGGATTTGCTTTTCCGTTTTTTCGTTTGTATCGATTACTTCTGATCCCGCTTTTTCCGCGGAATTTAAGACCACTGCAACTTCCACCGAGCCGTCCGGACGTGCACATTCTGTAAGGGCACTGAGCGTTTGCAGGATCCCCGGTTCACTGCTTGCCGGGATGGTGATTATAATGGAAAGGTCCTGTTGAGGGACCGGCCTATGGCGTACTGCCTTTTTCGGTTCTGTATTGTGCATTGAGTCCCCCGAGAACGCTGTAGGTGATATCCAGTTCATCGTCTGCAAACAACATGTTGTCTCCAAAGCTGTTGCTGAAGATAAACTCATAATTATAGTCGGTGTTGTAATCCTTGAGGTACTCCATTATGGCATTGATCAGTCGACGGTTGCGGACCTGTTCTTCTTCTGCCAGCTGAGAAGAAAGCTCATCCCTGAACTGAATCAGGTTCTGTTGCTCCTGAATCAGTTGCTCTTCAAGCCGGGCAGCTTCGCTGCGGGTCACCAGTCCCTTCTGAAGCTTGTCCTGATAATCCAGTGCGCTGGTTTGATAACGCTGGGACCGGCTGTTCAGTTCAGCTTCCATTTCCGATTGCTTGTCCATGAGCTCATCCTGCAGATCTGCATAGTAGTCATAATTGTTCAGCAGGGTATCGATGTTAATGAACGCGATCCTGCCGTACGTTCTGGCAGTACTCTCTGTAATTTCTGCCTGGGGAGATTCACGGGTCATGGCATCTTGGGGATGAAAATGCAGGTAATAAAGAACGCCTACGGCGAGTATCAGGACGGCATTCAGGATCAGTGACAGGTTTTTCATGAATTGTGGTTTACAGGGATTTGCTTAAATTCCTGCTAATATATGCAAAATTCACAAATGAGACGATTGATGTGTGCGCCGATTCCTGTGGTTTAAAACTCCGGACACGGGACCATATGGCGTCTGGTCTTCTTCCGTGTGGTTTCAAACTCATAGATCAGAGCAATTTCATGAGATCCCCCCGTGCTTCCGACCAGTTTGCTGATTGTAAAATCGTAGCTATAGCCCACACTGAACTGTTCTATCTTGTAACCCACCAGGAAAATGATGGCATCTCCCCTGTTTTCATTATTGATGATGGGTATTCCGCGGTACCAGATGCCGAACACAAGGGGATTCTTGTACCAGTACAATCCAATGTCCAGTTGATTTATGGAAAACTGGTTGCGGAACAGGGCGGCCAGGGAAAGGGTTTCATCCACCGGCTTCAGCAGTCTTCCTTTCCGGATTACCTGGTATCCTCCGAATGCTGAAATTTTCATGGGCCACTTCTCTTCCTCGTTCCCGTAAAGGGATAGATTCGGTCTGAACAGGTGGTCTATGGCAAACCCTCCCCAGGCCCTGTCGGAGTATCCAAGCAAGGAGAGCGAAGCATCGATGTCCCCTTTATTTTTCAGGGGCGGGATCTCTATGGTTGGGGTCGTACCGCCGGGTGAGATCTGGTCTCCCCACAGAAGCTTGGAAAAATTAATCCCCTGCTGGGTATATAACATATGAAGCCCGGGGCGAATGTGCCAGACGTCGGTAAGCTTGATGTCATAGGAGTACTGAAAGCCAACACTGGTGGTACTGTAGTCTCCCGATCCGGCCACATCCCTGAATATCAGGACTCCCAGGCCTGAATTGAAATTGGAAAAATAGTGGTCGTAGGAAAACGCATAGGTTACGTAGGTCCCGGGAAATTTCGGCCACTGATTCCGGTATGTGGTGGCGATCCTGTGTTGCTGGGTGGCGCCTGCAAAAGAAGGTGCGAGGTAGAGGGGAACGGAATAAAACTGGGAAAACTGAGGGTCCTGTCCATAAGAAAAAAGGCATAATAATGTCAGGGATAATATGATGAATGGTCTCCTCACTTGCCTGGTTGAGAATCTATTAATCCACTAATATAGCCAAAAACAGCCAGTTTGAAAATATCCTTTTTTATGCATATCCAAAGATAAAGATATCAACATCTTAAACGGAGAAGTCGCATTTTTGGTTTCATTGTCCCGGACAAATCCATGATCAGGAGTTTAGAGAGGACAGGGAATGATGTATACAGAAAGCTCCGGTCCGGTCCGGGTTCAGAAGCGGATTAGTATTTTTTGATCAGAGTGACATCTCCGCTCTGCACAAAGGTCTGTCCATTGCTGAATTTCCCCCTGGCCTTCCAGATATATACGCCCTGTGAGGCAAGTTGCTGCCTGTAGTAACCGTCCCATCCGATCCGGAGTTCGTTACTTTCGAATATCTGAATCCCGAAACGGTTGAAAATCCTCAGCTGATATTCAATAAGTTCTCCAGTTACAACGGGATGAAAAACGGTATTGCCGATGTCGTTCTCTTCGTAGTATCCGTCGCAGGGCCCGTTGAGATTGGGTGTGAAGGCGTTGGGAAACACAATGTCATTGGCCTGGCTGGAAAATGCATTATAGATGATCAGCGAATCGAAGCACTGATTTTCATTCCATACCTTAAGTTTGACATGATAGTTCCCGGACTGGTCGTAATAATGGACGGGATCCGAGAGTCCGGACTTTTGCTGATCGCCGAAATCCCATTCATAGAAATCGGCCGATTTGGAATAATTGTAGAAATAAACGGGATGGCCGTCTGCCAGGGCAGGATATTCTTCAAACTCAAAAAGAGCCTTTGGTGTTTCAAAAACCCGGATGGTTCCCTGCTTCATATATTCAAGCCCGTCTTTCCCGGTCATCCTGAGGATCACGGTATGATCGCCGCTCTCATCAAATACGTATGACGGATTGGCTTCCGTTGAACTGCCCCCGTCACCGAAAGTCCATAAGAATTTTTCGGCATTTTCCGATTCGTTGTGGAATTCCACGGCCAGCGGGGCACAACCGCTTTGCCTGCTGGCTGAAAAGCCGATCCTCGCCGGAGGCGCATCCTTGCTTTCTGCGACCGGTTCCTTTCCTTCCGGTGATTGTGATTTCCTTTTGTTTGACGGTTCCCGGTCTGCTCCCTCCTGTTCGGGAACGGAAAGCATTCTGTCGGGCAGGGCTGTTTCCTTGGGTTGCGCTTCTGCCGGACTTTCGGATTCCCCGGGATTTCCGGAATTCACGATATCAGGACCGGTGACTGCCTTTGGCATATCAGGGGATTGTTCTGCGGGCAGGGGACTTTGCCGGGAAACAGGATTATTCGCGGCTTCGGGCCCGTTGCTGGCGGGTGATGCAAAGAACAGCATTCCTCCTGTTGCGACGGCAAGTACTGCCGCGAGATAATAGACATTGAATGTGTTGAAGCTGAACGAGAAGAACTGCCTCCACATAATCCTTGTCCGGATTCCTGACCAGAGCCCGGGGGAGGGGTTCACAATATAGTTGTCGAATTGTGAACGAAAAAGTTCTTCAATATTTAATTTATTCCCGCTCATTTGTGTTTTCCGGGATTTTCTTTAGTGAACCGAGTTTTTTCCTTATCAGGCTTTTTGCCCTTGAATATTGTGATTTTGAAGTATTTACGTCAATCCTCAACAGGTCTGCGATCTCTTTATGCCTGTACCCTTCGATGGCATAAAGATTGAATACCATCCGGTAACCGTCAGGCAGGGATTTTATAATGCTGAACAACTCCTCCCTGGTAAAATCGGCTGTATCCAGTTCCATGCCTTCTATGTCCGTTTCCCTGATGTCTTCAATATCCTGGTGATAATGGTGCTTCAGGTTCCTGTGATAATGTGTAATGGCTGTGTTTATCATTATTTTTCTCATCCAGTTGATAAATGAACCCTTTCCTGCAAAATCCCTTATGTTAAAATAGACCTTGATCAAACCGTCCTGAAGAATATCTTCCGCTTCATCCCGTCTTCCCGAGTACCGGATACATACTCCCAGGAGTATCGGTGCAAAACGCTCATACAAGGCTTTCTGAGCTCTCCTGTCATTGCGGCAGCATCCCTCAATTATGTCCTTCTCATCCAGCATATATTTTAACCATCGTTAAGACAAATATTTTTTTCAAATGGTTGCATAGATTTCTGATAATGCCTTTTTATCTGAATAATCAAGCCGGCAGGTAAAAATCCTTCTTCCTTATTACGGTGAAGTTCCGCGATATGTTTCCATGACACCCCGGTTTACTTAATTAAATGTTAAATAAAGGGTTTTTTTCGAACTTATTTAAAATGATTTTAAATAACATGTTAAAAATAATACCTTTGCATGTATTCACGAAAACCAAGCATAGATATGAAGAAAAGAGATTTCCTTAAGAAAAGTGCGATTCTCACTGTTGGCGGTACCCTGGCTGCCTCATCCGGGGTCGGTCTCAAAGCTGCGAAAACGGCCGGACGGAAAAACCGGAGGGCCGGTATGGAATATGAACTGCCTGAATTACCGTATGCATATGATGCCCTGGAACCCTATATCGATGCCCTCACCATGGAGATTCACCATGACAAGCATCATGCCGGCTATACCCGGAAACTGAATGCGGCAGTGAGCGAATATGGACTGGAGGACACAGCCATCCAGGACCTGTTCAGCCGGATAAGCCGCCAGCCCTTGGCCGTCAGGAACAACGGGGGCGGATTTTACAATCATAAGTTGTTCTGGAAGTGGATGGCACCTCCCGGCAAGGGTGGCGGCGGCGAACCCGCAGGTGAATTGCTGAAGGCCATTGAGACCGGCTTTGGCAGTTACGATGATTTCAGGGAGGAATTCTCCTCGGCCGCTGCCACAAGGTTTGGCTCGGGCTGGGCCTGGCTGGTAAAAACCGACAGCGGGCTGGTGGTTACATCCACCCCGAACCAGGACAATCCCCTCATGGACGTGGTTGAAACGAGAGGTATCCCCCTGCTGGGCATTGATGTATGGGAACATGCCTATTACCTTAAATACCAGAACAGGAGGGCGGACTATATTGCGGCTTTCTGGAATGTGGTCAACTGGGATTTCGTCAGCCAGAGGTTCAATAATAATATGTAAGTTGAACGCATGCTGGCACAGCAGGTTCATCGGACTTTCTTATCCCTGATCCTGTTGTATTTCAGGCCTTTCAGGATCCAGTTGGCAAGCGGCTTTTCGGGATTTCTTTTCCGGAGGTTGATGTATACCCCCAGCTTTTTAATCAGGGGCAGTTTATGGGTTTCCACAAATTCGATGAGGGTACCGTCCGGATCCTCAACATAGGAAAAATGCCCGGCGGCCTCGCCCATATCAAAGGTAATGTTATTCTTATGGGTTGAATCCACTGTAAAGGGGAAGCCTTTTTCCATGCATTCCGTTCTCAGCGCATCCATTCCCTTGATGTCGTAACAGAGATGAATGAACCCGAGATCTCCCCACTGCCGGCCTTCATAGATTTTTACGGGTTTTCTGTCCTTTGCCTCGACCAGTTCGATCTGGCTGGGGCCGAAAAGCCTGCTGAAGCCTCCACGCCAGGATCTGCTGTGTTTGAGCAATACCCTCCGCACAGTGTTCCTGCCTCCGGGCAATTCAGACAGATCCTCGAATTGCGCTTCCGCATCATAGATAATCGTATCGTATCCCAGGATATCACTGTACAGTTTCCTTGCCCTGTCAATATTGGTTACACCTATCCAGGCACCGAACGTGGCGCCCGTCAGTTTTTTTTCATTCCTGAAAACACTGTTATCCGTAACGACCTGGAAAAGGTTGTCGTAGGGATCCCTGATAAAGAAATGCCTGCCTCCGGCAGGATCATTGCCAATACCGTTGATATTGAGGTTTCTTGATTTGAAAAAGGCATAACTCTTATCAATGTCCGAGGTTTTGATCTTGGCTGCATTGATCCCAAGATCACCCAGGTGTATCTTGGTTTTGGGAGGTACGGGTTTGCGCTTGGTATATTGCCATATCTCAAATCCGCCTCCCCCCTGCAGATTGATGGCAAGTGCCGCGTGTCTTGAATGTGGCTGCCCGCCGGTATAGGGAAGCATGAGGTCAGCTACCGCTTTTTCCTCAAAAACCCTGATGTCCATCCCGAAATGTTCACGGTACCATTTCCAGGCTTCACGCAGGTTCATAACACCGATCCCGATCTGCTGTATCCCGCTGATTATTTTTTCCCGGATTTCCCCTTTGTACATAAGGCAAAGGAAGTTCTTTTTTGCGAATATACTGATATTCGGGCAATAATTCACTCAAAATCCTGTTTTGCAGGCCATTCATACGGAAACAAGTTCCCCTGTCCTTTCCAGTATGCTTTTCCTGAGCTTTTTCAGATCCTCGAGTTTCCTGTTTTTTCGCATTGTCATTGCCTGGTATTTCAGGAGGGATTTCAGTTTCTTATACCAGATCAGGGAAATATGTGCCAGGAATCCGGTAAGGGGAAGGCTTCCCAGGAAAGCCCATTTGATCCATCGGGGATCCGTCCCTATCCACGCCAGGATAAAAAGAACAAGATACCAGACAGGAAAAAGGAAGACGCCTGTTACAAACCTGAAGGAGGTGTGGAACTGAAGGTCCTTAACATTTCGTGAAATCCTGGCCGGAAGCCAGTACGGGAAAAGGTTTGTGACCGCCCCGTATAGGAACAGGGGAGCCACCACAAGCATTCCGAGGCAGGCAGGCACAAGGGCGGCAAATGGGTACCGGGATCTCTTAAAGACCCAATCCCTCAAATCCAGCTGGGTAAATCCCTTTCTGTACTGCAGGCACATACCGGCCAGCTCATCGATTTTTTCCGGCTGTTCCTGTTCGGCCGCTTCAAGTTGCCCAATCATATGCTTGTCTGCAAGGAACCTGTGGTGCAGATCCTTTGCCCGGAAACCGAGCATTGCACGCATGCGGTCATTGTATGTTTCCCGCAATTGCATATACATCTCATAATGGTCCTCTGATCTGATATCGATCATTCCCTTCCGCATTTCCGCGGAAAGCCGTTCCCGGATATCGTTCATTGCACGGGGCCGGTTTTCCAGGTAGGCCGGATAATATTCACAAACCTCAATGGGCTCACCATAATGCACATACAATTTGCCCCTGAACCGGGTATACCTCGAGTAATCAATTCCCACGGGTACGATTACCACCCCGGGACGGGTTTCGAAGTCCTCCTGGGCGCGCAGTGCAATACGGAATATTCCCTTGACCAGCGGACGGAGACGTCTTTTATCGCCATGGTTGCCTTCAGGCATGATGCATACAGGGCATTTCATCCGGTTCAGAACCTGAAGTACCTCATTGAAAACATCCTCGTTTTTTGACAATTCGCCGGCACCGTCACGAATGCGGTATACGGGCAGGATTTTTAGCACACGCAATATACCGGCGATGAATTTGTTCTTGAAAACGTCTGCACGTGCCAGGAATACAGGGTCCCTCCGGGATGTCATCAGGGGCGCCATTGCATCCATAAATGCCAGCTGGTGGTTGGGGGCCAGAAGCACGGGCCTGTCTTTCGGGATCCGCGACCTGTACATGGTCTGTATCCTGCGGTAAAAAAGCCAGTGGCATATCCACACATAGGCTTTCAGTAAGGAATAACGGAGCGTAAACCTGTCGATGGGCTTTTTCTTCATGAATGTACCTCTGTGACGGGAGTCTAAGGTAAAAAAAATATTGAACAGGCATGGGAGAGGGTCCGGGCGAAAATCATATATTGCAGAAGATGAACGAGGCACGAAGGATCATACTGTTTGACGGGTATTGCAATTTCTGTTCGAGATCCGTTATGTTCATCATCAGGCGTGACCGCCATGTGCGTTTTGTTTTTGCAGCATCGCAGAGCAATGCCGGCCGGAGAATCCTGTCCGAAAAAGGCATTGCCGAAATGGCCTCGCATTCCATCCTGCTGATCGAAAACGACAGGATTTATAGAAAATCCGGTGCTGCACTCCGCATCGCACGCCGGCTGGGTGGTGTCTGGCCCCTGTTCTGGATATGCATCGTTATTCCGGCGGGGATCAGGGATTTTTTCTATGACCTTTTGGCCGGAAACAGGTACAGGCTGTTCGGGACCCGTGACAGCTGCTTTCTGCCGGGAAGGGATATAAAGGACAGATTCCTGCAGCCATGAAAGGAATGAACAGGAATAAATCCTCAGGCAAGTTTAAGGCTGCCTTCCTCTACTTCCCTGAACCGGGTGGAGAGTGCGGCCAGGAGATTGCTGAAGCTTGTCATGGCATCCCTGGTTTCAGAGGATATACCGGCATTCCGGAGCCTGAGCATGAGATAGCCATAAAGGCCTGTAAGACAGGCTTCTATTTCTGAAGAGAAAGGTCTCGGGCTCCGTTTCATAAAATCGAGGATGTTGTTTCGGGCACGCCGGTAAATCTGCTGGTATTTTTTTTCTGCGGGAGATTGCAGCAGCCTGAGGTGAATGTCATTGAGTTTCCCGATCAGCTGCCTTAAAAAGGACATATGCCCCTTTTCCTGCAATTGCTCCTCCAGCATCAGGGTGACCAGGTTATTATACCAGATGCGGATTTCGTCCATGGTTTCCCGTGGCAGGCTGTATTTCCGGATCACAGCTTCCTCGATCCGGGCAATATCAAATTCCAGTGACCTGATGAGGTCTTCTATCTGCCACATATACAGGATAAATTCGGCGATGTTGGATTTTCTTTTCTCCTGTGCAATAATCATTCTACATTTTATTTTGTGATTCTTCCCTGAGCTTGTCCATGGTCCTTCTTTCCTTTTTCGTGGGCCTTCCCGCCCCCCTGTCGCGTACTATGAAAAAGGTTTCCCTTACTTTACGCTTTTCCTTTTCGGATTCAGGCGTTATGTCTTCACAATAATCCTGCACCAGCCTGGCTGACAATCTTTTACCGGGCAGCCCCCTGACCCTGTAAGAACAGATTACCGGGGGTTTCCTTACATGCACAATGTCATCTCTCTTCAGTACCCTTGAAGGTTTGACAGGAATATCATCAATGATGACCTTGCCCTTTCTGCATGCCTCCGCAGCCTGGCTTCTTGTTTTGAATATCCTTACGGCCCAGAGCCACTTATCTGCCCTGACCTGCTTATCAGTCAACATGTATTTCTTTTCCTTTAAGATTCATTTACCTCGAGCATGAATCCCGTTCGGTGGATATTGATAATGTTCACGTTGGGATCCGGTGACAGGAACTTGCGCAGTTTGGTGATGTACACGTCCATGCTCCTGCCCATGAAATAGTCGTCTTCCCCCCAGATCATTTTCAGGGCGATTTCACGTCGAAGGATCTTGTTCTTGTTGATGCAGAGCAACCGCAGGACCTCGGCTTCCTTTTTAGTCAGCCTCTTTTCACCGGACGAGCTCTTGAGCAGCTGGTTGGAATAATCGAAAGTGAAGGTGCCGAGATTAAATATGGTATCCTTTTCGTCATCCAGCAGGGATAACCGTGTTCTTCTCAATATGGCCTCGATCCGAAGTTGTAATTCTTCCGTGCTGAAAGGCTTGGTGATATAATCATCCCCTCCGAGCTTGAATCCCTTTACCTTGTCTTCCTTCATGGTTTTGGCCGTCAGAAAAATGATGGGTACGACCTTGTTGACCAGGCGGATCTCTTCGGCGACAGTAAAACCGTCCTTCAGTGGCATCATCACATCCAGAATGCATATATCGAATTTCCCGTTCCTGAACAACTCCATCCCTGCAACCCCGTCTTCCGCGAGTTGTACGCTATAGCCTGACATGGTAAGGAAATCGGTCAGGACGAATCCCAGGTTTTTATCATCCTCAACAAGGAGGATGTTGGCTCTTTTTTTTTTCATCATTGTAAAAAGCCTGACATGCTAATTTACAGAATTTAAACGGGTGCATCAAGAGGCAGGAATACATCGAAGCGGCTGCCTCTGTTCGGTTCACTGTGGACCTCTATATAACCGCCATGGGCGCTGACCATGTTTTTCACGTAGTAGAGTCCGAGACCGAATCCTTTTACATTGTGTATGTTACCGGTAGGAACCCTGTAAAACTTGTCGAATATGTGTTTGACCGTATCGCTGCTCATGCCGATCCCATGATCTTCGATCGAGAAGACAATGCCTTCATTTATATTCCGGGTATAAATGTTAATGAAAGCGCCGCTGCTGGAATATTTAATGGCATTGTCAACAAGGTTGACGACGACGTTCCTGATGTGCATCTCATCGGCTGACATTTCATAATCACCGGCATCGAGATGATAATTCACCGTGGTCTGTTCCTCGCATCGCTCAATACACAGATTCTGCACGGTTTCCCTGATAAGCTGATGCAGGTTGAACTCGGATTTTCTCAAGTTGAACTCACCCTTGTCGAGCTTGGCGACCTGCAGGACCCTTTCGACCTGTCCCCTCATCCGTAGATTTTCGTCATAAATGATTTTCGAGTATTTATTAATCCTTTCCGAGGATGAAGCCGTACCGGAATTCAGGAGCACCTCGGAGGCAAGTGAAATGGTCGAGATCGGGGTCTTGAATTCATGGGTCATGTTGTTGATAAAGTCGTTTTTGATCTCAGATATTTTTTTCTGACGGATGATGGTGGAAATGATATAAAGGAATAGAAAAACAATGATCAGGATAAAGATCCCGGAAAAGATCAGCCACATTGACATATCAACGAGCACTTCCTTGCGCTGGGAAGGGAAAAAGACGGCAAGATGGGTATTCTCCTTTTTCCACAAACTGGACAGGCAAAGCTTGTGGGCATTTTTCATCAGGGATTTTGGTATTAGCTTTGCGGAGGCATACATGATCGAATCCGAATCTGTTTGCACAATGGCATATTCGTAATTCTGATCCAGCCGGTGGTAATCAATGTACTTGCCGAGCAGGTTTGCAAGCAGAACCGTATCGATCACCTCGAAGTAGGTCTTTTCCTGTCCGGAAGCTGTATATTTCGGATTTCCCGATTTGATCAGATTTGTATTGTTGGCGGCACCCATCTCATTAAGCACATCCTCAAGGGCCATGTCAATTCTGTGGTCATGCTGTTTTTCAGTCAGATTGATTGCTCTTACAATCCAGAAAGACTGGGTGACAGTAAGCCCGACCAGGGCAACCGAGGCAAAGAGGATAACAATTATGATGTGTGATTTTTGCATGGAGAATCGGGTACCTCACAAATATACGGCATAATCGGAATTCACTAAGTCCTTTAACATATCTTTAACGGTAGATTACCGGTTGTTGAATTCGTTCATGGTTCGTTCCAGGCCGATCGTGCCAAAACTGAGGATGGCATCAGCGGCCAGCCGGATGCGTTCTTCAAGTATGCGTTTTTCTTCTTCCGTCCATTTCCCGAGTACATGCCTTATCTGTCCGCCGGACCTGAAATCACTCCCGATCCCGAAGCGGAGACGGGCATACTGGTTTGTTGCCAGGATCTGGTTGATGTGTATCAGCCCGTTGTGTCCGCCGTCTCCGCCATGGGGTCGAAGTCTTAACGTCCCGAAGGGAAGCGCAAGGTCATCCAGTACCACCAGCAGCTTTTCAACGGGAATTTTTTCCTTTTTCAGCCAGTAATGTACGGCACGGCCACTGAAATTTACGTAGGTAGTGGGTTTAACAAGGAAGAATATCCTGCTTTTGTATTTAAGGCTGGCAGTAAATGCGAACCGGCTGTCCCTGAAGCGTACACCGGATGCCTCTGCAAGTGCATCCAGTATTATAAATCCGGCATTGTGCCTTGTTCCGGAGTAATCCTCTCCGGCATTGCCGAGTCCAGCAACCAGGAATTTCAAAAGCAAGTTTATTGGTCTTCCTGCGGGGATTCCTCACCGGCGGCTGATGTTTCCTCTCCTTCGGCAGCCTCGGCTTCCTCTTCAATAACTTCTTCTTCAACCTCTTCTTCTTCAACGACGGCTTCACGAAGACCCTTGGCAACCAGCCGTGAGGATACAACACCTGCCACCATGGCCCTTGGCGGGTCAAGAATTTCCAGCCCGGTGTAATTGAGATCGCCGATCTTGAGGCTTGTCCCGATGTCAAGGTCCGTTATATCGATCTCGAACCTTTCAGGCATGTCTTTGAGATATCCGCGGACCCTGATGGACCTTCTTCTCTGGCGCAATTTACCGCCTTCCTTGATCCCGACGGAGCTGCCGGTCAGTTCGATGGGCAGGTTCAGGGTTATTCTTTTATCGGGAAATACCTGTCTGAAATCTATGTGCAGAATCTCATCCGATACAGGATGAAACTGGATGTCCTGTATTATAGCTTCGTATTTTTCCCCCTCTATATCGAGTTTCATGAGAAAAACATCGCTTGTATAGATCATCTTCTTAAGGTCGATGATGCCGGCAGAAAAATGGATGTTTTCCCTGCCTCCGTACAGGACACACGGCACCCGTCCCTGTTTGCGGATCTTACCGGATTCCTTTTTCCCTGTTTCTTTTCGCTGTATTCCTTTGATTTCTAGTGTTTTCATTGTAATACACGGTTTAAATGCCACTCCCTATCAGAGAGCCTTGTTCCCATCGGGGACGCCGGTCGAAATCAGCCCTTGAAAAAAGACCCGCAAATATAATATTTATTGTATAAACTTGGAACTGATGGATTCATAATTGTAGACCTTGTTGATCACATCAGCAAAAAGTTCGGCAACGGAAATGACCTTGATTTTGGGACTCTTCATACGGACCGGTATCGTATCGGTAACTATGATTTCCTTGATCTGTGATGCCTTTATCTTCTCGAAAGCCGGACCCGACAGCACAGGGTGCGTGGCACATACCCTGACGGAACGGGCGCCTTCAATCATCATCATATCGGCTGCGAGACAGATGGTACCGGCGGTATCGATCATATCATCGACGATGATTATATCCTTTCCCTTAATGTCCCCTATCACCTTGATGTCTTCCACTACGTTTGCCTTTTTCCGTACCTTATAACATATGACCATCTCGGTATTCATGAAACGGGAATAGGCATTTGCCCTTTTTGTTCCCCCCATGTCGGGTGCGGCAATAGACAGATTTCCAAGCTCAAGGCTTTTCAGGTAGGGCACAAACAGGGAAGAGGCATAGAGATGATCTACCGGGACGTCAAAAAAACCCTGCAGCTGGTCGGCATGCAGGTCCATTGTCATCACCCTGTCCACACCGGCTGCCGAGAGCAGGTTGGCTACGAGCTTCGCGCCAATGGCCGCCCGTGGCCTGTCTTTACGGTCCTGCCGTGCATACCCGAAATAAGGCATGACAGCCACTATTTTATAGGCCGAGGCTCTTTTTGCCGCATCAATCAGCAGCAGTAATTCCAGCAGGTTCTCGGCCGGAGGAAATGTAGACTGTATGATAAAGACCGTGCAGCCCCTTACAGACTCCAGGTAATTGGGTTGAAATTCTCCGTCACTGAACCGGAGCACATTGGTTTTGCCAAGTTCGCTTCCGTAAGCTTTGGCTATTTTTTCCGCCAGGTACACGGTTTGGGTTCCGGCAAAGAATTTAATGGGGGAACTGGGTCTCATCTGCACTGGAAATGAATGGCTTATTCGCTGCTCAAAAGTAAACATTAATTTTTACTCACTGAAGGGTTTCCCCTATAAATTCGAGCAACTCTTCGCGCCCGGTCCTTTTCAGTGATGATGTGAGGAACAGCGGGGGCATGGATTTCCACCACCGAAGCATGTTTTGCCTGTACCTGGTAACATTTTTGTCGAGCCTGGCGGGTGGAACCTTGTCTGTCTTTGTGAATACCATGGCGAACGGGATTCTGTTTTCGCCCAGGTAACGGAGAAACTCACCGTCGTTTCTTTGCATTTCAAGGCGTGAATCGATAAGGAGAAAAAGGCAGACAAGATTGCTTCTGTTGCAAAGGTAGTTCTTTGTAAGCTTTGTCATTTTATCGCGGGCCGGTACGGGCATTTTCGCATAGCCGTAACCGGGCAGATCCACAATATACCAGCTGCCGTCTACCAGAAAATGGTTAATGAACCGGGTCTTCCCGGGTGTGGAAGATGTTTTTGCCAGCCCGGAACGGTTGACAAGCATGTTGATCAGCGATGATTTTCCGACATTCGACCTTCCGGTAAAGGCGAATTCAGGGAGCATGTCCCCGGGGCACTCAGACAGGCGCTGACTGCTTGTAACGAAAACTGCGCTGCCTACTGTCGTCATTTGATATAGATCTCAAGGATTTTGGCAGGTCCCTCCGGTATCAGCTCCAGGTTTTTCAAGGCTGCAGGGATCAATACGGTTTCTCCGCGGATCATTGATACTTCCCCGGTTCCGGGATAACGGATCATACAGTGACCTTCCACGCACATGTAGATGATAAAGGAATCAATATAATTGAAATCCTTTTCAACCGGCCTGTTGAGGTAAATGATATCGGTTGTGAAATAAGGACAGTCCGCGATATTGGTCCGGCTGTTGATCAGGGGATCAAATTGCCGTTTGTACTTCCCCGGATCATTGTAAACGATGGCATCCAAAGCCAGATCCATATGCATTTCCCTGCTTTTCCCTTCCTTGTCCACCCGGTCCCAGTCATAGATCCGGTAAGTGATATCGGAGGTCTGCTGGATTTCGGCCAGCAGGATCCCCGCACCTATGGAATGAACCCTGCCGGCCGGTGTAAAAAAGACATCCCCCGCTTCTGCCTTTTCATACTTCAGTATTTCGGGAAGCTTTTTATTGTGAACGTGTTCAAGGAATATTTCCTTTGAGACGGGTCGCCTGAATCCCGATATCAACCAGGCATCCTTTTCGGCTTCCATGATGTACCACATTTCGGTCTTTCCATAAGCCTTATGTCTTTCCATGGCCAACGTGTCATCCGGATGGACCTGAATGGACAGAAGATCGTTGGCATCGATGAATTTGACCAGCAGGGGGAACTCGATGCCGAATTTTTCATAAATGTGATCACCGACCATTTCTCCCATGTATATCTCGATCAGTTCCTGAAGATTATTGCCGGCCAGGAACCCGTTGGAAACATGTGTGATCATCCCCTGTACGCCTGATATTTCCCAGCTTTCACCACAGGAATCCGTGGGGCAGGGTTTGTTAAGGATGTCCCTCAGCCGGGTGCCTCCCCAGATCACATCCTTCAGGATGGGATTGAATTTAATCGGATATAAGGGATTTTGCATTTCTTTTTCAGGACTGTTTCGGATTTCGTAATTTGGGGCTGCAATCCAAGCACAAAAGTAACAAAATTGAATCGTTCAAATCAATGCTCGTAGTTGGAATTACCGGTGGCACGGGTTCAGGGAAAACCACGGTGGTCAGAAAAGTGATGGAACAATTGCCGGAAAACCGGGTGGCATTACTCTCGCAGGATTCCTATTACAAGGACAACAGTCATCTGGAACCGGAAGCGAGGCAGGAGATCAATTTTGACCACCCGGACTCCCTGGAATTCAGCCTGCTGACCGATCATATCAGCCGGCTGAAGAATGGCCGGACAATCAGGCAGCCCGTGTATTCCTATCTGACATGCACACGTTCCAAAGAAACCGTAACGGTGGCACCCAGGGAAGTAACCATACTTGAAGGGATACTGATCCTCACCGATCCGGCCCTGCGCGCCCTGATAGATATAAAGGTTTTTGTTGATGCAGATGCCGACGACCGGTTGGGGAGGGTCATTTCAAGGGACATAAAGGAGCGGGGCAGGTCGCTGGACAAAGTTCTGGAACGCTACGAGAAAACGGTCAAACCCATGCATCTGCAGTTCATTGAGCCTTCCAAACGATATGCCGACATTATCATTCCGCAGGGGGGCAGCAATCATGTGGCCATCGATATACTCAGTACCATCATCACGGACCGCCTTAAGAACACCGGATAAACCCGTCACGCCATGCTCGAGGATCTGAACCTGAAGAACATATTATTCCTGGATATAGAAACGGTGCCCGTGACGGCAGGGATGGAATCCGCCAGTCCCAGGTTGCAGCAGCTCTGGGAGCAAAAATCCGCCCCTTTCAGGCAGGCGGATGAACCGGCTTCGGAGGTTTGGGCAAGGGCTGCATTATATGCCGAATTCGGAAAGATCATATGCATATCGGCAGGGGTATTTTCAAACCTGGCCGAACCGAAACGGTTTCGGATCAAGTCTTTTTTCGGGGATGATGAAAAAGTCGTTTTGGAATCGTTTTCAGAACTGCTCCGCAAGTTCAGGCCCCCGGGAAAGATAAGCCTCTGTGCCCACAACGGGAAGGATTTTGATTTCCCTTATCTTGCCAGGCGCATGCTGGCTGCAGGACTGGACATTCCGGGTGTACTGCAGACTGCAGGGAAGAAACCCTGGGAAGTCAATTTCCTGGATACCATGGAGTTGTGGAAGTTTGGAGCCTACAGGAATTTCACATCGCTCGCCCTTCTTGCAGAAGTCCTTGACCTGCCAGATCCGAAGGATGATATGGACGGGAGCCAGGTTGCTGCTGTATATTATCAGGACGGGGATATGCAAAGGATTGCCAGGTATTGTGAAAAGGACGTGCTTTCCATTGCGCAGATCCTTCTTCGTTTCAGGAGAGAAGCACTGATTCCCGAAGAAAATGTGGAAGTCGTGAACGGCTGATGTCAGGAGGGTTCACCAAGCAGGAAATACTTCAGGGTTTTCAGCAGCAGGGAAGGCTGTTCGACATGCAGCCAGTGCCCGGCCCCCGGGATGGTAGTGATTTCAGCCATGGGGAATATGGTTTTTATACCGGGAATCATGTCGTCCCTGATATAATCTGAATTCTCCCCCCTGATAAACAGCACCTGAAATCCGGTGATTCCTTTCCCCGCAGCGAATACACGGGGATCCAGTCCGTCCAGTATGGAAGGGAGCTCTGCCCTGATTGCGCTGGCATTGATTCTCCACCGGTATCGGTTTGAACCGGTTCTTTCAATGTTTTTCAGCAAAAAGCTCCTGACCCGGGGCGAATAAATCGTTCTTGCCAGTTGTCTGTCCGCATCCTCACGGCTGTGCACGTGGTCAAAATCAACGGCAAGCATACTGTCCAGGATGCGTGTGTGCGTAATGACCTGGCTGGAGTGATCGGAGTATGTATATGCAAGGGGTGCGATGTCTATTATCACCAGTGATTCCACCCTTTCCGGCATGACCACCGCGAGATGCATGATCGTTTTGCCTCCCATGGAATGGCCCATTAAGATTGCTTTTTCCAGGTGCTGACTGTCCATGAAGCCGGCAATGTCATCCCTCATGGCCGGATAATTATGCGTGTCGCAGTGCGGGGAACGTCCGTGATTCCTCTGGTCCGGAAGATAGACTTCGAAGTTTTCCGCCAGTGATTTTCCGATCGAGATCCAGTTGTCCGAGGAGCCGTAAAGGCCGTGTACGATAATGAGTGGAGGACCTTTCCCGAATTTTCTGAAAAAAAGTTGCATGGATTAGCCTTCTGAAGGTATGAGCTGACGGCGGTACATTTGTATGGTATTCTCGAGCCCGAAATACAATGCATGAGAAATCAATGCATGGCCTATCGAGACCTCGAGCAGGCCCGGAATATGATCATTGAAATATTTCAGGTTCTCCAGGCTGAGATCATGTCCGGCATTCAATCCGAGTCCCGCTTCAGCCGCCTTTTTCGCGGCAACGATAAAGGGAGCGATGGCCGCCCGGGGATCCGCCGGGTAATTCCTGGCATAGGGCTCTGTATAAAGTTCCACCCTGTCGGTGCCTGTTTTTGCTGCATTTTCAATCAGTGCCGGTTCTGTGCCGATGAAGATTGAAACACGTATGCCATGTGCCTTTAATTCTCCGACCACTTCCCTGAGAAAGGACTCGTTTGCAAAGGTATCCCAGCCCTGGCTCGAAGTAAGGGCTTCCGGCGGATCCGGCACCAGTGTGACCTGGTCCGGGACGACAGAGGTTACCAGGTCGAGAAATGCGCGGGAAGGGAATCCTTCGATATTGAATTCAACGCTTACTGCGGATTTAATGTCCCTGACATCCCGGGCCCGGATATGTCTTTCGTCGGGGCGCGGGTGCACGGTGATCCCTTCAGCGCCGTAATTCTGGCAATTTACTGCCGCCTGGAGCACATCAGGCACATTTCCGCCGCGTGCATTCCGAAGTGTGGCTATTTTATTTATATTTACACTCAGACGGGTCATACTGACCGGATTCATTACATTTCGCAAAATTAAGGATTTTAACAGAAGCTGATCCCAAATGCTGGCAAAAGACCTCATATCCGATGTGGTTCCCGCTCTGAAAACCTCAGATACGGGATTGCAGGCACTTTCGTGGATGGATATATTCCGTATATCGCATCTGCCCATTGTGAATAACATGGAATTTCTCGGGCTTATATCTGACAAGGACATATACGATCTGAATATGGCCGAGGAACCCATCGGGAATCACAAACTGTCGCTTTTCAGTCCCTATGTATTCATGGACCAGCATATCTACGAGGTAATTGAGATTGTTTCCCGGCTGGAATTAACGGTGGTCCCGGTGCTCGATAAGGACAACCACTATCTGGGATTGATCACCCTGAACGACCTGCTTCAGCGATTCGCCAATCTTTCCGCATTAAAGCAACCCGGAGGCATCATTGAGCTTGAACTCAATGTGAATGACTATACCCTGACCCAGATTTCACAGATCGTCGAAAGCAACGACGCCAGGATACTCAGCATGTATGTATCTTCACCGGAAGATTCCACAAAGATGAATATCACACTGAAGGTAAATACGACAGACATCACATCCATTGTCCAGACTTTCAACCGGTACAATTATTCCATCAAGGCATCCTACATGGATAGTGATGAACTGGAAAGCCTGTTGAATAACAGGTATGAAGCTTTCATGAAGTATTTGAGCATATAGTCGAATAACGAATAGAACCCTCATCATTGTGAAAATTGCCATCTACGGGAGGCCCGTCAGCAGCGGTTTTGAGAAAATCATTTCAAGACTCTTCGAACGTCTGGAGAACAAAAAGGCCGAGGTTTTCGTATACAGGCCCTTTTATGATTTTCTTGTTTCCCGGGAAAAACTGAAATTCAATATCAAGGGTTTGTTCAACACCCACGAGGACATCATCGGAAATGCGGAACTTATGTTCAGCCTGGGGGGAGACGGTACCTTTCTGGAGGCGGTTTGCATCGTTCAGGATTATGGCATTCCCATCGTTGGAATCAATACGGGGAGGCTGGGATTTCTTGCGGATATTTCGCCCGAACATGTCGAGTCTGCGATTGACATCATATTGAAGGCAGAGTATAAGCTTGAACAGAGATCGCTTGTACAGCTCGAACTCACGGAGGGGAAATGGGACGGATTTGCCTGCGCCTTAAATGAGATCAGCATACAGAAACGCAATTCGACCATGATCACCATCCACACCTTCCTGAACGATGTCCACCTGAATTCATACTGGGCCGACGGGCTGATCATTTCAACACCTACCGGTTCGACGGCTTATTCCATGAGTGTTGGCGGCCCCATTGTAAGCCCTGATTCTCACAATTTTATCATTTCTCCCCTGGCACCCCACAACCTTACTGTCCGTCCCGTAATCGTGCCCGACAACAATCTGATCCGGATAGAAGTTGAGAGCCGTGACGACTCTTTTCTCCTGGCATTGGATTCCCGTACCGGGATTGTCAAAAGCAATGTCCGGCTGTTGATGAAACGGGCGGATTTTACCATCAAGACTTTACGTATCCGTGATGCCACCTTCTATGATACCTTGCGTCACAAGTTGATGTGGGGCGTCGATAAACGCAATTGATCCGGATTCATGAATATTTGCTAAATTTGTTGGAATGATTGACAGGTATGCTTAAGCGGAGCCTTCCATATTTGCTGATATTGGGTTTATGCCTGCCGGGGAAGGCCGATGCACAGCGATGGAAGCTCCGCAGATATGAAGGGATCTTCGGTGTGGGGTTCAGCAGTTATTTCGGGGATATTGGAGGATCCGCAAGCACAGACAACTGGTTCGGGGTAAAAGACGTCTCAATAAAAAGCACCCGGCCCTCGTTCTATCTGGGAGCACGGTATAAGATAAGGGAAAATGTAAGTGTGAAATTGAATCTCAGCTACGGGTTCATTTCGGGAAATGACGTAGGATCGAAGAATGAGTCAAGGGGTTTTTCTTTCTATACACAGCTGTTTGAACCCGGTGTTCAGGCTGAATACTCGATTGTATCAGAAGAACAAAGGACACGGTCAAATGCATTGTTCAATAAAAGGGGCATGCTTAACAATTATTCCCAAATCAACTTATATTTGTATGCTGGGATCGGGGCGGTGGTCGGCTGGACAAAGCCAAATGATGCGATAATGGCATCCGTAAATTATGATCCGGATTATTCCAGGTCCGGAATGATATTCCCGGCAGGGATCGGATTCAAGTATGTGTTGAGCGATACCTGGTCACTGGGTGCTGAATTCGGGGTACGATGGACCACAACCGACCATCTGGATGCTTACACATCACCGTGGTCAAAGGCAAACGATTTATACTATGTGGGTATAATCAATGGGATTTACAGAATCAAAACCTCAAGGACCGGAGTTCCGATTTTGTTCGGACCGGAAAGAAGATCATTATTATAGTGTAATCCTGTCGGGGTTATTTCTTATATTTTTTTTGGGCTTTCCAAAGCAATCCATTCAGGCACAGCCCAAATCCGATCTCGGACTGATGGGAGGAACCATGTATTATATGGGGGATCTGAATTTTACCAGGCATTTCCAGATGCCTTCCGCAGCAGGTGGAGCACTCATTCGCTACAACCTGAATCCGAGGAATGCATTCCGTTTCAGCTGCATTTACGGATCTCTCAGAGGCGGTGATGCCCTGCTCAATGATGATTATTACTCCATAAGCAGTTTCAGGACAGCCATACTTGACTTTGCCTTTTCCACGGAATTCAATTTCAGGACCTATAAAACCAGCAGTATAAGGAAGGAACGCTATACTCCGTATGTTACGGGAGGGATCGTATACAGCGCTGTGGTGGCTTCTGACGTGCGTGCAGAACATACAAGCGCACTGGCTTTCGGAGGAGGTTTCAAGTACAATCTGACGGCACGTCTGGGTGCGGGTGTTGAATGGACATTCCGGAAAGCATTTAATGACTATCTGGATGGTGTGGGGAATACGGGACAGGAAAATAATGTATTTTTTCACAATAAAGACTGGTATTCGATAGTTGGATTATTTATTACCTATAATATTTTTGGCTGGAAGGAACGTTGCCCGGCATATGATTAGTCAGGCAGAAAGATGGAAAGCGATTTAAAAGATCAGATCGACAGGAATAAATTGCCCAGGCATATTGCCATCATTATGGACGGGAATGGCCGGTGGGCCAAGAAAAAGGGGAACGAAAGGATATTCGGGCATAAAAACGCAATCAGGGCCGTGCGTGATACCGTGGAAGCAGCCGCGGAACTGGAAGTGGAATACCTCACCCTGTACGCCTTTTCAACCGAAAACTGGAACCGCCCGCGTACTGAAATAGATGCCCTGATGTCCCTTCTTGTAACCACCCTGGACAAGGAAACGGATAACCTGATGGAGAACAATATCAGGCTGACGTCTATTGGAGATACGGACAGCCTGCCTCACAAGGTCAAGAGATATCTGCAGCAGGCCGTTCAAATGACCTCCGGCAACACGGGAATGAACCTGGCACTTGCCCTTAGCTATTCAGGCCGGTGGGAAATACTCGATGCACTGAAATCCATCGCCCGGAAGGTTGAATCGGGAGAACTTGATGCAGGGGATCTGAACTGTGAACATATTTCGGATATGTTACAGACAAGGGATATGCCGGATCCTGAGCTGCTGATCAGAACAAGCGGGGAATTCAGAATAAGTAATTTCCTCCTGTGGCAGATTGCATATGCCGAGTTGTATTTCACAAACACCCTCTGGCCGGACTTTACCAAGGATGACCTTTACCGTGCGATATGCAATTTCCAGAAAAGGGAGAGAAGGTTCGGTATGATCAGTGAGCAGGTAGTCTCCTAAATATTCAGAGGCATGGGCAGGAAACAAATAATCATTTTATCTCTTTTCATCCTCGCAGGGATTGGAGGGCTTGCACAGGAACCCGATTACGATTCGCTTCCCGTGATGGATTATGCATCCCCCCGCAGTTACGAGATCGCCGACATTACCGTATCGGGGGTGGAATTCCTTCAGCCTGCAGTACTTATTTCCATCTCCGGGCTGAAAGTTGGCAACAGGATCACGGTGCCGGGTGATGACATTACCGGGGCAATCCGGAAATTCTGGGAGCAGGGGCTTTTTTCAGATGTAAAGATCGCCGCTACAAAGGTGGAAGCGGGTAAGATCTGGCTGGACATCTACCTGAGGGAACAGCCCAGGCTCTCACGCCTGACAATCGAAGGTCTGAGCAAGACAGAAACACAGGATCTGGTGGAGGTCCTGAACATCAGGATCGGCAGGCAGGTGACAACGGATCTTCTCAACAACACCGAGCGTATTATTAAGGACAATTATATCGATAAGGGGTTTTTTAATACACAGGTGAACATGGTCCAGGTAAAGGATACGCTGCGGCCCAATTCCGTGGAATTGAAGGTGAATGTGAATAAGAACAAGCGCATCAAGATTGATGATATTCTTTTTGAGGGCAACCGTGTATATGATGATGCCCGCCTCAGGCGAGTCATGAAGAATACAAAAAGAGTCAACATGAACATATTCAAGGGCTCGAAATACATCCTGGACAAATACAGGGAAGACAAGAAAAGCCTTATCAGTTTTTATAATGAGAACGGTTACCGGGATGCCAATATCCTCCGGGATTCCCTTTACAGGGTCGACCACAGGAATAAGGAAAGACTTTTTCTGAAAGTCTTTATAGAGGAAGGGAATAAATATTTTTTCGGGGACATCAGATGGATCGGGAATACGATCTATCCGGATGAAGTGCTGAATACCTACCTGGGCATTAATAATGGGGATGTGTTCGATCAGACCCTGCTGGACAACAGGCTTGAGATTGATGAGGATGCAGTCAGTTCGCTCTATCTTGACAACGGCTATCTGTTTTTCGATGTGGATGCCGTTGAAGTCAATGTGGAGGATGACTCCATTGATTTTGAGATGCGAATCAGTGAAGGCGAACAGGCCACCATCAACAATGTGATCATCACCGGGAATACCAGAACCAATGAACATGTGATAAGACGGGAAATAAGAACCAAACCGGGAGACCTGTTCAGTAAGGCTGCCATCATTCGTACGGTCAGGGAACTGTCACAGCTCGGTTATTTCGACCCGGAACAGATCGAACCCCTTCCCATACCGGATGTCAGGAACGGAACCGTTGACATTGAATACAAGCTTGTTGAACGGTCCAGTGACCAGTTCGAGATATCGGGCGGCTGGGGAGCCGGCATGCTGGTAGGTACGGTCGGCCTGAGCTTTTCCAATTTCTCCCTGCAAGACATTCTTAACCCAAGGGCATGGCACCCGGTACCGTACGGCGACGGACAAACCCTCAGCATACGTGCACAGTCCAACGGAAAATATTACCAAAGCTATAATTTCTCTTTCGTGGAGCCCTGGCTCGGAGGCAAGAAACCCAACTCACTTGCATTGTCGGTTTTCAGGACCAGGACGAATAATTCCTATACAATCTGGGATGCGGGAGATAAATCAATGAGCATTACTGGGGCTTCCGTAGGACTTGGAAGACGGCTCAGTTGGCCGGATGATTTTTTTCAGTTGTACAATGAAATCAGTTTTCAGCAATACAACCTGCACGACTGGACGGGTTATTTCCTGTTTACCAACGGGAGGTCGAACAACATCAGCTTCAATACAACCCTTGCCCGCGCATCTGTCGACCAGACTATCTATCCCAGGCGCGGATCCAATTTTTCCCTCAGCCTGCAGCTCACCCCTCCTTATTCGGCATTCGGTAACAAGGATTACCTGAATATGAGTGCTGATCAGAAGTATGAGTGGATCGAGTATCACAAATGGAAGTTTGCAGCGGATGTTTACAAGACTTTGGCAGGAAATTTGGTGTTGGCTACACGGGCCCGCTTTGGTTATCTCGGACATTACAACGATGACCTGGGTCCGTCGCCTTTCGAAGGATTTGATGTGGGAGGTGACGGTATGTCGGGATTTAACATTTACGGATACGACATCATCGCTCTGAGGGGCTACGAGAACAGTTCTTTGACACCTCTGGTGAACGGATTGAAAGCCGGGAATGTATATTCAAAGATTACCATGGAATTGCGTTACCCCATTACTTTGAAACCCTCGGCGGTTTTATATGTACTGGGCTTTCTGGAGGGAGGCAATGCATGGTACAGCATTGATGAGTTCAATCCATTCCTTGTCAAGCGTTCCGCAGGTATCGGACTGAGGGCCTACCTTCCCATGTTCGGGTTACTGGGCATAGACTGGGGGTATGGATTTGATCCGGTAAACGGCAGCTACAATCAAAGCCATAGCCAGTTCCATTTTACCATCGGACAGCAGCTGTAGGATTCCGTTAAAACATAATTATTCATATTAAAATGATTTATAATGAAAAGGTTCATTTCTTTATTCGGCATAATGTTAATAGGGGCAAGCCTGTGCCTTGCCCAGAAGTATGCATTTGTTGATACCGAATATATTCTGGACAGGATACCTTCCTATAAGGCTGCCCAGGAAGAGCTTGACAGGCTGACCGAAGAATGGCAGCAGGAGATTGAAGCAAAGTACGGCAATATTGAAAAGATGTATAAGGATTTTCAGGCAGAGAAGGTCCTTTTAACCGAAGAAATGCAAACAAAAAAGGAAGAAGAGATCGTTCAGATGGAACAGGAGGTCCGGGACCTTCAGCAGAAATATTTCGGCCGGGAAGGCAACCTGTACAAGAAACGGGAAGAACTGGTCAAGCCCATTCAGGATGAGGTATACAGGGTGGTGAAGGAGATTGCGGCGGAAGGAAACTTTGCCGTGATTTTTGATACGGCATCGGGGGCGAACATGCTGTATACGGATCCGAGGTATGATAAAAGTGACGAAGTGCTTGAAAAGCTGGGATATAAGAACTAAATTTTATTTATATTCGCAAAACATTTGGTATGATATGGATTCAGTTATGAAAGCGCCGCTGCAAATCCTGCTGCGCAGAATTCAAAGGCGGCTTATTTCATAACCGAATCCATAAAATGCACGATAAGGCAATTAAAAAAAACCAAGTAACGAATGAAAAACCTACGGAACCTTTTGCTTGTATCCCTGTTGCTTTTTACGGCTGAAGGGATGAACGCACAAAGCAGCGTTAAATTCGGGCACATCGATTCGAACGCACTGCTTTCCGCCATGCCTGAAAGCGATAGTGCCCAGGCCCAGATTCAGAGGCTTTCCGACAATTACTCTCAGCAGCTGGACGAAATGAATGTCGAGTTGAATAAGAAATATAACGATTATATTAACAACAGGGATACCTATACGGAACTCATCAGGCAGACCAAGGAATCCGACCTTAACGAAATGAATCAAAGAATACAGAATTTCCAGCAGAGCGCATCTGAGGACCTGCAGACAAAACAGCAGCAATTGTTTGCCCCCATCATTGACAAGGCCAATAAAGCGGTCAGGGAGGTTGCTGAGGAAAACGGTTTTATCTACATCTTTGATGTCAGCCAGGGAAACCCGATATACTTCTCGGATCAGAGTACCGATATACTGCCCCTGGTCAAAATGAAACTGGGACTGTAATATTTTGACCCCATCCAGCCAACCCGTTGGTATTTTTGATTCGGGCGTCGGCGGGCTGACCGTTGCACATGCCATTAAAACCCTCCTGCCGGGGGAAAAGATGATCTATTTCGGGGATACCTTTCACCTGCCCTACGGGGACAAATCCCCCGACTCCGTGCGTTACTATGCAAGGAGGATCGCTGATTTCCTGCTGGAAAAGAATTGTAAGATCATCCTGATTGCCTGCAATACCGCTTCTGCAAGCGCTTTTACCGAGGTCGTGGAACATGTCGGGCAAAGGGCCCTGGTCCTGAATGTGGTGGATCCTGTCGTCAGGGCAGTAACGGAAAAACATGCTTCCGGGAAAGTGGGTGTGATAGGAACCAAGGGGACGATCAGCAGCGGCACATACGAACAGAAGATCCGGCAAATGAGCCCCTTGCTTGAGGTACGTTCCCTGGCAACCCCCCTGTTTGTACCGATGATAGAGGAAGGATTTATCTTTGACGACATCAGCAATGCCATCATAAAGGCCTACCTTTCCGACAGGCGCTTTCAGGACATTCATACGCTGATCCTGGGTTGTACGCATTACCCCGTCATCAAGAGACAGATCGAAGGATTCTTCGGGTTCCGCGTTGAAGTGATGGATTCCGGTCTTGCCGTGGCCAGGGACCTTCAGGACAATCTGAAGGAAAAGGACCTGTTCAGCACCGGAGAAACCGGTCCGCACGAATTTTATATTTCTGATTACACCCCTTTTTTTGAAAAGACATCCAAAATGTTTTTCGGGGAAGAGATCCGCCTCGGACTCCTGAATTTCTGGAAATAAAGGTCCCGGGCATCCGCGTTATTTTTACTGTTTATAAATAGATCACATCCGGTCGACAGGCTGTAACATGTTCGGCTGCTTTTACGATATACGGTTTATGTTTTAAAATATGATCCTCTCATTAACGAACAATGGTTAAAATCCTTAATTTTGTAATGAACTTCTTTAATTGTCAATCCATTGACAGTTCAGACAAAACAGGCTGGCAGGTGTTTCAAAAGAGGTTGGCCCTCAGTGGCTGCTGAATTTGTCTTTTTAATTTTTAACATGTTATAGAAAGAAATGGCAAAAAAGGCGAAAGTAATAGAGCTCGAGGATGTGGTGGTGAAGTTTGCAGGAGATTCGGGTGATGGTATGCAATTAACAGGGTCCCAGTTCTCAGACACCTCGGCATTCGTCGGCAACGACCTTTCCACGTTCCCGGATTACCCTGCGGAGATCAGGGCGCCGGGAGGGACGATTGCGGGCATTTCGGGCTTCCAGGTACACATAGGTCATAAAGAGGTCCATTCCCCGGGAGACCAGGCGGATGTACTGGTGGCAATGAATCCGGCTGCCCTGAAAGCCAACATGAAATGGATCAAGCCCGGCGCTACCATCATCATTGATATTGATAATTTTGATAACAAGCATTATAAAAAGGCCGGATATATTGAAGATCCCCTGTGGGACGGCAGTCTCGAGGGATTCAATGTGGTAAGGGCCCCCATAACGCAACTGACAAGATCGACCGTTAAGGAATTCGGACTGGATAACCGTACTGCCGATAAGACGAAGAACCAGTTCGTTGCGGGACTCCTGTTCTGGATGTTTAACAGGGATATCACCATTGGCGAGGAATTCCTGAAAAACAAATTCAGGAAAAAGCCTGAACTGGTGCAGGCCAATATCAGGGTACTTCGTGAGGGCTATAATTACGCGGAGACCATCGAGGCGATGGCGACCACCTTTCTTGTGAACCCGGCCAGGAAAAAGAAAGGCCTGTTCCGGAACATAACAGGAAACCAGGCCACTGCATGGGGCTGCATGGCAGCATCCGAGCGTTCGGGACGCCCGCTTTTCCTCGGATCCTATCCCATCACCCCGGCATCCGAGATCCTGCAGGAACTGGCAGGCAGGAAACATCTCGGGGTCAAGACTTTTCAGGCTGAAGACGAGATTGCAGGTATTTGTTCAGCCATTGGGGCGAGCTTCGCAGGCCACCTGGGCGTAACGTCGACCTCCGGTCCCGGGCTCGCACTCAAAGGCGAAGCAATAGGCCTGGCCGTCATGACGGAACTTCCGCTGGTAGTTATCAACGTTCAGCGGGGAGGTCCTTCCACAGGGCTTCCGACAAAGACCGAACAATCCGACCTGATGCAGGCCCTGTATGGCAGGAGCGGGGAAAGTCCCGTTGTGGTTCTTGCAGCAAGCACACCGGCAAATTGCTTTGATTATGCATATATCGCTTCCAAGATCGCCATCGAACATATGACGCCCGTGATCCTGATGACCGACGGTTACCTGGCCAATGGTTCCGAACTCTGGCACATCCCGGATGTCAACGAATTACCCCCCATCAATGTGCCCTCGGTAAAAGACAATGATGAGAATTATCAACCCTACCTGAGACGTATGGAAAACCTGGCCCGCTACTGGGCCGTTCCCGGCCAGGAAGGACTGAGGCACAAGGTAGGTGGTCTGGAGAAGGCGGACGTTACGGGAGACGTTTCGCAAGACCCTTTGAATCACCAGGTCATGGTGGAGCTGAGGGATGCGAAAGTGAAGAAAGTGGAGGAGGTGATCCCCGATCAGGAAATCGTGGGAGAGGATTCAGGCGACCTGCTTGTGATCGGCTGGGGAGGGACCTACGGCCCGCTGCTTACAGCCGTTGAGGAACTTCAGCAGGAGGGGAAACGCCTCAGCCTTGCACAGTTCAATTACATTCACCCACTGCCCCGGAATACCCGTGAAGTATTGAAAGGATTTAAAAAGAGGATCGTCTGTGAGCTGAACCTGGGACAGTTTGCCGATTATCTCACAATGAAGTACCCGGAGTACGCGTATTTAAGGTTCAACAAGGTGCAGGGCCTGCCCTTTATGATCTCGGAACTGAAAAATAAATTCAACAACATACTGGAGGAGAAGTCATGAGTCTGAAAGAAATGTCTGAACTGACAAGAGATGATTTCAAGGTTGACAATCCCATCAAATGGTGTGCAGGTTGCGGAGGCCATTCCGTTCTGGCGACCGTTCAGAATGTACTGCCCGAAACAGGTATCAAAAAGGAAAATGTTGTTTTCGTGTCGGGCATAGGTTGTTCCTCCAGGTTTCCCTATTACATCAACACGTACGGAATGCACAGTATGCACGGCAGGGCGGCGGCGATCGCATCGGGCATCAAGGTGGCGAATCCCAGTCTGAGCGTATGGGTTGTGACGGGAGACGGGGATCTGATGGCCATTGGCGGCAATCATTTCATACATGTCATACGCAGGAATATCAATCTGAACATCCTCCTGTTCAATAACAAGATCTACGGATTGACAAAGGGGCAGTACTCGCCGACGACGCCCAAGGGATCGGTAACAAAAACATCTCCGGACGGAACGATAGAGATTCCCTTTAAACCCGGAGAGCTGGCCATGGGGGCACAGGGCACTTTTTTTGCCAGGACGGTGGATACAGAACCCCGGATGATGAAGGAAGTCTTGCTGGAAGCTGCAAAACACAGAGGGACTTCGCTGGTCGAGATCCTTCAGAACTGTATTATTTTCGCCAACCAGGTGCATAAGGAGATCACAGGAAAGGATGTCCGGGAGGACAATCAGATCTATCTGAAGCACGGAGAACCGATGATTTACGGAAAGGAGAGGAACAGGGGACTGGTCATGGAAAAGGGGAGACTGAAACCGGTCGTAATCGGCGAGAACGGATATACGCTCGAAGATATACTGGTACATGATGTGAAGGATCCAGATGATACCATACATTACATGCTGACCCGGATGACACTTCCCGATTTCCCTGTGGCCATGGGCGTTATCCGTTCCTGTGAGAGCACCGTCTACGAAAGCATGCTTGAAGCACAGGTGAACAGGGCCCGGGAAGAAACCCGCATATCGAACATGAATGAACTGCTGCGGTCCGGGAATACCTTCAAGGTTGAATGAGCCATACCGCCGTATGGACAGCACCCGGGAAAATATCACCGTACCTGCACTTGATTTCAGTCCCACGGCATTCAACAGGTTAATGCAGAAAAGGATCCGCCAGGTACTCCTGATCTGCAGCAATTATGACTATTTCATGCTGGAAGAGGACGGGAGGATTGATGAACAGATCTTTAATGAATATGTTTCACTGAACCTGCGGTATCCCCCTGTATTCATGCGTGTATCTACCGCAAGGGAAGCATTTGCATTTCTTGAACGCAAGCAGGTCGACCTGGTAATACAGATGCTCAATATAGAAGATATTGACACATTTGAACTTGCCAGGCAGATCAAGGAAAAAAATCCCGGGATTCCCATCGTTACACTGACCCATTTTTCAAGGGAAGTCTCAATGAGGCTGCAGGACGAGGATCTGAGTGCCATTGATTATGTATTTTGCTGGCTGGGGAATGCAGACCTTCTTCTGGCCATCGTAAAGCTGATAGAGGATAAAATGAATGCGGAGCACGATGTGGAAGAAATAGGCGTACAGACCATTCTGATGGTGGAGGATTCCATCCGCTATATATCAAGCTATCTTCCCAGCCTGTACAAAATTATTTACAAGCAATCCAGGGAATTCAGCGTGGAAGCGGTGAATGAGCACCAGCGGATGCTCAGGATGCGCGGAAGGCCGAAGGTTTTACTTGCGACGAATTACGATGATGCAGTGAAAATCTACCAGAAATACAAGCATAACATGCTGGGCATCATTTCAGATGTCAACTTCAAAAAGAATCCCGGAGCAAAGGTCAAGGGGAAGTACGGTATAGATTTCTGCAAGCTGGTGAAAGCGGAAGACAGATTCATGCCTTTCCTTCTCCAGTCATCGAATGCAGGCATCATTGAGGAGGCAAACAAGCTGGGTATAGGATTCCTCTACAAGTTTTCCAAAAACCTTACCAATGAGTTGAATGAATACATTGTCGGTCACTTTGCCTTCGGGGATTTTATCTTCCGCAATCCCGATACCCAGAAGGAAGTGTCAAGGGCCGCCGACCTGCAGGCATTCCAAAGTGAAATCCTGAAAATACCGGATGATGTCCTGGCATTTCACACCAGCCGTAATGATTTTTCAAAATGGCTGAATGCCAGGGCGATATTCCCCATCGCACAAATATTCAAGCGTCTTACAATAGACGACTTCAAAAATCTGGACAGCGTGCGCCAATATATCCATGAATCCATATCAAATTACAGGATCAGTAAAAACCGGGGGATCATTGCCAAGTTTGAAAAGGAAAAATTCGATGAGTATAAATTGTTCAGCAGGATCGGTGAAGGATCTATCGGGGGTAAGGCAAGGGGGCTGGCATTTATCAATTCCATGATAGAATCACACCGCATATTCAATAAATATCCGAATATCGTCATTACAATTCCCCGTACGGTTGTTCTTGGTACAGATGTTTTCGATCAGTTCATGGAAGACAACAAGCTTTATTCTGTCGCACTTTCTGATGCGAGCGATGAAAAAATACTGAACCGCTTCGTGGGAGCTGATCTGCCCGCCTGGATAGAACAGGACATCCGCACCCTTCTTGAGGTGATCGTGAATCCGATTGCGGTGCGCAGTTCAAGTAAGCTCGAAGACTCCCATTACCAGCCTTTTGCAGGTATTTATTCTACGTATATGGTGCCCTGTAACAAAAAAGACAGGGAAGACACGATGCGTATGCTTCTGATTGCCATAAAAAGTGTTTATGCATCGGTATATTTCAAAAGCAGCAAGGCCTATATGGCGGCTACATCCAATGTGATCGACGAGGAAAAGATGGGCATCATCCTGCAGGAAGTCTGCGGAACCGAATACCGGGGCAGGTTTTATCCGGCCATTTCAGGTGTTGCAAGGTCGATCAACTTCTATCCGATCGAACCGGAAAAACCCGAAGACGGGATTTCAGTGATCGCTTACGGCCTGGGTAAGTTTCTCATGGAAGGCGGAACGGGGCTCCGTTTCTCGCCAAAATACCCCAGAAAGGTACTCCAGCTTTCTTCCCCGGAAACGATTCTGGGGAGTACCCAGAAAGCATTTTACGCAATTGATATGAACCCGTCGAGCTTTGTGCCCTCGGTGGATGACGGGATGAACCTGTTTAAGCTTAAATTCGATGAGGCGGAAAAAGACGCTTCGTTCCGTTTTGCCGCATCCACATATGATCTGCAGAACCGGATGATCCGTGAAGGGATAACGGGTCAGGGCAAGAGGGTGGCGACCTTTTCACAGGTGCTGAACTACAATGCCTTTCCCCTGTCAGAGATCATTTCCGAACTCCTGCATCTCAGCCGGAAGGAGATGAGCAATCACATCGAGATGGAATTTGCCGTGAACCTTCCCGAAGGTCGTCCCGCTGTTTTTAATTATCTGCAGATCAGACCGATCGTATTGAATGAGCAGAGCATCAGTTTCAACCTGAATGATGTGAAGCAGGAGGATGCCATCGTGTATTCCGAATCTGCGCTTGGAAACGGATCGTTTACGGGATTGAGAGACATCATCTATATCAGGCCGGCGTCTTACAAGCCGTCAAAAAGCAAGGAGATCGCAGGGATGGTTGAGAAGATCAACAATGAATTCATCAGGGGGAACGGCAACTATATCCTGATCGGTCCCGGCAGATGGGGATCCACGGATCCGTGGCTGGGGATCCCTGCAAAATGGCCGCAGCTATCAGCGGCGCGGGTAATTGTGGAAGCGGGTCAGGAAAACTACCGCATTGATCCGAGCCAGGGCACCCATTTTTTCCAGAATATAACCTCTTTCGGTGTGGGGTATTTCACTATAAACCCCCATGTTCAGGACGGATGCTATGACCTGCCATTCCTTGACCGGCAACCCGCCTGTTTCGAGAACGAATTCATAAGGCATGTTCGTTTTGAGGAGGATTTGAGGGTCCGGGTGGACGGAAGATCGAACAGGGGGGTAATCTACAAACCGGGATCATAACAAACCGATAAATATCAAAGCCATGAATACAGACATAATAATGGCCGACCTTGAGAAGAAACACCCCGGTGAGGCCGAATATCACCAGGCAGTCAGGGAAGTCCTGGAATCCATAGAGGAGATCTATAACCGGAATCCCCAGTTTGAAGCAGCAGGGATCATAGAACGGATCATCGAACCAGATCGCATTTTGATTTTCAAGGTACCATGGGAAGATGACCAGGGGAAAGTACATGTAAACCTGGGTTACCGCATTCAGTTCAATTCTGCCATCGGGCCCTATAAAGGGGGCCTGCGTTTTCATCCGAGCGTTAACCTAAGTATCCTGAAATTCCTGGGGTTTGAACAGGTCTTCAAGAACAGCCTGACAACCCTGCCCCTTGGAGGAGGGAAAGGCGGATCCGATTTTAATCCGAAAGGGAAATCCGGCACCGAAATCATGCGCTTCTGCCAGGCTTTCATGCTCGAATTATGGAAAATGATCGGACCTTCGACGGACATTCCGGCAGGTGATATCGGTGTGGGCACCCGTGAGATCGGATACCTTTACGGGATGTACCGGAAACTGGCAAGGGAAAACACAGGGGTCCTCACGGGAAAGGGGATTGACTGGGGGGGCAGCCTCATCCGGCCCGAAGCCACAGGTTTCGGGGTCGTATATTTTACCAAGGAAATGCTGGCCACCAGGGATGAGACCTTCAAAGGGAAAACAGTGGCCGTAAGCGGCTTTGGGAATGTGGCATGGGGGGCGGTCCAGAAAGTGGTCGAACTGGGAGGGAAAGTCGTGACCCTCTCCGGTCCGGACGGATATGTTTTTGACAGGGAAGGTGTATCGGGGGGAAAGATAGCCTATATGCTGGAACTCAGGGCCTCCAATGAAGACATCGTCAGGCCCTATGCAGATGAGTTCGAGGGTGTGGAATTCATCCCTGAAAAACATCCCTGGGAAGTGAAATGCGATATTGCATTGCCCTGTGCGACCGAGAATGAATTGAACGGGCAGGATGCCCTGCAACTTGTGAAAAACGGCTGTATCTGTGTTTGTGAGGGGGCAAATATGCCCTGTACGCCTGAAGCCATCGGGATCCTGCAGGAGAACAGAATCCTGTTCGCCCCCGGGAAAGCTGCCAATGCGGGAGGGGTGGCGACCTCCGGGCTGGAAATGTCACAAAACAGTATGAAGCTGAACTGGCTCAGGCAGGAGGTGGACAGCAGGTTGCATGATATCATGACCAGCATACACGGTACCTGCTTGGAACATGGCACGGAGAAGGACGGGTATATCGATTATGTCAAAGGGGCGAATATATCCGGGTTCATGAAGGTGGCCAATGCCATCCTCGATCAGGGCGTGATATGATCAGGTCACCGAATGCAGGTATTCTTTCAGCTGTTTAAAATCATTGGACAGGGGGATGCTTTCCTTCTCCTTTCCTGTAACTTCCCTGAGACGTTCCGGCAGTTCCACGACGCTGCCGGTTTCCTCTTCTATAATTTCCCTGAATTTGGCGGGATGAGCAGTTTCCATGAATATGCCGGGAAGGCTTGCCTGTCCGGCCGCAAATGCCTTCAGTGCATTGTATCCGGCGGCACCGTGTGGATCAAGCAGGTATCCGCTCGATGCATATACCCTTTTTATCGCGGCCCTCAGTTCGTTGTCTCTGTAGGAATATGCCGCCATATCCTCCAGGATGGCGCTGTGTGAGTGCCTGTAAAGGTCCAGAATGCGTGCAAAGTTGCTGGGATTGCCCACATCCATGGCGTTGGCGATGGTAGGCAGGGAAGGTCGCGGGCGGAACCTGCCGGTCTGCAGGTACTCGGGCACGACATCATTGATGTTGGTTGCAATGATGAATTTCTTAACCGGGAGTCCCATCCTTCCCGCAATCAGTCCGGCTGTCAGATTACCGAAGTTCCCGCTGGGCACGCACATATAGAAAGCATTTTTTTCAGGAAGCTGGGCATACGCATGAAAATAATAGAAAGACTGCGGAAGCAGCCTTGCCAGGTTAATGGAATTGGCCGAGGTGAGTATGCGGCCCGTGGAAAGCACCGGGTCCGTAAAGGCTTTTTTTACAAGACGCTGGCAATCGTCGAAATTCCCGGAAATCTCAAGTGCGACGATATTCCCACCGAGGGTTGTAAGCTGTTTCTCCTGTAATTCGCTCACGCCGCCGGATGGATAGAGGATGAATACCCGGATTCCCTCCACGTTCCGGAACCCGTTTGCCACGGCGCTTCCGGTATCGCCGGAAGTGGCAACAAGCACATTGATCTCTCGGTTGAGCCCGGCAATAAAATATCCCAGCATTCTCGCCATAAAGCGTGCTCCCACATCCTTAAAGGCAAGTGTGGGGCCATGAAACAATTCCAGGGAGAAGACCTGCTCCTCCACTTTCACAAGGGGTGTGTCAAAACAGATGGCATCTTCCGTAATCCGGGCAAGTGCCTCTTCCGGAACGTCTTCATGGAACAGGGATAAGGCCACTTCATAAGAGATTTCCCTGAAAGATCTTCCCCTGAAAGCATCTATGCGGTCCCGGGCGAACCTGGGTATGACGGAAGGCATGTACAGGCCGCCATCCGGGGCAAGTCCTCCGAGAACTGCCTCACGCAGGTTCTTTCTGATACGGGGGTCTCCGGTACTGTAATAATCCATGAATCTTAACTTTTTGACAACAGGCGGATCCCGTCGGGATTCACCCCGGAGACATAACATTTGCAGTCAATTCCGGCTTTGTTGAAGATCTTCAGCATTGCAGAGGAAACTTCCCGGGCGGTTTCTTCCGTGTCGCTCAGGGCAAAAATCGAAGGACCGGACCCGGAAATGCTGCAGCCAAGCGCACCGGCGGCAAGCACCGCTTTCTTGACCTTTTCATATTCCGGGATCAGGAAAGCACGGATGGGTTCGGCGATCACATCGTGCATGGAGTCCCTGATCAGGCGGAAATCTCCCGTAATCAATCCGGTTACCAGCCCGGCAATATTCCCGCATTGTGTCACGGCAGTTTTCAGGGGAACGGTGGTTTTCAGGATCTTCCTGCTGTCTTCGGTGGCAATCGGGATATCCGGATGTACAACGCTGCAGAATATATTCGCGGGTCCCGGAATATCGATGATGTCAAGAGGGTCATAACTTCTTACAAGGACAAAACCTCCGAGCAGGGCAGGGGCCACGTTGTCCGCATGCGCCGAGCCACTGGAAGCTTCTTCTCCCTTCATTGCAAATGGTATCAGATCCAGGCTGCGGTAAGGGCTCTCCAGGAGAAGATTCGCCCCGTAAACGGCTCCCGCCGAACTGGCTGCACTGGAACCGATCCCGCTGCCCGGGGGAATCTTTTTCAGGAATGTCAGCCGGAATTTCTGCCTGCTTCCCATGTCTTTAAGCATCGCGTCGATGGCGATTGTGGCGACATTCTTCTGTGGTTCGATCGGAATATGTGCCCCGGACCTGTTAATGATAACATGATCCTTCCCGTCGGATTTTTCCATCAGGAATTCATCCCCGGGATCGTTCACAGCGAATCCCAGGATGTCAAATCCCGGACCCACATTGGCTACGGTGGCAGGAGAGAATATGTGAATTGCACCGGCCATTTATCAGATATTCGCAATGCGTATAACGTCTGCAAAAATACCCGCTGCCGTAACTTCGGCCCCGGCTCCGTAACCTTTGATGATCATGGGCAATTCCCTGTAACGTTCGGTCGTGATCATTATGATATTATTGCTGCCTTCAAGTGGATACAGGGGATGGTCATGGCCGACCTCCCGCAGCATGACAGCTGCCTTCCCGTCTTTCAGCTGTGCAACGAAACGCCACTTTTTTTGTTCTTTCTCCAGTTTTTTCCTCCTTTTTTCAAATTCATCATCGTATTTCCGGATGGTCTTCCAGAATCCATCCAGGGACCCTTTGAAACATTCTTCGGGCAGGATGGGAGAAACGGATACATCCTTTTCATCTATCCTGTAGCCTGCCTCCCTGGAAAGGATGATGAGTTTGCGTATCACATCGATTCCGCTCAGGTCTATCCGGGGATCGGGTTCGGAATATCCCATCTCTTTTGCCTTCCGAATGACCTTGCTCAGCCTGTTGTCCGCATCAAGGGTGTTGAAAATAAAATTGAGCGTACCTGACAGGACCGCTTCCAGTTCCAGTATCCTGTCTCCCGAATTGATCAGGTCATTCATCGTATTGATGACCGGCAGTCCCGCCCCGACATTGGTCTCGAAGATGAATCTCACTCCTTTTGCACGGGCCGTGTTTTTAAGGTCCCTGTAATGGTTGTAATCCGAGGAGCAGGCAATCTTGTTTGCAGTCACGACCGAGACATAATTGTTGAAAAGTTTCCGGTAGGCTTCTGCCACCTTTTCAGATGCCGTGCAGTCGATGAATACGCTGTTGCGGAGGTTAAGCTCGGAGATCCGGTCTGTAAACGCATCCAGATCGGCGGGAAGTCCCTCGCTGATCAATTCCTTGTAATTCCTGATGTCGATCCCCTCCGGATCAATGATCATTTTCCTTGAGTTGGAGAGTCCGATCAGGTTCACCTTCAGCCGATGGTCCATCAAGAGTTTTTCTTTCTGGTTCAGGATCTGTGCCAGCAGCTTTGACCCTACCGTTCCCGAGCCTGCCAGGAACAGGTGCAACTCCCTGTAATGCGAAAGGAAAAATCCCTCGTGAATTACATTCAGGGCTTTGCGGAGGCTGTGATTGCTGATCACCACCGAAATGTTCAATTCTGAGGATCCCTGTGCGATTGCAATGACATTGATCCCGTTTCTGCCGAGGCTCTGGAACAGTTTCGCCGAAATGCCGGGCGTATGCCTCATCCGTTCACCCACGATGGCAATGACCGAAAGATCCTTTTCTATCAGGATGCGTATGGAATGAAGCGTCTTAATCTCGTGGAGAAATTCCTCCCTGATGGCCTGCTCCGCCGCACCGGTCATATCCGGCTGTATGGCAAAGCTGATCGAGTATTCTGAAGATGCCTGCGTGATAAGAATGACATTGATGTTGTGTTTCGCCAGGGCGGTGAACAAGCGGGAGGATGTGCCCGTTACGCCCACCATGCCCGAACCCTGCAGGGTTATCAGGTCAACCAGGTCGATCGAGGAAATACCTTTGATGGGAGACTGGTTCTGGGCGATCCCGTTTTGTCCTATCACCGTGCCTTTTTTCTCAGGTGAAAAGGTGTTTTTGATATGAATGCGTATTCTTTTCTCAAGCACGGGTTGAATTGTAGGCGTATACAACACTTTCGCCCCGAAATGTGACAATTCCATGGCTTCCGCATAACTGAGGGATTCGATGGCATAAGCTTTATTTACCTTCCTGGGATCGGCCGTCATAAAGCCGTCAACATCGGTCCATATCTCGAGGACGCTTGCATCCGTTGCCGCGGCAATGATGGCCGCCGTGTAATCCGATCCGCCCCGCCCGAGTGTCGTGGTTTCATCCCTTTTGTTGCTGGCAATAAATCCCGGGACCACTGCAAATTTCTGCAGTGTCCGGAAATGCTTTTCAATCAGGGGATTTGTTTTGTCGAATAATATCCCGGCCTTTCCGAAATTGCTGTCTGTCTTTAAAAGCTCCCTGATCTCAACCAGGTACGCATCACTGATCTTGAGTGATATGACAAATGATGAAAGGCGCTCGCCGAAGCTCAGGATGGAATCAAGGGTTTTTGCAGTCAGATCCTGGAGAAGATAGACCCCGTGAAGGGTCTCCTCAAGTTCGTTGATCAATACCTTGATACCGGCCAGGATGTTGCTCTGCTGGTTCACCCTGAACAGCTCCTTCACCGTGTCGTAGTGACGCTGCTCGATTTCTTTCAGCATTGACCTGTATGTCTCATCCCGGTCTTTTGCCAGCCGGCTGACCCTGATCAGCTGGTCCGTCACTCCCTGGAAAGCCGAAACCACAATGATGCATGCTTCTTTTTGGCTCTCAACAATGGATTTTACACCCATGATACGTTCGGGTGAGCCCAACGAGGAACCGCCGAATTTCAGGACCTTCATTCCACTCAGGTATTATACTTTAATAATCAATGATCTGAAGCAGAGATTGCAAAAGTAAATAAAAAATACGAGCAAGGGTATGCAGGGCAGGAGTTAAATCAGGCGCTGAAGGTGGGTATTTTTTCGTCCAGTTTCCGGATCAGGCCCTGGAGCACTTTTCCCGGCCCCACTTCGGTAAATGAACCGGCCCCGTCGCGGATCATATTCTCCACTGTCCTGGTCCACAGGACAGGAGCGGTAAGCTGGGCTGCCAGGTTCTGCCTGATCAGGCCCGGATCCTGCGTGGGCTCTCCGGTGACATTCTGGTATACGGGGCAGACAGGCGGGTTGAACGGGGTCTCAGAAATGGCTTTTTCAAGTTCCTTCCTTGCAGGTTCCATGAGCGGCGAGTGGAATGCACCGCCCACGTTCAGCCGGATGGCTTTCCTTGCTCCCCGCCGGATCAGAATTTTCAGAGCGGCCTCAATACCCGGCACGGATCCGGAAATGACAATCTGCCCCGGGCTGTTGTAGTTGGCGGGAACAACAACTTCCCGGATTTCACTGCAAACCTCTTCAACCATACTGTCTTCCATACCTATTACGGCTGCCATTGCAGAGGGTTCAATCTCACAAGCTTTTTGCATGGCTGAAGCCCGCTGTGATACAAGCATTAATCCGTTCCCGAACGACAGGGCCCCGCTGGCCACAAGAGAAGAAAACTCGCCGAGGGAATGCCCTGCCACCATTCCGGGTTTGAAATCCGGGATTGTTCCGGCCAGTATCACCGAGTGAAGGAAGATGGCGGGCTGGGTCACACGGGTCTGCCTGAGATCCTCCTGCGTCCCGGAACACATCAGTCCGGTGATGTCGAACCCCAGGATTTCGTTGGCTTCCCCGAACATTGATCTTGCCATCTCATGCCGCTCGTAGAGATCCTTTCCCATACCTGGAAACTGGGCACCCTGACCGGGGAACACGTATGCCTTCATTTTTCCGTAGTGCTCAATACAGACGGGAGCCGATAAGGGAGATAAATTCCTCACGCGTGTCGGCCTTGTTGAGGAATTCACCTGTGAATGCAGATGTGGTCGTAACGGAGTTTTGCTTTTGTATGCCCCGCATGACCATGCAGAGATGTTTGGCTTCTATAACCACCGCTACTCCGAGAGGGTTCAGGGTGGACTGTATGCAATCGCGGATCTGGACGGTAAGCCTTTCCTGGACCTGCAGCCGCCTTGCATAGGCCTCGACCACACGGGCAATTTTACTCAATCCCGTGATATATCCGTCGGGGATGTACGCGACATGCGCTTTTCCGAGGAAGGGAATCAGGTGGTGTTCGCAAAGGGAAAAAAGGTCAATGTCCTTCACAATGACCATTTCCCTGTATTCTTCCCTGAACATGGCATTTTTGATGATCTGTTCGGGCTGGCTGCCATAGCCCTGTGTGAGAAACTGTATGGACTTGGCCATACGCAGGGGGGTCTCATTCAGTCCTTCCCGCCCTGTATCTTCCCCGATAAGGTCAAGTACTTCGTTGTATAATTCACTGAGCCGCTTTGTTTTGCTGTCATCGAAAATGTCAACCCTGTTATAACCTTCATTGTCGGGGTCCCCGGTTCCGTTATTGATGATTTCCATAATATTCAACAAAATTGTTTTCTGTTTCTTCAAGCCGTATTTTATGCAGTTCCACACCCAGCTCTTTTACATGCGCTTCAAGCTCGTCCCAGATGGCCATAGCCATATTTTCCGCAGATGCGACCCTGTCTTTCATGAATGCAACCTCCAGGTTGATGTTTTTATGGTCTATCCTGTCTATGATCCTGTCCCGGATCAGCTTGCTGAGGTTCTTCAGATCAACGACATATCCCAGTTCGGGTTTAATATTGCCTTTTACGGTAACGAAAAGGTTGTAATTATGACCGTGCCAGTTCGGGTTGGAGCAGGGCCCGTAAACCTCCAGGTTTTTTTCGTCCGACCAGTCATCCCGGTAAAGCCTGTGCGCTGCATTGAATTTTTCCCGCCGCGTTAGATAGATCATGACCTTTGTTACAGAATGCAAATAGAGTCATTTTATGACTTTTTTCCAAGCGATCGGCTCTTAATGTAATGAATTCAGGAACTGGTAGCCGACAAGACGGTCATACCTGGAAGTATTCGTGCGTAAATATACATATATGACATAGTCATTTTCAGTTTCGTAGTAGCTTCCTTCGATGAAAGTGGCATCCGGGAAATCCGAACCGTCCCTGATGTAGGCATACTCGTAATTGTAATAGCCCTGTTTCAGGAGCATTTCAAGTTCATAAGCCTTACTTTCGTAGTTGTATACCATTTTGTTGTCTTCGGTATAATCCCAGTTGCTGAGATTCCCGGAGACAAAAATCCCGCCGCCGGCAAGAGGTGCATCAAAGGGCAGCGTAAAATGGACATAGACATAGTCCGACTCGGTCTCGTTTTTTACGCCTTCCTGCACTTCCACATAATACCTTCCGTTGAAATCCTCGTGATAAAAATATGCACCGCGGTCCCTCGGCCGGTCGGGATAAAGGAATACATGATAATAGGGAGCGCGGTAATCAATGGACCGGACGGCCTCGGACTGGTACCTGAGGCTTTTAATGTTGAAATACCGGTACTCATTCCCTCCCTTGAATATGTTTTCCTGCGGGTAATTGTAATCGAGTACATCCCCCCGGCTGAAAAAGGGCTTCAGGTCAAGGACCGACATGTTCCAGCGGTTGTTCTGCAGAATGGCCACCTTTACTTCCGAATAGGGATCGTTGACCTCGAGCGTTCCCAGGTGTACCTGGAAATTCACCTGCTGCCCTTCATCCCTGTACGATGCCTGCGGGGGCCTGCCTGCCTTCCCTTCAATGCTGACCATGGGCTCGGCGACCGAAAAACGCCGGGTGAGAACGAGGTTGCTTTGATCAAAATCTTCGAAAACCTTCAGTATATAGTTCCCGGAGATCTTGAACCTGACTTCGTCGTTCGGCAACCGGATACTATAATGCACATAATTTACAGTCGTATTGAAGGAGAGGGAATAATCCTGGATTGGGTTCTCTTCAAAACCGTCCATGTATTCTCCCGGAGACAGCCGTGACGACAGCCAGTCTGCGCTGCAATGTTCGATCGTATACGAAAAATTTTTAACCTGGTCGCTCAGATCGTCAAAGCTCAGTTCTATCCTGTCCAGGCTGTTCAGATCAATGATCGGGTAGGTCATTTCCCAGCCGGCCCGGTGGAGCAGAACCGTTTTGATCCCGGGCTTGTATACCTTATCTGTGTAAAACGCTTCCTGTCCGGCAATGATACTTCCCGGCCCCACCCAGCATAAATACATTATGCAAATGGCTTTTATCGCTCTTTCCAAAAAAAGATTTCCCCTGACTTCGATACTTTTTGAAGATACTGTTTTTTAAATTAAATAGCTATTTTTGTCAAACGTGTTTCAAATTCAAAAAGTATTCCATGTCCAAGGTAATTAGGATTAAGCGAGGGCTTGATATTAAACTGAGAGGATCCGCCGAAAAAATCATTTCCACAGCACAACCCGCCACTACCTATGCCGTAAAACCCACCGATTTTCCGGGAATCAATCCCAGGATGGTCGCTCATCCGGGAGATAAGGTCAAAGCAGGGACAACACTTTTTTTTGATAAAATTTGCCCGGATGTAAAATTCACCTCCCCTGTCAGCGGTGTTGTGAAAGCTGTCAACAGGGGGGAAAGACGCAGGATACTTGAGGTTGTTGTGGAGGCCGCGGGAGAAATTCAATACCGGGATTTCAAGGCTTCCGACCCGGCTTCATTGAGCAGGGAGGAAGTGATAAATAAGCTTCAGGAGGCAGGTCTCTGGCCTGCAATCAGGCAAAGACCCTATGCGATCATTGCCAGGTGTGAGAAGGAACCCAAGGCCATATTCATATCCGGATTCGACACTGCCCCCCTTGCACCGGACCTGGACTTTGCAGTCAAGGGAAAGGTCGATGACTTTCAGGTTGGGATCAATGCCCTGAGGAAAATGACAAGGGGGAAGGTGCACCTCTCCCTGAATTCCCAGTATCCCCCTGCAGACACTTTCACCAGGGCCGGAGGTGTGGAATTTCATTATTTCAAAGGCCCCCATCCCGCGGGGAATCCGGGAGTCCAGATCAGCAGGATAGATCCCGTAAACAAGGGAGAGACGGTATGGGTGGTCCGCCCCCAGGATGTCATCATGATCGGCAGGTTGTTCACCAAAGGCATTTATGATGCTTCAAGGGTCATTGCACTGACCGGATCGGAAGTGAAAAAACCGAGGTATTACAAGGCGGTCGGGGGCACTTCCATAGAACCGTTTGTATCTGATAATGTACAACCGGGCGAACTAAGGTACATCAGCGGGAATGCATTGACCGGCTCTAAAATTGACAGGACCGGTTACCTGGGATATTACGACAGCCAGATAACCGTACTGCCGGAGGGCAATTATTTTGAGTTTCTGGGCTGGGGGCTTCCGGGATTCAGGAAATACAGTATGTCAAGAAGCTTCTTTTCCTGGCTTCAGGGCAGCAAAAGATATACCATAGACACAAACCTGAAAGGCGGGGTAAGACCGTTTGTTATAACGGGTGCATATGAAAAGGTGCTGCCCATGGACATTTATCCAATGCACCTGGTGAAAGCCATTCTTGTGGACGATATTGAACAAATGGAAAAACTTGGCATATATGAGGTGGCGGAAGAGGATTTTGCACTCTGTGAATTTGTCTGTCCGTCCAAGATCGAGATACAATCCATATTACGTCAGGGAATAGAACATATGATTAAAGAAGTTGAGTAAACCGAATATGAATAAACAGAGGGTTAATATATGAGTTCGTTCAGGAGGTTTATAGATAAGGTCAAGCCGAATTTCGAACAGGGAGGCAGATTTGCTTACCTGAAATCCACCTTCGAAGCTTTTGAAACCTTTTTATTTGTTCCTGACAAGGTCACAAAGACAGGTTCTCACATACGGGATGCCATGGATATGAAAAGGACCATGATCATTGTTGTAGTGGCATTGGTGCCCGCCCTCCTTGTCGGTATGTGGAACACTGGATTCCAGAATTCCATTGCACTGGGCATTGAACGGACCATTCTCCAGAACTTCGGCTTTGGTTTTCTGAAAGTATTCCCGATCATTGTTGTCTCCTATGTCGTGGGACTCGGAACAGAATTCATTTTCGCCCAGATACGGGGACATGAAGTCAATGAGGGTTACCTTGTAACAGGGATACTTATACCCCTGATCGTCCCTGTCGATGTACCGCTATGGATGGTTGCCGTGGCCGTTGTATTTGCCGTGATCATAGGGAAGGAGGTTTTCGGGGGCACGGGAATGAACATCCTCAACCCTGCCCTGACAGCCAGGGCATTCCTGTTCTTTGCATACCCCTCCTATATGTCGGGAGATGCCGTATGGATATCCGGTCTTCTGAAGGGTACGGGTGTGATAGACGGTTTCAGCGGAGCCACGGCCCTGGGCCAGGCAGCCCTGGGCCAGCACATCCTGAACACCACCGGGGATCCCATGAGCGCGGTAGAAATGTTCATAGGTTGCATTCCCGGTTCCATTGGGGAGACCTCCGTTCTGGCAATACTGATAGGCGCATTCATCCTGATCTATACAGGTGTGGGCAGCTGGAAGATCATATTTTCCGTATTCGCCGGCGGTGCATTCATGGGTTTGATACTGAATGCCTTTGGAGGGAGTGTACTGATGGAGATCCCGTTCTGGCAACATTTGATGCTGGGGGGATTTGCATTCGGCGCGGTTTTTATGGCTACAGACCCGGTCAGCGCAGCCCAGACCGAAAAAGGAAAATGGATATACGGCTTCCTTGTAGGGGTCATGGCCATCCTGATTCGCGTGCTGAATCCTGCTTTCCCGGAAGGCGTCATGCTGGCCATTCTGCTGATGAACGTTTTTGCCCCGCTTATAGACCACTATGTGATCGAATCCCATGCCAGGCGCAGACTGAAGCGGGCCAGAATGAGTACCAACACCCAAACGTAAAGGACATATGAAGAATTACAGCAATACATATATATTCGTTTTTTCTACGGTTATGGTGGTCATCGTTGCAGCGCTCCTTTCCTTTATGGCAGAACAGCTGAAGCCCTACCAGGAGAAGAATGTGGAAGTGGAGAAAAAACTTGATATTCTGCGGTCTGTCAGGCTTGCAAGGGACATGAGCGATGTCGGGAACAAGAATGACTATGTGGAAGAGGCCTATGCCGAGAATATAAGCAGGAGTTTCGTTATCAATCCGGAAGGCCGGTTGATGGAAGATCTGGAGGCTTTCAGTATAGATCTCAAGGAGGAGCTTGCCAAACCCCCGGGGGAAAGGGACCTTCCGGTATTCGTATATACCGATGAAGAGGGCGGGATAAAATATGTCATCCCCTTGAGGGGGAAGGGATTATGGGGACCTATCTGGGGATATATATCGCTCGATGAAGACCTGTCTACCATCTACGGGGCAACTTTCTCCCATACAAAGGAAACGCCCGGCCTGGGCGCGGAGATCAACCAGCTCTGGTTCCAGGAGCAGTTTTTTGGAAAGAAAATTTTCGACGAGGCCGGGGATTTCACATCTGTCAAGGTAGAAAAGGGAGGCGCGGACCCGGATGACGCCCATGCCGTTGATGCAATTTCCGGGGGCACCATTACCTCCAAGGGAGTGGAGGCCATGCTGAAGGATTGTCTCGGCAATTATCTGAATTATTTTAAGGAGAACAGCAATTAAATACAAATCGGAAGATCATGAGTGAGAGAGAAAAAGACAGAGAACCTCTATTTTCATCCAAAAACCTGAAGCTGCTGAAAGAACCACTGGGAGAAAGCAACCCCATCACGGTGCAGGTCCTGGGCATATGTTCCGCCCTTGCCGTCACCGTGAAGCTGAAGCCGTCGGTTGTCATGGCCATCTCGGTGATCGTCGTGCTTGCCGTATCCAACGTAGTGATTTCTCTGCTCAGAAAGACCATTCCGAACAGGATACGCATCATCGTGCAGCTGACCGTTATTGCTACAATGGTGATCCTCGTTGATGAGATACTGGAGGCATTTGCCTATGATGTGAGCAAGCAGCTATCGGTTTTCGTGGGGCTGATCATCACAAACTGCATCATCATGGGCCGGCTCGAAGCCTTTGCCATGGGCAACAAGCCCTGGGCATCCTTCCTCGACGGTATAGGGAATGCAACCGGCTATGGTGTGATCCTGATCGTTGTCGCATTTTTCAGGGAGCTGCTCGGGTCGGGAACCATCTGGGGCTGGCCCGTATTCGAAAAACTGGGCCTTTACGGCATCGGCTACCATAATAACGGGCTGATGATCCTTCCGCCCATGGCGCTGATCACCGTAGGGATCATCATCTGGATACAGCGCTACAGGAACCGTGACCTGATCGAAAACAACTAAGCATCCGGGAAACCATGGAAAACCTCATAAGCATATTCGTAAGATCCGTTTTTATTGACAATATGATCTTTGCATACTTCCTGGGCATGTGTTCATACCTGGCTGTTTCGAAGACCGTAAAGACGTCTACCGGACTGGGCCTGGCCGTTATATTCGTGCTCGGATTCACGGTCCCCGTAGACTACCTCATGGAAAAATACATCCTCAAGGCAGGCGCATTGGCATGGCTCAGTCCAGCCTTCGCAGACCTGGATCTCAGCTTCCTGAGCTTCATAATGTTCATTGCCGTGATCGCATCCATGGTGCAGCTGGTCGAGATGGTGGTGGAGAAATTTTCCCCTTCTCTGTATGCGTCCCTGGGGATATTCCTGCCGCTGATTGCAGTGAACTGCGCCATACTGGGAGGGTCTTTGTTTATGCAGGAGCGGGAATACACCTCCCTTGCCGAGGCCACGTCGTTCGGACTGGGATCCGGGGTGGGCTGGTTCCTTGCCATTGTAGGCATTGCGGCCATCCGTGAGAAGATCCGTTATTCGAACGTTCCGGCTCCGCTCAGGGGGCTCGGGATTACCTTCATCATCACGGGACTGATGGGGATTGCTTTCATGAGTTTTATGGGGATTAAACTTTAAACAATATCTGAATGAGATGCTGCTGTTAACGTCACAAATCATCACCATACTGATCAGTGTTGCCGTATTTCTGTTTGTAATCACATTGCTGGTGATCATACTGCTCTATGCCAGGGCGAAACTGACCCCGCAGGGAGAGGTCACGCTTCATATAAACGACAGGGACTTGCAGGTTTCTCCGGGCAGTACCCTGCTGTCCACACTGAGCACGCAGAATATTTTTCTTCCTTCGGCATGCGGGGGAGGCGGGACCTGCGGGATGTGCAAGGCCCAGGTCCTGGAAGGCGGAGGCACCATACTGCCTACGGAAACGGGTTTTTTTACCCGAAAGGAACAGCAGGCCAACTGGCGTCTCGGATGCCAGTTGAAGGTTCGCAATGACATGAAAATCAGGGTACCGGAAGCGGTTCTGGGAATCAAGAAGTGGGAATGCGAAGTGGTTTCGAACCGGAATGTCGCCACATTCATCAAGGAATTCGTAGTGAAACTTCCCGAAGGAGAAAGTCTCGATTTCCTGTCAGGCGGCTATATACAGATAGATGTCCCGAAAATCGAAGTGGATTTCTCCAAAGACATTGACGTTGAGGAGCAGTTCAGGGACGAATGGGATTTGTACAATCTCTGGGGACTGAAAATGAAGAATACGGAGGAAACCTACCGTGCGTATTCCATGGCCAACCATCCTGCGGAGGGCAATATCATCATGCTGAACATCCGGATCGCAACCCCTCCCTGGGATAAATCCAGGGGCGCTTTCATGAAAGTGAACCCCGGGGTCTGCTCATCCTATATCTTTTCCAGGAAACCCGGAGACAAGGTCTTTGTTTCAGGGCCATACGGTGAATTCCATATCAAGGATACGGACCGGGACATGGTCTATATCGGAGGAGGAGCGGGAATGGCCCCGCTCAGGTCACATATTTTTCATCTTTTCCATACCCTCGGCACGAAGAGGAACGTGACCTACTGGTACGGGGCAAGGTCAAGAAGGGAGATCTTTTATGAAGAGGAGTTCAGGGCCATTGAGAAGAAATACCCGAATTTCAAATTTCACATAGCCCTGTCGGAGGCCAAGGAAGAAGATCACTGGACCGGTCTGACCGGCTTCATTCACCAGGTATTGTACGATGAATACCTGAGCAAGGTCGAGGAACCGGAAGAACTCGAATACTACCTTTGCGGCCCCCCCATGATGAACGAGGCTGTCCAGAAAATGCTGTACAACCTCGGAGTACCCGATGAAATGGTGGATTTTGATGACTTCGGAGGATAAAGGGTGCGATGCTTCCTCACACTGCTGACTTTGTTGCCCGTATTGCTTTTGCATTCCTGTTCGGGTACGGGACAGGAAGGTGCCTGGATAAAAATTTCGGGCCGGACGCAGGGTACAACCTACAGCCTTACCTATCTGGATCCCGACAGTACGGATTACAGGAATGAAATCGAGGAGATTTTACATGAATTTGACCTTTCCCTGTCGACCTACATCCCTGAATCCGTTATTTCGAGGATCAACCGGGGAGATGAAGACATCGTGCCGGACTCCACGTTCATAAAGTGTTTTAATGTCGCCAGGGAGGTCTATGAGGAAAGCGGCGGCGCATTCGACATCACCGTGGCACCCCTTGTGAATGCCTGGGGATTCGGGTTCACCGAAAGGGCGGATGTCGATAGCGCCATGATCGACAGTCTTTTGCAGTATGTGGGAATGGACAGGGTATGGCTCAGGGACGGTCGCCTGCGGAAGGAACGGGACGGGGTCATGCTCGATATGAATGCCATTGCCCAGGGTTTTGCCGTAGACGTTCTATCCGGTTTTCTCGATTCGCAGGGGATTGCAAATTACCTTGTCGAGATAGGGGGGGAGTTGAGGACCCTTGGCAGGAACCCGGAGGGAGTCAAATGGAGGGTAGGTATAGACAAACCCATTGAAGGGTTGCAGATTTCGGGCATTGAAATGGAGGCCGTGGTCAGGCTGTCCGGAAAATCCCTTGCCACCTCCGGAAATTACCGCAGTTTTTACGAGCTGGATGGCGTAAAGTATTCACACACCATAGATCCGGCAACAGGGTACCCCGTTCACCACGGGCTTCTGAGTGCTTCGGTACTGTGCGCTGATTGCATGCACGCAGATGCTTATGCCACGACCCTTATGGTTATGGGGACGGAGAAAAGCAAGGCATTCCTCAAGGGCCGGACCGATCTTGACGCTTTTCTGATTTACAACAATGAGCAAGGGGAGTACCTTGTATGGTATACACCGGGTATGGAGAAAATCCTGGAAAGAAGGAATCCCTGACAGGGGTCAGCAACAGCAGCTGCCTTCACCGGAATCCCTGTAACACCGGATCTCATCATGTTTGACGCAGGAAATGCCGAGTTTATGCATTTCACTGTTCTTACCGATGGAAGTCTGGGGGAAATGGCCCTTTTTTACAAACAGGATCCTGCAGGCCAACCCGATAAAGGCAAATCCGACAAGCACCGATGATATGACAAGTAACTTCAGAAACACGGTGTAAAATTAATAAAAATATCCGGTATCCGTTATTCCGGGTTTACACGGACAGGTTTGGCCGGAAAACTTATTTAGAATAATTCTTAACTTTAACCCGTCTCTGAAAAGTACTTTTCAATGGATGAAAAATTAGCGCCTGAGAAGAAGATTTCCTTCCGGGAATTCAGCAATGAGGTGCTGAAAGATTACAAGCTGGCACACATCAGCAGGCATTGCAGTGTACTGGCAAGAAAGGAAGTGCTGACAGGCAAGGCGAAATTCGGGATCTTCGGGGATGGAAAAGAAGTGGCCCAGATCGCCATGGCGAAGAATTTCAGGGATGGCGACTGGCGGTCGGGGTATTACCGTGACCAGACCTTTTTGATGGCGGCCGGAATCGTGACTCCGGAAGGATTCTTTGCACAGGTCTACGGCGACACTGACCATAAGTACAATCCGGGAAATGCTGGGAGAAATTTCAACAATCATTTTGCCACTCCCAACATCGATGATAAAGGCGAATGGATGAATCTTGCAAAGCAGAAGAATTCGGCTGCGGACCTTTCCCCGGTCGCTGCCCAGATGCCCCGCCTGATAGGGCTTGCATACGCATCCAGGCTGTTCCGGCAGAATCCGGATCTGGCGGGATATAAAAAATATTCTGACAATGGAAATGAAGTCGCCTTCGGAATGATCGGGGATGCGAGTACCTCAGAAGGACATTTTTTCGAAACCATGAATGCTGCCGGGGTCTTGCAGATCCCGATGGCTGTTGCGGTCTGGGATGACGGATACGGGATTTCCGTGCCCCGTGAATACCAGACCGTGAAACAAAGCATTTCTGTGGTCATGAAGGGCTTTGAAGCAGGCGAGGGGGAAAAGGGAATCCTGATCTACAGGGCCCGGGGCTGGGATTACCGGGAGCTGTGCGAGGTTTTCATGGAAGGGATCCGGAGGTGTAGAACGGACCACATACCCGTGCTGTTTCACATTGATGAAATGACACAGCCCCTCGGTCATTCCACTTCCGGGTCACATGAACGTTACAAATCCAAGGAAAGGCTCACCTGGGAGAAGGAATTCGATCCGTTGAAAAAGATGAGGGAATGGATCCTTGCATCGGGCATTTCCACGGGTGACAACCTGGATAAGATTGAGCAGCAGGCCATCCAGGAGGTAAAGGATGCAAGGGATGCTGCCTGGCAGCACTATACCGCTGCCATCAGAAAGGAGAGGGATGAATTACTGGCTGTTCTGGATAATAAAGGCTGCAAATGCGCTACGGATAAGATAGACAAGATTGCCATACTGAGGAAAAATCTGAGGCAGGTCCGCAATCCCATACGCAAGGACAATTTTTCCACTGCAAAAAAAATGTTGAGGTATGTTTGCCTGGACTGCCCGAACAGGCATGAACTCAAGAAAGATCTGAACGACTGGCTCGACAGGTATTATGATGAGGCATGGGACCATTACAGTGCCTACCTCTACAATGAGAAAAAGGGTTCCGTGCTTAGGGTACCTGCACAGGATCCTGAATATCCGGCAGATGCAAGGGAGGTGACCGGCCGTGAAGTGCTCAGGGATAATTTTGACAGCCTGTTTGCCATGCACCCGCTTCTTGTAACTTTCGGCGAGGATACGGGGAAGATCGGAGGTGTGAACCAGAGCCTCGAAGGGCTTCAGGAGAAGTACGGGGAGTTGAGAATAAGCGATACAGGGATTCGTGAAATGACCATCATAGGTCAGGGAATCGGTCTGGCAATCAGGGGATTAAGACCTATCGCAGAAATTCAGTATTTTGATTACCTGCTGTACGGCCTTCAAACCATAAGCGACGACCTGGCGACGATGCATTACCGGACAAAGGGTGAACAATCCGCACCCCTGATCATCAGAACGCGCGGGCACAGGCTGGAAGGGATATGGCATTCGGGATCTCCGCTGAGCATGGTAATCAATTCCATCCGGGGTGTTTATGTCTGTGTACCGAGGGATATGACCCGGGCGGCCGGATTTTACAATACATTGCTCGAAGGGGACGATCCGGCCCTGGTCATAGAACCCCTGAACGGTTACAGGTTGAAAGAAAGGCTGCCCTCCAATCCCGGCCGGTACCGGATACCTCTGGGTGTACCTGAAATTATAAGAAAGGGGCGGCACATTACGCTTGTCACCTATGGATCCTGCGTGAGAATCGCCCAGGAAGCGGTATCCCAGCTCGCTGAATTCGGGATTGACGTGGAACTGATCGATGTCCAGACACTCATTCCCTTTGATATCCATGATATCATTCCCGGATCCGTCAGAAAAACCGGCAGGGTGGTCTTCTTTGATGAGGATGTTCCCGGGGGCGCTACTGCCTACATGATGCAGAAGGTAATCGAAGAGCAGGGTGCCTACATCCATCTCGATGCTGAACCGAGGACCATTTCGGGAAGGGACCACAGACCGGCATACGGTACCGACGGGGATTATTTTTCCAACCCAAGTGCCGAGGATGTATTCGAAACCCTGTACGATATTATGCATCAGGCGGATCCTGCCAGGTATCCTGCAATCTGACGGTGTTCAGTAATCCCTCCGGTCTTCTTCTTTCAGGGGAATGCCGCCCGGTTCGCCGGGATCGATCCGGCGTATCCTGTAGTTCAGGCTTGCCACCAGGATGGACATCAACGGGGTGATAAGGTTGAAGAAGCAGAAAGGCAGGTACGTCAGGGTGGGAACTCCAAGCACCCGTGACTGCGTGGCGCCGCCGGTATTCCATGGAATAAGCACGGAAGTTACCGTTCCCCCGTCTTCCAGGGTACGGCTAAGCATCTCGGGTTTCAGCCCTCTTTCGCGGTAGGTTTTGGCGTACATGCGTCCGGGTACCACTATGGAAATGTACTGGTCGGAAGCTGTAATATTGAAAAAAATACTGGTTGCAACCGTTGAGGCGACCAGGGACCCGGTGGACCTGGCCCATTTGATGATGGCCTCGGAGATCCTCATCAGCAGTCCCGCAGACTCCATTACACCACCGAAGACCATGGCTGAAAGGATGAGCCATATGGTATCGAGCATGCCGGCCATTCCGCGTGTGGTTAGAAGATCATTAACGGTTTCATTTTCAGTGACGATACGGATCTCGCCAAACATGGATTTCATAACGCTTATATATGTGCTTTTAAGATAACCGTATGATCCGCCTGCAACCGAGTAAATTATTTGCGGCTGGAAAACTACGGCGAACAATGCCCCGAGAAGGGTCCCGAACAGCAGGGCCGGTACGGGAGGGAGCTTTTTTACTATGACGATTATCAACAGGGCGGGGACAATGAAAAGAAGAGGATTGATATTGAAATTCAGCCTGATCTGTTCAAGTACTGCTTCCACGTTCGCACTGTCGTGATCAATATGGTTCGTAAATCCTATGATAAGAAAAATAAGAAGCGTAAGTGACATTGCAGGTACGGTCGTGATCATCATAAACCGGATATGGGTAAAAAGATCAGTGCCCGCCATTGCAGGGGCAAGGTTGGTCGTATCCGAAAGGGGGGACATTTTATCCCCGAAATAGGCGCCTGAAATAATGGCTCCGGCCACCCAGCCCGGAGGAATTCCAAGTGCCCGGCCGATACCCAGCAATGCTATGCCGATGGTCGCAATGGTAGACCAGGAACTTCCGGTGGCAAGTGAAACCACACCGCATGTGACGACGGCTGCAAAAAGGAAAATGCTCGGGTGAATGACTTTCAGGCCGTAATAGATCAGCGCCGGTACAACTCCGCTCAGTAACCATGTTCCCGCGAGGGAACCGATCAGGAGCAGGATCAGTATGGCGGGCATGGCCGATCCGATGCTCCTGACAATCTGCATGCGTATATATGTCCATTCCAGTTTCCGTCTTACGGCAATGATGCCGGCCACGGCTGCTGCCAGGAGAAGCGCTATCTGGTTTGCACCCGAAAGCGTGTCATCGCCGAATATGATCACATTCAGCGTGAGCATAATGATGAGGCAAACGATCGGGGTCAAAGCCTGCAGCAGGGTAGGTCTTTTCTTGATTTCCTCCATATGGCCTGCGGAAAAACAGCAGGAAAGATACTAAAAATCAGAAGCAACACTCATGAATATTCATGGAATGGAACAGGAAGTTTATTGGATTTTTTTCACAAATCATAAAAAACCTGAGATTTGGGTATTATTTTTGTCATTAATTTGGATATATTGCAATTCAGTGTGCTGATGCCATGGAACTGAATATTGATTTCTTCAGCATAGATAACAATAAGGTCGCCAGGCAGGGAAGGATACTTATCTCGGAACCCTTTCTGAACGATACTTATTTCAAACGTTCGGTCGTACTGCTGACGGAACATTCTGAAGAGGGCTCTGTTGGCTTTGTGCTGAACAAGCCGGTAGACCTGTCGGTAAATGATGTGCTGAATGATTTTCCGGAAGTGAAGTCGGAGATTTCCATAGGCGGACCGGTCAATACCAATACCATTCATTACATTCATACAATGGGAGAGAAAATACCCAATTCGGTAAAGGTCCTTAAAAACCTTTACTGGGGGGGCGATTTTGAGGTTGTAAGGGAGCTGATCACACATGGAGCCATTGCTCCTCATGAGATCAGGTTCTTTCTCGGCTATGCCGGCTGGTCTCCCAAACAGCTTGAAAATGAGTTGTCGGATAATGCATGGCTTGTCTCTGAAATGAATGCCGAGCAGATCATGAAGGGACCCGATAACAATCTGTGGCGGGACATCCTCGAAAAATCAGGAAACAAGAAATACCGCACCTGGGTGAACTTCCCCGAAAACCCAGGCCTCAACTGATACACACCGGTTCAGGCTGTCTTGTACCGTAGTATTATATGATCGGATCCTGTGAAACCGCAGCCGGCAAAT
>CAYOPZ010000016.1:0-67840 GCA_964406005.1 uncultured Bacteroidaceae bacterium
CCCGCCGGACCGATAGGGACGCCGCTCAAGCGGCGGCCCTATCATTTATTCTACTGCCTTTTGCGGTATAGTTCTTAATTTGAATAATAATACAATCACTGAAGATTGAATATATCGATTTTTGCTAAATGAAAGTCTATTAATTGATTACAAATTAAATATTCACCTGGCCTCATACAGCTTCGCCACGTCACTCCCAAAAAATTTATCTTCAAGAGAAAGTAAAAGGAAATTACAAAGAATTATATTCTTTTACAATTATAAACTCATTGGACATACCCTTGGATTGTCTGATCCCTGAATCAAGGTACTAATTCAGAATTCTGTAAATATTTAAATGTGACTGATTGATCGAAGGAAGGATATCGGAATATGGAAAGGGATTACATATAAAAAAAAAGAATCTTATCCCAAAGAAGGTATATCGCCTGGAACCTGATTTGAAGAAAATTCAAATCCGGTTTCAGGCGACCTGAACTTCCCGGATTCAGGAGGCTATCGTACTTATTTTAGGATATCAGTATGGAAATTACATTCTGAAAGCAACGAAAATCCTACTTTTATTCAGCTTCTTCAGCGGCAGCAGTGTCACTCATTTCTTCCATTTCACCCATTTCCGCGCCTTCCGTTTCACCCATTTCCTCCATGCTCTCACTCTCCACAGCCTCAGTATTCTCCATCATTGTATCTTCTGATTCTGTTGTTTGTCCTTTGTTTTTACATCCGGCGAATGCCAGCAGCAGAAATAACAGAAAGATTCCAAGTTTTTTCATAGCATCCTTTTTTAGGTTTAAACATTAATGCCAGGCAAGTATGCCTGTGATTTTGAACATGTAAGATAATACAACGATTTGTTTAAACAAAAATTATTTTACGAAAGGCGGGTGAACGCATAGTCATCCAGGGAAGAATAAGAATCCCTATATGCCAGTCAATTCCAAGAAACCGTATATATCCCCGCATTGCTTTTTCTGCCGTTATTGTATATCTTTCACGGATAATCTGGCATAAATCCTTGCATAATGAAAAAGATACTGGTCTTCCTGTATGCAGCCATCGCTGTACACGCCGCTGTTTTCGCGGATACTACCGTGCCTCCCGGAGATGTCTCGGGCACATGGACAAAATCCGGTTCCCCCTACCTCATCCAGGGTGATATCACCCTCCTTCCGGGAGATACCCTGGTTATCGAGCCAGGAGTCGTGGTCGAATTCCAGGGGTATTATGAATTCCTCATACAGGGTGATATCCAGGCGGCCGGCATGACAAACGATACCATACTGTTTACAGTGAATGACTCATCCGCTTTTTATAGTGATCTGAACAATTCCGCGGGAAGCTGGAGCGGGATTTACTTCTCGGGATCGGACAATTCGAAATTCTACTGCTGCAAATTCAAATATGCCAAAGCCCTCGGAGCATCTGTTTCCACCTATTGGGGAGGGGCCATGTATATTCCGGCAAGCTACACGAACCTGATGATCCGTGCCTGCCATTTCGACCACAATTATGCCCAGAACAACGGCGGAGCGATCACCGTAAACTCGACAGGCGTTTTTACCATCGACAGCTGTCTTTTTACCAACAACACGGCAGGCAGCATGGGAGGTGCCGTGTTTGCCCAGGATGGCGCTTTTTACCTGAGAGACAATGAATTCCATGACAATACCGCTAACGAGGGGGGTGCCGTCGGTTTCTGGGGTGATTCGAAAATGAAAATGTACGGGAACCAGATTCATCACAATACAGCCCAGTCCGGCGGCGGGATCAGAAGCTATGCCTCGACTTTTACGGCAGTCAATAACATCATTGCCAATAATTACGCGAATACAAATTACGGCGGCGCTTTATATGCCACCAATACTTCCTTTCCGAAGATGACAGGTAACCTGATCGTCAACAATACGGCGGTTTCACATGGAGGAGGGCTCTATCTGTCCAATACGAACGCCGTCATGACCAATAACACGATCGCATACAACCAGTCTGTCTCAGGTTCAGGGGGAGGTTGTTATCTTACGGGTTCAAGCCCGGAAATTCAGAATTGCATTGTTTATGCAAATACGCCCTCCCAGGTGCACATCGGAACCAGCCTGTCAATACCGAACATATATTATTCCGATCTTCAGGGAGGCATTGCCGCATTCACAGGATCTGCCTTCAACGGGATCGCTGACAATAACATTGATGCTGATCCGGAATTCGAATCGTCCCCCGGAGGTGCCGGATACCTTTCAGACGGGGTCGGGGCGAACTGGGCCCTGCAGACAACCTCTCCCTGCATCAATGCAGGCAGCCCCGATCTGGCGGAATTGCACCTGCCTGATCAGGACGTGTATGATAACCAGAGGGTCAGCAATTCAATCATAGACCAGGGTGCCGCGGAAACGCATATCGATGTTATTACCGCCGGCGGAAGCATCAGTTCGGATGAATACTGGCTGGCCGATACTGTCAAGGTTACAGGCGATGTTACGGTCCAGGACGATGTCACACTGACGATAAATCCCGGAACGGTGGTACAGTTTCAGGATTTTTACCAGTTGACCGTAACCGGGACCCTGATCGCCAGGGGCACACCGGGCGACACCATCCTGTTCACGGTCCCCGAATCACAGAGACCGACCGGCTGGAACGGGATTTATATCAATAATTCAGGAGGCAATATGTTTGACAATGACAGCTCCGTCATCGATGTGTGCCGCCTTGAATATGCAAAAAGTGTTTCCGGCGACGGAGGTGCCCTGGAAGTGCGGTACTTCTCGAAACTGAGGGTATCCAATTCCGTATTTATGTATGACAGTGCCGCTTATAGGGGTGCTGGCATTTATGTTGAATACTGCTCGCCGGTGATTGCCAGCAACCTTTTCAGCCACAATCATGCCGACCGTGGTGCGGTGGCATCGTCCTACGGCAGTCCCCTGATCGAGGGCAATACCATCATATACAATACCAGTTCGGAATATGTGGGCGGTTTTTTCGGGTGGTGGTCAAATTGCGTAATCAGGGACAACTTCATTGCCAACAATGACAAAGGTATAAAGGTCTTTGCAAGCAACACGAAATCCTACCTGATGGTGAACAATGTGATTGCGAACAATGAACGCAGCGGTGTTGAATTCAGCGGCCAGGACCTGATCATGGTCAACAATACCATTGTCAATAATAACGGCAGCGGTATCAGTTTCAGCGATGCCAGGCTGACCATCCTGAATTGCGTGTTCTCGGGAAATGATTATAACAGTATCTCGGTAAGCGAGGAACCGGTACAGGTTTACAACTGTCTGGTCGAAGGCGGTCTGGATCAGCTTGTGAATCCTTCCATGCCAAATCTTGAACAGGACAACAATATTGACAGCCTGCCGGAATTCATCAATCCCACCGAGGGAGCAGGGTGGTCATACGGTTCTGTCCCCGAAGACTGGGAGCTGTATTCCATATCACCGTGCATCAATGCGGGAAGGAACAGTTTTTCAGGGCTCACATTGCCCTCGAAGGATATCCTTGGAAATCCGCGGATAAACATGAATACCATAGATATCGGAGCCATTGAGAACCAGGGAGCCGATCCCGTTATATTAAGCCAGCCCATAGGTGGAATCAGGTGTACAGGCGATACGATTGTCTTCAGCATCGAAGTGAATGATACTGTATATTACCAGTGGCAGAAGGAAGGATCGGACATACCGGGGGCCAACTCTGCTTTTCTGGCCCTGGACAGCGTCATCCAGACCCATGAGGGAAATTATCGTTGTATGATCCGTAATGCATACGGAACCTATACCACCGGGACGGTGCTTCTTATCGTGAAGCAGGCCCCCGATCTATTGCTGGCACCGGAGAGCCAGTGGGTACGCAAGGGGAGCCACCAGACCCTGACGGTCCTGGCAACAGGGACGCGGCCCATCGGTTACCAGTGGTACCTCGATGGTACTGCCATTCCGGGTGAGGACGAATCTGAACTTGACTTCCCTTCCATCGATTACGGCAACGAGGGGACCTACCATTGTGAGATATCCAATGTCTGCGGCACGGTTGAAACGGATTCGGCCGTATATTTCGTCGCACCAGAGATATGCATGGTTACCGTTGATTCGGTTACAGGCAAGAACCTTATCATCTGGGAAAAGCAAACCAGCGCCGAATTACTGAGCTATAACGTGTACAGGGAAGGGATCGTTGCAGGATTTTACGACCTTATCGGCGCAGTGCCCAATGAAGATCTCAGTGTGTTTGTCGACAGTACGGCAGATCCGACTTCACAGGCATACTGGTACAAGATAACGGCCACAGACACTTCGGGCAGGGAAACAGGACTGGATCTTTGCATCCCCCACAAGACCATACATCTGCTGACGACTATTAATCCCGAAACCGGTGCGACACAGCTTGCCTGGGACCCGTATATAGGGTTCAGCTACGGTACCTATTACATCCTGCGGAGCAGTACAGAAAACAATTTTTCCGTTTTCCACTCCATGGCAAGCAGTACATCCACCTGGAGCGATATTACGGGCGGTGAGGAGCAGTATTATTACCGGGTAGCCGTACAAAAAACCGGGGACTGCACACCGACCGGCAACACAAAAGCAAGTGCAGGCCCTTACAGTCACTCTCTTTCAAACCTGGATGACAATAAACTGCAGTCGGGTACCGGTGTCCCCGGAATCACGGGAGGGCAGGTCAGGGTATTCCCGAATCCCTTCACACTTTCGACCATGCTTCAATTCCCGAACCCGGAGGGAAAAACCTATACGCTTTACATTATGGACCTCTCCGGAAAAATACAGCGGATAGAGCATGATATAACCGGATTCAGCCACGTGATCGAGCGCGGTAACCTCGGGCAGGGATACTACCTTTTCGAACTCAGGGGAGACGTGGTGTACAAGGGAAGACTGGTGATCCATTGATAAACCCTTGTTGCAGATTACATGGCAAATTGAAGCTCGCTTAGGTTTCTGTATACTCCCGACGGGAGTTTTATAAGCTCTTTGTGTGTCCCCTGCTCCACGAGCCTGCCCTGGTCAATGACAAAGATCTGGTCGGCTTTTCGGATGGTTGACAGACGATGTGCGATGACTATGGATGTCCTGCCTTTCATCAGTTTTTCAAGTGCATCCTGAACAAGGCTTTCCGATTCGGAATCAAGTGAGGAAGTCGCTTCGTCAAGGATCAGGATCCTGGGATCTTTCAGCACTGCACGGGCTATGGCGATCCTCTGTCTTTGCCCGCCGCTCAGCTGTGTACCCCTCTCACCCACGAGGGTCTCAAACTGATCGGGAAAACGCTCGATAAATTCAATGGCATTTGCTTTCCCTGCAGCTTCTTCAATCTCCTTCCCTGTAGCTCCGAACCTGCCGTAGGCAATGTTTTCCCGAATGGTTCCACCGAACAGGAAAATGTCCTGGGGAACAAGGGCAATCTGCTTTCGTAAAACCGAAAGCGGTATGTCCGTCCCCTTTTTACCGTTAAACCATATCGCTCCCCGGGTCGGATCGTGCAATCTTAGTAACAGGGACGTCAATGTGGATTTTCCGGCCCCGCTGGGCCCCACAAGTGCAATCAGCTGGTTCTGTTCGATCCGGAAGTCAATCCTGTCAAGTACCTCCAGGTCGGGTCTGGAAGGGTATGCAAAAGAGACCTCCCTGAAGCTTATCTGGCCGCTCAGTTCATCCTTCCTGTCCAGCGTTTCGATTTCCTCAATCGGCTCTTCTTCAACATCGAAAATCTCGAAAAGGTCTTCCGTGGCACCAATGAAACGCTGGATACGCGTTATCACACTCGCCATTCCGCCGATGTTGCCCCCGATGAATCCCGAATAGAGTACAAATGAGAACAGGTCTCCCGCACCCATTTCTCCTGCCGCCAGCAATGCCGCACCCCGCCATATAACGGCAACCAGCGCACCGAACAGCCCGAGAATCATGAATGAAAAGAAGGCCCCCCTGTAGCGGCCGCCCTTCATTCCCAGTCTGGCGATTTCGAGTGTCCTGTCCCTGTACCGGCCGATCTCCAGAAATTCGTTCGTGAATGTCTTTACACTGCGTATTCCCTGCAGCGTTTCTTCCACGATGGTATTCGACTCCGCCACCTCTTTTTGCATTTTCCTGGAATACCTGCGAATGAAACGTCCGAAGAAAAACACCATCATGACAATCGCCGGAAGGATCGCCAGCATAAAAAGCGTCAGGCTGAACGATGTGTATACCAGTAAACCGATTCCTCCGACCAGGATGATAAGCTGGCGCAGGAAATCCGCCAGTGTCGAGGTCAGGGTGTCCTGAAGGAGAGTTATATCGGCAGAGATCCTGCTGTTCAACTCCCCTACCCTTTTCATATCAAAGAACCTGACGGGCAGTTTGATCAGATGGTTATATGTATCCTGGCGAAGATTCGCGAGTGCTTTTTCGGTCACATTTACAAACAACACGGTCCTGAAATAAGAAAAAACGGATTGAACCAGAAGTATGACAATCAGCCAGAGCGCAAGAGTATTAAGGGATTCAGCAAGGTTGCCCTCATTGCCTGCATTTACCAGTTCACCGAGCAATTTAGGAAATGCAAGACTGGCCATGCTGGCTCCGAACAGGAAAAACATACCGGTCCCGAATGCTCCGGAAAAGGGCTTTATATACCTGTACAGCTTGAATGCATTTTTCAAACCCGTAATGGTGATCTTCTTTTTGGGTACTTCCGGTCTCATGCGAACGCAATATTAGAAAATATTCCTTACAACCGATTCATGACTTAATGACGAAATACAGGCTTTCATATTGTAAAACATTGACAATGGCATTATGTTTCACTAACTTTATTAGGAACCCAAATTCTTTATTATGCCGGACAGCGTTTATAAAATCATCGAACTGGTAGGTACCAGCAACGAATCATGGGAAAAAGCCGCAGGAAACGCCATTTCCAAAGCCTCTGAGACCCTGAGGGATCTTCGGATTGCAGAAATCTCCGAACTGGACGTGTGCATTAAGGACGGGAAGGTTGATTGTTACCGTGCCAAGGTAAAAGTATCCTTTAAGTTTGAAAGCCAGGCGTAACCCGGAGAATTCCTCAATCCGGCTTCCGTCTCCCCGCCTTTCAGGCAAATTATCGCTGGAAAGCGCCCTGAACCGACGCCGTTCCAGGGGGCAGTTTCATGCCAGGTCCATTGAGCTTCGGGAAACCGGCCAGGTTCCCCGGGCATCATACGGTATAACCGAGACCGGAAGGACCAGTCCCCTGGTTGGTTATCTGATGACAGGGATCAGGATCTAGGATTTCCAGCGTTCCAGTTTCGGTATATGAGATGTGTAAAACCACCTTTTAAGGGGACCGTACCCCATTTCCTTAAGTTTTCCCTTTACCAGACGAACCATTTGATCCGGCGTGGTAAAGTCATCTTTAAATGCACCCTGCGTATAGCAGAAGCTGCAATACTTTGTATTTTTCGATCCGTCGGAATCCGTACCTCCGTGCTCAGGATCCTTTTCCATCGGCATGCCGCAGCTCTGGCAGAATTTGTCAAATGCTCCCATAATGATTTACTTTGATTAGATTTTAAACAAAATTAACGATCATATATTAAGCAAAATATTTACGGATTCCAAAAAAATGAATCCTGTATTTAAAATCATAATAATCGGAGCCCAGGGGTATGAAGTTACCAAGGAGTTGTTGATTCTTCCAAAGTTTACTAATTTTATTATGGATTAGTAATCACATAACCTGAAATCACTAAAACCAGTAATCGAATTAAAATGGATATCAAATTTGAATTAACCACGATACAGGAGAATGCATTTATCTATGAAACGCATTTGAAAAATATGAGCCGCAGAAGAGACCTCTGGTCTTCAGCAGTCAAGGAAAAAATTATGAATACACTCAGGGAGGTGCAGAAGAACTTTCATAAGATCAACTGGAATGTCCAGATCTCGGATGCGAAAAAGAACATGGAAACCGTAAGCTTGAAGATCAAGGATGCCCCGTGCGGGATCAGCGAAACAAAGGAAGGAGAGAATGCCGTGACGGAATATTTGAAACGGGGTGCGGAACTTGGTTTTTCACAAATGATCTCCGGCAAGATCAATGTATGGTTCGATTATCCGTACTGGGAAGGGCTTCAGATCTCAAAACAGCTCCGGAAACATCTTGTCACCATTGAACCCTCATATGTCACCGAAAGTCTGATCGCAGGTTATGTGCACCAGTTCCTGCATGAGGTCACCGCATACGAATCCAATGTGTAAAGGCCTGTCCGGACCTCCGGTCAATTCCACGTTTTATCCCGGGCCGCATACCAGCTTTATGAAATGTGCTTCCACGGGCTCCTGAGTTATTATATATTTGCATCTCCCAGGGAATTATTAACATTAAATAAGATACGATGAAAAAGTATATAAATGCAACCCTCCTCGGTGGATTTGCCGCCCTTTTACCGCTGGGACTGGTGGTTCTTGTTTTCCGGTGGATCATCGGACTGGTCCAGAAGTATCTCGGCCCCATAGTCGAATTATTCGAGGTTGACTCACGCTGGCTCATGCTTTCAATCTATATTCTGCTGATATTGGCCATCCTGATCATTTTTTTCTTTATCGGGGTCATGATCCGGACACGGATCGGCAGGTTCTTCAATGTAGTACTCGAGCAAAAATATCTCATGAAAATTCCGGGTTACAGAATTGCCAGGGAAACGGTCATGCAGTTTTTCGGGAAAAAACGTTCATTTTTTTCGGAAGTTGTACTGGTTGATATTTTCAACTGCGGCACACTGATGACGGGTTTTATCACGGATGACCAGGGGGAATACATCACGGTATTTGTACCCACCGGGCCCAATCCCACATCCGGGAATATCTACCACGTTAAGAAAACCCGGGTATATCGCACTACTGAAGCTGTGGACAATGGCATGAAATCCATCATCAGCTGCGGTGCAGGTTCTGCCCAGATCTTCGAGAAAAGCATTAAACCCCTGTAGCGACATCAGATGATGCGGATTACTGCTTTCATATTTAATCCACAAAGGAACTCACGAAAAAATAGCCGAGGCCACAGGTAAAAAGCCATACACCGTAGAGGGCCTGTTCGATAATACTTGCAGCAAGCGATTTTGATCTGTTGTATCGCCATGCGAATATCATCCCCGCCAGAAACGTTAAAAGAAGCACAAGCCAGTTCTTATACAGTATATGTCCGAAGGAAAATAACGCTGCACTCGCAATAATCCTGGGGAGGGTCCCGCGGAACAGCACACCGTACCTGTGAAAAAAAAGGGACCTGTATATCAGTCCCTGGGGAATTACCGAAAAGACCGGATAAAAAATGCTGATCGCCAGCAATAACAGGGGATTGATCCTGACCAGCTGAAACAGTTTTTCCGCGTCAATGATCCGGATCAGTGCAACCATGATGACTGCGGCGGCCAGGAACATCAGCATTATGCTTCCCATCTCCCTTTTGCCTTTCTGCCAGTTGATCAGGGTCTGCCTGTCGAATGAAGTATCAAAACGCAGATACAGGTATACGGAGATCCCCATCAGCATCAGCAGGACCATCAATGGCACCGGCAACAGGTCCAGCATGACCAGAAGGGGCAAAACCAGGTAAAGAACGATGGCCTCAATGATCAGCCTGTACCTGTTACTGCCATAGATCAATTTCCTTGATTGAATTGTCATATGCGTTTTTGTGCCGGCATGTCAGCCCGAAATTAAAAAAAAGCCCGGTTGGTCCTCACTCCGTAAATAAAGATTATGACCTGTATTGTTTCTTAACCATTTCATAAACATTCGGGCTTCGTTCTTTCGGACATAATTGGTATCTTGGTTCGAACATTTCAATCCAAAGATTGCATATTTATGAAAAAGCCTTTTGTCCTGTTCGTCATTGTGGCAACGATGGCGATCGCATTTACCGCCTGCCTGCCGGGTACAAACCCGGCACAGGATGTGGCTACCGAGTTCGGAACCACCGCCGGCTTCCTGCGCGGACTGTGGCACGGATTTATCGCGCCGTTTACATTTGTTGTATCGCTGTTCACCGAAAATATCAACATGTACGAGGTGCATAATAACGGCGGATGGTATGACTTCGGGTTCGTCATAGGGGCAGGAATTATATTCAGCGGGGGCGGCCGTGCATCCAAGTACCGCAAACATGGCTGATTGTTGAGTTCCGTATTACAGGAATTTCCCGGCAGGATTTTGTGGTCTCAAAAATAATGATTATAATATGATCGTTAAATTTGATTAATATTTAATCATTATGAAACGAAGCGGACAGGCAGACCTGCCTTTGCATAACGGAAGGGTGCCTGAATGGTTGTATGAACGCATGGCACGCATGGCAAGGGCGATCACGGAATCCGTCATAATGGATTATGGAAAAGACGAATTCATCAGGCGGATCAGTGATCCCTTCTGGTTCCAGGCCCTCGGATCCCTTCTGGGGATGGACTGGCATTCCTCGGGGATCACCACATCCGTTACTGCTGCATTAAAAAGGGCCATAAATCCTGTCTCGGACGAGTTGGGTCTGTATGTCTGCGGCGGGCGGGGAACCTGCTCGAGGAAAACACCCGGTGAACTGACAGGTTATGCCGGCCGGACCGGGCTCAATGCAGACAGGCTGGTCAGATCGAGCAGACTGACTGCAAAAATAGACAATACGGCCATTCAGGATGGCTTCCAGATCTACCTGCATTCGTTCATTGTTTCGGATTCGGGAAAATGGTCGGTCATCCAGCAGGGCATGAACGGCCCTGCCGGGCGGGCCAGAAGGTACCACTGGCATTCGGCTGACATTAAATCCTTTTCAGAGGAACCGCATACCTCCATTGTTGGGGAAAACCAGGGTAAAATACTGAACCTTACGGATAGGGATGCCGGACCGGCAAAGCAGGGCATACTCGATATTGCAAATGAAAAGCCGGACAGAATGATCCGTGATATAAGATCCATTGTGCTGCCGGCCCGTCATGACATTACCTGCAGGGATGTGGACCTGAAACGGCTGGGGGCCGTACTCGCCTTTGCATATGAACGGAAATTCGACAATTTTGAAGACTTCCTGCTGATCGAGGGAATGGGGCCTAAAACCCTCAGGTCCCTGGCCCTGGTCAGTGAAGTTATCCACGGCACTCCAGGCAGGTTCAACGATCCTGCAAGGTTCTCATTTGCCACCGGGGGGAAGGACGGCATACCTTTCCCCGTCCAGACAAGGGTTTATGATGAAACAATCCTGTGCCTTCGCCGGGCGGTGGATAACGCAAAACTTGGCATATATGACAGGCAGAGGGCGATCAGAGGACTCCTCCCCTGGATGGAAAGCATGGAAGAAAATTTCATTCCCGATCCCGGCCGCTTTAAGAAATACCTGACGAAGGAGATCAGGGAGTCCCCGGATTACGGGGGAAGAACAGCCGGAGGGCCGGTAAAATCCCCGGCAAGAACCAGGAAACAGAAAAAAACAGGGCCCGCTGACTGCCAACTGACCCTGTTTCCTCTGGAACATTCTGCCTGAAATGTCCTACCGGTTCCGTCTTTGCGTTCTTTCGCCGCTTTGTTCCGTGCTGCTCCCGGAACGTGACCTGCTGACATTTTTCTGCGCCTGGCTGCTGCGGCTTGTGCTTTTATTTCGGGTAGAAACACTCTTTTTATCCGGTTCCCTGCTTTGCTGGTAATTAAAGGTGCGCTGGCTTCCCTGGCTCCGGGCCTTTGATTCCCTGACCAGGGAACTGCCTGCAGAGATAAGACGGCTTACAGTGGTAGTGGTGCGCCGGGTTGTACCCGTTGCGGTTCTCTCAGAAGATGACGAAGTGCTTGAAGTTCTCTCCTGTATACTGCTCCGGTTTTGCGTGCGCTGAGCAGATTCGCCGGAAGGTGCGGGCAGTTCGCTTTTTCTCCAGGTTCCATCCTGCCTTTGTTGCCAGGTATCCCTTCTCTCCCTGTATATATTTCCATCCATATCCGTATATACATTGTTTTTCCGGTCCGTAGTCCCCGGTCTGCTGTAGGAGGATCCCGGGCTGTCTGCATTCGTTCTGGAACCATAAGTAACCGGTCTTGTACCGGTACTGATTACGGCCCGTGAACGGCTGCGCCTGTAAACATTGTTACTGGCCGCATAATGGTATCCGTCCATGAAACCTGCCGTATAGCCCGACCTGCTGCTTGTATACACTCCATATCCGTATCCACGGTAATAACCCCTGTAGTATGCCCGGCCAAAGCCGCTGTAGTATCCGTGCCTGTATCCATAGAGATATCCGGCCGGTCCCCACCACGATGTATGGTACCAGGGCCTGTAATAGCTGTAACCAACCCAGCCGTAACTGATCCCGACCGAGTATCCCCAGCCGGAATAGGGATTGTAATGGACACCGAATCCGAATGTCAGGGGACGGGGATAATAAAAGGTCCTGTACCAGGGCCTGTAATGGTATCCGGTGCCATATACAATGATACCGCGATACCTGTAGGAATGAATGTAACCGGGCGTATAACCGACATAGACAACATCCGGAGTGTAATCATACACGTATACATATTTTACGTTATACACCGGACAGGAAGGCGGAATGACCTGCACTGCCGCGGGTACCTCGACACATACCCTCCACGGGCCGCCGGGGTAATCAGAAATGTACCAGACTGCATTGTCAACGGCATAATAACTGCCATTAATTAACAATACCGATTTGTCCGTGTTGACGGCGTATGACATCCCGGTGCTGCTGATGTTTTCAAATTCGGGTTTCCCGTCATATTCCACACTGAGATCCGTATTGTTCCTGTCAATAACGGCAGTCTGGGGTATCTCGTTCTCCAGAAGCGCTTCCCGGGCTTCCCGTGTACCCGGCACGCTCGATCTCACACTTCCCATTTCTGATTCTGCTTCAATCAGGGCAAAGTCTTCAGGCAGGTTGTCCGGACTGACGAATACCCAGTCGTTCCGGTCAAGCGATTTTGATTTGTACCACCTTCCTGAGATCAGAACATAATATTCCTGGGTATTGATATCCATCAGTATCTCGCTTTCGGTATTCCTGACATACAGCAAACGGGTTCCTTTAAGTGCAGCGAAGTCGGGTTCACCGTCGGTTATGATAAGTTCCGAAGGTTCCCTGGACAACACAATTTTCGGAGGATATTCCATTGTGCGTGCAATGGAGTCCACATCCGTATCGTAGGTGCCTTCAAGCTGCTCGGCAATATCCCGTATGGATCCGGGAGGATTGTCAATCTCCCGCCATGTATCCTCAACCCTGCCTGCCCGGTACCACCACCGGCCGCCTTTCAGGTAGAAGAACATGTCGGCCGGATTGTATATAATGAAATACGGGGTATTTGCCACATACTGAAGCCCGGTATTCTCAATGTCCTCAAGGATGGGATCACCGTCAATCACAACAAGAACGGCCGGTTCATCCTCATAATAGATATTCGGCGGATTATTATGCAGCTGTCCGGATAATTCCTGGCTTTTTTCAACCATCTCAAGGCTCGTCAGGAACCTGTCGAGGGAAAAAGTCATATTCATTCCGGGAATCTCCCTTTCAAGCAGCGCAGTGATGTCCTGTTCCCTGTCTTCTTCTGCATCGGGAAACCTTACCGATACGATCTCAAGGTCCTCCAGGTCAACAAGCCTGGCATCGACATCCGTTGCGATGCGGCTTTTGAACCAGATGGCTCCGAACACAAGGTCTTCCCCCTGTTCCTTAACAGAGACTGCAGCCCTTGCGTCCAGCATGTCTCCTTCGAGTGCGTTGATCTGCGGTTGATATACACTTATCACGGCCGGTCCTGTGTCCAGTTTCCTTGGCCAGGCCGGTTCATCCTTTACAGATTCTGCAGAAGAAAAAACGGGAATCTGTATGGTCAGCATGATGATAAATATTGTCATTACTGTTTTCATGGCGCTTTTTTTCTGAAAATTATCACTGGTTACCTCTGTATAAATTCAAATTCTGTGCCGTTTTGGAAATTTACAGAAATACAGTCCTTTATTCACATATTTTTATCTGCCCGGAACATACGTTTGTCAAAATTATGTTCACATTCTGCAGATTTAACCTTGAACTTTGTTATTTCACAACCGGAATGAGAAAATGTATGAGGCTAAATCATTTTGTGATCACCGGACTTCTTTTTATTGTCCCGGTTATTTTTATATCCTGCGAAGACCTTCTGAATGATCTCCTGACCGCGGAAACAGACTATTATGAAATGGATTTCACGGTTCCGGCCTCCGACCGAACGGGTTTTCAGATATTTTCCGAGGAAGTATTCCCCACCGGATTGAAAGAAACGCTGAATGAGGCCGGAATCAATGAGGAAAAGCTGGAATCCGTTCATCTGAAGGATGCGGAAATCAGCATCACCAGCCAGGGCATCTACCGGGACTTCAATACGCTCAAGTTTGTTGAGTTGACGGTTTATCACGACAGTCTCGGTGAACGGGAAATTGCTGCCCTCGATCCGGTCCCCAGGGACACATCATTGATCCGCCCTGAACTCACTTCCGATGACCTGCTGCCATATTTCAGTGCTGACACTCTGATAATCACCGTGCAGGGGTTCCTGCTGGATCACATCTATGAAGATATAGACATGCACGCCAGGGTAAAATTTGAGATCAAGGGCGGAATCTGACAGATTCTGAAAAATCCCGGTTTTTTATATTTATTTTAACATTTTTAATATAATAATATCTTTATATTTGTAATTCCTTTTATATAATTAAATGAAAATCAAAATGAAACAGTCCATATTTTCTATCATGACCATGGTACTCATTGCCTTTGTATCATGCCAGTCGAACGACCGGACAGCAAACTCCGGGGTACAGCATTTTCGCAAAATGAGGTTTTCAGAGACCTCCTTTGATAAATTTGCCGGTTTGCGTCCCCTTACGGCTGAACAGGCAGAAAGTATCAATAATTACAAATTCACCTACGATGATGACGGAAGACTTGTTTCCCTGGAATATTGCCGCGGAGATGAGCTTCTGAACGGATCCTCAACGGGCGCCCCGAAAATTGAAATAACATACGAAGGCAACAAGGAGATCCACCGTTATTATGACATCAACGGCCAGCAGATAATGCGTGGAGGTTATTATACTGCACAGTACGAGCTGGATGATGAGGGTGTGCGGGAACACCTGCGTTTTTTAGATAAAGACGGCAATCCTGTTGAGAATTTCCTGGGCATTGCAAGCTATGACTGGGAAGTACTGGCCAACGGGCAGGTAAAGGAAAACCGCTACAACCTCGACGGAGAAGAAACGGTGATGAGTGAATTCTGCCCGTTCTATGAGCTCAGGTTCAATTATAACGATGACGGTTTCGTAACCATGATGGCAAACTACCAGGGGGACACCATGTACAATTGTACCGTAGAAAACTGCGGTGACATAGGTGTTTCCTATTTCAGTTTCGACTACAACGATGAAGGGGATATGACGACTTTCACAGTGGAAAGTCTCAGCGGCCAGCTGTCGAACCTTTACTGGGGATGGGCCAGGACCGAAAATAATTATGACCAGTACGGAAACCTCGTGGAAAGGGTCCAGTACGACCAGGATAATGAACCTTTGGGAGGTATGACAGTCCCCGTCACACAGATGGCATACGATGAGCACGGAGCTGTCGTTGAACAGAAAAACATGGATATCAACAGAAACCTGATCAATGATCCCCGTTCAGGAATTGCCGTACGGAAATACACCTACAATGAATCGGGCCATCCTGTTGACACCCTCAGTTACAATGCCGATATGGAATTGGCCTCATTATAGAGAAACGGATGAAAAAGGCTGTATTCAGTACCGGAATTGCCCTGCTAACGATCTTTCTGGCAACCTGCAAACAACAGGCAGACCGGCAGCAATCTGGCTCCGGCGAAGTTGAGACCTCCGCAGCCCCTGCCATCACTGCATTCGATGGTGCGGCAGGCATGTTGCTTGATCAACTCCGGAAACAGGGAGATTATGTAAACAGCAGGCAGTTCCCGAGCATGATCAAACCTGCAACGCTTTACGAGGAGCTGGATGGCAACAATCACATCATAGACCTGAGGAATAATGAAGATTTCAAAAAGGGACATATCGAAGGGGCTGTCAATATTGGAATGGAAGCAGTATTGAACCATTTTGAAAACGAGATCATTCCGTTCCAGTACGATAAAATCATACTCGTATCTCAAAGCGGGCATATATCTGCGTATACAACAAATCTTCTCCGGCTTCTGGGATACGGTAATGTATATTCCCTGCGCTGGGGCATGAGCGGCTGGAATACAAAATTCGCCGAGGATTTCTGGCTGAAAAAGGTTTCCAGTGACTATCAGGACCAGGTGGAAACCGGTGACAATCCCCAGCCGGAAATATATTCGCAACCCGCACTTCAATCGTCGGATACTTCAGGTGAGGAATTGCTCAGGGACAGGGTCGCAGAACTGCTTTCAGCAGGACCGGAAGGAATTTTTATCAATGCACCGGAAGTTTTCCGGAACAGTAACGACTATTTCATCATCAATTTTGAAAGAAGGGACAAATACGAATCGGGGCACATTCCGGGCGCAATGCGGTACAAGCCGCAGGGAACGCTCGGCATTCCCTCCGTGATGAGCAGCATCCCCGCCGACAGGCCTGTCGTTGTCTATTGCGGTACGGGGCAGAACTCTGCTTTCGCAACAGCATACCTGCGGCTGTTCGGTTACAATGCAAGATCACTCGAATACGGGAACAATGAGTTCATGCATCAGAAAATGATGGATGAAATGTCAACCCTGTCCTGGCACCCCTTTACGGATGAGGATTCATTTGATTATCCATACGTGAGCGGGAACTGATCCGTTTTTCACTGAATCGCACCGGCTGTATCAGGCACGAATGTATAGAGGGGTACCTCGTCTATAAGAACATTCTTTTCATTCTCGCTTTCCCAGTTCAGGATCAGACGATCCAGGCCGGAACCCGTATCCAGCACCAGAAGATTGTCAATGCCCATCTGGGTCAGCAGGATCCACCATTCTCCGGCAAGGGATGTTTCATCTGAATACAGGATGACATCGCCTTTTATACCGTCGAAATAATCGTATGCCGTGCCTGCCTTGCTTTCCTCCGCAGGAAAATTGACCGCGCCAGGAAGATGGGCCGCTTGAAAAGCTCCGGAGGAGCGAAGATCGACCAGTACGGTTCCCGCGGCACTGTCTGCCAGTTCCTTGTATCTGCTTATGGAAATAATGTAGCCCCCTCCCTGAACTTCATCAAGCATTTCCCGGGCCGAATGCCTGAAGGATTTTTTTCCCGGCATGGCCAGTACAATAACTATAATAAGGAGTAAGGAAACGACGACGAACCCGTACTTTTTCATCATTCGCATCCTCCTACCAGGTCTGCCTCTTTCTTCCTCTTCACATCAAGAAATGCCGTCTTCAGGCTGTCAGGCAGACTGTTCATCTTCGTAAAGAAATCCCTGGCCCCGTACCTTGTTTCAAAGATCGCATTTTCGGCAGCACTGATCCTTTCACCTGTAAATTCGGAATTCATGACAACCCTGTACCATTCATTCATTCCCCCTTTCATAATCATTGATCCACCGTAACCCTGCTGCCGGGAAAGCATCCGGGCCTGGGCAGCCATTGTATTGCCGTTCGAATAGAAAACCACGGTTTTGCCCTGTTCATCGAAGTATCCCGCATAATCAGGGTTCAGCAGATCAGCCAGGGGAATATTAATGGCACCGGGAATACAGGCTGTCAAAAACTGGTCCTTTGACCGTACATCGACCAGTCGAAGCGTACTGTCTTCCCTGACCACGCTCAATGCCACATCGTCTACCGTGATGTACTTGCCGGGACGGTTTATTTCAGCTATCATCTCCTCCGGATTCAGTTCAGTCGCTGATTTGGAATGATCGGGCATGACAAGGGCCAGCCCGGATATAATGACCAGTACCGCTGTTATCTGGAACCTCAAAGTGTGCATAACATAATGGATTGAATTGACATTAAAATTCTTTTGTTATATCGGGACGGGCAAAACGCTTCTCGGCTTTCTCGGCCAACCAGAACATGCCGGCCGCAATCAGCGTTACAAGAAAAATGAACCAGGCATCCGGGATGCCGAGTGACTCTGAAAGCTTGACCGGTCCGAGATTGTTTCTGGTATGAAAATCCTGTATAAGCGGATAGGTTTCGGCAAAAAGGAACGCCCCGATGCCGCCTCCAAGCAGAAAAACAAAGGCATCAATTTTACCTATGGCGGCAGCGCTGATACCTGTGCCAGGACAGAATCCCCCCATGACAAAACCTGCGCCCATAATAATACCGCCGATAATGGCCGGCCACAGATAAAGGTTGTTATGAAAAACAAGGTTCATATCAAGCAGACCAAGGGAACTCATCAGCTTCGCCCCTATCATTGCAACGATGGCAGCCGTAAAAAAGACTTTCAGCACGGTCGTATCATATCCGTAAAACATACCGGCCAGTTTCCGGCTCGATGAGAATCCGGCCTGCTCGAGGGAAAATCCAAAACCCAGCCCGATGCAAAAAGCGATGAACAGGTATAATGCAGAATCTGAAATACTTGTAACGGGTCCCATAAAGCTTGAGTTATTAAATCCAGTTTTTCCTGAAAAACCAGGCGAACATAAATCCCGATCCGAAAATGGCGATCATGGTAAGGAATCCGGCAGAGGTCAGTACTGCCATACCGGACAATGCGGCACCGCTGGTGCATCCGCGCGCCAGCTGCGCTCCATAGACAAACAAAACACCTCCCAGGAATGCCATAAGCAATCTCCGGGATGAGGAAATGTTCGGGGATTTTTCAATCTTCCATTTCAGCCTGCCTGAAACGAACCCCGACAGCAGCGCACCGGCCAGCAGTCCCGCAACCTCGAATACAAGCCAGTTTTTCAACGGACTGCTGCCATTCTCAATGTACTGGCTGTAATAAGGTGAACCGGTGGCATGACTTTTACTTGCAGCGTCTACCAGTGATACAATGCAGTATTTGATGCCTCCGCTGGCCCCCAGTCCCCTGCCCGAAAGATACATGGCGCTCAGCAGTACCGCGCCAAGAAGCACCCCGGCAAGGTAAGGGTTCATATAGGGTTTCCTTTTCATATCGGGGTTTGTGAAATCCTCAGTAATAAGACGATCTCACCAAATGTATGAATTTCCGGGAACCTGCCCGGCAGACATGAAGCCGCCTGCCGGTTTTTACCAATTTTTTAACAAAATTATTCACCCGGCTGCGCTTCCCCGGCAGCTTTGGCGTTCATTTTTTCTTCAAACCGCTTTCTCCAGTAAGTCCCCGGGTGGTCATGGTCCGCATGATCCCAATACCTCGATCCCGGTTTGAAATACCTGTGTCTGTCATGGCGGCCCGGTCCGATGCCGGTGAACAGGATTTTTGACAATAGCAGCACCCCGAGTGTTTGCCAGTAGTTCACTACGGGCCCGTTAAACAGTTCCGGGATAAGCCAGTTCCACAGCAGCTGAACCACCCAGGCAAACAATGCGAGAAAGGCCAGCCCCAGTATAACAAACTTGCCGTAATAAAAAATTCCTCTTGTTTTCATGGCTTTTGTTTAAAGTTGATTATACAATTCTTTCAGTTTTTTCCTGAGAAATAAAATGGCATACCTTTTTCGCGATAAAAGCGTATTGATCCCTTCCCCGGTCAGTCCGGAAATTTCCTTGAAGCTTTTATCTTCAAATTCATTCCAGACAAATACATCCCGTTGTTCAGCGGGCATTGTATCAAGTGCCTGCCCGATCTCATGCCAGATCATTTCCCTCATCATTTCATCTTCCGGATCCCTTGTGAGTGAAGGCAGGATATCCTCGAGCATCAGGGGAGTCCCATCCTCCTCCCTTGTCATCGCTATCCTGTCTCCCAGGCTTTCCGGTCTTTTTTTCCGGAAATAATCCGTGATCCTGTTCCTGGCTACAGTGAACAGCCAGGATGTGATCCTTTCCGTTTCACGAATGTCCTCGAATCCTCTCAGGAACTGGTAAAGAACATCCTGCAGTATGTCTTCAGCATCCTCCCGGCTGCGAATACGCTTCCTTATGAAATTCAACAGCCTCCCTTTCTCCCTTGCGGCAATCTCACTGATATACATGCTTTCTTCCGCGGTCATTGAGCCTGGATTCCTGTTTCTGTTCTTACAGACGAAAATGAAGAATGAATATTTTAATGCACCCAGAAAGGTATTTTTCCGATTTCAATGCCCAGCAACCCCTTCCCCAGCAGCATGGTTATGATGGTTACGATCACAACGCCGGTCATGTTCAGTAAAAACCCCGTTCGCACCATCGTTGGGATTCGAAGCCGGTTGGTACCGAAAATAATGGCATTGGGGGGGGTTGCCGTCGGAAGCATGAAGGCCAGGGATGAAGCAATGGTCGCCGGTATCATCAGGAACACAGGATTATTCCCGCTGCTTATCGCAAGACTTGCAAAAACAGGCAGGAGCATCTGGGTAGATGCCGTATTGGTGGTAAGTTCCGTAAGAAAGGACATCAGTGCAACCACGGAAACCATGATCAGTACGGGTGAAACCCCCCTTGTCCAGGAAAGCTGCTGGCCGAACCATACCGAAAGGCCGGATGACTGGAAGCCCAGGGCAAGTGCAAAGCCTCCCCCGAATAAAAGGACAATATTCCAGGGCAGCTTTTTCATGGTTTCCATATCCATCAAGCGTCTGCCCTTTTCAGACCGGGCAGGCAGGATAAAAAGCAATATGCCGATAAACATCGCGACAGTGCCGTCGTTGATGAAGTCAGGCTCCCCGAGAAGCGTACTCCATCCCGGTATGGTAAAAGCATCGAATTTGATATCCGCCCTGAAAATCCATAACAATGTAAGGACAATGAACAGGGTGAGGACCGTTTTTTCTTCCGTGCTTGACCGGCCCAGTTTCCTGTATTGATCCTTGAAATGAGAAGTTTTGATCCCGCCCCACTGAATCCTGGGTTTATAGATCAGGTAAATGATCAACCAGGTGGCTGCCAGCATCAGGAGACTTATCGGTATGGCAAACATCATCCACTTTGCAAATGAGATTTCAGGTGCGCCGGGAAACAAAACAGTCAGGACCCTCGGATAGACAAGATTGGGAGGTGTCCCTATCAGGGTGGCAATTCCCCCTTCGGATGCACTGTAAGCGATGGCGAGCAAGAGCCCTATGGAATACCGCGAGACTTCCTTTTTTCCGGTGCTTTCTTCCAGGCTGCTGATCACCGACATTACGATGGGGATCATCATCATGGCCGTTGCGGTATTGGATATCCACATGGAAAGAAATGCGGTTGCCAGCATGAAACCCGCCAGTATCCTTCCCGGGCTGACACCTGTAAATATCAGTATTCTTATTGCAATACGTTTGTGCAGGTTCCATTTTTCCATGGCCAGGGCCATCATAAAACCTCCTATGAAAATAAAGATGATATGGTTCATGTACTGGGTGGATACCTCCCTGCCGTCCAGGATGCCCAGTGCCGGAAACAGGACCAGGGGTACAAGTGCAGTGATGGCCAGGGGGAGTGCCTCCGAAACCCACCAGACGGCCATCAGTACCGCAACGGCCAGTGTACGGGTGACCTGAGGGTTTCCGGGTTCCAGGTCAGTAAAAATAAGAATGAACAAAAAAGCAGCGATACCCAGAATAAGACCGAATATTTTCTTGTTCATTGTCAGATGGGTGTCTCACCCGAGGGGTTTGGATCCTACAAAAACGAAATATTGCCTGCGACGCCTGAGGCAATAGAGTGTCCATTGAATGTTTATAATATAAAATATTTTAAAAATCGTATCCCTGAAAAATCCGAATTTCTTCATGGTCCTGATCCAGTCCCTGTAATCGCTGAATCCCCTGATCACCATATGGGTGATATCAATACTCCGGGTCCTGTCAAGCGAGGAATTTTCAATTTCGGCTTCATATCTTGCCCGCTTCCAATGATGGAGGACCATCCTGCTTTTCCACAGCCTTCGGATCCCGATGCCTGAACTTGTCCTGGTTGTCAGAAGGTCGGCGATAACAAAAGTCCCGCCCGGCCTGAGGACCCTTCCAACCTGTTTAAGGAATGCTGTCTTGTCGGGATAGTGAAATGCACTCTCAATGCTTATCACAACATCCATTGAATCGGAAGGTATTTCTCCGAGATGCTGCGCATCATCAACGAAAAACTTCATGTTTTTTATCTCCTGCAGCTTCATTTCCCTTTCGGCGATCTCAATGTTCCCCGGATCGAGATCAATGCCCGTTACAGATGCAGGCCTGTACTCCGTATTGATATAAATGGCCTGCACACCGTTCCCGCACCCGATCTCCAGCGCATGCTTATCCCTCAGGTTATCAATGAGTGAAACACAGAAATCGGTAAGGTTTTTCTGTGACCGAAGGAAACTGCTGGTATCATCTCCTTCCATTGGAAAGTGAAGCATGGTATATTCCTCATTCAGCCGTTTCAGGGCCATGTTCATATTCCTGTAATAATGATTTATCGAAATGCCGGTACGAAAGAGATCCGTAAATTGTGCCCAGAGATTCATGATATTGAACAGTATTGTTAAGGCAGAAAGATAGTAAATTAATATGTAAGAGAATACAGGTGCGGGAATCTAACTCATTGCTTGTTTAATATCCGCGATCAGGTCATCAATGTCTTCAATACCGACTGAAAGCCTCAGCATGGTTGGCCTTACTTTCATTTCCAGCCGGATTTCTTCCTGGAATTCAGAATATATCGTAGACCAGGGATGAATGATCAGGCTTTTATTGTCATTCATATTTGTAGCCCGCCTTATGATTTTGAGTTTGTTCATGAACCTGAAGCACTTTTCTTCCGAGGCAAGATCAAATGTAAGTATGCTTCCCGGGATTCCTCCGAACTGGCGCCTGCTCAATTCATGATAAGGCGATCCCTTAAAACCGGGGTAGTTGAGCTGCCGTACCTTATCGTACCCATCGAGGAAGGCTGCGAGCTTCATGCAATTCTGGAAAGATCTCTCGACCCGCAGGGCCAGAATGTCCAGGCCGAGGCTCTGCATCTGTGCCGTCCTGGGCGACATACAGGAACCAAGATTCCTGTATATCTCCTTGCGGAGCTTTACAATAAATGCCCTCTCCCCTGCTTTTTCCCTGAAGGCAGTCAGTTTAGGGACGTTGTTCCAGTCGTTCAATCCCGTATCAACGATAACGCCCCCTACCGAAGTGGCTCCTCCCGATATGAACTTGGTGCTGGACATTACTTCTATGTCAACTCCCAGTGATCTGGCATTGAACACATTACATGGTGTCAGGGTGCTGTCTGCCATAACGAGAATATCATGCTTCCCGGCCAGTTTTATGATTTCTGCGATATCAACCACTTCAAGCTGTGGATTGGTAACCGTCTCGAAGAATATCAGCCGGGTATTCCCGTCGATATGCTTTTCAATGTTGCCGGTATCCAGCAGGTCACAAAACCGGGTTTCAATGCCAAGATCAGGCAGGGTTCTGTTGAACAGTCCGTATGTATGACCAAACAGGTGGGTGGATGTCAGGAAATTCTCCCCCTGCTGTACCACCGCCATGATGGCATTGCTGATTGCGGCCATCCCCGATGTCAACGCCAGGACAGCCCTGGCATCCGTCACTGCTGCCAGTTTCCTTTCGAAGTATTCTACGGACGGATTGGAGGAGCGGCTGTATACATGAGCCGGCTTCCTGTCCTGGAATGCATCTGCAATGTCCTGGGAAGTGTCGAATTCAAAAGCCACAGTATCGTAGACCGGCATATGCAGGCTGTTAAATGCATCTTTTTTGGGGTAAGGTGTGGACAATACCTTTGTTGTGAATCCCTTTGTCTGTTCAGCCATATCTGTGCATCTTGGTTTAACGGGACAAAGTTAATTTTTTATGTGATTCGACCTTATTTCAGTTTGTCCTGGTAATGGGCCTTAAATTTCTCAACCTTGGGTTTTACCACAACGGTACAGTAAGGTTGTCCCGGATTGTTTTCGAAATAATCCTGGTGATAATCCTCTGCTACATAGAATGTTTCAAAGGGGACGATCTCGGTTACAATGGGGTCGCTGAAGGTTCCGCTGGCATCCATTTCCTCTTTTGATTTCAGGGCAGCCTGTTTTTGTTCCCCGGAATGATAAAAAATGGCCGACCTGTACTGGGTGCCCACATCATTTCCCTGCCTGTTAAGGGTGGTAGGATCATGCGTATGCCAGAAAATTTCCAGCAATTCCTCGTAGGTGATCTGTGAAGGATCGAACCAGATCTGGCAGGCCTCGGCATGTCCGGTCCGGCCGCTCGAAACTTCACTGTATGATGGATTCTTTACCGTTCCTCCGGTATATCCGCTGACTACTTTGTCAACGCCCTTCACTGTTTCAAATACGGCTTCCGTACACCAGAAACATCCCGAGGCGAAAGTAGCCACCTCCAGTTTATCGTCATCTCCCATAACCTGCCCTGCAGTTGCGGAATTGTTTTTCACGGTTTGTAGAAGGAAAACGCCCGAAATGGCTGCTATGAAGATAATATTTTTCATTTTCTTTCAATTATTTATTTGCAATGAATCTTGACATTAAAAATTCTCTAACTTGTAGAACATTTTTGTATAACACCCGAGTAAAGGAAAAGTTTTTCAATTTGAAATTCCTGGATGTTCGTGAATTTCTCGATATTGACAGTTCCCGTCTGAATGCAGACATCCTGGTCGATAAAATCGAAGAGGATACGGACCTTTTTGAGACCGTGTGGGAAATCATGTTCGAAGATTCCAACCCCGTTTCCATGAGAGCGGGAAGGGTGATTTACCTTTTCGGACAGAAGCATCCCTATTTTATTGAACCAAGGGCACCGGAGATCATCAAAAGGCTTTCTTCGGTCAAAACGGAAGGCGTTGTCAGGAGTTTGCTGGGTGTTTTATGTATGGTACCGTTACCGGAGGATGAATCGGGATATTTATTTGACCTGTGTTACAACATCGTTGAATCTCCTGCTTCGGCCATTGCCCATAAAGCATATGCCCTTACGATCCTGTATAATATTTCTGAAATGGAACCCGGCCTGAAACCCGAGTTGATTACTTTTTTTGAGGAACAGCTGGATACGGAATCTGCCGGGATCAAAGCCAGGACCAGGAGCCTGTTAAACAGGCTTTACAGGGAGACGGGGGCCGGAGGTACCGGATATTCTAATAAATTAAAACGCTGAACGCTATGAACAGACTCATCATTCTGACAGGGCCCTCCTGCATCGGCAAAAGCCCCCTCGATAAAGCATTAAGAAGATTTTATCCTGAAATAAGGAACAATATGCAGAAACTTGTTCTATTCAATGACAGGGCTCCCAGGCCGGGTGAAATGGAAGGAGTGGATTATTATTTCAGGAAACGGGAGGAAATCGAAGCCTTCCGGCTCGAGGGAAATTACATTGTCATGGGTGTACGCGGAGATCTTCAGGCACTCAACCTGAAGGAATTGTCTGGCATGCTCAAGAAGAGCAATGTCTTCTACGAAGGGAACCCCTATGTCGCGGAAAACCTGCAAACCCACCCCCAGTTGAAGGATTATCCCAAACTCAGTGTTTTTCTTTCCCCCCTGTCCATGGAAGAAATCAATTATTTCAGGGATCCCGGCCGCAATGTCAGGCTTCCTGACCTGGTTACCGAGATCATGAGGCGGAAGCATCTGCGACGTAAAACCCGACAGAAGCTGCAACTGTCGCAGCTTGACCTGGACGATATTGAGGTAAGGGCGTCCAATACCTACCGTGAGATGAAAATGGCATGGCAGTTCGATTACATCATTCCAAACCACGACGGGGAGGACAGTGACAACTGGGAAGGTTTCTACTACCCCATCGGGGATGCCCGTAAAACCATGCTTCTGTTTGTCGAACTGCTCGGTGGGCAGAAGGCCGAGGGAGTTGAAAAATGGAATAAAAAGCTGCTCAAATAAAAACCGGATAAAAGGGCTAATCCGGATTCAGCTTCCTTGCAAGCCTGAAAAACAGGGAAGGGAAAAACCTCCGGATATGGACCATGGTCAGTTCCCTGCCTCCGATGAGGACCTCACGTTTCCTGCGGCAGATGGCATCGAGGTATTTCCTTGCACAGAGATCCGCCCTTATACCTCCGGCCTGGCCTGCACTCATCCGGCCATACTCAGTCCCATCCTTCGTAAGTGCGTGCATCGAAATATTTGTCCGGACCCTTCCCGGCATGGCAACAGTGACTGAGATATTCCGATCGGCCAGCTCAATGCCCAGGGTTTCGAAAAAACCCAGTACTGCATGTTTGGATGCGGAATAGGCTGACCTTAACGGGAATCCGAATTTTCCTGTAATGCTGCTTGTTACGGCAATATACCCATTTCCTTTTTCGATCATGGAAGGCAGCAAGGCCTTGGTCAGGATCACAGCCCCGAAGTAATTGATATTCATGATGCGGTAATCCACTTCAAGTGAAGTCTCCCAGGCAAAAGACCGCTGGCTGATGCCCCCGTTATTGATCAGTACATCGACAGACCTGAACTTTTCGAGGGCAAGCGCTACGGCATTTTCAACCGATTCCCTGCTTGACAGGTCGAACGGCAGGGACATGACTTCAGTGCCCTCTGACCTGCATCGTTCGGATACCTCTTTCAGCTTTGTCTCATCGATATCACTCAGAATGACACTTGCCCCGTATTCCACCGCCTTATATGCCAGCGCTTCCCCGATGCCCGAAGCGGAACCCGTGATCCAGATTACCTTGTCTTTAAACTTCATGTTGCAGTTGGCATGGAATTCCAAAAATATGAATTAATTTGCTGGATCATGAATATTCAGATACTGCAATTGGTCGAAGGAGCCAGGAAAGCCAGTGGGCTGACCGTCATAATCGATGTATTCAGGGCGTTTTCGACCGCATGCTACATCATCGGAAATGGTGCGGAAAAAATCCTTGCGGTGGGTCAGGTGGAAACGGCTTTCCGGCTCAGGGAGAAACATCCTGAGTATATAATAATGGGAGAACGGAAGGAGAAAATGGTTCCGGGATTTGACTTCGGGAATTCCCCTTATCAGGTCGAACATATTGATTTCAGGGGCAAAACCGTGATTCAAACCACCAGCGCAGGTACACGGGGACTTGTAAATGCAAGCGGGGCCAGTGAGATTATAACAGGCAGCTTTGTAAATGCGGGGGCCGTTCAGCAGTACATTCAATCCCGGTCACCCGATGCCGTTTCACTTGTCTGTATGGGCTATGGCGCCGAACGGCCCATTGAAGAAGACACCTGTTGTGCAGAATACATCAGCAGGGGCCTCAACGGACTGAAGACAGATTACAACGGCATGACCGAAAAAATCAGGGAAACCAGCGGTGCCCGGTTTTTTGATGCAAAAAACCAGGATTACAATCCTTCCTCGGACTTTTATCTTTGCCTGCATCTGAACCGTTTTGATTTCATCCTGCGGGCGAAAAAAATAGATATGGATATGGTTCAACTGGATAAGATCAGATAAAAATCAGCCTTTATGGAAACTTACATCGCATTATTAAGAGGGATCAATGTGAGTGGGCAAAATAAAATCAGAATGGCTGATTTAAGATCATGCCTGACCGAACTGGGATGCAGGGATGTGCAGACATACATTCAAAGCGGGAATGCGATCTTCAGGCATGAAAAAATGGAGAGGGGGGCCATGGGAAAAAAGATCGAACAGAAGATCCTGGAAAAATACGGATTTCATGTTTCTGCCATCGTGATGACTCCATCCGGGCTGGAATCCGTAATCTCAGGAAATCCCTACCGTGACAATCCGGATAAAAATCCGGACTGCCTGTATGTGACCTTCCTTTCAGCCCCACCCGGACCGGCCAGTATTGTGAAGCTGGAAAGCATTGAAAGTGGTCCTGAAGAGTTTTCCATGGATGGAAGGACAATCTATTTATTCCTTCCGCACGGATACGGAAGGGCGAAAATGAATAACGTTTTCCTTGAAAACAAACTGAATTTAAGGGCAACGACACGAAACTGGAAAACGGTAAATAAATTAGCGGAATTAACAAATGAGAATCAGGCAAAGAATACTTGACTATTTCAGAAGCAAGCCGCCTTTCAAAATCACAGCGGATATGCTGTTTTATCTTTTGCTGCTTTCCCTGATCCTGCCGTTTTCGAGAAAGTATGTGGCAACGGGGCTGAACAAAATCGTCATGCACAGACCTTCTGTATACCCCGAAAACCGTCAGGAAATCCTGGCTCCTGCGGATTATGACTGGATCATGGTGGATCTTGATGGCCGGGAAGTTTCTTTCAGCCGGTTCCGCGGGGAAGCGGTCTTCCTGAATTTCTGGGCAACATGGTGCCCGCCCTGCCGGGCTGAGATGCCCAATATTCAGCGATTGTACGAGAGGTACGGGGAGCAATTGAATTTTGTCCTGGCAAGCAATGAAAGCAAAGATGTATTGTCTGATTATTTGACTGAGAATGGATTCCGGATGCCGGTTTACAGGATGGTACAGAATCCTCCCGAGATACTGCAGGCGTCTTCCCTTCCCACCACACTGGTGATCACACCCGAGGGACGGATTGCGGTCAGGAAAACAGGGGCGGCACGCTGGGACGGAAAATTCTTTGTGGAATTTCTCGCGGAAATGCTCCGGGAATGATCCCGTCGAACTTCATGCTTCAGGCTGCTTTGCGATACCGCCAGGTGGCCAGGAAAAGAATCAGGATGGAATACACGCCCAGGCTGTAAAACTCCCGTGAGATATCACCGAATCCCGATCCCTTCAACAATATCATCCTGTTGACCTTGATGAAATAAGCCATGGGGTTGATCGTATTGATCCTTATGGCCCAGTCTGGCATGCTTTCCGCGGGTGTAAAAACACCTGCCATCAGGATAAAAGTGACCAGGAAGAAAAAAACCACGAACATCACCTGCATTTGCGTGTTCGAGATGGCAGACAGAAAAAGGCCTATGCCCATTGCCACAAACAGGTATAGGGATGCAAAGGCAAACAACAGAAGGAAGCTTCCCTCGGTGGGCAGGCGGAAGAATATCTTCCCCACAAAGAGTCCGAAGCTCAGTTCCAGCAAAGCAATGATCCAGAACGGCACAAGCTTGCCGACAATAAACTGGTATTTGCGGATGGGTGTTACATTGATCTGTTCCGCTGTCCCCAGTTCCTTTTCCCTGACAAGGTTAAGGGCTGTCAGGATCATCCCTATTACGGTTACCAGGATCACCAGTATTCCCGGCAGCATGTAAATTTTATAATCCAGGTCAGGATTGTACCAGAAAGAATGCATTATATTGATCCGAAGGTTTCCCCCTTCCGCCGGCCCGAGCCTTTCAACAAGTATGTTGGAATTGAAATCACGGATCACGGAAGTGGCATAAGCGTTTGCAAGTCCTGCTGAAGTCGCATTCACGGCATCCAGAAGGATCTGTACCTGTGCTTTCCCTTCCCTGACCAGATCCCTTTCAAATCCCCGGGGGATATGCAGTACCATGTCGGCATCGTTGGCCCTGAGCCGGTCTTCCGCCTGGTTTATGGAAAAACTGAAACCCTGCATTCTGAAAAAGGGCGAGCCGCCGAATTTACTGACCATCCGGCGTGAATAGGACGACATATCATTGTCTACCACCACGACTTCAATGTTTTTCATTTCCAGCGTGGCGGCATACACCAGGACGATCAGCTGCACCAGCGGAACGATAAAGATTACGGGCAGCATGACCCTGTCCCTGAAGATCTGAATGAATTCTTTCTGCAATATGTACCTGATGGTTCTCACATCAATCCAGCCTGATTTTAAATCTGCGGACGGAATTCGCAATGAAAAACAATAACATACAGGACAAAACGACCGTCTCCTTCCATATAAATGCCAGTCCTGTTCCCTTCAGCATAATGCTCTTGACGATGACGATGAAATACCTGGCCGGGACGATATAGCTCAGCCATTGCAGTATCCGGGGCATATTCTCGACAGGAAAAATAAAACCGGAAAGAAGAATGGTAGGCATCAATAACGTGATCATGGACAGGAACATGGCCATCTGCTGTGTTTCGACAAGGGTTGAAATGAAGATTCCCAGGGAAAGGGCCACACTGATGAACAACAGGCATTCGAGCATCAGCAGGGAAAGGCTGCCCAGCACGGGCAGCCCGAATACGAAATACCCCAGTGCAATGATGGTGACCGTATTCACGAAGGAGAGCCCCACATAGGGAGTTACCTTGCCCAGTACGATCTGCAAAGGTTTTAGCGGAGAAACCAGAAGCGCTTCCATCGTACCGAACTCCTTTTCCCTTGTTATCGATATGGAGGTCATGAGTGCCGAAACGATCATCAGGATTATTGCCATCGTTCCGGGCACAAACATATACGCTCCTTCCATGTTCTCATTATACATCATCCTGATCTCGGGAATGATCCGCATGCCGCTCCCGTTTTCCTGTTCTGATTCCTCCAGGTAATCCCGGATCATTGCAGAAGTATAATTTACCACCAGGCTGGCGGAGTTTGCATCCGAGGCATCCGCCAGCAATTGCATATCCGCCTGTTTCTCCCGCATCAGCCTTTCCCCGAATCCCGGCTCGAAAACGATGATCTCTTTGACTTTGCCCTTCCTGAATTTCTCTTCGATCTGACGGCTGCTTTCAATATACCCGTCAAAAATGAAGTATTCCGAAGCCATGATCTTGTTCGTGATATCCCGCGTATGTTTGTCAGGCGACGGATCCAGCACCGCCACCCTGATGTCCTTCAGCTCATTGGTCACGACAAACCCGAATACCAGCAGCTGAATTCCGGGCAATACGAACAATATCAGAAGTGTTCTGTAATCCCTCAGAATGTGGTTCAATTCCTTTATGACAAATCCTGCAAATCTTTTCAATTACCTGGCAATTTTAAGAAATACCTCATCCATGTTCTTCGCTCCGTACTTTTGCTTCAGTTCTGCAGGGGAACCTATGGCCTCGATCCTGCCGGCCTCCATGATACTGACACGGTCACAGTATTCCGCCTCATCCATATAGTGCGTTGTAACAAATACAGTGATCCCGTCGTGAGAGGCCGAGTATATCAGATCCCAGAACTGTCTTCTTGTCACCGGGTCCACTCCCCCCGTGGGTTCATCCAGGAAAACGATGCTGGGATGGTGAAAAACAGCTACGGAAAAGGCCAGTTTCTGGCGCCATCCGAGCGGCAGGTCCCGGATCAGTCTGTTACGGACATGCTCCAGTTCAAGGGTTTCAAGCAACTGGTCGGTACGCTCCCTGATAAACTTTGCACTCAATCCGTATATGGCAGCATAAAACCGGATGTTCTCATATACCTTAAGGTCTTCGTACAATGAAAATCTCTGGCTCATATAACCAATATTCCTTTTGATCTTTTCGCGATCTGTATATACATTGAAGCCTGCAACGGTAAGCGATCCGCTCGTGGGAAAGGACAACCCGCAGAGAATACGGAGAGCCGTGGTCTTGCCGGCTCCGTTTGCACCAAGAAACCCGAATATCTCCCCCCTGTAAACCTCAAAACTGAGATGATCGTTCGCGGTAAAATCTCCGAATTTCTTTACCAGGCCTTCTACCTTTATTACGGTTTCCCTTGTATTCATCAGCATATATTCATTTTTCCGTCATCAACTCCATGAAACAATCTTCGATGCCCGGAAGTATCTTCATGGCGTGAATATCTTCATGCCTCCTGCGAAGCAGGTATTCTTTCAGTTCTGTTCCGGCATCCTCTTCCCTTCGAAAAGTCACATGCAGATACTGTCCGAAAAGAAATACCGATCTTGTGTTTTCGTATGCTTCAACATCCTGTTTCAGCCTGTATATATCCCCTGTCCGCACAGCCCATAAATCAAAACCATAGCCGGCAACAATATTCTCCGGCCTGTCAATGGTCAGCAGTCTGCCCTGCTGTATCAATGCTACGCGTTCGCATCGCGCCGCTTCATCCATATAGGAAGTGGATACCACGATGGTTATGTTTTTGCCTTTTAAGCGCATCAGCATCTCCCAGAATTCCTTTCTCGAGACTGCATCCACACCTGTTGTAGGCTCGTCCAGGATCAGTATGTGAGGCCTGTGGATCAATGCGCAGGAGAGCGCAAGCTTCTGCTTCATCCCGCCTGAAAGTTTACCGGCGCGCCGTTTTCCGAAAGGTTCAATATGCGCATAGATATCGCTTATCATATCGTAATTGTCTTCCACCGTGGTTCCGAAAACCGTCGCGTAAAAACGCAGGTTTTCCTCGACCGTCAGGTCCTGGTAAAGGGAAAACCTGCCGGGCATGTATCCGGTGATGCCCCTGATCTTCCTGAAATCCCCGACCACATCGAATCCTTCAACGGTAACGCTGCCCGAACCGGGCAAAAGAAGTGTGGTCAGGATACGAAAAAGTGAAGTTTTGCCGGCGCCGTCCGGACCGATCAAACCGAACAGCTCGCCCCTGTTTACAGAAAATGTAATGTCCCGCAGTGCAGAAACATCTCCATATGTTTTGGATAGGTTCCTGATATCTATTGATGGTTCATTCATTATCCGGTGTATTGACCTGGATGTCTCGGAGAAAGGACCCGAGCATGCCGTACAATAATTCACGATTCCTGTGGCGATGCGGCAGGCCCCGGAGCAGTTCCCGTTTTTTCTGTACATAAGGACTGTCATCAAGATCTCTCACACCGTGTTTTATAAGCCCCTCAACAAGTACGGGCGTCACCTCCAGATGAAACTGAAGGGCCAGCACCTGCCGGGCCAGCAGAAAACCCTGATTGGTACATGCCTCAGAGCTGCCAATATTCCGGGCTTTCGAAGGAATGTCAAAGGTTTCTCCGTGCCAGTGAAAGGCGGTAAAAGTGCCGGGCAGCGGGCGGAAAATGTCATCCTCCCGCAAAGCAGGGTCCACATCTACTGGGAACCAGCCGATCTCTTTCTGCGAACAGGGATAAACGCTCGTTCCCATGACATCAGCAAGAAGCTGCGCTCCGAGGCAGATGCCCAGCACCCTGACACCCGTTTCTATACATGATCTGAGAAAGGATTTTTCAGCCTCCAGCCAGGGAAATTTATCCGTATCGTGAACACTCATAGGCCCTCCCATTACCAGAAGGAAATCAACCTCTTCCGGATCGGGAAGCGCATCTTTTTCATACAGCGGCCAGCGCGTTAATGTCTCGTTCCTCTCACGAAGGAAATCTTCCACATACCCCGGCCCTTCGAAGGGCACATGCATAATACAATGGGATCTCACTGGGATTGATGTTTTTGCGGTGAAAAGACAATTTCCCCCGGCATGCCGATTTTCAGCCTTCCGTCGTTGGCTACCCCAACCTTTACGGCGTATACCAGGTTTACCCTTTCCTCCCTGGTCTGGATGATCTTGGGTGTAAATTCGGACTTGTTTGATATCCAGGTAACCACACCTTCAAGTTCAGGCTGTCCGGGATCATCTATGATGACCCTTACTTTTTGTCCTGTGCGTATCCCGGACAGCTGGCTGCCGCTGATGTAAACCCTCAATACCATACTGTCGAGGTCGGCAATTTTATACAATGCCTTACCGGGCACGGCCATTTCAAAGGGCTCTGTATATGTCTCGAGAACGGTACCCTTCACCGGATTGGTGATGATGCTCCTTCTGATCTGGTCATCCAGGGTATTTATCTGTGCTTCAACGGTCCGGGCTTCCTTTTCTATGGTCAGGTAATTCGACCGGGTAGCTGCAATTTCATCATCAACGATTTCCAGCTGGCCTTCCAGGTCATCCATCTGCTTGCCCGTGGCCGCATTGTCATTAAATAATTTTTCGAGTCTTTCCTTTTCTGTAAGGAGGTTCTTTTTCCGGGTTTCCTGCACTTTAATCCGGGCACTGATCCCTTCCTTCTGTGAGCGAATGGCCTCTGCCTTTGCAAGTAACTGTTCACGTTGCAGCAACAGGGGCACGGTATCAATGTAGCCAAGCACCTTTCCGGCTGCCAGCCTCTCCCCTTCACGGACGGAAAACTCCATGATCTTTCCCTGGCATTCGGCAGGGATCAGGTATTCCACGCTTTCAAAATTCCCGTAGGCATCCGAATGATTGTTCCTGCCCGAGCACCCTGTGAGGAGCACCGGGATCAATACAAGGTAAATCAGTTTTCTCATCATGATACTTTTTATTAAATTATTCCTTTGGTTGTCAGGTAATTGATCTGTGATTGCACATATTGTATCCTGTGCGTTTCCAGCATCGTCCTCGCCTCTGTTTCCGCATTCAGTTGAGTAATGTAATCCGTCAATGTAATCACCCCGTTTTCCAGTTGCGATGCTGCTGCGCCGGTGATCTCCCGGCGGAGGTTTACGATTTCCTCATCCCTCCGGACGGCTTCCTCGTACTTGCTTATTTCTGCAAGGTTTTCCTCCAACTGAATGTCCAGATTACGGTCATACGCATTCTTGCGGGACCTTATAATCTCCTGCTGCAGTGTAAGATCCTGCCTGGTTCTTTCTGTCTTGCTCCAATCCCATATCGTCCAGTGCAATCCCGCACCCAGCATGTAAAATCCCCTCAGCTCATCCTTGAAGTAATTGAAGCCGAGATTGCCATAACCAGCCTGTGCGAAAACATACGCCGATGGCTGCTTCTGTTTTGAAACCAGCTTCTTGCTTGCATCCAGTTGCTCTATCTGAAGGTCATACAGGGCCTGTTCCGGTCGCAGCGCTTCACCCTCCCGGATCAGGCCCGTATCCGGCAGGCGCAATACCGTTCCATCCGGTATGTCCCGACAGATCAGTTTGCCCAGTACCTTGAACGCAGCCGATTCACTGATCCCGATTTCCCAAGCCTGCTGTTCCACCTTCAGAATCTCCGCCTTCAGGACATCCAGGTCCGAAGCGAGAAACAGCTCATTCCTGACCCCGGATTCCAAAGAAGACATCCGCTGCTTCAGTACCTCCAGTTTCAGCCGGATGGTTTTTTCCTGTTGCTGAAGAAGCAGTATGGAAAAATAGACCCTGTCCACATTTTCCTTCAGTTGATGAAGGTTCACATCCACCTGGCCCTGGTTGACCAGAAGTCCGGATTCCTCCATTTCCCTGCTTGCTTTCGTTATACCCCCGTCATATACAGTCTGACGGACATCCACGGTCAGCTTATAGTTGTCATGCGGCACTTCAGGAATTGTAATTCCCGGTATCGCATCCCCGAATGGAAGTTCAACTACCTCATTCTGCCATGTATAGCTCCCGTTCAGATCAAGGGAGGGATACCAGTTTGTCTTCAGGTTCTTGATTCTGACCTCACTCGACCGGGCATACAGGTCTTTCCGGGCAAATGAGGGATGTCCCTCAACGGCCGATTGCCGGCATTGAAAAAGATCCAGGGTGTCCTGATTCTGTGCAGGGCAGGTACAGGAAACAAACAGGAATGCATAAATAAAATATTTCATCGCTTTGTATTTTGTGGTTTCGACAGGGCCATTCTCATGAACTCCGGGATCTGGCTCTTTCGTTCTTCCAGGAATTTATCATAGGCCACGGGATCATTCCGGAATGCGATCATCTGAAAAAGCGGTCTTGCCACATGCGGAAAGATGAGCATGCCCAGCATGTTGGCAAAAAGGTGGCGGGGATCCATATCCGGCATGCCCAGCTTCTGCATTTCCTTTTTCAGGGCTGCCAATGTCTTTTCCGGATGGATGCCGGCACTTTCGATGAATCTGGAAAATCTTTCCGGATTCAGGGAAATTTCCTGAAATATGAATATGGGAAGAAAGGGATTCTCGTTCAGGAGCCGGATATAGGATTCGGCAAAAACCCCGACTTTTTCCAGAAAAGGACGGTCGGATGAAAGTACAGGGACAAGTGCCGGAAACAGCCTCGAGGCCAGTTTGTCGAATATGGCATCAAACAGCTTTTCCTTTTTCCTGAAATAATAATTCAAAAGGGTCCTGTTTATTCCAGCTTCATCGGCAATGTCCTGCATGCTTGCACCCAGCCTTCCTTTTTGCATGAATACCTTCGCTGCCGCTTGCATGATACGGCGTTCCGTATCCGGTTCCATTTCCCGGTCTGATTTCTTATCGCTCATTTCCAACTGTTTTATGGTATAAGCTGTTTTACAAAAATGTGTGACATTAATGTTTAACTTTTATGTTTAACTATTTTGTAAATATAAATAAAAAAATCAATATATCAATAGTATGATGGAATAATTATCTTTATCCCCTTAAATTCATGCGCCATGAGATATCTGCTCCTGTTATTATTTACAGCACTGCTTGCTTCATGTACAGGAAGAAAAGAAGATCCTGCCGTCACATCTGCTGAGCTGTTCAGCCATGTGAGCTACCTGGCATCCGATTCATTAAAGGGCAGGCTGCCCGGCACTGAAGAGTGCGATCTTGCAGCCGGATACATTGCCGGTGAATTCCGGAAAGCGGGATTGGAAAAGCTGACAGATGATTATCTGCAAGCCTTTGAGGTAATCACCGACCTTGAAATGGGTCAGGCGAATCATTTCAGAACGGGAACCTATGAGGGCATCCTTAACTCGGACTTTGCCCCGTTTCCCTTTACAGGGAATCTGGAACTGGATGCGAATGTGACATTTGCCGGGTATGGTTTCGATATCCATGAAGAAGATCTCACATGGAACGATTACAAGGACATCGACGTAAACGGCAAATGGGTTATGATTCTTATGGGCAATCCTGAAATAGACAGCAGTTCCTCTGTTTTCAATGCATACAGCGACGAAAGGAACAAGGCCATGCTTGCCATTGACAAAGGCGCATCGGGAATACTCTTTGTTTCCGGTCCCGTCTTTGACGAAGATGATAATCTGATTGATCTCAGCAAGCGGGAAGGTAAGGTTTCCGTACCGGTCATTCACATTAAAAGAACACTGGCAGATAAAATCCTCTTTGAAAGCGAAAAGACAATTGCGGATCTTGAAAAAGGACTGAACGATAAAAGGGAGCCTGAATCCTTTTCAACTTCGGCCAGCGTATCCGCATCCGCCGAGGTAATACCTACAAAAGCCCTTACCTGCAATGTCGTAGGATATATTAAAGGGAAAGACAAAGAACTCGGGAAAAGCATCATTATCGTCGGGGCCCACTATGACCACCTGGGCATGGGAGGTCCGGGCAGCTCTTCCAGAAGGCCGGATACCCTGGCAGTGCACAATGGTGCCGACGACAACGCCTCAGGGACGGCGGCTTTGATCGAGATCGCCGAAAAGATTTCGCTGCAGGACAAAAAACCGGCCCGCTCCTATTTGTTCATTTCATTCGGGGCGGAAGAAATGGGTTTGCTCGGATCAAAATACTATGTCGATAATCCTGTGCTTCCGCTCGAACAGACCAGCCTTATGCTCAATATGGACATGGTCGGCAGATTGCGGAACCGTCAGTTGCAGGTAGGCGGTGTGGGCACTGCCGCCGAAATCGAAAAGATCGTGGAAGATGCAGCCGGAACGGACAGCCTGCAACTCGGGCTGACACAGGAAGGCTACGGTGCCTCGGACCACAGCAGTTTCTATGCCATGGACATTCCCGTACTCTTTATTACCACCGGGGGTCATTCGGAATACCATACCCCGGAAGATGATGTGGAAACCCTGAACCTTGACGGGATGGTCGAAGTCGCAGACTACGTCGTCAATATCCTTGCGCAACTTGACAGTATGAGGGCTCCCCTGACTTTTCAGGAAGCCGGCCCCAGGGTGCAGTATTCACCCAGAAGATACGGAGGCATCACGCTCGGGATCATGCCTGATTTCACTGATACGGATGACAAGGACGGGATGAGGGTGGACCTGGTCAATCCGGGAGGACGTGCGCAAAGGGGCGGCATGAAGAAAGGAGATTATATTATGGCCATTGAAGGCAAACCTGTAAATGGCATTTATGATTATATGTACCGCCTTTCAGTGGTGGAAAAGGGACAGGTGATCGTTGTCACCGTCAAAAGAAACGGGCAGGAACTGGATCTGCTTATTCAGTTATAAAACAGGATTAAGAATGACAAAACAAACAATCATCTGGATACTGGCGCTCATCATTACATTGGCCTCGGCCGTATATCAGCGCACAACCGGGCCGACCAAACCCGTATCACGTAAAATTGAGATCGGCGGGGAAACGATCAAAGCCAGCCTCCCGAGAAGCCACGGAGGGGAAACGGACCGTGAGGTAAGGATCACGGCACAAAACAGCCGGATTGAAGGGAAATTGATATATACAAGATACCATACCGGCGACCGGCCGGATACCCTGACGATGTCGAGGCTTGGAACGGATCTCATTGCATACCTGCCGAATCAGCCCCCTGCAGGTAAGCTGGAATACCGTGTCATCCTGAGCAGCGGGAGCAGGGAATATCCTCTGAACGAAACTCCTGTGGTGATACGCTTCAAGGGCTCCGTCCCGGCCTGGGTACTGATCCCCCATATCCTTTTTATTTTTACGGCAGAATTGCTGTCTCTTGTGGCCGGACTCTATGCTGTTTACCGTTTAAAGAAATATAAGCTGTACGGGGTTCTGACCGTGATCCTGATCCTGATCGGGGGATTTATCCTCGGACCCGTCATACAAAAATACGCCTTCGGGCAATTCTGGACCGGACTCCCTTTAGGACAGGATCTTACAGATAATAAAATACTTCTTGCGATGGCTTTCTGGATCCTGGCCGTTGCCATGAACATCCGGAAAGACAGGCCGGTATTTGCCTGGATTGCAGCCATCGTATTCATACTGATCAACATGATCCCGCACAGTGCAATGGGATCTGAGCTTGATTATGAATCAGGTGAAGTCGTAACCGGAATGATCCTGTTTCTGTAAACCATCCTGCTTTTTTTATGTATTTTGCAGCACATACATGGTAAGTTTCGTCTTTTAACCAGAACCCATGGTACAGGAACCTGCATATCCTAACCTTCATCGGGAACTTATAGAAAGGTGCAGGGCCGGGAACAGGGAGGCACAGTTTGAGATATATCGCTTGTATTACAAGGCCATGTATAATACCAGCCTCAGGATCGTGCAGGATCCGGTTGAAGCGGAAGATATCATGCAGGAATCATTCCTGTCTGCCTTTCAGAAGATCGAAATGTACAGGGGTTCTGTAAGCTTCGGGGCCTGGTTGAAAAGAATTGTAATCAACCGGTCACTGGACAGTCTCAGGAAGAAGAGGATCACATTTGTGGAACTTGATGACAGGACGACGGAAATCCGTGAATCAGAAACTGAAGAACAGGGTGTCACAAACAGGATTGAGGAGATCCGGGATGCAATCATGAAATTGCCCGACGGGTTCAGGATCGTACTCACACTTCACCTGATCGAAGGTTTTGATCATGAGGAAATCGGGCAAATCCTGGATATTAAAGGATCCACTTCAAGATCACAGTATGCCAGGGCCCGGAAAAAACTGACGGAATTGTTAAAGAATCCTGACCATGAATAAGCTGGAAGACCGAATCAGAGAAAAGCGGGAAGAGCTGGACGGTTTCGAACCCCGGGAAGGACACACCCACAGGTTTGCAGACAAACTGGACATGCGGCACAGAGGCATATTTACCAGGGCCCGCAGTATAAAGATAGCCGCCCTGCTGCTGCTCCTGCTCGCTTCCTCCGTATTTGTTTACCGGTATGGATATCAACTACCGTCAAGGAAGAACATCCCGGAACAGGAGCTGAAGTCTTCAGAGTTATTACAGGCAGAATCCTATTTTGCATCACAGATAACGGAGGTATACAATGCGATCGACAGGTTTGCACCAAGCGATCCGGAACAGAAACGCATGCTGATGACTGAAATTGACCAGATGGACAGTATGCTTGTCTCGCTCCAGGAGGAACTTCAGGCAAATCCCAACGACGATCGTATTATACATGCCATGATAAATCATTACCAGCTGAAACTGGAAGTCATGGGACAGATCCTTACACAATTGAAAAAAATACAACAAACAACAAACAACAGGTATGAAAGCACTGATATTTAAAACGGTATTAACACTCTGCATGTTCATCGGATCAACTGCTGTCCAGTTGAAAGCACAGCAGGAATTCACCAAGGAATTCCATAAAGAATACGATGCAAACGCACAAACACGCCTTTTCCTGAACAACAAATACGGAAGCATTGATGTGAAGGACTGGGACAGGCAGCAGATCATGATCGACGTGCACGTCATAGTGAGGAACACCAGTGAAGAAAGGGCCGACAGGCTGCTGGAATCCATTGATGTCCGGTTCAGTACAGAAGTAAATGAGATAAGGGCTGAAACAAGAATCGATGATAGGTTCAGCCGGTCCGTAAACCGGGGCAATGACAATTCATTTGAGATCAATTATACCGTACAGATGCCAAAGGAGGTGAATCTTGAGCTTTACAATAAATTCGGAAATGTATTCATCAGTGAATTGTCAGGAGAAGCCCTGATTGATGTTAAATACGGTAAATTGACTGTAAACAAGCTGAACCGTGGGAATGTCAAACCCCTGAATACAGTAAATCTCGACTACTCGAGCAGCAGCAGCATTTCCGAATGCAACTGGCTCAGGACAAACATCAAGTATTCCAAACTGACGATAGACAGGGCGACTGCCATCGTAAACTTCAGCAGCTATTCGAAATTGTTTGTCGATGAAGCCAGTTCAATTGTGATCGAAGGGAAATACGACGGTTATGAATTCGGAAAACTGTCGAATCTTGTGATCAACACGGAATATTCCGGGCTCAGGACCAAAGAGTTAATCCATAAGCTGGATGTGGTTTCAAAATATACGGATTTCAGAATTGAATCCATACCTGCATCCTTCGAGAGTATCAATGTTGATTCCAGATATGGCACCATACGTCTCGGAATCGACCCTGAAGCATCGTATAAGCTCGACGGTGAGGCCAGTTATGCCAGGATCTTTTTTCACGATACCGGCAGGGTTAGCAGAATCCAGGAAAATACCTCCATGAAGGTCAGCGGTATGGTCGGAACAAACCCGAATCCCTCAGCCATGGTCAGGATAAATACCAGGTACGGCAACGTCAGACTTGATTATTGAGTATGAAAAAAAACCTGTTTATATTTCTCAGCATTGTATTGCTGTCCTGCCATCATCCTGCTCCGCCTGACTATGCCATTGCAATACACGGAGGTGCAGGAAACATTTATCCCGGATCCATCCCGGAGGAAACTGCCGGGGAAATTTCCGACAAGCTGGCTGAAGCGCTTGACAGGGGTGTGAATATCCTGAAGGAAGGGGGAACCAGCCTTGATGCAGTTGAACAGGTGATCATGATACTCGAAGATTCCCCGCTTTTCAATGCCGGCAAAGGGGCCGTTTTCACACATGACGGCAAAAATGAACTGGATGCTTCCATCATGGACGGATCAACGCTTAATGCGGGTGCGGTCGCCGGAGTCGGGGACATTAAGAACCCGATTTGTGCTGCCAGGGCAGTGATGGAGAAATCGGACCATGTTTTTCTTGCCGGGGCAGGAGCTTCCCGCTTTGCAGCACGGCATGGCGTGACGATTGTTGACAGCAGCTATTTTTTTACCGACAGACGCTGGAAATCCTTACAGGAGCAGCTCCAGGCGGAAAAAGCCGTGGAACGCGGCACGGTAGGATGTGTCGCCCTGGATCGGTATGGAAACCTTGCTGCCGGTACATCAACCGGCGGGTTGACCGGTAAAAGTCCGGGGAGGATAGGAGATTCTCCCATCATTGGGGCCGGCAATTATGCCAATAACAACAGCTGTGCGGTCTCTGCAACAGGGCATGGTGAATTCTTCATCCGGTATTCCGTTGCCCATGATATTTCGGCGCTTATGCAATACAAGGGGATGTCCGTGGACAAAGCAGCCCGTATCGTCATCCAGGATAAACTGAAAAGCGCGGGCGGATCCGGAGGCGTCATATGCGTGGACCGTCAGGGCAACCTGGCCTTGGAATACAATACTTCCGGGATGCTGAGGGCTTTTGCCAACGCCAGTGGTGTCAGGGAAATAAATATATTTGATTAGTCCCTCCTTACAATGAACCAGGGATTTAAAAGGACCTCCTTATTGTAAACAAGTTTTTTCCTGTCCTCATAAACCCTGACGGAACAGCCTGCAGTTTCCGCAATGGCCTGGCCTGCACCCGTATCCCACTCCCATGTCGGACCGAAGCGAGGATATATGTCCGCATATCCTTCGGCAAGCATGCAGAATTTCAGTGCACTTCCTCTGGAAACAACCTCAAGACGAGGGTGCAGGGAACGCATAGACCGGATGAACACTTCGGTTTCCTCATTCCGGTGGGAGCGGCTGGCTACTATTGAAAAAATATCTCGCTGACCCGTAAGGGGCAGGGTTTCGGCAGACCCGGGCAATTCTGAGAACGATCTGATATTCCTTTTGGAGCAATTCCGGATCCTCCAGGCCCCCAGCGTGGTTTCTGCTGCATACATCAGGTCATCGTCTGGAGCGTAAATGATTCCCAGTACCGGGTTCTTCCCCGATATGAGCGCGATATTGACTGTAAATTCACCGTTTCTTTTTATAAACTCCTTTGTTCCGTCAAGAGGATCCACCAGCCAGAATGATTTCCATCTTCTCCTTTCCTTCCAGGGGATTTCCCTTCCTTCCTCGGAGAGCACCGGTATCCCGGTCGTCTTCAAATCATCCGAGATCAACCTGTGTGCAATCCGGTCCGCTTCGGTAAGCGGTGATTTATCGGCTTTCAGAATGGTATTGAAATTTCTCCTTTCATACACCTGCATAATGGCCTCTCCGGCCTTTAATGCCGAATTCAGGGCAAGCAACAGGAAATCTCCCGCATCCTTGTTCATAGATCAAAAATATAGAAGGTATAAAATACTGACCGTCCCCAGCATGTAAAGCAGCGTGAGGGGTGCTCCGACCCGGAAGAAATCCTTGAAGGAATAGCCTCCCGGACCATAGACCATGAGGTTTGTCTGAAATCCGACAGGGGTCATGAAATTGGCAGCGGATGCATATGCCACCAGAAGAACGAAAGGTACGGGATTTTCTCCCAGGCTCACGGCAGTGGTCAGAGCAATGGGAAAAATGATGGCTGCTGCCGCTTTGCTTGTTATATAGGCAGCGAGAATGGTTGTAATGAGATAGAGTCCGGTCAGAACGCCGATCAACCCAAGCGGATGAAAAAGCTTAATGATCCCGCTGGCCAGAAGATGGGCCGTATTTGTTTTGATCATTGCTTCTCCCAGTGCCAGGGCCAGGACAATGATTATGGCAAGGTTATAATCAATGCTTTTGGGTAATTCCCTGGGATTCGTGATCCGCATCACAAGGGTAAGAACCACAAGCAGCAGAAGGCTTAAAAACAGGGGGACCAGATTCAGCGCGGCAAGGATGATGGACAGAATCAACCCGCCGAGCAGGGTGGCGCTCTTGTACCATTCAAGCTTGACCATTTCCCGTACCTTGGAAATGAAATAAAAGTCCTTTGTGCCGATGGTCCGTTCCAGGAAGTTCTCTCCCGTGAACAACAGGAGAACATCCCCGGCCTTAAGGACCACCTCCCCTATTTTTTCCTTGATCAGTTCCCCGTTCCGGTGCACTGAAACGATTGCCGCATCATACAGGCTTCTGAAATTGGATTCCCTGACAGTCTTATACACCAGGGTTGAATTCTGGGAAACCACAACTTCAACCATTTCAGCCCGGGGCTTCCTGCTCAGCATTCCGACCTCGGGAATGTTAAGGCCGGGGTTGGATTTGATCACATCGGCGATGGCCTCGGTATCTCCTGCAAAAACCAGGATATCACCCCTGTCAAGCAGGAAATCCGAACCAAACACCGTGATCTTGTATCCTCTTCTCCATATCTCCAGAATGTAGAAACCTGGCTGGTGCCGGAACCCGGCTTCTTCGATGGTCTTCCCTATGAGGGGAGATTTCTGCTTGACCTTGCTTTCTATCAGGTATTCCCTGCGTCCCATGGAAAGCTGTGTGAGTGCATCGGGCTTGAACGGCAGCAGGCGTTCACCGAAAAAAAACAGGTAAAAAAATCCCACCAGCATCATGGGTAATCCTACAGCTGTAAAATCAAAAATTCTTAATGGCTCAAGATCGGGAATCATGGTCTGCTCAACGACCAGCCCGTTTACGATAAGATTTGTTGAAGTCCCGATCAGCGTGGCACATCCTCCCATGATGGCTGCATAGGAAAGCGGCATTAGAAATTTTGAAGGGGAAATATTATTCCGTTTACACCAGGAGTGCACATAGGGAATCATCACAGCGACCAGGGGCGTATTGTTAAGAAAAGCGGAAAAACCTGAAATGATCAGGGTCATCCTGCTCAGGAATCCTTTGGTACTGCGGGCTGATTTAAACAATCTGTCAAAAATCACCTCGACAACGGCAGTTCTCCGGATCACATCCCCGATGAGCAACAGGATAATCACAACCGCCACCTGCTCATTTCCAAAACCCTTCAGGATTTCTGCAGGAGTCAATACTCCGAAGACACCTAAAGCAATGATTGCGACCAGGAAAGTAAAAGCAGGACCGAGGATCTCCCTGTATAAAGAAATAAGAATGAATATCAGAACTATGAATACAAGTATCTGATCAAAACTCAACATGGTACATCCTGACTTAAGTCACTTAAAGTAAAGAAATTTAATGATTAGAAAAAAATGTCGGGTTCTTAGGTATAAGAAATTCCGGAGGCAGTGAACAGGATACGGACACCGGACATACATAAAGCATGATGGCTCCGGTGCCTTGTTCACAATAAATCGTTTATTTTGTAATTAAAAGTTCACAATTCTCAATTCACCAATGGAAGTATTCGATGGCCTTACCCCCGGCCCCCTGTGGCAATATTTCGGGGAAATCTGCCGCTTCCCGCGGCTTTCCGGAAAAGAAGAACCCATCATTGAATATCTGCTGGATTTTGCCGGGAAAAAGCGTCTGCAGGTAAAGAAGGACGGAGCCGGCAACCTGGTTATCAGGCAACCTGCATTCCCCGGCAGGGAACATTTAAAAAAGACGATCCTGCAAAGTCATCTGGATATGGTTGGAGAGAAAGACCGGGATTCACAACATGATTTCTCCACCGATCCCATTGTTCCGGTAAGGGATGGTGACTGGATCAAGGCATCCGGCACTACGTTGGGAGCGGACGACGGCATAGGAATCGCCGCCCAGATGGCAATCCTTTCAGACACAACACTGGAACACGGCCCCGTCGAATGTTTATTCACGGTGGATGAAGAAACAGGTATGACCGGTGCCGGATCGCTGGAACATGGATTTGTGGAAGGGAATATCCTTTTGAATCTCGACTCCGAGGACTGGGGAGAATTATTTATCGGGTGCGCCGGGGGTATGGATACGCTGGGCACCTTTCGCTTCGGGCAGCGGAAACCCGAAGCGCATTCCAGGGCATACAAAATGTCCGTATCAGGTCTGAACGGAGGTCATTCGGGAGATGAGATCCATAAGCGTCGCGGCAATGCCATCAAAATCCTCAACCGGATACTGTTGCGGGCAAGCCGGGAACACGGTCTTGCACTGGCCTGCTTTGAAGGCGGAAACCTTCGCAATGCAATTCCGCGTGAGGCTTCTGCTGTATTTACCATTTCACCGGACAGATCTGCTGATTTCGAAAAAACCTGTACAGCCCTGTCCGGCAACATCCGCAAGGAAATGAAGGAGGACGAGCCGGACCTCCTTCTTGAACTGGAGGAAACAGATCTCCCGGATCATGTTTTATCTCCACGGGAGCAGGCAGGATTTTTACAGGCAATAGAGGATTGCCCGCATGGGGTCATCGGCTGGAGCCCTGTCCTGGATAATCTTGTAGAGACTTCAACCAACCTGGCATCCGTGAAGTTTACCGGTAAGGGTCAGGCCGTTGTTGCAACAAGCCAGAGAAGTTCCGTGGAATCCTCGATAAGGGATATTGCCGACAGGGTGGGAAATTGCCTGTACAAAGGCGGAGCGGAGATCGAACACACCGCCGGATATCCGGGATGGACACCGGATACCGATTCAGAAATACTCGGCATATCTGTAAATGCATACCGGGAGTTATTCGGGGAAAAGCCTGTCGTACGGGCCATTCATGCCGGCCTTGAATGCGGGTTGATTCTCGAGAAATACCAGGGTCTTGACATGCTTTCTTTCGGACCAACCATCAAGGGAGCGCATACTCCTTCCGAACGGCTTCACACAGGGACAACGCAAAAGTTCTGGAAATTCCTGGTCGAAGTACTGAAGCGGATCCCTGAACAGGATCAATAATCGTCCTCCACAAATTCTGATTTACTGACGCCGCACGCGGGACATTCCCAGTCATCCGGGAGATCATCGAACGGAGTGCCCGGCGGGATGCCTCCGTCCGGATCACCTTCCAGCGGATCATAAACATAGCCGCAAACCGTGCAACGGTACTTTTTCATGCTTCTGCAGATATTTTTAATATAGCAATTATTTTACAATTATGGATTATCTTTGCCCGGATGAAAGGTATCCTTGACAGTATACAGGTAATGGTTCCGGCTTCGCTCGGGGAAACTGAAAGGGTCAGCCTGATGAATCGCAATGAGACAAAATACGTCTTCCATGCGGCATTGCTGCCAGGCATTCTTGAACAGGCACAAACGGACTACCGGATTCTGACAATCGGCAGCAGACGCCTGTTCAGCTATAAAAACCTTTATTACGACACAGACGGGCTGGATTTCTATCGTTCGCATCACAACCGGGTCAGACCCAGGTATAAAGTAAGGTTCAGGGAATATTCGGATACGGAGACCGTGTTTCTCGAAATAAAATGCAAAACCAATAAGGACCTGACGAAAAAATCCCGCATGGAAGCGGAAGGATTTGAAACAACCCTTTCAGGCGGGTCACGCCGTTTCATCGGGCAGCAGATACCCGTAAACCCTGATGCCCTGAATCCGGCCCTGTGGGTCTTTTTTAAAAGAATGACCCTGGGCAGTGAAAACAGCAATGAAAGAATTACAATAGACTTCGACCTTGAATTTGCCCTTGAACACAATAAAAAAAGTCTTCCCGGCCTGGTTATTTGTGAAGTAAAACGGGATCCCTATTACAGCAGCTCCCCCTTTATGAGATTGCTGAAACAGCAAAGAATATATCCCGGAAGAATGAGCAAGTATTGTTACGGGACGATCCTTATGAAGAACAATATTAAAACCAACAGGTTCAGGGCGGACTATTTAAGAATTAACAGACTGAAAAATGATAATGAGTCTTTCACTGCTGCAGTTTAGCGGGCAGCAACTTCCGGAAACCCCTGTTTTCGATCCGGGGAACTTTCTTCACCTCCTCACACGTTTTGTATTTAACTTACTGATAATAAGCATTATAGTCAGAGGACTCTATTATTCGGTCACCCGGAGAAAGAGCTATCTTTTTTCGTTCATTCTGATCAGCACAATCGTTTTTCTTATCTGTTACATGCTAGAGAGCAATACGCTTGGTTTCGGATTTGCACTGGGCCTGTTCGCCATATTCGGCATTATCCGTTACAGGACCAACCCGATACCGATCAGGGAAATGACCTATTTGTTTGTGGTGATCGGTATATCAGTAATCAACGGCCTGTCCAACATCAATATAAGCTACCTGGAGCTGGTATTTACAAATCTGATAACCATCGCGGTTATCTATTTCCTTGAGAAGGTCTGGCTGATGAAAAAAGAGACGTGGAAGATGGTCAATTATGAAAAAATTGAACTTATAAAGCCTGCAAAACGTGCCGAGCTTATCAGGGATCTGAAAACGCGTACAGGACTAAAAATCACACGGGTCGAAATAGGCAGGATCAATTTCCTGACCGATACGGTTATGCTCAAGATCTACTATGAGGAGGACAGCAGCATCGAAAAGGACGGCACCGAGACAGGAAGTCATTTCGATGACAACGGGGATTAGACAGAAGTGTCCATAAGACTGGCGGGACCTATTCCACGCTGATTACGAGGGTTTTGTCGCCGGTATTTCCATCAACGTCCGCAGCCACGAAGGAATACACGTAATCACCGGAATTCAAAGGGCCTTCCAGATAGGTTGAATCAATATATACATCGGCAGGTATGTTGTCGTTCGGGAAACGGCCCTGATCCTGTCCGTCCAGCCTCAGTGTAAAGGATGCGAGATCCGCTTTCCCCTTGGTGGCTTTCCACTTGAACTTCAACGATCCCCCCGGAGATATGGTCGTGCTGGCAGCAATGAAATCTCCGTTCAGAAGTTCGACCGTCGGATTATCCGATTTTTTTTCACAGGCCGGCAAAAAAGCCATGCAGGAAAGCAGGAAAAAACAGATTGATTTTTTTCTCATAACGCTAAATGGTAACACCCGGTTCCCGGTTTTCATTGCTGCAGATCTCGGTCAGCACACCGAAGGTGGATGCGGGATGCAGAAATCCTATGATCAGGCCTTCGGCTCCTTTCCTGGGATGCTCGTCAATCAGGCGGACGCCTTTTTCAAGGGCATTCTTCAGTGCCCTGCCGGCGTCTTCATAAGCCAGGGCTATATGATGGATGCCCTGCCCCCTGTTCTCGATGAATTTCCCGACAGGTCCGTCCGGATCGGTGGATTCCAGAAGTTCGATCTTGGTTTCCCCGAGCCTGAAAAAAGCCGTTCTAACCTTCTGGTCTTTCACTTCCTCGATGGCATAACATTCAAGTTCAAGCACATTCTCATAATAACGGATTGCCTCCCGAAGGTCCGATACGGCAATTCCTATGTGTTCGATATGCGTGGGTTTCATTTTCCTTAACGTTTACGGTTAAAACATTATTGCATCTTGTATTGCCTGCTGGATACGGGTTCGAACATTCATATCCACCAGTTTCGTATTGTCCTGGTCGGGATGGATTCTGTTGGAAAGGAATACATATACGATGCCTGTTTCGGGATCTGCCCAGGCCATCGTGCCGGTAAAGCCGGTATGCCCGAAACTGGAAGGGGAAACACAGCGGCAGGTCGGCCCCTCCTTCTCAAAATCCATTTCCGGTTTGTCAAAACCCAATCCCCTGCGGTTCCCTTCTTCACAGTGAACACAGGTGTTATACAAATCGACGATCGTATCATTTATATATTCCCTGCCGCCATATCTGCCGCCATTCATGTACATCTGCATAATCTTGGCAAGATCATTGGCATTGCAGAAAACGCCGGCATGTCCTCCCACACCCCCAAGCATTGCAGCACCCGGGTCATGCACATAACCATGCAGAAGCTGGCGCCTGAAAAACAGGTCGTTCTCAGTCGGTATTATCCTTTCGGGCCTAAACCTTTCCAGGGGAAGGTATCCCGTCAGGCCGGCCCCCAGCGGGAGGTAGAAATTGTCGTATACATAGGATTCAAGAGAAGTGTCCGTCAGCTGTTCAATGATCTGTTTCAGGAAGTAATATCCCAGATCGCTGTATCTGTATTCCGCTTTTTCCAAAAGTCCGGAACTGACTATACTGTGGTATATGGTATCGGAATAGTCTTTGTTGATATAAAGGTCATCAGCCACCTGCACCGGAAAATCGGCCGACGGTTCCCTGGAATAGACACCCTCTGCATAATTCAGGTTCTTATTCAAAAAGACGTTTTCAGACAGCCGGAACGGGTATTCCGGACTGAACTTGTTGCTTATCAGGGATTCGTCAGCATCCATGGGTTCAAGCGTTCCGTAATAAAAGGGAATCCACGGGACCAGGCGTGCATGATGAGAGAGAATGTCCCGTATCAGCAGGTCTCCCTTATCGGAGGTATCGAGTGAAGGGATGTAATCCGACAGCTTTGCGTTTACGTCAAACAATCCCTTCCCGGTAAGCTGCATGAGCGCAGGCAGGGTGGCTGCGATTTTGGTAACGGATGCTATGTCATATATATCGAAAAGCCGAACCGTGTCTTTCCTGGCATATGTATGATATCCGAAAGCTTTATGGTAAAAAACAAGCCCGTTCCGCGCTGCCAGTACCTGGCATCCGGGTGTCGCTTTCTCCTTTATGGCATCCAGTGCAATGGAATCAATCCCGGAAAGCATACGGGAATCCATCCCGGCTTCTTCCGGAAGTCCGTATCTCAATCTCAGATAGCCCCGGGTCGAAATGCCATCGCCCGCCCTGTATTTCCCTCCGCAACTGACAGGAAGCCTGCCTTTTGCCGGAACGCCGCCGAATATGATCTGGGCCGCAGCCTGCCCCACCAGGGGTTTGTCTTCGTAGCACATCAGCAATGATCTCAACTGCGCGCCGAAACGGAACCTGTCCAGGCTGTAGGGATTTGCAAAAACACATATAACCGATGGAATCCTCCCGGTCAGCTCGTTCAGGAAAAGGACGGAATTCCCGGTGATCCCGTAGTCCCTGTCAATCCTCATATCGGTGTTATGCAACCCTGCGATCACGAGATTATAGGAACCCAGGCTGTCGAGCAGTGCCAGGTAGTCATCTGCGGACGCATCGCGGGATATATTGAAATGATCCGACAACAGGTACAGGTCCGTATAATCCTGGAGTTCACTCCCGTTTGTATCGCCTATGGCCACACATGCAACCCTCAGGGTATCGAGCCTCTTCAGCGGGATCATATCCCTCCTGTTCTCAACAAGGGTGACGGAAGCCTGCACAAGGGCGGTCATCCGGGCTTTGTAGGGATTCTGTACGAGCTTTTCACGGAGTCCTTCCGTGTCAACCGGGGTATAATCGTGAAGCCCGGCCCAGTATTTTGCCTTCAGTATCTTTTTACAGCTCTCTTCCACCCTTTCCCAGGAAAGATTTCCCCGCCGTATCTCCCTTCTTATGGCATTGATGCCCTTCCGGATATCAGAAGGGATCAGGAGTATATCGTTTCCCGCACCGAAAGCTTTCGCCTCCAGCTGGCCGGACGCATATCCGGCAGCTCCCTGCATATCAAGTGCATCCGTTATGACAAGCCCCCTGAAGCCCAGTTCTTCCTTAAGGAGTCCCTTCACTATCTTTTCCGAAAGAGAAGAAGCCAGGCCGGGTGTGGAATCCAGGGCCGGCACCTGAAGGTGCGCCGTCATCACTCCGGAAATACCCTGATTGATGGCATCCCGGAAAGGGAGCATCTCGATGGCCCTCAGGCGTTCCCATGAATGAGTGATCAGGGGAAGGGTCGTATGTGAATCGAACCTTGTATCCCCGTGACCCGGAAAATGCTTGGCCGTACAGAGTATCCCTCCATCCTGCATCCCTTTCATATAGGCGATCCCCTTACGGCTTACGTTCTCTGCAATCTCCCCGAAGGAACGGCTGTTGATCACGGGATTCCGCGGATTGTTGTTCACATCGAATACCGGCGCCAGGTTCATTTGTATGCCCAGCCTTTTCAATTGAGAAGCAATGTCCTGTCCCATCCGGTAGATCAGACTGTCATCCTGTATTGCCCCGAGCATCATCTGCCTGGGATAGGAAAGGGTGCTGTCGAGTCGCATTCCGGGACCCCATTCCGCATCCATGGCCATAAGAAGAGGGGTCTTTGCTTCTGATTGATAAAGGTTGGCAAGATTTGCCTGCCTCAGGGGCCCTCCCTGGAAAAAACAAAGCCCCCCGATATTATATCTTCCTATCAGTCTGAGTATATCCTCGCTGTGCTCCGGTCCCCGGTTTGAATAGGCCCGGACCATAAACAACTGGGCGATCCTCTCGTCCCTCGAAAGGGACTGGTAAACCGAATCCACCCATGCATCCGAAGCATCGAGGAAAGGCGGGGAAAGGGGTTCTTCCTGCGAGCCGGCACCGGGAGGAGCGTAAAAACTGCTTGATACCAGGAATCCGGATAAAATGACTGCGCCCGAAGCGATCTTCCCCCTGAGCCTCATATTCTCTGCGGTTTTTAGAAAATCTAAGCAAAGATAATCGATTAATCAAACCCCGGAAATCCAATTTTCAACATTTCCAGACGGCATCCAGTCAAAAACGGTATTCCGGAAATGGGATTTCAAATACGAATTGATATTTTTGTCATTACACAAAGACCGGCACCAAAATTTTAAAAATATTACCATGAAAAAAATTCTTTTTTTTCTCACACTGTCTGCCGCCCTGACACAGCTCTCATTGAGGGCTCAACAGGAGTCCAGGCTTTTACGCTTTCCGGCCATTTACGGGAACCGGATCGTCTTTTCATATGCGGGCGACCTGTATACGGTGGATGGCAACGGGGGCATTGCCAGGAAACTGACCAGCGACATCGGATACGAAATGTTTCCGCGCTTTTCGCCCGACGGAACACAAATCGCTTTTACAGGCCAGTATGACGGGAATACCGAAGTGTTTGTCATGCCTGCCGAAGGCGGCACACCAAAACGCCTTACATACACGGCCACGCTCTCAAGGGACGATGTTTCCGACAGGATGGGCCCGAACAACATCGTAATGGACTGGACCCCCGACGGGAAATACATCACCTACAGATCGAGGAAACAATCATTTAATTCATTCATAGGACAGCTGTTCAGGGTGCCTGCAGAGGGAGGCATCAGTGAGGAGCTTCCTCTCCCCTACGGCGGGTTCTGTTCTTATTCACCGGACGGCAGCCGGCTGGCCTATAACAGGATATTCCGGGAATTCAGAACATGGAAATATTACCGGGGAGGAATGGCGGACGAAATATGGATACATGATTTCAACAGCAAGGAAACCACTAAGATTACGGACAATAACGAACAGGATATAATCCCCATGTGGACCGGCAGCCAGATCTTTTACCTGTCTGACCGGGACCACACCATGAATGTATTCGTATACAATACGGACACAAAGGAGACAAAAAAGGTGACGAATTTTACCGGGTACGATGTAAAATTTCCTTCCCTGGGGAAGGATCAGATCGTATTCGAGAACGGGGGATACATTTACAAACTGGATGTCAATACCGGGGATTATGAAAAGGTTTCCGTGATTATTGCCAATGACAATGCTTACAGCAGAACGGAACTGAAAGATGCCAGCGAAACGATCCGTACGGCGGATCTTTCACCGAACGGTGAAAGGGTGGTTTTCGGTGCAAGAGGTGAAATATTCACGGTCCCGGCAAAAAACGGGATTACCCGCAATCTCACCCAGAGTTCGGGGGCACACGACCGGGATGCAGTCTGGTCGCCGGATGGCAGGTACATCGCATATTTCTCGGACCGGACCGGCGAGTATGAACTGTACATCCAGAAAGAGGACGGTTCTGAAAATGCGGTGCAGCTGACCAGCGGCACGAAGACATATCTTTACGAGCTGCAGTGGTCTCCGGACAGCAAAAAAATTCTCTTCAGCGACAGGGAGTTCCGTCTGCAATATGTGGATACTGAAAGCAAGAAAGTCACGCTTGTAAAGAAATCAAAATCTACGGAACTGAATGATTTCGGCTGGTCGCCAGACAGCAAATGGATTGCTTTCACGGATTATGAAACGAATCTGTACTCCGTGGTGAATCTCTATAACATGGAAAGCGGTAAAATATACCCCGTCACCGATAAATGGTACTATTCCAGGAATCCCGTTTTTTCCCCGGACGGGAAATACCTGTACTTCACATCGAGCAGGGACTTCAATCCCACTTATTCTGAAACCGAGTGGAACCATTCCTACAACGATATGACCAGGGTCTACCTTGCGATACTGGCCGCAGATACGCCATCGCCATTTGCGCCCGAAAACGATGAAGTCATGCCGGAAGGTGAAGAGGATGAAGAAAACGGCAATGATTCCGGGAAGGATGTCCGGATCGATACGGAAGGATTGACATCCAGGATCCTTTCCCTGCCGGTGAGAGCTTCGAATTACTACAACCTTGAAAGCGCCCCGGACAGGGTTTATTATCTGGAAAGGCATACCGGGAATAACAGCCTTACAGCCAAGGTATTCGACTTGAAGAAAAAGAAGGAATCCGATCTGGGAAGTAACCTCCGGTTCACCATATCCGCCAATCACAAGAAAATGCTTGTAAGGCAGAACGGTAAGTATGCCGTGATCGACCTGCCGTCGGGACAGGTAACGATAGAGGAAAGCCTGGATTTGTCGAACATGAAGGTGCTGACGGATTACCGGAAGGAATGGCAACAGATATTCGATGAAAGCTGGCGTCAGATGAGGGATTTCTTTTACATCCCCAATATGCACGGAGTGGACTGGCAGGCCATGTATGATAAATACGCGGTGCTGGTACCCTATGTAAACCACAGGGACGATCTCACATACGTAATCGGGGAAATGATAGGGGAACTGAACACGGGGCATACCTATGTGCTCTCCGGAAGCGACCGGCCCAGGCCGGAACGCATCCCCACCGGCCTGCTTGGGGCAAAGATATCGAAACACGAGTCGGGGTATTTCCGTATCGATGAAATACTCGAAGGCGCCAACTGGAGCGAGGCACTGCGTTCGCCACTGACAGAAATCGGGTTGAATATCAAGGAGGGGGATATCATTACCGCAGTCAACGGACAGTCCACCAGGGACATGGATGACATATATGCTGCGCTTGTGGGGACGGCCGGCAAAACCGTCGAACTGACGGTCAACGGCTCCGCGGCCGCCGGGGGAAGGTCTGTCCTTGTGACCCCCATTGCCGGCGAACAGGAGCTGTACTACTACAAATGGGTGCAGGGAAATATAAAAAAGGTCGATGAAGCCACGGACGGCCAGATCGGTTATATACATATACGGGATATGGGCCCCACGGGACTGAATGATTTTGCCAGCCATTTCTATCCTCAGCTGTTCGACAAAAAAGGACTTATCATAGACGACCGGGGCAATGGCGGCGGGAACGTCTCGCCCATGATCATCGAAAGGCTGAGGCGGGTGATGACACATTCAGATGTTATGCGGGGCAGGGATTTCGGCACCCCCAACCCGGGGGCTGTTGTCCTGGGCCCCAAAGTCATGCTGATCAATTATGCATCGGCTTCTGACGGGGATCTCTTCCCTTACCAGTTCAAAACGCTGAAACTGGGGACCCTTATCGGGACACGGACCTGGGGAGGCGTTGTAGGGATCCGGGGCAGCCTGCCTTTCATAGACGGCGGTGATCTCAGGAAGCCGGAATTTGCCAATTACTCCGGATCGGAAAGCAAATGGATCATCGAAAACAAAGGCGTGGAACCCGACATTTACATAGATAATGACCCGTCAAAGGAATACGAGGGAGAGGATGAACAGCTGGACAAGGCCATCGAGGTAATCCTGCAACAGCTTGATCAGTACACACCGGTACCCGCTCCTCCGGAGCCTTCGGTGATTTCCGATTAGATCCGGGACCGGTCGCGGACCGGCTGCCAGGTGATATGGTCATTCACCATTCCTGCCGGTACGGATGATCTTCAGTTCGGTACGGCGGTTCTTTGCCCTGCCCTCCTTCGTATCATTCGTACTGACAGGCTGGTCCATACCATAACCCTGATGTTTAATCCTTTCACCGGATATCCCGGCATACACAAGATAATTCACAACACTTTCGGCACGTTTTTCGGACAGACTGAGATTGTATTCACGTGTACCTGTATTGTCCGTATGGCCTCCGATTTCAACAGACAGCGACGGATTGGCCTGTAAGAATGATACGATCTTATCCAGTTCCACCACGGAGGCCTGGTTAAGCGAAAAGGAATCGGTTTTATAGAATATATTACGAAGGACGATTTTTTCTCCGGCCCGGATGGGCTTAAGGGCTATGTCCATGTAAAACGGCCTGTCCCGGGAATACACCTTCGTGAATGAAAAATTTTCAGAATGGAACAAATAACCTGTTTTTGATACATTCAGTGCATAATCCGCATCAACAGGGATCACGACCAGGAACTCCCCGCTTCTGATGTCAGAGGAGGAAACCACGACGGTCTCTGAAGTAGCCAGGTCAATCAACTCGAATTCAGCCTGGAGGGGTTTGTAACTTTCACTGTCAAACACCTTTCCTTTCATATAGGATACCCGTGTGGGCCTTGCCTCATTATAAAGCTCAAAGGCAAAAATATCCTTCCCCTTGCCGCTCAGGCGATCGGATGAAAAATACGCCACATTACCCCTGGCGTTAACGATCAGGCCTTCTTCCTGGGAATATGTATTGATCGGATAGCCCAGGTTAAAGGGACGGGACCATGTACTGTCACTGGTTCTGACAGACCTGTATATGTCAAATCCTCCCATACCGGGCCAGCCTGTCGAACTGAAATAAAGCGTCCGGCCGTCCGGATGTATGAAAGGGGACTGGTCAAAATCCTTTGTATTGATGCTGTCTCCCAGATTTCGGGGCTCGCCCCAGGTCCCGTCTTCCTGAAGGTTGGAGACCCATATATCGTATTTTCCAAGACCTCCCGGCCGGTTGCTGGTGAAATACAATGCCCGGGCGTCTGAAGACACGGAGGGCTGCTTCTCACTGAATGCGGTATTGATCGAGGGTCCCAAATTCCGGGGAACGGTCCAGCGGCCTCCCTGCTTCGTGGAATAATAAAGGTCACACAGACCGAAGCCATCCTCCCTGCCGCAGGCGGTAAACACCATGAACCTGCCGTCGCCCGAAATCGACTGGGCGCCCTCGTTATCCATCGTGTTCGGAGGGCTTCCGGCGTTTTGTGAAGGTTGCCAGGCCCCGTCCCTGTTTTCACTGTAATAGAGGTCTTCCTGCCTGTTTCCCCGGGAAGCAGGATTATTCCTGTCAATGGGCAATGCAATGGTGAAAACCATTACGGATTCATCCGCCGAAAGGCTGGGCCAGTATTCGTCATAACCGGAGTTGATATTCGGCCCCAGGTTTTCGGGCCTGAAAGGTACCGGATCGGCCATTGCACGGATTGCGAAATTGCATGACTGAAGATGCCGGACCGCTGTTTCCCTCATCTCATCATTGCTGACGCCCATGCTTAAGAATTGTTTGAAATGCCCGAGGGCATCCTGGTATTCACCGATGGAGAACTCATTTTCAGCAAGGAAGAACAGGGCATTCGGATAAAATTCGGGGTCAATGGACAAAGCCATTTTGTAAGCCCCTATCGAAGCCTCGGTTTTCCCGGCATCCGTATACACCCGGGCAAGGAACAACCACGCTTCAATAAAATGCTGATCTCTTTTTACTGCCTCCAGGAGCTGCTCTGCTGCCGCATTATAGTCAAGAAGCGTATAATGCCTTCTGGCCGTTTCGAAATTCGCGATGGCTTTTTTATTGTCGGTTGTGTACTCCTGCTGACCATACGCCATAAAAAAGACAAGCAACAATACCACTGTCAGATATGTTCTCATTACCGCAAATTAAGAAGGTCCGCCATTTTTTCGAACACAGCAGTATTTTCGTATATTCCGGCAAATTCCTCTGCACCGGGCCCGTAGGCAAAAACAGGGACCATCACCCCTGTATGGTCTCTCGATGTAAAATCCCCGGTCACCCCGCCCGTGGTGAAATCTCCGGATTCAACGGCAAATCCTCCGGTTTCATGATCCGCCGTGACAATGACAAGGGTATGCTTGTTTTCCGTTGCAAAGTCAAGCGCTTTCCCGACCGCATTGTCAAAATCAATCATCTCCGAAACAATGTATTCAGTGCTGTTGGCATGTCCCCCAAAATCAATCTGCGAACCCTCGACCATGAGAAAGAACCCTTTTTTATTTTCCGAAAGCAATTGAACGGCGGTTTCCGTAGCACGCGGAAGCAGATCGCCCCGCCCCATGCTTGCGGGTGGCATATGCATGGAATCGGTGATTACCGCCAGTGGGAGTCTGGCGGCGGATCCCATTTCCGGCAAGGTATCCATGAGGGTGTACCCTTCCGCCTGAAGTTCTTCCAGCAGAGCTCTCCCGTCCTCCCGGTCCCTGAAATGTGTTCTTCCTCCCCCGATAAACAGTTCCAGCCCGGAGCTCAGAATATCCGCGGCAATCTGTTCGTAATTGTGCCGGTCAGTGCTGTGGGCATAAAATACGGCCGGTGTGGCATGGGTTATCGCACAGGTCACCACAATCCCCGTATTAAGCCCTGCATCTTCGGCAAATTCAGCGATACTCTTCAACGCTTTTCCCGCCGTATCCACCCCGATGGACCCGTAATTGGTCTTGCTTCCCGAGGCAAGTGCCGTACCGCTGGCGCCGGAATCCGTAATAAACCGGTCTGCCGCATACGTCTTCTGGAACCCGACGAAGGTACATCTCTCAAGGTTCAGATGGTTATGATTTGCCACCATACCTGCATAAATCTCGCTGACCCCCATCCCATCCCCTATCATCAGGATGATGTTATCCGGTTTCACGGACCGGGGCCGGGGGGATACACTGCCCGCAAATAACAATAAAACAAGCACGGTCAGGGTTGCCGCGTATTTGTGTAATGGTTTCATTTTAAATTATTTGTTTCGTGTTTAATTCTTGCGGAAAGCCATGACCGGTCATTCCCGGTTCAGGATGCAACATCAAATTTAATAAATCCGGGAGAGAAGTACTTTAGCATAATGATTATATTAGCTTTCCCTGCCTCCCTTTCATGGCTTCTCCGGGTCTCCTCCCCGTGACGGAGCGGAAATTCTTATATTTGTTAAAATGATTTTGTCGTCCTTGATCTGTATTATGTATCTTTACAGGCTTTATCCTGAAGAATGAAAACAATCGGCGTTGCACTCGCTTCTTACGGCATGTCCGGACAGGTTTTTCATGGCCCGCTGATTCAGGAGAATCCCGGATTCAGGATGGTATCCATCCTCGAACGCAGCAAGAACCTGTCTTCTTCACGGTATCCCGGCATCAGGATTGAAAGGGATTACAAAGCATTGTTGAACAATGATGAAGTGGAACTGATCATTGTGAACACACCCGATCCCTTCCATTATGAGATGTCATTACAGGCACTCGAGGCGAAAAAGCACGTTGTGGTTGAAAAACCCTTTGTGCTTGACAGCAACAAGGGGCTGGAGCTGATAGAACTGGCGCGTAAAAAGGATGTTTTACTGAGTGTTTTTCAGAACAGGCGCTGGGACGGTGATTTTCTGACAATACGTGAAATTCTGAGTAAAGGTCTGCTGGGACGTCTGGTTGAATATGAAGCACATTTCGACAGGTACAGGAATTTCATACGTGAAAACACATGGAAGGAAAATCCCAAAATGAGTTCCGGTACACTTTTTAACCTCGGTTCGCACCTGATTGACCAGGCACTGGTGCTTTTCGGCAACCCCATGCATGTGACGGCAGACGTCAGGATACAACGTACAGGAGGCAATATTAACGATGCTTTCACCGTTTGGCTGGGCTACCAGGGAATCAAAGTCACCCTGAAAGCAAGCTACCTTGTAAGGGAACCGGGTCCCCGCTATTTGCTTCATGGGACTGAAGGTTCATACCTGAAATACGGGATTGACCCGCAGGAAGAAAATCTTAAAGACGGTCACTTGCCTGAAGGAGAGAACTGGGGAAAAGAGCCGGAATCAAACTGGGGCATTCTGAATACCGGTGTGAAAGATAAGCCATATCGTGGTAAATACAGGACCCTGCAGGGCGATTACAGGATTTTCTATCAAAACATTTACGGAGCCATCAGGGAAGGTAAAAAACTGTCCGTACCTGCAGAAGATGCCAACAGGGTCATTAAAGTTATCGAGGCCGCACAGGAAAGCAGCCATTCCGGAAAGCGGGTACAATTTACCGGCTGAATTCCGAGAATTGCCTGTTCAGCTCATCCCGATCTGCGAAATATCCGGAAGTGATAAATATCCTGTGCCTGAATACAACGGATTCGCCTGCCTTCAAATTTAAATTATGGCGTTCAAGGTTGTTTACGGATAACAGGCCATTCTCCCCCGCCAGCCAGTAAGCCGGGTAGCCCGGATTCTCCGGGTGATCGAAAACGGCAATCGTGATTTTTTCTTCTCCCTTCATGGCCGACAGTGCTACCCATCCGGCCTGCCTGTTGTTTACCTCCTCGTCCTCCAGGCCTTCACTGTTGTAAAAATGCCCGTTCATACCTTCATTATCAACCATGGCATTGTCTGACGGCAGGCCGTTTGCACTTGTAAATACCCTGGGGCTGTCAGAAGGAAATGCAAACGCCCTGTCTGTCCTGATGGCCAGCATTCCTTTCCCGCTTTCCCCGAAATTCACATCATCTTCCTGGGCGGTAAGCCACGTCGTGCGGTCGATTGTACGTGTATTTCCATCCCCGCTGAATTCAAATATTGCCGTTTCCTGAAGCAGAGTGTGCCAGCCTGTTCCTTCAACCGGGACCTGCCAGTCGGCATTCACTTCCAGCACACCCAGCGCATTCCTGCTCTCAGCGCGCTTCACACCCGTGTGCAGTATCCTGACGGCTCCCGGTTCCTCTTCGGACGCAAAGTAGGAACCGTCCCGAAAATCGAGGCCATTCACATCTCCGTAATCAAACCAGATTCCTATTTCCCGGGGATGGTCTGCAAGTTCCCCTTCACCTGAATCAATCGGATAGCCCCTTGTAACAATGGTGCCCGATGCAGATCTGACAGGAAACAATACCGGTTTACCGATGTCCGGAGGATAGATATAGGACGTAAAAATATCTCCGTCTATATAGACATCGACTTTCTGTTTCTCACTGTAATCGACGAGAACGACCCCCTTCTTCAGCGAGGATTCCGCATCCATGGCCTGAGGGGCCCTGGATCCCTGCTTGCAGGCAGTCAACAAAACCAGGGATCCGACAATAAAAAGATTCAATCTCATCAGAAAATGTTTAAGTTAAAACCCTCCTGTGCGAAATCAATGTCAGGTACTAATTTACTAAATTCCTGAATATCCTGCTTTTATAAATACCCGTACGGGCAAGAAAATACAGGACGGAAACAGACATAACGCCAAGTCCGTATTTGAAGCTTCTCAGAATACCGATCGAGGAAGCCTCTTTAAAATACTTCGTAGGACAGGTGATCTCCGCAATTTCAATACCCGTAAAAAAAATCTGGGCGATCATCTGGTTGTCAAATATAAAATCATCCGAATTGACATTGTAATTGATCTTTCTCAACACATCTGCGGAAAATGCTCTGTATCCGGTATGGTATTCGGATAATTTCTGGTTCATCACAACATTCTGAAAAAGGGTCAGCATACGATTGGCCAGATATTTATACAAAGGCATTCCCCCTTTTCTTGCTCCCTTACCCAGAATCCTGGATCCGAGAACCACCTCGTAGATCCCGTTGGCGATCATGTAGCACATTGAATGTATAAGTCGCGGATCATACTGGTAATCCGGATGCAGCATAACCACAATGTCGGAATTCAATTCAAGTGCCTTGTTGTAGCAACTCTTCTGGTTGCCCCCGTATCCCCTGTTCCTGTTATGTTCAACGATATGCTGTATCCCGAGTTCCCGCGCTTTTTCCAGTGTTTTATCCGTGCTCTTGTCATCAACCAGTATCACCTGGTCCACGATATCGAACGGGATTTCCCTGAAGGTTGTCTCCAGGGTTTGCTCGGCGTTATAGGCCGGCAGTACTACCGTTATTGTTTTGTCCTTAATCATCCTGTTCCGTGGCTCCGGGAGGTTCTCTCCTGCAAAAAGCGAAACCGCTTTTTTCGTACAGAAGTTCAAGTTCGGGATAAAAATCCCTGTATTCTTCCAGATTCTTGCTCCTGAGAATGAAATAGGCAGGTTTGTCAATATCTCCGCTGCATAGCCAATCCTGGTCCGAAGTATTATCATGGAGTGGAACCGGTTTGTCCGCATAGTATAAATATGCATAGCTTTTCATGCCCAGGGGCAATACGTAGCAATCTTCCCCTGCACGTTCCTTGCAAAACTCTATAAGTGCATTCTGCGAATAACCTTCGATTTTTCCGGCTGTAAAAAACAATGCCAGGTTTATAAAAAGGGTGATGTTCAGCAACATTGTGATATAGGCGTATTTTGTGTTGTGCTTCATGAGCACAAGCGAAAAAACAACGCCCGCAATCAGTAGGAGGCCGATGATCCCTTCAAAACCGCTCCAGTAAACTTCCGAACGTATATTGGCCTGTGAGAACGGATCACTGAAAAATCCCAGGTTTATGATGCTGTCGATCCTGTTTGCCAGTATAGGAAGGGAAAAAAAAGCAATGCCTGTCATGATGCCCAGAACTGAGTATATGATGTTAAGCCACCTGTAATTCCTGATCCTTTCATGTATTATCTTATATATCACATATGCGCCCAGGAAAGTGAGCGGGAAATAACACAGGGAAGAGTAATGTACGATTTTGGTTCTCACGAGTGAAAAGACAACGAGGACCACCAGAAACAGTATAATCATCCATCGTTTGAACCGTTTCTGCCGGTTGTCATCGTAATAGCTTCTTCTGAATCCCTTAAGTGCGAATATGGAAACCGGGAAAACACCGAGGACAAGTACCACAACATGATACAGGGGAAAGCCCCCGTGACCGGCGTCGCCTGTCCTGAGCAGCCTGATCTGGTAGGCAATGAATTGCATAATGACCTGAAAATTCCCGATGGCAATCTGCAGGATGAACCAGAATCCCCCTACAAGGACGAGTACCCCGGTAAATGCCAGGATCTCACTGAAACGCATTCTGATGCGGAATTTATTCAGGGCCCAGTAGATCCCTGTGGTCAGTCCGAACAGCAATACGGAAACCGGCCCCTTGGTCAGGTTTGCAAGACCCAGCAAGGCTGCAGAAAAGACAAGATGTCTCCACCTTCGTTTCCGGTCTTCCTCTTCAAAGGCCATGATGATATTCAGCAGCGCTGTAAAAATAAACAGGTTGAACCACGGATCGATGATCCCTGACTTGAAATACAGAAACGGCAGAAAGGACCCGATATAGGCCAGGACCCAGAGCCAGGCGAATTCAGCGTCATAAATGCGCCTCCCGGTTCTGAAAAGTACCGGAAGGGTAAACATACCGCATATGACGTTCGGTAAACGCGCAGCAAATTCAGTGATCCCGAACAGTTTCATGGAAAGCACCTGCATCCAGATAAAGAGAGGAGGCTTCTGCCAGAAGGGTTCGAAATCTATCCTTACGGTTAAAAAATCACCTGTCAATAACATCTCCCTGGCAGATTCGGCAAAATTGATTTCATCCCAGTCAAACAGATTCACCCCGCCCAGAAAAGGGCTGAAAAGAAGGAAGGCACCCAGAAAAATGAATACTTCGGCAAGGTTTGACTTATTATTTAGCATCTGCCTTTACCTGATATTGAAAAGTGACCTGTCGAGCCACTGTTTGTTCATACCCTGAAAATACCAATAAAAAAACAAAGCCGAAAGAAGTCCGGGCAGGGATCCGGCCAGGACATCAATCAGGAAGTGTTGGGAAAGATACACCCGTGAAAGGCTGACCAGCCAGGCCAGAAGCATCAGCATGAAAGCGGCCCAGTTCCTTCCGGAAATAAATCCGGCCAGCAGCAGGACTGCAAATGCCGTGGCAGAATGTCCGGAGGGAAAACTGAAATGACGGTGCAGGGCTATCCCTGCAACAAGGTCCACATCCGGCATCTGATCGAGAAAGGCTGAAGGCCTCAGGGCACCGGGGAATAAAAACCGTTTAAGCAGTTGCACGAGCAGCCCGGAAGCCAGGAAAGAAGACAGGACCATCAGTGCGTACCTGTATCTTATGAGCACGAAAAGGAAGGTTAGGCATACGGCAAACCAGCCACTCCCGAGAAAGGTCATTATTTTAAATGTATTGTCGAGAAATTCAGTATGATGAGAATTCATCATGATATGCAAATCGAGCCGGGGAATCGCGGCTGCAAGCAGGATGCCGGAAAGCAGAAAACATCCGTACAGAAGGAAGCTCATCGTGTATTTTCTCAGTACGGGTTTCATCGGGGTTAAAGATAACTCTTTTAAGGTGTATGGAATTATCGAACTTTGTTTTCCTCTTGCTTATTTTCTATATTTACTTATCCAACAAATTCATTATGAGCCAGAAAGAGAACCAGAAACACAAACATAAAAAGCAACAGGACAACGACAAAACGGAGAACGGGCATAAAAAGCTCGGTAAGAAGGTCTATTTCGATGAACTGGAAAAACTCCAGCTTGAACTTGTCCATATGCATAACTGGGTGAAGGAGAAAGGCCTGCGTGTTATTGTCATATTTGAAGGCAGGGATGCAGCAGGAAAGGGAGGTGTGATCAAGCGCATCACCCAGCGTCTCAATCCCCGTGTCTGCAGGGTCGTGGCCCTTGGTGTTCCGACGGAACGTGAAAAAACACAGTGGTACTTCCAGCGTTATGTGCCTCATCTTCCGGCCGCCGGAGAGCTGGTCCTTTTTGACAGAAGCTGGTACAACCGTGCCGGCGTGGAAAGGGTAATGGGCTATTGCTCTGAAGAAGAATACTGGGATTTTCTCAGGTCATGCCCGAGGTTTGAAGAAATGCTGATTCATTCAGGGATCCTACTGATCAAATACTGGTTCTCCGTAAGCGACGAGGAACAGGAAAAACGCTTCAGGGAACGCATTGAAGATCCTACAAAAAACTGGAAATTCAGCAGGATGGACCTTCAATCCAGAACAAGATGGGCAGAATATTCAAAGGCAAAGGACGAGATGTTTTCCTACACCGATACCAAAATTTCGCCATGGTTCGTTGTGGAAGCGGATGATAAAAGGCGTGCCCGGTTAAACTGCATTCATCATCTGCTCAGCATGATACCCTATAAGAAAATGAAGGCGGAAAAGATTGAATTGCCTCCCATAAACAAGGAAGGATATGTCCGGCCGCCCATCACTGACCAGACATTTGTTCCGGAGGTATACTGACCATTGCCCGGGAACCTTTTCAACCCGGTAAATGACCGGTGTATGACCCGTGACTTGTCAAGCAGCCAGTTCTGCGGATCCGCAACCATGCCGGACACCTTCCCTGAGACAGGAACCCGGAACCACTGTTCCTGTTCATTCAGTTGCAGCCGCACGATGGTATCGGAACCATCCGCATACTCGATCTGAAAGTCCATATCCAGGTTAAAAAGAGGGGTGACCGGTGAACTCCCGGACTGTTCACAGAAAAGGTAGATGCTGTCTTCACCCTGCCACCAGCTAAAGGTAAACTCCGGATATCCTTCCCCGTAATACCATTGGTCAAAAAACCGTTCAAAATCCATATTCGCGGTTTCATTCAGGACACGGATGAAATCCTTTCCGGTAGCCGTACTGTCCCGGTATGCATTCTGGAATTTCACAAGGGTTTTAAAAAAGAGGCTGTCATCAGCCAGCTCATACCTGATCATATGCAGCAGGGCAGCTCCTTTTTTATAGGAAAGAGCCCGGCTGAATACCCTGTCTTCAACACTCGCCTCTGATTCGGGAATGTAGACGCTTCCTTCGGGCTCTGTCAGGGCCCAGTTATGTGCCGATGACATCCAGTTATCGGCCTCTTTCTTTGATTGAAGAAATTCCAGCGCAAGATATTCAGCATAGGAAGCAAACCCCTCATTTAGCCATATATCCCTCCAGCTGGCACAGGTTACATTATCCCCGAACCATTGATGCGAAAGTTCGTGCGCCACGAGAGTGAAATTAAAATCATTCAGGGATGTCATGGTCTGGTTCTCCATCCCTCCGCCGAGGGGTGCAAAGGAATGTCCGTACTTCTCCTTCCAGAAAGGATATAATCCGAACAGTTCGGAAAAGAGCTCAAGCAATCCGGCAGTTGCATCAATCTTATCCTTGTATGCAGGCAAAAAAGAGGGATCCCTGAAAATAAAGTTCTGTACCAGAATGGAATCCTGCATATTTCCGGGCCGGACATAAAAACTGTAATCCTCGTATTCGGCTACGGCCAGGGAAATAAGATAATATGCTATCGGATAGCGAGTCTGCCATTTATACTTCAGCTTACCGCCAGGCATGCTTTCCACTTCAGCAAGCAATCCGTTTGAACCCGCCTTCAGGTGACCGGCAGTTGTGACATAGATATAGGCACTGTCCGCCTTATCGGTAAGCACCTGCTTGCAGACAAACCAGTCACGCGCATTAAAGGATTCAGAAAGCGTATAGGTGACCCTTTTATTCCACCGGGTATCGATACGGTTTGATATGCCTGTAAAAAAACCGGATCGTCCTCCCTGTCCCTGGTAGTAAATCACCGCCTTGAATGCCTGCTGTTTTTCAATTTCGGGTGTATTTCTTATCCGGATAAGGTCATCGTGATGAGTAAAATCGGTTTGCCGGAGTCCGTCGATGAATATACTGTCTACCCGGTGAGCATCCGAGAGTTCAAAGACCAGTTCCGTGATCTCACTGACAGCCCTTGCATAAATGGCTGTGCTTCCCATGACAAATGTACTGGAATCGCTGATTTCAATGTCAATCCAGTAGAATCCTACGTCATAACGTCCCAGGGCAGGGTCCTTCATATGGGTAGGCACGGATTGCAAGGCAAACCCCGTTTCTCCGGAACAAAGAGGATCGTGCACACCGGCCCGGATTGAAAGGGGGCAAAGGACCGTCAAACCGTAAATCAAAACCTTCTTCATCCGCTTGCCTGCAATAAGGAACAGGGGGTAAAAATAACATATTTAATTATAATCCACCGCTAATGTCCGGATGATATCCGGAATAAAATAAAACTGCATTATATCGTTGTAATGATCCATTTTTTTTATTTTTGGAAGCAGAAAAAACGGACAAAAAAACAATTAAACAAAACACAATGAAAACATCCATTGCCAGATTACAGGGATTAATTATATGCCTGGTTGCCGTCATTCTAATACTTTCCATGCCAGGATGTAAAAATCAAAAATCCGCGCAGGAGTCTGATATGGACATGCCGGAAGTTGTGATGGCGGATGACAAGGAGGAATTGATCCAGGAAATCTCTGATTACCCCCTGCCCACCTCCTTCGAAGTCACCAAACTGCTGATTGACGCCGGAGCCGCTTATATCCTGGATCTGTGTAACAATCCGGAAAATGTTGATAAGTATATAAGTCTGAAAAGCAAAGCGATGAACCTGGGTGTATATGGTGCCGACCTCAGTTATGCAGCCACATACAATCAGACACAGGAAACAATGCAATTCCTGGATGCATCCGCAAAGCTGATAAACGAATTGCAGATATCAAGTGCATTTAATGAAACCCTTGTAAAGCGGGTAGATGAAAACCTGAACAATGTGGATTCCCTCATAGTTATCATTTCGGATTCCTTCTATGATACCTACCGGTATCTCACCACCAACGAACAGGATGACCTGTCCATTCTTGTCCTGGCCGGCAGCTGGATCGAAGCACTTTACATCAGTACCCAGATCACCGGGATAAGTGAGCACAAGGACCAGATTGTTGAAATCATTGCCGAACAGAACACTTCACTGGAGAAATTGATTGAAGTGATGGAACCGATCAAGGAAAGCCAGATGGCTGCGGATGTTTACGAAGGCCTGGAAGGTTTGCACGACATCTATAAGCAACTGAATGGACAACCGACTTCGGAGCAGCTGGATGAACTGACTTCCAGGGTTGCAACAATCAGGAATTCTATCATTGGCTGACAATCTGGAATAAACGCTTATAGCGCGCCCATCGGTTTGTCTCAGCTGCCTCTGATGGGCGTTTCCTTTTTTATCAAATCCGTGCGTAAAACCCCTTCACTTCAGTCCCTATGTTTAAGAAGCATAAACCCGAGAGGGGATATAAACACGAATTTACTGATTTTCGATGTATTGTTTGACAATATCCAATGGAGCGCCACCACATGATGCAATGAAATAGCTTGGTGACCATAACCCTCCCTTCCAGTAATACTTTTCCAGTTCAGGAAATTCCTTCCTCAGCATCCTTGAGGATACACCTTTCAAACTGTTAACAAGTTTTGATGGCA
>CAYOPZ010000017.1:0-65351 GCA_964406005.1 uncultured Bacteroidaceae bacterium
GAAAGCAGATATAAAGAGCAGCCTCAAATCTCTGATTTCCAGCTGCGGTTTTATATCTGCTTTCTCAGTGTATGATCAAGCAATATATGCCTTTTGGTTTGTGGTTTAGGGATTCGCAGGCGGGTTCTTATCCTTCTCGGATTTCTTTTTTCGGAGGATAAAGAACAGAATAATGCTCAGCAGCAGTCCTCCCAGTACATAAAGCTGCCATGTACGTCCGTATCTTTGTTTTGCGGGCGGAGGCGGAGGCGGAGGGGGCTGGATCTCCTCTACAAGCGGTTGTTTTTCAATCATGCTGACGAGATTCAGGAACAGTTCCATCACGTCCGTATCCGTAAAATCGTAAAAGGTCGTCTGGTTGACAAGGTATTCGTACAGGTGGTTCAGGTTCTTAATGTTTTGCTGCTCGAGGCTCAGGTTGATCAGAAGGGTTTGCAGATCGCCCGAAGAGGTGGCAACAAGCATTCTCAGGATATTCCCGAGATCTTCTTCCTCCAGGTAATCGAGAAGAAGAGCCATGGCATCTTCCCTCCCGTATGCATGATTTTCCGACTCCCTCAGGAGATGGGACATAAAGTCTGCCGGATTCCTGATGCCTTCCGAATCAACATCAAGGTCATCGATGACCATCTTCAGGTCTCCCGTGGCTATGGCTGAAAGATTTTCTATCAGTTCATCCAGTTCCACCCGTTGCGAAAGTAACGAGAACAGTTCGTTCACCGTGTTCCCTTCGAAGCCGTATGCTTCCGTTTTTGAATGGATATTCCTATAAAGTTCCTGCAGGGTCTGTATCCCTTCCCGGGCAATATCCGTTTCTTCAAGTGCCCTGCGCAGTGAATCATCCTCCGTAATCCGGATCATCTCATCGAGGTAGTCCTGGAGATATTCCACCTTCATATTTGCAAGGATCAGATCATGCACATCCTGGGTGTCGTAATTATATTCATCGGCATGTTCCCTCAGGTATTTCAGCAGATCTTCCTGTGTGGAGATTCCTGCCGCCGCAAGGTCCAGACCTTCAAGCAGGTCCTGTAAAGCGCCCGTTGCTATGGAAGCAAGGCCGGTTTGCAGCAGGAGGGTGCCTTCTTCGACCTTTACCGGCTCCGGCAGTTCCGCCACAGCTTCTTCAGCGGGAACGGGAGGTTCTGTGTAGATCACATGTATATCCTTGAGGCTCAGACTGTCTTCAGCGCTTATCATTTTGAATCTTAAAAGATTGTCACCTGGAACAGGAATATATTCCAGGTTAAAGTCCCTGTTTTCAATGTCGAAGGAATCCAGCCTGACAAAGGCCGAATCATGATAGGTTTCGACATACAGCCGGGCATTCTGCTCGAGGGTAAGCCGGATGTCAATGGAATTGCCTGTTTCCACCGGAATCAGTGTATCCCGGACTACGATATGCTCCGAGATGGCAGGAACAGGCTCAGCCGGCCGGGCCGGGGTAAGCAGAATGCCTTCCTCCATTTCCATTTCCTTTTCCCTGTATCCTTCGGGGATTTCAAATTGTGAGACTGTGGTTTCGATGTCTTTTCCCTCTATAAGGAGGTCATATTGACCGGCAGTCGACTCAAATGTGAATTCTCCGGTTTCATGATCCGCAACGGTTTTGGCAACGGTATCCCGGGCTGAACGTTCTATGACGGAAACATGCACGGGACCCGGAAATGAATCCCTGTCCTGTATGGCCAGGATTCCGCGAATCCTGAATTTGCGCGGATGTGTATCGCTGTATATTTCCAGCAGATAAATGTCCGTGAGTCCGTAGGAGTCTTCCCTGAACCGCGGGAAGTAGGCGAAGGTACCGTTCCGGACAGGCACAAAGAACATATCATCATCGGTGGTATTGATTGGGTACCCTGCATTAACCGGTACCGACCATTTGCCGTCATCCAGCCTGGTGGAATAGAATACATCATAACCTCCCATGTTATAATGACCGTAGGAGCTGAAGTACAGTGTTCTGCCGTCAGCCGTGATGTAGGGGCTCTCCTCGTTGTATTTTGTATTGATTTCCGGTCCGAGATTTTCGGGGATCCCCCATTCGCCGTCTTCTCCGCGGACGGAAATGAATATATCCAGTCCGCCGTATCCCCCTTTCCTGTTGCTTGTAAAATAGAGGGTATCCCCGGTTATCGTGAAGCAGGCATGAGACTCCCAGTATTTTGTGTTGATGTTGTCGTTCAGCTTCTGTATGGGTGTCCAGAATCCGTCAACGAATTTGCTGGAATACAGGTCGCCGATAAAATTATCCGAGCGGTAAATTATCATTTCATCACCATGATAGGACAATGCCACGGGATATACATCGTCGTCCACGCCTTCTCCGAATTCCTGACTTGCAATAAGGTTTCTGGGGTAGGACCATTCCCCGTCCACTTTTTCAGCAAAGAATGGGGCGTCATAGAATGCCAGCTCCTGTATATACGCAAGTGCGGTCTCATCTCCGGAAACCACAAAATTGCTCTCTGCAAACCGGGTATTGATCACATCGCCCATGTTCTCCATATCGATATCTACCGGCCTTGTCATCAGCTCCATGGCAGTACTGCAGGCCCTTATCTGCTCATCTACAAGTTCCAGATCGTATAACTCCTCATCGGCCTGCTCCTTGAACAATGAGTATGTTTCAATGGCTTTCTCAAGCTGGTTGTTGATGCGGTAGGCGTTTCCCAGGTAAAAATAGGCTTCCAGCGGCGCCTCTGTCTCCCGGTAATTGTTTTCCTTGTATTTCAGGTTGATATTCTGAACGGCTTTTTCAAGATAGGAGATGGATTCCTCCTTCCTGTAGGGATTATTGAGCAGGCATACCCCGATCTTATAATTGATGTTGTCATTGTCGGGATATTGCCTGATAAGTACTTCGTAATCGGGAAGGGCTTCTGCATACTCTTCGAAGAGATATTCCGATTCGGCTTCCACGAAATTTTCCCTGAATTCAGGCTTTATCTGGGCAAATGAATCCGGGACCATAATAATGAAAAGCAATGCAAGGAATACCGGGTGCTTCATACGCATAGGAGTATCGGAGTGGTCCTACACAAATTTAAAAATAATTATGAGACCCTCATCATGACTTTTTTCTAAACAGTTCTCTGATCATCGAAGTTTTGGAGGTGGTTCCCTATGCTTCTCAGGAAAGATCCTCCCAGGGCGCCGTCAACCACACGGTGATCATATGCAAGGGAAAGAATCATCATTTGCCTGATCCCGATGGCATCGCCGTGGGGAGTCGCCACCACGGCAGGCATTTTCCGGATGGCGCCTGCGGCCAGAATGGCCACTTCGGGCTGGTTTATAATGGGGGTACCTGCAATGTTTCCGAAATTGCCCAGGTTTGTGACGGTAAATGTTCCGCCCTTCACTTCATCCGGTTTCAGATTATTGTTTCTGGCCCTTTCTGCCAGGTCGTTGACGATGGTTGCGAGCCCGGCCAGATTAAGTTTATCCGCCTCCCTGATCACCGGAACGATCAGGTTCCCGTCGGGCAGTGCGGTGGCCATGCCAATGTTCAGTTCGTGTTTTTGTATGATGGTATTATCTTCCACCGAAACGTTGATTCCGGGAAATTCCTTGAGGGCTTTTATCACGGCTTCGATAATGAGTGTGGTTACAGTCAGTTTCTGACCTGACCGGGCTTCAAAATCATCTCTGATCCGTTCCCTCCATTCCATCATGGCCGTAAGGTCGGATTCAACGAAGGAGGTAACATGGGGTGCGGTATGCTTCGAAAACACCATATGGTCCGCGATTTTCTGCCGCATACGGTCCATAACGATGCGTGTGTGGGTTTGACCCTGAGCAGTAGACGGATCCCCGGACCCTGCTGCGGTTTCGTCCGGGTATGGTTTTGCCGGTTCCCGGGTCTGTGCCTGTTCCTGCGGCTGTACGGCACGGGTTTCTGTTGTCCTGCGGTGAAGGTAATTTTCGATGTCTCTCCGGGTGATCCTGCCATTCATCCCTGTACCCTCAATGCTTTCGATTTCATCAGGACCGATACGGTGATCCCTGGTCATCTTTCTTACAACAGGGGAAAGCAGGGCTGTTTTTACGAGATACAGACTGTGTTCTGCGGCGGATTCCTGTCCTGCATCAGGGGCATTGCCGGTTCCACCACCGTGCGCCGCTGTTGCCTGCGTTGCCTGAATGGATTCGGTTTCGGAAGAACTCTCCGGAGGAACTCCGGGGCTGTCGTCGTGCACCGGTTGCACTGCATCGGTGGAGATGACGGCAAGGACCTGTCCGATTTTCGAAGTTTCTCCTTCTGAAACCAGGATCTTCTGAAGGAACCCGCTGGCAGGTGCCGGAATTTCATTATCCACCTTGTCCGTTGCTACTTCCACAATGGGTTCATCTGCATTTACAGGCTGGCCCTCGTTTACCAGCCAGCGGGTAACCTCCGCCTCGATGATTCCCTCGCCCATTGCAGGCAGGGTTAATTGAACTTTCGGCATAACAGAAATACGGAACGGTTCACATTGGTCTGTACGGTGGACAAAATTAAGGTTTTCATTTTCTTTTAGGACCTTTTCGTCCTAATTTATTGAACGCACGCAGTAAAATCCTTGCATCGGTAAGGATACTGTAATGCCTGGCATAGGCCAGATCCATGTTTTCCATTGTATCCGACGAAATTCCGTTTCCGTCCAGCACATCCCCGGGATGCAGTATCCCTGGTTTCAGGAGAGGGAGTCCCGGCCGTTCCCCATCTTCCGCCGGGTGGAAACCGACAATGGTGAATCGCCCGGAAAGTACCCGGAGGATGTTCATAAGGGCTTTCCCCGGATGTTTTATGAAGAAAAGAAGCGCAGGATACATGGCCAGCAGCATCAGGGAGGCAATGATATCGAAAAGCCTTTTATTCCTTTTACTGGAAGCTTTGGCGATGGACTCAATATCTATCAGGTACAGATCACCCGGGGAATTTATCGAACTGCTTCCTATGATGGACAGGCTTTCGGGAGGGGCGATCTTATAATCCACCCTGTCATTCAGCAACATCATTGTTCGTATGATTTCCCGGGATGACATATCCCCGGCACAGAAGATGATCTCATCGACGCTGTTGATCTTGACGATTTCCTTAAGTTGAGCTATGTTTCCTGTATGGGGACCACTGTCTTCGGGCCCGGGATCAACAAAACCGGTAATATTCAGCCTGGCTTCCGCTTTCCCCAGGACCGATTCCACCCTGCGGGACTCCTTTTCCGATCCCACGATCAGGATTTTCCTGTTTTTCCCCGTATCAAGCCTGTATGCCGTGAACCCGGCCAGATGGAACAGGAAGCTGACCAGGTAGCTCGTGACCAGGGCCCAGGCAGCACCCATCAGCAGCAAGGCACGCGAGAACCTAAGCGATTCCGGGAGAAGTGCGTAGATCACAAGGATAATCAGCGTACCGGTGAATATACCCGTAAGGATTTTCCCGGGCCTGACAGGACTGTCATAAGCCCCGGAAAAGAAAAGTGACAGAAGCCAGATCAGGATATAGGCGGGTACGACAAGCGCCAGGTATTCGGCAGGGTACTGCATTGTGCCCCGGAACCTGACCTGTTCCCATAGGGGTTCAATCACGGAGAAGCCAAGAAAGATCAGCGCTCCCTGCAGAAGGGGAAGGGAAAGATGTTTTACAAACCTTCTCAGGATCGCCAGGAATGCCCTGAAATAGATGGCCAGGTTGATCACAAAGGCGTAACTCCTCGCAATTTTCCTTGAGTAGTGCTTACGGGCGAATATGATCATGGCATTGTAAAAGGTCAGCACATAATTGAGGCTCCCCTTTTTGGTGCTTTCCCCCTTGAAGTGGATGATGGTTGTTTCCGGAAAGTAGACATTCTTATAACCGGCGTTCATCAGGCGGAAGGAAATGTCAATGTCTTCCCCGTACATGAAGAAGTCCTCATCCAGCAGACCCACTTCATCCAGGGCCGACCTTCTGATCATCATAAAGGCTCCCGGAAGGATATCTACCGTATGGATTTCATCCTCGCTGAGAAATCCCAGGTGGTATCTGGCAAATACCTTTGACCTGGGAAAAAGCCGTGACAATCCGAATATTTTGTAAAAAGCCACCCTGGGAGTCGGCAGGGAACGTTTTGATTCGGGAAGAAAATTACCCTTGCCGTCGATCATCCTGACCCCGAGTCCTCCGGTTTCCGGATGAGCGTCCATGTAATTCACACATTTTACAAACGTATCCTCCTCGATCAGCGTATCGGGATTCAGCAGCAGCACATACCTGCCTGCGGCCTTCCTGATGGCCTGGTTGCTGGCCGCTGAAAAGCCAAGGTTTTGCTTATTGCGGATGAGCTTCGCTTCAGGGAATTTTTCCTCCACCATTGCACAGGAACCATCAACGGAGTTGTTGTCCACCATGAAAATTTCGACTTTCAGCCCGTCGCTTGCACGTCGTACGGAATACAGGCATTGTTCCAGGAAGTACCTGACATTATAATTGACAATGATTACCGAAAGGTCCATCACAGAACGTCTTCCAGGATCACCTGGTTTCTTGTCAGGTCTTCCAGTTCCTCCCGTTTGCGGATCAGGTGGTCTTTTTGCCGGTGCACGAGCACTTCTGCCGGACGGTACCGTGAATTGTAGTTCGATGCCATGGCAAAACAGTAGGCTCCGGCATTCATGAAGGCCAGGTAATCCCCTTCTGTGATCTCGACGATCTTCCTGTTCCACCCGAAAGTATCCGTCTCGCATATATAACCCACCACCGTATATATCCGGGTTTTGCCCCGGGGCTTGGAAACGTTGATGATCCGGTGATAGGAGTCGTAGAACATGGGCCGGATCAGATGGTTCATGCCGGTGTCGAGACCTGCAAAAACCGTGGAGGTGGTTTGCTTCACCACATTGACCCTGGCCAGGAAATAACCTGCCTCGCTGACAAGGAACTTGCCTGGTTCAAAGATCAGGGTCAGCTCTTTTCCGTATTTTTTACAGAAGCTGTTGAAACGGGTCGAAAGGCGCTTCCCGAATGCTTCAATATCCGTGAAGTTGTCCCCTTCGTTGTAAGCTACCTTGAAGCCCGAGCCGATATCTATGTATTCCAGATTCTGGAACTGCATGGAACTTTCCAGGAGGATGTCAATGCCCCTGAGGAATACATCCACATCCAGAATGTCGGATCCCGTGTGCATGTGTATGCCTTCCACCCTCATGTCATTTGTCTCTATCACCCTCAGAACATGGGGGATCTGGTATATGGAGATGCCGAATTTCGAATCGATATGCCCGGTGGCGATTTTCCGGTTGCCGCCTGCCATGATGTGGGGATTGAGCCGGATGCAGACTGGGACCTTCCTGCCGTGCTGGTGCCCGAATTGTTCAAGGATGGAAATATTGTCGATATTGATCCTGACACCCAGTTCGACGGCCATGTTGATCTCGTCAAGAGAGACGCAATTGGGCGTGTAAAGAATGTCTTCCGGCTTATAACCGGCCATCAGCCCAAGCCGCACCTCCTGTATGGAGACAGCATCAAGACCCGCACCGAGCCCCTTGAAAAAATGCATTACATTGATGTTGGTCAGGGCCTTGCAGGCATAATTGATCCTGATCCGGGTATTTCTGAATGCGGTTTTCAGGCGTTCGTACTGCTCGGCCATTTTACCGGTTTCGTACACATACAGGGGGGAATTGTATTTCTCAATAAGATCCGTTACGGCAATGCCGTCTATTACATAACGGTCGTTTATAAGTTCCATAATACAGGTTTTGTCGGGTTTGTAAATATGAACATGTCAGGATTCCGGTTTTCGACCCCTGAGGGTAGTTTCGAACGGAGTGCGGTCGAGGATGGACCTTCCGAGGGTGATCTCATCCGCATATTCCAGTTCATCCCCGATGGCCATGCCGCGGGCAAGTGTGGTGATCTGCAAAGGGTAGGGGCTGAGCCTTTTGAAAATATAGAAATTCGTAGTGTCTCCTTCCATCGTGGTGCTCAGTGCCAGGATGATCTCCTTTACCCTGCCCGCTTTGACCCTTTCTTCGAGCTTGTCGATGGTAAGGTCGGCAGGTCCCACACCGTCAATGGGTGAAATGATCCCTCCAAGGACATGGTAAAGCCCGGAATACTGACTTGTATTTTCTACCGAAATGACATCCCGGATGTTTTCCACCACGCATACGAGTGTATCGTCCCGGTTCGGATTTGAGCAGATCTGGCACCGCTTCGTATCGGAAATGTTCTGGCAAACCTCGCAATGATGAATGTTGTTTTTCAGGTCGGTCATGGCTTTGCCAAAACTTTCAACTTTCTCCTTTTCCTGCCTGAGCAGGTGCAATACCAGCCTCAGGGCGGTTTTATTGCCAATGCCCGGCAGGCTGGCAAATTCCCGCACCGCCTGTTCAAGCAGTTTTGACGGGTAATTGTAAAATGCTGACATGGGTCAAAATTAACACCAAATTCCTCAGCAGGCAATATTTTTCTTTTATTTGTATGGCAAACCCAGGTCCGTCCAACTATGTCTCCCATACTCGTATTGTCGGTCATCCTTGTCTATTTTGCCCTGATCCTGCTCATCTCCCAGATCACTGCCAGGCATGCCGATAATGCTTCCTTTTTCATAGGGAACCGAAGGTCTCCGTGGTATATTGTTGCATTCGGGATGATCGGCGCTTCCCTTTCGGGCGTAACTTTTATATCGGTGCCTGGCTGGGTAGGTGACAGCCAGTTTTCCTATATGCAGATGGTGCTGGGTTACCTTGCGGGCTATGCCGTCATTGCACAGGTCCTTCTCCCGCTGTACTACAGGCTGAACCTGACATCCATCTATACCTACCTGGATGGGAGGTTCGGTTTGTATTCCTACAAGACAGGAGCAGGCTTTTTTCTTGTTTCGAGGATCATTGGTGCTTCCTTTCGTCTGTTTCTTGTAGCCAATGTTCTGCATATCAGTATTTTCAGTAACTGGAATGTACCCTTTTACGTGACCGTGGTAATCACCATCCTTCTCATATGGCTGTATACCTTCAGGGGAGGGATCCGGACCATCATCTGGACAGACACCCTGCAGACGGTATTCATGCTCATGGCTGTCGTTGTCACGGTTGTACTGATCTGCAGGACCATGGACCTGAATATTGGGGAGATGCTCAGGACAATAAAGGACAGCGATTATTCCAGGATCTTCTTTTTCCGGGACTGGAGGGCAGAGGACCATTTCGCCAAGCAATTCCTCAGCGGGGCATTTATCGCCATTGTAATGACAGGGCTCGACCAGGACATGATGCAGAAAAACCTTTCCTGCAGGAACCTCAGGGATGCAAAGAAGAATATTTACTGGATGAGCATTTCCCTGGTACCGGTGAATCTTCTTTTTCTATCCCTGGGAGCGCTACTGTTCATCTTTGCCCGCCGTATGGCCATCGCCATCCCTTCACAGTCGGACGACCTCTTTCCACTGATCGCTGCCACGGGGTACCTGGGACCCCTTGTGGCGGTGTTTTTCATCATCGGTCTCGTGGCTGCTGCATATTCGAGCGCCGACAGCGCACTCACCTCGCTGACCACCTCTTTCACCGTAGATATCATGAACGGGGGAAAGCTGCCCGAAGACCGGCTCCGGCGCCTGCGCAAACGGGTCCATATCCTGATCTCCCTTCTCCTGCTTGCAGTGATCATGGTATTCCGCGCGGTCAATAACGAGAATGTCATCTCTGCCATATTTACCGCCGCAGGATATACCTACGGCCCCCTCCTGGGCTTTTACAGCTTCGGATTATTCACAAAACTTAAAGTGAAGGACCGATGGGTTCCGCTTGTGGCCATTGTTTCACCTGTTCTGAGCTACTTCATAAGTGTCTTCTCCCCGGTCTGGTTCAACGGATATGAATTCGGGTTCGAACTCCTGATCATGAACGGGCTTCTGACCTTTGCAGGACTATATCTCATTCGCAGAAAGAAGTGATCATGCTGCGTTGAGACCTATTCGCTGAAATCGACCTCACCTTTCCCTGCGGAATAAATGTCGGCCAGGACATGCTCGTACTTTTCATAGATGTTTCGGCGTTTCAGTTTCTGGGTCGGGGAAAGCTCTCCCGAGTCCAGGTCCCATTCTTCCTTGACAAGGCGGATCCGCTTGATTTTTTCATGTTCGCCGAGTTCCCTGTTCAGGTTGTCCACCTCTTTCTGAAAACATTCGATCACATCCTTCCGGGAGATCAGCTCCCCGTTGTCCCTGAACTTGATATTCTGCTTTGAGGCCCACTCATGCAGGAAGGGAAAATTGGGAGAGATCAGCGCCGAGGCAAATTTTTCGTTTTCACCTACAACCATCGACTGTTCAATAAAAAAAGATTCCTTCAGCTTATTCTCAATGGGCTGTGGCGCGATGTATTTCCCGCTCGACAGCTTGAATATTTCTTTTTTGCGGTCCGTGATCTTCAGGAATTTCCCGTCAACCATCTGGCCTATGTCACCGGTATGGAACCAGCCGTCCCCGGTCAGAACCTCCTTTGTGAGTTCGGGCTGCCCGTAATATCCCATCATCACGTTGGGCCCCCTGCACAGGATCTCGCCATCCGGGGCGATTTTTAATTCCACGCCGCCGCTGATCACCGGCCCCACGGTGCCGAACATGATCTCTCCTTTGACCAGGTTGTTGACGGCGATCACGGGAGAGGTTTCCGTCAGACCGTATCCTTCCAGCACTTTAATCCCGGCTGCCCAGAAAATACGGGCCAGCCTGGGCTGAAGGGAGGCACCGCCCGATACGATGATTTTGATGTTCCCGCCGAGCGCTTCCCGCCACTTTGAAAATACGAGCTTGTCGGCAATTTTCAGTTTCTGATGATAGAACCAGCCGTTATTCCGGTTAAGTTCGAAACGGAGCCCCAGGTTCAGAGCCCAGAAAAATATCCGTTTCTTTATCCCCTTCTGGTCCTTCCCCTTGCCTACGATCCTGTCGTATACCCGTTCCAGCAACCTCGGGACGGTAATGATTATCTCGGGTCTGACCTCCTTGATATTGTCCACGATGGTTGCCATGTTTTCCGCATAATAGATGGCAATGCCCTGGTACTGGAAATGATAGTTCACCATCCGTTCAAGGATGTGGCTGATGGGAAGAAACGAAAGTGTTTTGTCTCCGTATCCCAGGTCATGGATCTCCGTACAGGCCTTGAAATTGCTAACAACATTGCTGTGGCACAGCATGACCCCCTTCGGGAAACCAGTCGTGCCGGAAGTATAGAGCAGTGTAAAAAAATCCCCGGGCTTTATAGAGTCCCTGATCCGGGCCATTTCTTCTTCATATTTACCGCCCGATTCTTTCCCCAGCGTTATGATCTCCGACAGGTTCGCGGCCCCTTCCACCTCATTGAATGTATATACGTCCCTGATGGACCCTATATCGTCGGCGATGGGCCTTATCTTTTTGTAAAGTCCTTTCTCGGATACAAAGACCAGAGCCGGCCGGCAGTCTTTCAGGATGTAGTCATATTCTTCACGGCTGATGGTAGGGTAGATGGGTACATGGATGATCCCCAGCTGTGCCACGGCCATGTCGATAAAATTCCACTGGGGGCGGTTGTTTGAAATGGTTGCCACCTTATCTCCTTTCTTAAGTCCCAGTGCAAGCAGCCCGCAGCTGATAAGATTGACATTTTCAATGTACTGATCGGAAGAATAGCGTACCCAGACTCCCCTTTCCTTACCTGCCAGCGCATCATTCATACGGTATTTTTCACGGTAGAGATCGAGCAGGTCGAAAGTCCTGGTGATTTCCATTCATGGAGAGGATTGGTTAGTGAAGTCAAATATATAAATTAATTCTACATGCATCATTCGCTTATATTTATGTTCACAGTAATAGCTGCTTATCCGGAATTTGTAAATGTCCTTCTTTTATTTTAAATTATTGGATAATTATGTTAAAGAAAGCAATCATATTTTTATCGTCGGTCCTTTTTATGACAGGCTGCGAAAATGAATGGTTCAAAGACCCAAACTATCCTACAACATATCATAAAATTGACTCTGATTTACTTTCTGAAATGATCTCCGGGTTGTATCAGGAAAATGAATATTTACGGACATCGCTAAATGAATTCGGGTTTTGCGCTTTTACACATTATGATGGGGATCGTTATTCTAATTCTCCTCCGATAATTGATGCCTTGACAGAGTCGGAAGCAAAAGAAATTGTAGTAGACTTTATTTCTAAGAATAAAGCCATAACAGGAATCAACAATGCTAATGATATAAGCTTTTCCAGGAGCCATCTGGACACTGGTTATGCGAGTGGTGCAACTTCATGGATTTTTACAATTGCCGACCAAAGAATTAATACAATCGAAATATTAAATTCAACAATCATAATTAAAGTATTAAACGGAGAACTCAGTTATTTTAATGGTAATTGGTATCCCAGGGTATATATTCCAAAATCATTTAACTTCAGTTCGGATGAAGCAAAGTCAATTTTAGAAAACAAGGTTGTTGAACATTTTGGATGGGGTGGTCCATTTGAAGCGGTAGTTACACAGGAAAGTCTGGATAAAAGCAGTGTTGGATTGGTAGTATACCCTAAAAAAGCTGAAAATAAAATAGAATTATTCATAACATGGACAGTTGATATACCAAGTCCTGTCTTTTATATTTTTTATGTTGATGTAATGACAGGAAATATTATATCATCAAGGCCGACCATTTATTTTTAAGCGGCAGACCTGTATGCACTGAAGAAGAATCAGCTTGTGCTGGGAGGGGAAATGTTCGAAACGGACAACCAGCTGCTGATCAACGAACACCTTTCCGGGCTCATTACCCGGGAAAGATTTGAAATGACCATGACTTTTTAGGGCTTTCCGGTTCCTGCTGCGGCCTTCCCCGCAAGTACAGCGATCTTTTCAAGGGCTGCGGGGATGCCGCCGGGCTTCCTGCCGCCGGCGGTGGCATAGAAATCCTGCCCGCCTCCGCCGCCTTCAATATCCCCGGATACTTCCCGGATCAGTTTTCTTGCGTCGAGGGAAAGATCCCTGACAAGGTTTTCGGATATCATGACAGTCAGATGTGCCTTTCCGTCAAGGTCGGCGCCCAGCGCAAGCACCAGGTTTTCAATCTCGCTTTTCAGCCCGAAGGCAAGATTTTTGATGTTGTCGGCCGTGCGTAGCCGGATCTGCCCGGCGATCAGGTTGACCTTCCCGGCTTTTTTTATTTTGCCCTTCAGGTCTTTTATTACGATGTGACGCAATTCATCTGAGAGGGAGGCGATCTGTTTCCCGAGCTCCGTATTTTCCTTCAGGACCTTTTCCAGTGAAGCCTGCAGGTCGTGGCTTTTCAGCAGGCCCTGCATATTCTCGATGATCGCCGATTGTTCCGCGGCGTAACGTTCTGCGGCGAGGCCTGCAACGGCTTCGATCCTCCGTATCCCGGCAGCGACGGCACTTTCCCTGACGATCTTGAAAAAGCCTATGTTCCCGGTGGCCCTGACATGTATGCCTCCGCAGAGTTCGATGGAATCACCGAATTGCACTACCCGCACCCTGTCCCCGTATTTTTCACCGAAAAATGCCAGGGCGCCCTTGCGTTGTGCTTCCTTCATTGAAACCGATCGTTCCTCACCGAGCGGCAGGTTTTCCCGGATCAGCCCGTTGACCGTTTGTTCGACCTTTGCCAGTTCTTCGGGTTCCATTTTCCTGAAATGCGAAAAATCGAATCTCAGATAATCGGGATGCACCAGCGATCCTTTCTGTTCCACGTGGCTTCCCAGCACCTTCCGGAGGGCAAAGTGAAGCAGGTGAGTGGCCGTATGATGGTTGGCTGTTTCCGTCCTGTGGGCATGTTCCACCCTTGCGGTGAAAGAAGCATCGATCTTTTCCGGGAGCTTGCCGGCACAATGCACGATAAGGTTGTTTTCCCTGCGGGTATCCAGGATACTTATCTTCTCGTTCCTGTTCTCAATGATCCCCGAGTCGCCCACCTGTCCCCCGCTTTCCGCGTAAAAGGGAGTACGGTCAAAGACCAGTTGATACAGGGTTTTGCCTTTGCTTTCCGTCTTCCTGTAACGTGTGATCCGGATTTCCGCCATGTCATGGTCATATCCCAGGAAAACGGTTGCTTCGGATGGCATGATTTCCACCCATTCCTCCTTTGTGACCAGTGCCGCACCCCTGGAGCGGTCCTTCTGGGAAGCCATTTCCTTCTCGAATTCCTCCCCGTTCACATCCATTCCGTTTTCCTTCAGGATCAGTCTTGTAAGATCGAGCGGGAATCCGTAGGTATCATAGAGCAGGAAGGCGGATTTTCCGTCCAGGACCGTCTGCCTTTTTTTCTTTGCATCTTCCTTGAAGCGGTCCAGCAGGCGTATACCGTTTGCCAGCGTCTTAAGGAAGGCGTTTTCTTCCTCCCTGATAACCTTCCCTGTCAGTTCCTGCTGGGCGCGGACCTCCGGGAATGCTTCCCCCATTTCCCTGGAAAGCACTTCCGCAAGCTTGTATATGAAAGGTTTTTCCTGCCCCAGGAAGGTATAACCGTAACGGACCGCCCTGCGCAGGATACGCCTGATCACATAGCCTGCCCCTGTGTTCGAAGGCAGCTGGCTGTCGGCAATGGAAAAACTGACGGCACGCAAATGGTCTGCGACAACACGCATGGCAACATCCGTGGAATCCTCTTTCCCGTATTCCTTTCCCGTGATTTTTTCAATCCCGGTGATCAGGGCCCTGAAAACATCCGTGTCATAATTGGAATGTTTTCCCTGAAGCACCATCGCCAGCCTTTCGAGCCCGAGGCCAGTGTCGATATGCCTTGTCGGGAGGCTTTCGAGCGATCCGCTGCCTGTGCGGTTGTACTGTATAAAAACAAGGTTCCATATTTCGATTACCTGCGGATGATCCCTGTTGACCAGTTCCTTCCCGTCTTTCAGCCTGCGTTCCTTATCCGGCCGTATATCCGCATGGATCTCAGAGCATGGTCCGCAGGGTCCGGTTTCTCCCATTTCCCAGAAGTTATCCTTTTTCGATCCTTTCAGAACATGATCTTTCTCCATATGATCAAGCCAGTAATCCATGGTTTCATCATCCGGTTCCAGTTCTTCCTGTTTGTCTCCTTCAAATACCGTGGCGTAAAGCCTGCCATGCTCGATCCCGAGGGTTTCCGTAAGGAACTCCCAGGCCCAGGCAATGGTTTCCTTTTTGAAGTAATCCCCGAATGACCAGTTGCCGAGCATTTCGAACATGGTATGATGGTAGGTGTCATGGCCGACTTCTTCCAGGTCATTATGCTTGCCGGAGACCCTCAGGCATTTCTGCGTATTGGTGACCCGGGCATATTTTGTTTTTTCGTTGCCCAGGAAAATATCCTTGAACTGGTTCATGCCTGCATTTGTGAACATCAGTGTCGGATCGTTTTGTATCACCATGGGGGCGGAGGGAAGAAGCTTGTGGTCCCTGGCCTGAAAAAAATCCAGGAATGCCTTTCTGATTTCGTTTACGGATTTTGCCATAGGTCGGATATGTAACTTTCTCAAAAAAAGTACATTAAATGCTAATCAACAAAATTAAATTTTTCACGCGAGATTTGGAGGAATATCATTGAATTTATATTTTCGCTATTAATATCACCTTTCATGGCTAAAAAACGCTTTCAATTTGATCCGGTTACACACCGGTTCCTTCCGGTTGAAAGAAACTGGTTTACAAAAGGTTTGCAGGCAGGGTTCATTGTCATTTCGGTTCTATTGCTGGCCGTTATGGTAAATTTTCTGACAGAGCACTTCCTTACCCATCCCAAAGAAAAAAGACTGCTGGCCGAAAAAAAGGCGATCATTGATCAATACCAGACATGCGAAGAAAGAATAGGGGAACTGGAATCGGTCATTGCGGATATGCAGGCCAGGGACGATAATGTTTACAGGACCTATTTTGAACTGAAACCCCTCCCCCGGTCCATAAGGCAGGCAGGGCTCGGTGGATCGGAACGGTACAGCTATCTTGAAGGGTTCGAATCGTCACCCCTGATGATCGGACTCACTCAAAGGGCCGACCTGCTGGATGTCAGGTTAAATATACAGGCCGGTTCCTTTGATGACCTGCTCGCAGAAGCGGACCAGCATGCCAGGCTGATATCGCATAAACCATCCATACAGCCGGTTTCCCTGCAGGATTTTTACTGGATCAGTTCCGTTTTCGGTTACCGTACGGATCCCATGACCAAGCTCCGGACCATGCACAAGGGAATAGATTTTGCGAGTTCCGTCGGGACACCTGTCTATGCAACCGGGGATGGAATTGTAAAATCCGCAAGTTATTCAAGCGGAGGGTACGGCAGGGAAATCATAATCGACCATGGATTCGGGTATACCACACTTTACGGGCACCTGAACAGCATCCTGGTGTATAAGGGCCAGAAAATAAAACGGGGCATGGTTATCGGTAACATCGGGAATACAGGCAAGTCAACAGGACCGCACCTGCATTATGAAGTTCGCCTTTACAACAGGGCCCAGAATCCTAAGAATTACTACGCTGAAGATCTCAGCCCGGAAGAATATAAACAAATTGTCGGCCTTCCTGACACGATTGATAATTAGAGATTTGCGAGGGAATGAATTATTTTTTACTTTAGGAGGGTATTTTCCTTGTATACATGGGTAAATCGAAGTATAAATACAATCCTGTTTCACTGAGCTATGAAAGGATAAAACCGGGTTTCAAAACACGCCTGCTTGTATTTTTATCCTATTTTTCCATCTTCCTGTTTTTTGCCCTGGTGCTGAATATTCTGTATTCCTTTTTCTTCAATACTCCGAAGGAAAAAATGCTGCTCAGGGAGAACAACCAGCTGAAGCTTCAATACGAAAGCCTGAACCAGAATATAGGCAGGCTGGAAAAGGTGCTGGAAGACATTGAAAAGAGGGATGACAACATATACCGTGCCATTTTCAATGCCGATCCCATTCCCGGCAACATAAGGAATGCCGGATTCGGGGGTGTGAACCGCTATGAAGACCTGGAAGGTTACGACAATTCCAACCTGGTCATTGAAACGGCCAAAAGGATTGACCAGCTGACAAAAGCAGTTTATGTACAGAGCAAATCCTATGACGAGGTGATCGAAATGGCCAGGAACAGGGAAGACCAGCTGGCCTCACTGCCTGCGATACAACCCATTTCGAACAAGGACCTGACACGGACCGCCTCGGGATGGGGATACCGTATCCATCCCATTTACAAGATACGGAAGTTTCATTACGGCATGGATTTTACAGCACCTACGGGAACTGAAATATACGCGACCGCAGACGGCACGGTCTCCTATGTCGAAAGATCGAGGCGGGGCTACGGAAACCACATCATCATCGATCATGGTTACGGATACCAGACATTGTACGGGCATATGAATGATTTCAACAATATCTGGAAAGGCAAAAAGGTCAAGCGAGGGGATGTCATAGGGTATGTCGGCAGTACAGGTCTGTCCACGGCCCCGCACCTGCACTATGAAGTGCATATGAACGGGAAAAAGGTCAACCCTGTAAATTATTATTTTGAAGACCTGACGGCAGAGGAGTATGACAGGATGATCGAACTGTCGATGCATGCAGGTCAGAGCTTTGACTGAAACACTCTATCTGCACACAATATTCAACCTGCGGCCGGGGGCTATCTTCCGGCCGTTTTAATGTTCTGACGGCTTAAATGAGATTCAGGGCCCTATGTTGTACACTGTTTCTGTTTACCGCTTCCATGGCACGGGGAGGCGTTACGGGAGAAGGTGAGGATACCCTGGTTATTATCGGGGTGGGGGATATCATGCCGGGCACCGATTATCCTTCGGAGTTTTACCTGCCTCCGGGCAGGGATTGCCGTCCCCTCCTTGAGGAAGTCATCCCTGTTCTGAACGACGCGGACATCACTTTCGGGAACCTGGAAGGAACATTTGCAGGAAACGAGGGGACCCCCAAACCCTGCAGGGACACCACCCAGTGCTTTGTATTCAGGATGCCGGATGAGTATGCCGGATGCATCGCAGAGGCAGGCTTTGATATAATGAGCATTGCGAATAACCATGCCAGTGATTTCGGAGACACGGGCAGGATTCGGACGGAAAGGATACTCGATGCCGCCGGTATTGCCTTTGCAGGTTCCCGTACATCTCCTTCGACGGTCGTGGAACGTGACGGTGTCCGTTACGGGCTTGCCGCATTTGCACCTTTCCGTGGATGTTACGATATAAAGGATACCACCCGGGCAAAAGCCATGATCGAAGCCTTGAAAAACCGGTGTGATATTCTGATCGTGTCGGTTCACGGCGGGGCGGAAGGCGCCGATCACCAGCATGTGACCAGGGAATCCGAGATGTACCTGGGATATGACAGGGGCAATGTTTACAGCTTTTCACACCTGGCCGTGGATGCAGGTGCGGATATTGTTTTCGGCCACGGCCCCCATGTCACCCGCGCCATGGAAATCTACAGGGACAGATTCATCATTTACAGCCTCGGGAATTTCTGTACTTACGGAAGGTTCAACCTGAGAGGGCCCAACGGGATCGCACCCATAATGAAAGTCTATGTGGGCAGGGACGGAAGATTCCTCAAAGGCAGGGTAATTCCTGTCATGCAGACGGGAAGGGGGGGAGTGAAACCCGACCCTGAGCAAAGTGTGATCGGCAGGCTCAGGGAGTTGAACAGGGCTGATTTCCCGGAGATCCCGCTGGAAATCGATGATGAAGGCATTGTAAGCCTGAGGCGCGACCAGCTGCCTGTACGCCAGGCCTCTCCGGATTCCGGTGCTCTGCCGCATCCGCCCGATTCAGCGGGGGCGTCGGTACCCAAAGTGATCATAGGAACCTTCCTGGGCAACGCTGGGCGGCATTATTATGGAAACCGTGCACCCGGAAAGCTGGGAATCATATGGAAACATTACCTTGGCGAGGGGGAGACCGTGATCTCAAGGAATCTCGGGTCACGCACATGGGCCGGAGCAGGGTGGACGGGACAACCCCTTCTCGTTGAAGAAGAGGGTGAGGTCTACCTGATCCAGGGTGCCTATGACCATCACCTGAAAAAGATAAAGGCATCCACCGGAGAGGTCGTCTGGGAATATGAATTCGATGATGTAGTCAAGGGAACGGGAACCATCTGGCGCAACCCGGACCCCGAGGACGCCGAACAGTCCCTGGTCATTTTGCAGGGCAGCAGGCTGGGTGTGGGCAACTACCTGGATACACCACACATCCCCTCGTACAGGGCCATATCCTACCAGACCGGGAGGGAACTCTGGAGACTGGATGTAAAATGGACGGACTCCTACAGCAGGGATGTGGACGGTTCTGCACTGATCCTCCGGGATACAGCTTACATAGGCCTGGAGAACTCCCTGTTTACGGTACTGAACCCCGATCCCGGAAAGGCGGAAATGAAGGACGGGATGCTTCAGCCTGCAATCATACAGGAACGGAAACTATACAAACCTGAAGACGTGACCTTTCACAGCTATAATGTGGTTACGGAGTCTTCTCCCAGCCTGCTGGGAGACCATATCTATATAGCATCGGGATCCGGCCATGTGTTCGGATACAGTCTTAAGAGCCGGGAAATTGACTGGGACTTTTACATTGGCTCGGACATGGACGGTTCGGCCATCGTGACCGGGGACAGCTGTTTGATCGTATCTGTTGAGAAACAATACATCGAAGGACAGGGGGGAGCCTATAAACTTGATCCCTCAAAATCTCCGGATGAATGCGTGGTATGGTTCTGTCCGGTGGCTGACAGTTCTTTCTCAGGCTGGGAAGGGGGCATCATAGGAAGCGCGGGGATCAGTGATTACTATCATCCCGGTGAACAAGCCAATTATGCGGCATTTGTCGGAATAGACGGATATCTCAGGGTGGTTGACCACAGGAAGGTGGACGAATCGAAATGGGTCACCGGAACCGACGGAATTACGAAATATCATCCTCCCTGGTTGCAGTTCGAGACCCGGGTCGGTCCTTCTATCTCAACCCCTGTATTCTGCGGGAACAAACTGATCGTTGCCGGATACAACGGCATCCGGCTGTATGAGTTTGACGGGGAAGGGAATTTCAGGCTGCTCGACAGGGCCGGCGCCCCCTTCGAGTCCACGCCCGTGGTGCACGACGGGAGGGTCTATATTGCTTCAAGGGACGGGTATCTTTATTGTTTCGGCGAACCCGCAGATTCTGTTGACAATTAATATCAATTTTTCTACCTTAGGGTAAAATTATTTCCCTTTCACATGCCCTACAAAGAACCCAAGGTAGAAAAGCTATTTTACAGCATCGGTGAAGTGGCGAGGATGTTCAATGTCAATACCTCCCTGATCCGGTACTGGGAAAAGGAATTCGACATCATTAAACCGAAAAAGAACAGGAAGGGGAACAGGCTTTTCACCAGTGAAGACATTGAAAATTTCCATATCATCTTCCACCTGGTAAAGGAGCGCGGGATGACGCTTAAAGGCGCGCAGCAGAAAATGAAGGAAAACAAGGATGATACCATCCACAATCTGGAAGTGATCCAGAGTCTGCATAACATTCGCAGGATGCTGCTTGAGATTAAAGAGGACATGGATCGCTAGGGCATATTTTTCAAATTTACCATCATGCTTGTCAGGGAGATCACTTCTTATCTGGAAAGCCTTGCACCGCTGTCGCTGCAGGAATCCTATGACAATTCCGGGCTGCAGACAGGCAGCCCGGACCAGCGTGTAAAGGCGGCCCTTTTGTGCATTGATGTGACAGATGCGGTCCTGGATGAAGCCATCCGGAAAAAAGCAGGGCTGATTGTCGCACATCACCCACTCATTTTTAAGGGGATCAAAAAACTGACCGGAAGCAGCCATACGGAAAAGCTGGTCATCAAAGCTGTCCGGAATGATCTTGCCATTTATGCATCCCATACAAACCTGGATGCCGTACACGGGGGGGTCAGTCATATAATTGCGGAAAAACTTCACCTGGCCGGAACACGGATCCTTGCTCCAATGGAGGACCAGCTGAGGAAACTCGTTTTCTTTGTTCCCCTTGAGCAGGCGGAAAAGGTCAGGCAAAGCATTTTCGAAGCCGGGGCAGGACATATCGGCCAGTATGATATGTGCAGTTTCAATGTCCGTGGAGAGGGCACCTTTCGCGGGTCCGGATCAACGAAACCCTTCGTGGGTAAAAAGGGGGAGATGCATACCCAGCCTGAAACGAGGGTTGAAACGATCTATCCGGGATTCAGGGAGAAAGTCATTCTGGAGGCGCTGCTCCGGACACATCCCTACGAAGAGGTAGCATACGACATTTATCCCCTTGCCAATACCTATGATAGGGCCGGGATGGGAATCGTCGGGAAGCTTCCGGAGCCCATGGCGGAAAAGGATTTTCTGGACCTTGTGAAAGTGCGTTTATCGACAGGTATCATAAGACATACGGCTTTCCTGAACAGGACTGTCGAGATCGTTGCCGCATGCGGCGGCAGCGGAAGTTACCTGCTTGGAAAGGCCATTGCAGCAGGCGCCCATGTTTTCGTGTCGGGTGATTTTAAATACCACCAGTTTTTTGAAGCCGGCAACAGGATACTGGTTGCCGATATAGGTCATTATGAAAGCGAGCAATTTACGAAAGAGATTTTTTACAAATACCTTAGGGAAAAATTCCCTACATTTACATTTCATTTATCGGAGGAGAATACAAACCCTGTAAATTTTTATTAAAATGGCTACGGAAAAGAAAAAGGTCGCCGAGATTGCCGAAATGTCCGTGGAGGAAAAACTGAAGGCTCTGTATGAACTGCAGCAGGTTGATTCGGAAATAGACAAGATCCGGATTTTGCGGGGGGAACTGCCGCTCGAGGTGCAGGACCTGGAAGATGAGATAGAGGGACTGCAGACCAGGGTGGGCAATATTGAAGCAGAGGTCAACACACTGGAGGAATCCATATCCAAAAAGAACAATGAAATCGCAAATGCTCAGGATATGATAAAAAAATACGAAGAGCAGCAGAAAAATGTCAGGAATAACCGGGAATTCGATTCACTTTCCAAGGAAATTGAATTCCAGACCCTGGAAATCGAACTGGCTGAAAAAAGGAAAAAGGAATTCAGTGAGCAGGTTGAGGAAAGGATGATTCAGATCAATAATTCAAAAGCCGTCCTGGAAGAAAGGCAGGGAGATCTTAAGAATAAGAAATCGGAACTTGACGAGATCATTTCCGATACCCAGAAGGAAGAAGAAGTCCTGGATAAGAAGCGCAATCAGATTCAGGAGAAGATCGAACCCAGGCTGTTCACTGCCTACGAGAAGATCAGGGACAATGCACGGAACGGGCTGGCCGTAGTAACTGTTGAAAGGGATGCATGCGGCGGATGTTTCAATAAGATACCTCCCCAGCGGCAGCTCGATATAGGCTCGCGCAAGAAGATCATTGTATGTGAATACTGCGGGCGTATTCTTGTTGATATCGACAAGGCGGAAGTTAAAAAATAACATTGGAAAGCTGGTCCCTGGTATCCTTGCAGAATTGAATGTACCTTTCCAGCTCCTCGTCCGTAAAACCGATTTCTGCGATCCGGTCATCCGGCAAATCCGCCGGAACCAGCCTGAAGACCCTTTTATTCCCCACCAGGGGCTTGTGGACCCAGACAGGCAAATAATCCAGGCGGGTGATCCTGGTTTTATCCGTTTTGCTGAGTTCGATCCCGACAATAATACCCCCGTCACGGTAACGGTCACGCTGATTGGATACGAAGTTGCCCAGAGAATATACCACGAGCCGGCTGTAAACGGAGTCAGTCATCTCGTACCGTATGGGCTGGACCACGTGCGGGTGAGAGCCGATAACGGCATCCACGCCGTTTCTGAACAGGAAGTCGGCCAGCGATCTCTGGCCCGTATTCTCCTGGCGTTCATACTCGGTCCCCCAGTGTATGAAGGCGATGATAAAATCAGGCTCTGCCAGCTTTGTCTTGTACAGGTCCCTGGCGATCTGAAGGGTATCCGTGTAATTGACAATATTGGGCTTTTCCGTTTCCAGGCCGTTTGTCCCGTAAGTAAAATTGAGAAGGGCGAGAAGTATCCCGTTTTTTTCGAGCAGCAACGGATATGTCTGTGCCCGCTGCTCCGGGGTTTCGAAGGTGCCGGTCTGGATCATGCCCATGTCCCGGAGTACCTTCAGCGTACGCTCAAGTCCGTCCTTACCCCTGTCAAGAGCATGGTTGTTGGCATTTACCAGTACATTGAATCCGGCTTCCAGCAGGGCATCGGCAAGTGCATCCGGGCTCGAGAACCGGGGGTAGCCCTGATACGGCGGACCTGCAAGGGTGACTTCCAGGTTTCCCACGGCAATGTCGGCGGCCGCCAGGTCGGGCTCCAGATAAAGGAAGCAATCCCCGTAGTCATAAACACCACCCGAGTCGGACCGTGCCGCCTCTATCTGGGAATCATGTCCCATGATGTCCCCGGTAAAAATAATGCGGAGCTTTCCTTGCTCTCCTCCGCCCGCCATTGCGGATAGGAAACAGAACAGGCCAAAAAGGGGAATGACCGCTTTGTATCGTAATGTTTTCACAGACTGCAGTTTCTGTTACCAGGATCCGCCGGCGCCTCCGCCTCCGAAGCTTCCACCGGCACCTCCGCCGAAGCCTCCTCCGCCGAATCCTCCGAATCCTCCGAATCCGCCGCCGCCGGAGCTGAAATTACCGAAGCTGCCCCTGTGCGATCCCCTTGAACCGCTGACCATGAACAGGGCAAGAAGGAAAGGTATATGATGTCCCATGGAATATTGCCTTGCCGCACGCCCCCTGCCAAGGACGGTGAATAAAAGAACGATGAAGATCATCACCCCGAATGCCGGTATGTTTGAGCCGGGACTCCTTTGAGCCTGCCTGCGCTGTATGTATTCTTCGGCGGTGTATTCCCCCCGGGTCAGTTCCATCATGGTAGTGATGGCCGAATCAAGGCCGGCATAATAATTCTGTTGTTTGAACGAGGGGATCATGTCATAGTCTACGATCCGGTTTGCGATGGCATCCGGAACCGCCCCCTCGATTCCGTAGCCGGTGGCGATGAAGGCATCGCCCCGCATATGGTCCGGCGTGGGGTTCACCAGGATCACGATCCCGTTGTCCCTGCCCTTTGTGCCCACACCCCATTTTTCTCCGAGCTGGAAAGTGAAATCGGCGATATCGTAGCCGCCGATGTCATCCAGGATAACGATATAGATCTGGGTCGAGGTCTGGTAATAGAATTCCTGAAGCTTTGATTCGAGCCGCTCACGGGCTGCGGGTTCCAGCAGGCCGGAAAAATCATTGACCATCCTCGGGGGTTGCATTGGATCCGGGATGTCCTGTGCCGCGGTAACCGCAGTGATGAATATTGCTACAAGTATGCCCGTCAGTTTTTTCATGTCCTCAGTCCTTGTCCCCGAACGAGATATCGTCGGGGAGTTCGTTCACATCCCCGTCCTGGTAGGGGAAGTGCTCTTTCAGTTTGTTCCCCGCCATCCTTATACCGGTTTCCAGTCCCTCGACAAATCGTCCCTCCCTGAACTCCTCGGTGACACTGCTCTTGACATCGTCCCAGAAATTTTCTTCCGTAACGGCATTGATCCCCGCATCTCCGAGTATGGCAAATTTACGGTCATTGATGGCCAGGTAAAACAGCACGCCGTTCCGGAGGGCGGTTTTGTGCATGCCGAGCTTTTCGAAAAGAAAAGCCGCCCGGTCGAGCACATCTTCCTTGCATTTTCGCTCCAGGTGCACCCTTATTTCTCCGGACGTGTTCAATTCCGCGTCACGGATGGCCCGGGCTATCCGTTCTTTTTGTTCCCGTGTAAAAAACTGGGATGGCTGCATATTCAAAATTCTACTACAGGCGGTTCTTCGCTTCCTTCTTCCGCCTCAAAATAGCCTTTTCTGTCGAACCCGAAAATGGAAGCGACAATATTTTTCGGGAACCTCCTTATATAGGTATTATAACCGCGTGTGGCATCGTTGAACTTTCTTCTTTCCACGGCGATCCGGTTCTCTGTGCCTTCAAGCTGTGCCTGAAGGTCGAGGAAATTCTGGTTGGCCTTCAGCTCGGGGTAGCGTTCCACGACCACCATAAGGCGGGACAGCGCAGAGCTCAATCCGTCCTGTGCGGCCTGAAATTGTTGTATAGCCTCAGCATTGAGGTTTTCAGGGTCCAGCGTAATGCCTGTGGCTTTCGAACGGGCTTCTATCACACGGGTCAGTGTTTCCTGTTCGAAATCCGCATATCCCTTTACGGTGTTCACCAGGTTGGGTATCAGGTCGGTACGCCGTTGGTATGCATTCTCGACCTGTGCCCATTGGGCGGAGACTGCTTCATCGAGTTCCACCATACGGTTATAGCTGCACGAAGACATAAGCGGAACCGATGCTACGAGCAGAGCAAGGTAATACAGATGTTTTCTAACCATATCTGATTGAATTTTTTCTGCCCAAATTTAACAATCTGCCGTGAGTAAAGCAATAAAAGCCTGCCTGTTATTACACGGGGATTTGGCATGGTTTTGGAGGACATATCCCGGGCAATGCCATAACCGATGCAAATGTTTTGAAAAAAACCTGGATCATACCCGTACTGTTGCTGATGTGCACTTCATGTCAGGATCTGCTCACGGTCCTTGATACGGCAGATCCGAGAAACAACCTGGTCGCCACATGGAAATGCGATGAGCAGGGAAGCTATAAAAAGTCGGCAGCGGAAATATACCGGGTGGACATCGAAAAACATCCCGGGGACTCCAGCAGGGTTTTGATATACAATTTCTATAATATCGACGCGGTTGCCGAGGCCGTACTGAACGGCAGGATACTTACCCTGCCCGAACAGAACCTCGAGGGCGGCTATAAGGTTTCCGGAAGGGGAGAGATACAGGCAGACTGGGATGAGATCACCTGGTCTTATGCTGTGGATGACGGAAGCGGTCAGAGTAATGAGGTGACCGCAGTCTATACGAAAATGTAATTTCAATAGTTGCCTGTATTCAGCATTACCAGTGCGCAATCCACTACCGCCTCTATCCCGTGGTCTTTGCACATATCAATGAATTCCTGGTTATGCGTGCCCGGATTGAAAATGATCCGCCTGGGATTCAGCCCGATCATATAATCATAATACCCGGTCTGTTCCTTTTTTCCGATGTAAAGGATTATGGTATCGACGTCCTCTATATGCGGTAAGCCGGTCAGGATACCGACTCCTTTTATCTCCCCCTTTTTCCTGCCCACTGCGACCACCTCGTATTCCAGCCTGACAAGGGCTTTTACGGCTTTATGGGAAAACCTGGATTCATTCGGACTGGCACCGAGTACAAGCGTTTTTTTCATATGGATGCGAATGGACGGATTACTCAGGTTCCAGCATTGCGACTGCATAGGCTGAGATCCCTGATCCCCGGCCGATAAACCCCAGTTTTTCAGCGGTAGTGGCTTTGATGGACAATTGTCCGGCGGGAATTTTTAAAACTTCCGAGAGTGCCCGTATCATGGCGGGGATGTGTTCGGCGATCATGGGTTGCTGAAGGCAGACCGTACTGTCAATATTGCCTATCCTGTACCCTTCCCCCCGGATCAGGTCAGCTGTGTGCCGGAGCAGGATCTTGCTGTCGATGTTCCGGAACTCACCGGCAGTGTCGGGGAAGTGTGTACCGATGTCTCCCAGTGCGGCGGCTCCCAGCAGGGCATCACAGATGGCATGGATCAGTACATCCCCGTCGGAATGTCCCGCAGGCCCCTTGTGATGAGGGATGGAGATGCCCCCGAGAACGAAGGGGATGCTTTCCCGGAGGGGATGCACATCGTAACCGAACCCGATCCTGTGCTGCATCATAGTATGGGGTTTTTCCCGAATTCGAATCCCAGGGTGAATCGAAGTGTATTGGCAAGAGGATTGTTCTGTTTGACGGGAATGAGGTATGAAAAGTCCAGGACGAAGACATTGAGCCTGAGTCCCACACCGGCAGTAAAGAATTTCCGGTTTCCCTTGGTTTCGTGCTCGTGAAAATAACCTCCCCTGATGGCAAACTGGTCGCGGTACCAGTATTCCAGGCCGAAGGACCAGGTGATTTCATTCAGTTCTTCCCGGAGTACGCTTCTTCTCCCGTCCGACATGATCATGCCCGGAGCGTCATAAAAGGATTGAACCATGCCTACCGGCACGGGGACATCGGGATTTTTGCCGTATTCGATTACAGGTTCGTCATTCTGGTCAAGGATGGGATTCCCAAGGCTGTCGGTTGCATAAACCGGAGGTGTTGGTACCAGCAGCTTGTTCAGGTCAACCATCAGGGTGACCGTATTGTACTGGTCCAGCTCCGTTTCGAGGGCGCCCCCCAGCCTGATGTTGATGGGCAGATACGACTTGTTCTGTGTCTCGGTATAAGAGACGCGGTTCCCCATGTTCGAGACATTGACCCCGTAGCTCATGGTCCCGTCTTTCCCTCCCAGGTTCAGGTTGCTGCGCCGGTAGTAGAATGACAGGTCACCTGCCACTGCCATCGCCGCTTTGGACTCCGCGCCCCCCACATAAGTGCCCCCCGTCAGGTCAGAACGGATAAACCTGAAGACTATGGCCCCTGAGAAATTGCTGGTAAGCAGGCGGGAATACCCCGCATCAACGGCAAATTCGTTCGGTACGTAAATCCCCTGCGGCGTACCGTAATTATTGGTGAACACGATCTGTCCCAGGGAGAAATACCTGAGAGACGCGCTGATGACCTGTTTGTCGTCGAGGTGGTAAAATCCTGCAAGGTATGCCAGGTTTATATCGTTTATAAGCACCCTCAGCCAGGGGGTGTAGGACAATGCAACGCCCCCCTTGCTCCTGATGAAAGGGTATTTGGCCGCATTCCAGTGTTGTGAATTGATGTCTGCCTGACCTGCCACCCCTGCGTCACCCATCCCTCCCGATCTGGAATCCGGGGTAATGGTCATGAAGGGCACGGCAGACTGGATTGCGTTCAGCTGTGAAGGGCCTTGTGTGCCGCCGTTTTGAGCAATCGCGCAATTGCCTGTAAAAAGAGTAAAAAGAATAAGTGTCAGACGCGTTCCCCTGCGAAGATCAGATGCCATTACTGTCATATAAAGCAAAGTAAATATAAGTAAATTAACTATCTAACGTGGATTTTATCTCAATATTACAAGCTTCTCGAATTTCTCGGCCGACTGTCCCAGGTTCGTCCTGGCCTTCACCCTGTAAATATAAACCCCGCGCCCTATCCTGCTCCCGAAATCATCAAGACCGTCCCAGTCAATGGGCGCTGTTCTGTAGCCGGATGAAGGCACCTGCCTTTCAATGGTCCTGACCAGCTTTCCGGAGACGGTAAAAATCTGGATGATTACCTCAAGATCCTGATCAGGCTGGTTGTGTTCGAAGTAAAACGCCGTGTGGGTGGTAAATGGATTCGGATAGTTAAGTACGTGCCTGAGGACGAGACCTTCCTTCGTGTTGACCACGAAATCAAGCTCTTCCTGCGATGAATTATTATATACATCCCAGACCTTCAGGTTCAGGCTGTGCTGTCCGGGGTCAAGATTTCTGAATGAGTAGCGTATTTTCCCGCTCCGGTAACTGTCCTGATCCGCTTCATAATAGTCGTTCAGGACAATGGTCTGGTTTGAGTTCCTGTCAAGGATGGCCGTGATGTCATGACCGATGCCGCTGCCGATGGTATTGACGCCGTTGCTGTCGCTGATGAAAACCAGGAGCTCGGGATCCGCGTCCGTCATCCCGCCGAAGACAAAATTTTCATCGTTCATATACAGCCTGATATCGGGTCCCAGCCTGTCATCGGCAATGGAATCCGCAGTTCCGCCGACGATTGCCCGGGTAAAGGCTCCCGCGGCGTCCGTCTGGTTTCCGGCCGCATAAAAACTGAGTTTCCCGTAGCCATAACTGTAAGCAATGTCTTTCGGAACAATGAAGCTGAAGCTGAACTTTCCGTTGCTGACCGTTGCCTTGCCTTTGTAGAGTACCTGGTTTCTCAGGGAAAACTGGAATGCGGTACCTCCGTCATTGGAGAGTGTAGTAATATCTGTACTTTTATCGTATACTGTAGGATACAGTATTCCGTTGAACCCGGTCATCAGATCGCCCCGGTCGTCTTCCAGCAGTCCGGAGACCGTGACTTTGCCCAGGGCTTTCAGTGTATCTACAGACTGTGAGACATCCGTTCCGTTGACGGAGGTTACCCTTACCTGGTTTACGGGGAAGGCCAGCTCGAGGGCAGGATCCCCGAGCAATGTAAAGTTCCGTTTGTTGATGCTGCTCGATGCTGCATTTTTTGTCAGCCTGATAATATCTCCCAGGCGGTATTTCCCGTTCTGTGCATCCATTTCAAATGCATACCGGTAGAAATGTTCGTTCAATTCAAAATTCGGTCCTGCATACACAAGGCGGGTTGTGGAAAGCAGTGCTACGCCCCCGCCATCCGGGTTGAGCAGAACCAGCTCACCGGCCGAAGAGGATTCGAAATCGTCGAAACGGCTGAACTCGCAGGTGGCTGTTATGAAAACGGGCAGATTGTCACGGTTATTCCACGAAACAATATCATTGATGCTGAGTATGCGTTCATGTGCCAGCCCGCTGGCGCCTCCGTGACCCGTGTAGTTGATGATTAGCGCTCCCTTGTCGATCTGACGGTTGAGGGCCTCGTTTACATCGGGATAGCGTGCACCCGACGGAGTGGAAACCTGGGGATATGCATCAAGGTAAATCTTCCCGATGTTGAAATCAGGGTAATGGCTTTCGACATACCCGGCAAGTTCATCCGCCTGGTCCATATGCAGGCTGCCGTCCTCGTCATCTCCGATGAAACAGACCGTATTTCGCCAGTCTCCCATCTTATCAGGCTGGTCATAGGAGATGACCTTGTTCACCAAACCGGCGGCTTCTTCCGCACCGGATACGGGAAGACGGCCTATGCCGATATCAACAAGTCCCAAAATGCCTCCTTCATTGTCGTCGAGGAGCCCGTAAAAATCGTCCGTTACGAAGGAAGCCATGGGGGAAATGGAATTGTACGACTGGTATGTGGGGATGAAATTGGTATTGTTTGCTTCATCACCTTTGTTGTCATAGGAGCCGTCGCCGAAAAGCAGCACATACCGGGGCATTTCGTTTTCCGTTCCTGCGCGGTCGTACAGCATTTTAAGGAAGTCCCGTATGGCCGTTGCGTCAGGTGTGCCGGATGAAAATTCATTGTAGATCTGCAGGGGCGTAACCACGACCGTGTCAAGACCGTCGTGATCATGCCTGTATGCTGCCAGCCTCCGGGCCTGAAAGATGAAATCAGGGTGGCTTATCACCACATAGTTTTTCGACCTGAGAGAATGCAGGTTCTGGTTCGGGACAGGTCCGACATCATCCCCTTCTGTGACCGGCGCAGGAAAATCCCCGTTCAGGTCAAATGCCACGAACTCTCTCAGGGTATCGGTTGCAACGGTGAATTTCAAGGTTTCGCCATTCGTCTCAGCATTCACACTGATTGCATTCGTGGGGTCGGTGACATCCCATACGACGGTTGACGCACCGGCACCGTCGAGGCTGAATTCAGATACTCTTCCGGGAGAAACCGTGCGGCTGTCCCTGAAGTCCATGAATTCACCATTGTATACCAGGTTTCGCCTGACATTCAGATTGATATAGTTCAGCCATCCCTCTGATGAAGGGGCGTTTTTGAGGTATTTCAGCTCCACGATTATATCGGGCGAAGCCGGATTGAATGAGAATGTATCGGTTGAGGCATTGGCATAAGGTGCTGAATAGGAAAAGCTTGTGCCCGGTATACTGATTGAGCCCAGGCCGGACTGGTTGGCATTTACCTGGAAAATGCTTGTCTGGGTTGCCCTGGCAATGACCGATATTTTCATCCTGATGCTTTCATCCGTGACCAGGCCGGGAACGGAGAAGGAGAAGGATCGGTCGGTTACAATGTCAAAATGTTCACCGTACCATTCTCTCCCGGATTTGATCACATTTATGTCTTCCAGTTCGTGCTGAAGGTGCTCGTCGTAACTGCTGGTAAAATATCCGGGCGCTCCTGCCGGATCCGTTGATGTCTGGACAGTCTTTCCGGGTCCGAGGTCAGAGGTGAGAAAATAATAATTTTCGTCCGAATAGGCATGTATTTCCCTGAGAAAGCGTTTCTCGAATTCATCGTAATCCCAGGTATGCGGCGACCGTCCGTAAAAAAGAATATGATCACCCGGGCCGAAGGTTTCGTCACCACCCTTATCAAAGTAAATTGCATTTTCCCGGAGGTCATCGTACCTCGGTTCCTGGTTGGACAGGGGAAGCATGCCCCCTCCGTAACCATACAGCCTGACAGCGGCGGGATCGCTGATGCCCAGTCCGGCCAGGTCTTCATAGCTGAGCCTGTAGATGCCGTCCTGGTCCACCCTGATCCTGATCCAGGTCCCTGCAGCCAGGAGCGACTGTTCAGTGTATTGGCGCTGCAGGGCAGAAGTACTCTTCTTCCGGGATGACACCGGGGTGACCTGGAGTGAGAATTCACTGAGTACTTCAACCTGCCCGGTCCGCGGGTTCCTTCTCAGCGGGGAAAAACTCACCTGGATGCAGGGCTGTTTCCTGAGGGTTGCATATGACTGCCGGATCCGTATGCTTTCAGGGATATCGTCCAGGCCATCAATATTTTTAATGTCTTCAGGGTCAAGGGTTTGAAATACCGGATCCTTTAACTCCACTTCATATTCCAAATTATTTTCTAATTTTATTAGTTCATAAAAATTTGGTAATAAAGCATTTAACTCGTATGCAGCCCGGTAAAAATGCAATACGCGGACATCTTTACCATCCATTTTCATCTGTTTAACGGGTGACCATCGAAGGAAATACCGGCGGGCGGAATACTGGCCGTAAAGCTGTCCCGTCAGGATCAGGAAAGCTGTCAGGACAAGGTATCCGGCAGTTCGGTGAAAAGAGAGCATGGGCAGAAATATGATAAAAAGTAAACTGTTGCGTAAAAAGGGTAATGATATAGCATATTTTAAAGGATATTTCGTTTCATGAATTAACGGGAGGGTCATTTGATTATTGCATTGATCAGGAAATACTGCATAGGATTGATCATGCTGGCGAGCACTGCTGCAGCGGCGGGACAGGATGCATTTTTCTCCCGGTTCTATTCAAGCATCCTGTACTTCAACCCGGCGTATGCCGGTACTGCCCGGATTCCGAGGATATCGGCTGCCTACAGGAATCAGATGCCTGCCCTGGAGTCACCCTATGTCTCCTATAATGCGTCCTACGATCAGCCCATAGAGCTGTTACAGGGGGGGCTTGGCATAAATATCAGCAATGATGTTCAGGGACAGGGAACCCTGAACAGGATGAGCGTAGATGCCATCTATGCATACCACCTGGTGGTAAACCCGGAACTGGTCGTCAGTGCAGGTTTCCAGGCTTCCTACGGCCTTCGTTTCCTGAACACGGCCGGAATGATCCTTCCCGACCCGCTGACCGGCACAACCGGAACCTATGCGGGTCACAATGAATCCTTATCCGACCAGCGGAAAGGCTTTCCTGATTTTGCAGTGGGTTTTGTGGCATATAACCGGAACGCTTATGCCGGGGCATCCATGCACCACCTTACCAGGCCCGATTTTTCACTTTCAGGCGACCAGTATCAGCCGCTTTCAAGGAAATTGATCCTGCACGGAGGCATCTTTATTCCACTTTATGAAAGACGGTTTGGACGCGAGGCACTGGAACTGAATCCCAACCTGATATATATTCAACAGGCCGGCTTCCGGCAGCTCAATTACGGGATGGAGGGGATCTACAAAGGAATGTCCCTGGGAATCTGGATCCGACACGGCATTGATTTTCAGGTAAATGCACTAAGCTTTCACTTCGGCTATGAGCAATCCTGGTTCAGAATGGGATATTCCTATGATTTCAATATGTCCGATCCCTGGCGCGAAATGTCGAATACGGGAGCACATGAAGCAAGTTTTTTGTTAAAACTTGATTATAAAAAGGGTTCAAGGAATAATTCGAGGGCAATAAAATGTCCGAGAAATTAGTTATTTTTGAAGCCGGGCCTGAAAAAAACTTGTATTTGCAGGGAAAAATAAACTATATTTGAGTAGTAAACAGTTAAAAATAAAAGAACAATGAGAAGCAAGGTGAAGTTACTTCCTTACTTGATGACGATGATATTGCTCTTTGCATACTGCAGCGGACCGGATGTTACCAAGACGGGAAATGAGTCGACAACCACCGGATGGGCATATAATGACCCGGACTGGGGAGGGTTTGAAGTGGTGCAGGATTACGAGCAGGAAACCGGCCCCGGTCTTGTATTCATTGAAGGAGGATCCTTTACGATGGGGCGGGTTGAACAGGACTTGTTGTACGACTGGAACAACGTTCCGCGCAGGGTAACCCTGACATCGTTCTACATGGATGAAACCGAGGTCAGGAACGTGGACTACCTTGAATATTTATACTGGGTCGGACGGGTCTTTGTGGAAATGCCCGAAGTGCTTCAGGGCGCATTGCCCGATACGCTTGTATGGCTGGACCCCATGGCCTATAACGAACCTTATGTGGAATACTACCTGCGCCACCCGGCTTACAGCCAGTACCCCGTTGTTGGGGTGAGCTGGAGACAGGCCCGGGATTATGCACTCTGGAGGACGGACAGGGTGAACGAAAAGATACTTATCGATGAGGGGATACTTTTAATGGATCCGGCAGGGCAGCTCGGGGCCGAACACTTCAATACGGATGCTTACCTGGCCGGCCAGTACATCGGGCTTGTCGGTGAAAACATGCCGAGCCTGCGTCCGACCAACCCGAGCGAGGGAGGAGCGGACGTCGGTACGGACCCCAGCGGGGAAGGGCGGGGTGTCAGGATGGAAGACGGCCTGCTGCTGCCCAAGTACAGGCTCCCCACGGAAGCCGAATGGGAGTTTGCGGCGCTCGGACTGATCGGGAACACTTACGAGGAAAGGTTATGGGAAAGGAGAATATATCCCTGGAACGGTTCCACGGTCAGAAACGACTCGCCCAGGAATCTGGGTGAAATGCGCGCCAATTTTGTGAGGGGCAAAGGGGATTATATGGGAATGGCCGGAGACCTGAACGATAATGCGGCCATCACGGCGCCCGTTTATTCGTTCTGGCCGAATGATTACGGGCTTTATTGCATGGCAGGTAATGTGAATGAATGGGTCTCGGACGTTTACAGGGCCCTGTCATTCGAGGATGTCAGCGATTTCAGGCCCTACCGCGGGAATGTATTCACCACCCTTGATAGAGATCCTGCTACGGGGGCCATCCTTCCCAAGGACAGGTACGGTAACCTTCAGACCAGGGAACTGGATGCAAATGATGTAAAGGAATATACGCGTAATTACAGGTACGCCGATTACAGGGATTTCGAAGACGGAGATTACAATTCAAACCTTTACTCCATCAACCAGGAAGTGGATTCCACAACCATAGAGACCGAACAAATGTACTCGCAGAATCCCCAGGATATCACCTCCCTGATCAACAACCGTGCCCGGGTTTACAAGGGGGGATCGTGGAAGGACCGTGCCTACTGGTTGAGTCCGGGTACAAGAAGGTTCCTTGACGAAGAGGCTGCTGCCGTTGACCTGGGTTTCCGCTGTGCAATGACAAGGGTCGGAAGCCCGGCCGGCAATTGATCATATTCATTAAGATACAGGAAAGACCGTCTCACAAGCAGGGATGGTCTTTTTTGCTTTCCAGGGCATTGGTTCCTGTTTGAAGCAGATATAAAAACCGAAGCATTGAGTTGTTGATCAGATCCTTTGAAACCGCAGCCGGCAAATCTTGTTTCGCAATATTTAATGCTGCTCTTCAAAGGATCTGATCAACGGACCGGCATTAAGCCACTCTGTGTCATTTACAAAGCGTGCTATGCCGGTTCTCGGCTCATAGTTGGGAAAGCAGATATAATAAGCAGCCTTAAATCTATGATTTGCCAGCTATTGTTTCATATCTTAGAAAGCGGATATAAAGAGCAGCCTTAAATCTATGATTTCCAGCTGCGGTTTTATATCCGCTTTCTAAGGAAAAGCAGCAAATATAAAGCTGGAATTGACGATGGATATTGAATCATTATACCGGATTTTCAGGGAGCAGGCGGGGATATGCACGGATTCGAGGCAGGTAAAGAAGAAAAGCATCTTTTTCGCGCTCAGGGGAGAACGCTTCGACGGGAACCGCTATGCAGGAGAGGCCCTGCAGAGGGGCGCGTCCCATGCCGTGGTGGACGATACCTCCGCAATCAGGGACGAAAGGTATATCCTTGTTGATGATACACTTGCAACACTCCAGGAACTTGCGGCCTTCCACAGGAAGCATTTAAGCATTCCCGTAATCGGCATCACCGGGTCAAACGGGAAAACAACCACCAGGGAACTGATGCGCAGCGTGCTTTCCTGCCGTTACACGGTTCATGCAAACCGGAGTAACCTCAACAATCATATCGGCGTTCCCGTAACCATCCTGGAAATGGATGCGGGAACCCAGCTGGGCATTGTGGAAATGGGCGCAAATCACAGGGGTGAGATCGCCATGCTCTGTGAAATTTCCGGGCCCGATCACGGATTGATCACCAATGTTGGGATGGCCCATGTGGAGGGATTCGGATCGTATGAGGGGGTGAAAGCGGCGAAGAAGGAATTGTACGAGTATCTCGGGAAGGTACGGGGGCTGGTATTCTGTAACGGGGCAAATGAAGAGCTGAGGCAAATGCTGGGGAACCACCCTGGGGAGATAAGGTATTATGGCAGTTCCGGAACCGATTGCAAGGGAGAAGTGCTCGGCGTGGAACCAGGGCTCAGGATTCGCCTTATCATTTCTTCTGCAGGATCGATAGAGGTAAAGACTGCAATGGCAGGGGCATACAACCTGGAAAACATACTTGCCGCCGTGTCTGTTGGCCTCCATTTCGGGATACCGGCAGACGACATCAAACAGGCGCTTGAAGCATACCATCCCGATAACAACAGGTCACAGCGGGTAAAGACGGATCGCAATATCCTGATCATGGATGCATACAATGCGAATCCCACGAGCATGCGGGCTGCCCTGGATACTTTCAGGACACTGGGACATCCGGGGAAGGTCCTGATCCTGGGTGAGATGCATGAGCTCGGAGTGGTATCCCTGGAGGAGCACAGGACGCTGATAGCGCATATTGTTAAAAGCGGGTTCAGGGAAGTCTACCTGGTGGGTGATGTTTTCGGGAGCCTGCCCGTCCCTGAACATTTCAAAGTATTCCCCGCCGTGGAGGACCTGGCGGAGTGGTTCCGGGAACATCCGTTGAACGACAGGATCATACTGCTGAAAGGATCCAGGGCCGTGAGCCTTGAAAGGGTGAAAAACAGTTTGTAGGATAGAGAGATTTCAGGTATTTTTATGGCATGACAAGAAAAGCAACAGAATCGCCGGGAAGGCTTATGGGTCTCCGCTATAAATCACATCCCTGGCATGGGGTGGATATCGGCAAGAACGCACCGGAGATCGTCACATGCTATATCGAAATGGTCCCGCTGGATACGGTAAAATATGAAGTAGACAAGGTGAGCGGTTACCTGAAGATAGACCGGCCACAGAAGTATTCCAACAAGGTGCCTTCCCTTTACGGATTCATCCCGCAGACATACAGCGGTGAAGGAGTTGCAAAATTTGATACTGAGAAGGGAGGAGAGGATATCACCGGTGACGGGGACCCGATCGACATCTGCGTGCTGACGGAAAAAGAGATATCTCACGGGAACATACTTGTTGAGGCGAGACCCATCGGCAGTTTAAGGATGATCGACAACAGGCAGGCGGACGATAAAGTAATTGCGGTGCTGAACAATGATATGGTGTACGGTGATTACAGGGATATTTCGGATGTTCCTACGAAGGTACTGGACCGGCTCAAGCATTATTTCCTTACCTACAAGGACCTGCCGGGCCAGGAAAGGGATTGCTACATTACCCGTGTAATGGGGATTGATGAAACACGTGACCTGATCTACAGGGCCATAGAAGATTATTCAAGGAGGTTTGCCAACCTGGATTCCGTTTTAACTTCCCTGTGATCCCCGTTTATCAGGATGGAAATATAGCCGAGGGTACCCTGGTGTGCGGATCGAGGTATCTCGAAAGGGTAGTCATGATCATATCCGGGGGTACGGGCTTTAAAAGAAATTCCCTGCAATTCAGCTTTTTCATCAGGGGTTTGTATTCTGGCTGGTTCAGGGCTGAATATACGATAATTGGCAGGTCTTTGCGGTATTTCCGGATCAGCCTTGTTGTCTCGAGCCCGCCCATCCGGGGCATCCTTATATCCATAATGACCAGTTGAATATCGGGATTTTCTATGCAGGCAGTGAAGGCTTCGGTGCCATCGTAAACGGAATGTATCTTAACCCGGGTACCATCGAGTATGGCTTCGAGGAGCACATGTGCCGATGGATCATCGTCTGCAATCAGAATGGATTTGCCGCTCCAGTCCGGTGGCATTTTTTAAGAATAGGAATTAGATTACCAAGATAGGTTTTTTATTTCTGTCAATAACCTTAAATGTCCGGATTTTTTTCAACCAAATTACAGGGTTTTCAACACCTGAAATCAAGATCCCTGAAGTGGCGTCTCCCCCGTATAAAAAAATTGAATACTATGCTTCCGGCGTATATTTCGGGGTGGATGGCCGGGAGGGATATTTTCAGGCTCCGCCTGCGAAGCTGGCGTACCGGGCCCGCATGGCCCAACAGATAAAGATATGCTTTAATTACGGCCGCCATGTTTCTGAATTCAAGCCTGAACAGGAATTGGACGGTGGCAATGAGATCAAGGATAAACCTCGGGAAAAGGACAGGAAAAAGTTTCCGGGCAGGAAGGTTCTTGTACAGAAGTATGATGTTGTTCCTGAAATTCAGGTAGGTTTTTTTGTGGTCATTGCTGGGCAGTGTCCCTCCGCCTACGTGGTATACGACCGATCCATGGCAGTACATAATCCTGTAGCCCATGTTCTTTATTCTCCAGCAAAGATCGATCTCCTCCATATGTGCAAAGAAAAACGGGTCGAGTCCGCCAGCTTTTTTAAAAAGCTCCCCGCGTATCATCAGGCAGGCGCCGGAAGCCCAGAATATGTTGCTGTCCCTGTCAAATTGTCCTTCGTCTTTTTCAATCACGTTAAATATCCTCCCCCGGCAGAAGGGATAGCCGTATCTGTCAAGGAATCCGCCCGCTGCCCCGGCATGCTCGAACCGGTCTTTCCGGTGCCATGACCTGATCTTGGGCATGCATGCCCCGACATCGGTATTTCCGGAAATCATATCGTACAGTGGCTCAAGCCACCCCGGGGAGACCTCCACATCGGAGTTAAGCAACACGAAATATGTAGCTTCTATCCGGTCAAGCGCCAGATTATACCCCCCTGCAAATCCGTGATTTTTTTCAAATGTGATGAGCTTTATGCCGGGGTATGCAGACCGGATCAGGCCAGTCGATGCATCTGTGGAAGCATTGTCCGCAATCCATATATCCGCGATGGACGCCGGGGTCGATTCGATCAGGGGTGGAAGGAACTTTTTAAGGAGTTCCTCCCCGTTCCAGTTCAATATAACAACTGCTACCTCAGCCAGGTTCAATGTTGATTTTGCAAACATCTAATTTAACGAATATATTTCATCCTCACGAGGAGGGATTCATTTCTGACATTTTCCTTGGGGTGAGTTTCCATCGACGGTGGCTCCACAGCCAGTGTTCGGGTTTTTCCCGGATAATCCGCTCCAGCACCCTTACATGCTTTTCCGTGATCTCGTACATCCCGATATCGCCGACCTCTTCAAAAAGCGGGATGATCTCGACTTCATAGTATCCCCTTTTTTCTTTTTTGACATGAAAAAAAACAACAGCGTGCCCGGTTTTAAGGGCCATTTTTTCGGCTCCGAGGTAGACCGGTGTAAGCTGGTTCAGGAACTGTGTCCAGTATTGTGTTTCCTCCCAGACGGGCGACTGGTCCCCGAGGAATCCACTGATCGTCAATAGATTCTTATGTTTATACCTCAACAGCCTGCGCAGGGTGTCCCTCATCGGGATCAATTCGGGGCCGTGCCGTTCACGCATTCTTTTCATCAGCCTGTCAAAGTATTTATTGTTCAAGGGCTTGTATATGACTACCGGGTGAAAGGGTGAGTCGGAAGAAAGGGCATTTACCCATTCCCAGTTGTTGTAATGGGCAGTTACCATGATCACGCTTTTGCCTCTGCTGTAAAAATCGGACAGAATATCGGGATTCGTGTAACGGATGCGCCTGTTTAGCTTTTCCGGGGAAATCGAGATCATTTTCAGCGTTTCCAGCATGATGTCGTTGAAATGCCTGTAAAACTTCCTTGCTATGGTGCGCAGCTCTGCCCTGGATTTTTCAGGGAAGGATCTCCGGAGGTTCTCCGTGACTACTTTTTTCCGGTACCCGACAAGGTGATAGGTAAGCGGAAACAGCAGATCGGAAACAAGGTAAAGGACCTGGAGAGGGAGCAGTGAGATGAAATAAATAAGGGGCAGTAGAATATAATAGATGATGGCTGCCATGCTCAGATCTCCTTCCGCTCTGTGAATATCTGTTTTACGGTTTCAAGGAATTCTCCGTGCACGGATGGGTTGGATGCAATAACGGTTTTCCCGAACAGCCAGTCATCCCTGCCTTCGAAATCGCAGACCATGCCGCCGGCCTGGCGGACTATGAAAGCACCGGCGGCAATATCCCAGGGATTCAGCCCGTATTCATAAAAAGCCTCGAAACGTCCGGAGGCGACATAGGCAAGGTCAGTGGCTGCAGACCCGAGCCTTCTCAATCCGTGGGAATGCTGCATGAAGTGCCTGAGAGAAACCATAAAGGGATCAAGCCTGTCGAAAAGTGTGTACGGGAAACCTGTTGCGATCAGGGAATCACGGACCCTGTTTGTTCCGCTGACACGAATCTCCCTGCCGTTCATGTAGGCTTTTCCTCCTTTCCATGCATAGAAGAATTCCCTGAATCCCAGTTCATAGACCAGCCCGAGGATGATCTCCCCGTCCTGTATAAGGGCGATGCTGATGGCATAGGGCGGCAGCCCGTGGATGAAATTTGTTGTCCCGTCAAGCGGATCGATGATCCACTGAAAAATTTCGCCATGCTGACCGGCTGTTCCTTCTTCGGTAATAAAACCCGATCCGGGAAGGAGCCGCCTGAGCCCGGTGACAAGCATTTTCTCAGAACCGGTATCCACATGGGTAACGTAGTCATGTTTTCCCTTCGCCTCTACGGATGACCCGGTGAATTTTCCCTGCTCGCTGAGTATAAAATCTCCCGCATCTTTTGCAATTTCCCTTACCCGCTTACATAATGCTTCAAGATCCATTCAGGATTTCTGCTTGTAATATTTGTACAATTCTATCTGTGACTGCACCCTGCGCCCGCCCCGCGTCTTCCGGTACCTGTTTTTCTGTGATTCGTCTATGACCCTTGCCTTTACGTTATCCTGCATCTGCAGTTCAAGGATGTACTTGATCTCCTGCTGGATATCCGGATCAAAAATGGGACAGGCCACCTCGACACGGTGATCCAGGTTTCGTGGCATCCAGTCGGCCGACGAGATATAATATTTCTCATCATTGTTGTTGCAGAAGACGAATATCCGTGAATGTTCGAGAAATTTATCAACAATGCTGATAACCTCTATGTTTTCACTCATGCCCGGAACGCCCGGGATCAGGGAACAAATACCCCTGATAATGGCTTTGATGTGCACTCCGGCGGAATTGGCCTGGTAAAGTTTCCTGATCATGTCACCGTCCACCAGGCTGTTGATCTTTAAAATGATAAAGGCATTCTTCCCTTCCCGGGCGTTGCGGATCTCCGTATCGATCATGGCATATAACCGGTGGCGCATATAAAGTGGTGAAACCAGCAGGTGCCTGTACTTGTACGTTTTGTAGGTTGCATCAAAAAAATTGAAAACCTTGCTCACTTCTTCTGTGATCCGCCTGTCGGAAGTAAGCAGGCTCATATCTCCGTAAACGGATGCCGTTCCTTCATGATAGTTACCGGTCCCGACAGAAGCATACTGTTTCAGCTTTCCTCCTTCCCTCCTTATGATCAGGCATAGTTTCGCGTGCACTTTCAGTCCCGGCAGGCCGAACAGTACCTTTGCACCCGCTTCCTCCAGCCTCCTGGCCCAGAATATGTTTGATTTCTCGTCGAAACGGGCCTGCAGTTCGATGATCACGGTCACTTTTTTACCGTTCATGGCTGCACTTATGAGTGCGTTGATCACCCGGGAGTTCCTGGCAACACGGTACAGGGATATGGAAACAGAGACCACGTCGGGATCGATGGCCGCTTCCCTGAGAAGGTTAATGTGATGGTCGAACTTCTGAAAAGGGACATGGATCAGGATGTCCTTCTTCTGCAGGACCTGAATGATGCTTTTATGGGGCTTTAGGTTGGGATGGGAGAATGCAGGCGAAGGCGGGTAAACGAGCCTTTTTGCCCCCAGGTTGGGAAAATTCATGTAATCCTTGAAATTGTGGTACCTGCCCCCGGGGATCAGGTTGTCCCCTCTGTCAAGATTCAGGTTCGATATCAGGTAATTCAGGAGATCATCGGGTATCTGGCCGTCATAGACGAATCGCACCGGCTGTCCCTTTATTCTGTCCGAGACGCTGCTGTCTATTTTTTCCAGGAAGGATTTTGAAAGGTCGTTATCGATGTCCAGCTCCGCATCCCTGGTAAGTTTTACGGTATAGGCGTGAAAACGGTCATAATGGAAGATATCGAATATATCGTCCAGGCCGAAACGGATCACGTCATCCAGAAGGATGATAAACCTGTCCTTTCCCGCAGGGGGGAGAACGACGAAACGGCCGATCTCGTCGCTGGGGATCTCCACGAGAGCGTATTCCGGTTTTACGGAGGCATCGCTGCTGGTCATCTTGATGGCAAGGTAGATGGATTTATCCCTGAGCTGGGGAAATTTCTTGACATTGTGCAGCATAACGGGGGTAATCACGGAAAGCACCTTATCCTGGAAAAAGGTCCTCGCATATTCTGCCTGCACTCCATCCAGCTGCTGCTCATTGATAATATGTATGTGATGTTTCGCCAGGTCCCGTATAAGCGTCTGATAGGTGAGCTCGAATTTATCACTCAGGAGGATTACCTTTTTCTGTATCTCGTTCAGGATCTTCTTCGGTTTCTCGTTGTTCCTGCCTCCCAGGGTTTCCCCCACATCGATCATCCGTTTGATCGTAGCGACACGGACCTTGAAGAATTCATCCTGGTTGTTGGAATATATGCCCAGGAAGCGAAAGCGTTCGATGAGGGGAACATCGGGATCCATTGCTTCCTGGAGGACCCTTTCATTGAAGGCCAGCCAGCTCAGTTCCCTGTTGATTATCCGGTTTTTATTCGCCATCGGGAGTATAAAAGTAATAAAAACCCCCGAGCCTTTAATTATGTATACAGCTTTGGATAATCAAAATGCTCCCTGGCTGCCTGTGCCTTCCCGATCCTTTTCCAGGAGCTCGTTTCAAATGTCAGGCTTACGATTCCGGCAGTCGGAATATTGGCAACAGGTTTTGTCATCATCCGGTTTGCAAGTGAAGTGAATGTCGGGTTGTGGCCGAATAGCAGAATTTCCGAATGCTTGTCATCCTGTCTCCTTACAAGGTTAAGGAGATCATCCGTATGACCCGTGTAAATCACATCTTCAATGCATATCCGTGCATAGGGAATCTTCAATGTACGGGTAAAAATGACAGCCGTGTAAAGGGCCCTGTTGGCGGGACTGCTGAGCAGGAGGCCGGGCTTGACCTTTCGCTCTGCAAGCTTGTTTGCCATCATGTAGGCATTGTTCACGCCGCGCTGGCTTAAAGGACGGTCTATGTCTGATAAGCCTTCGAAATCCCAGCTGGATTTTCCGTGCCGGATGATGTGCAGCGTTCTCATTACAACAGGCTGCTTGCCAGATCCGCGAGGAAGGAGCGTTCGCCTTTTACAAGATGTACGTGGGCGAAAATTTCCTGGCCCCGCATTTTATCCGAGAGATGGGATAAACCGTTGGAGTGTGAATCAAGGTATGGGGAATCAATCTGCTCTATGTCTCCTGTGAATACCATTTTAGTCCCTTCCCCGGCGCGGGTAATGATGGTTTTGACTTCATGTGGCGTCAGGTTCTGGGCCTCGTCCACTATAAAAAATACCCTTGACAGGCTCCTCCCGCGGATGTATGCCAGGGGGGTAATGACCAGTTTTTCGGTTTTCAGCATTTCATCGATCTTGGTGAACTCCGTGCTCTGCTGGCTGAATTTATGCTTGATGACCGCAAGATTGTCCATAAGGGGCTGCATGTAGGGTTCGATCTTTTCTTTTACATCCCCTGGCAGAAAACCCATATCCCTGTTGGCCAGTGGAACAATGGGACGCGCCAGGAAGACCTGGGTGAACAGCTTTCGCTGGTAAAGCGCTGCAGCCAGTGCAAGAAGCGTTTTGCCCGTACCCGCCTTGCCGGTCAGGGATACAAGCTGTATCTCGGGCCTCATAAGAGCGTCAAGGGCAAAAGCCTGTTCCGCGTTCCTGGGCTCAATTCCGTAGGCTTTCTGTTTTTCCACCCTGTCCAGCATCCTGTTGAAGGGATCGTAATGTGCAAGAGCGCTGGATTTCCCGTTTTTAAGTATATAATACTGGTGAGCGGAAGGTTCTTCCGGAAATTTGAACTCTTCCACAGGAACCCCTTCGAATTCTTCATACATCCTGGAAATGAGGCCGGTGTCCATGCCTTCGGTAATGCTGATCCCCTTGTAGAGTTCGTCGATGTTGGCGATTTTGTCATTTTTGTAGTCCTGTGCAGGGATACCTATGGCTTTTGCCTTCATCCTGAGGTTGATATCCTTGGAGATCAGAACCACGTTCTTCTGCTGGTTCTGTACGTGCAGGTACTCTGCTATGGCCAGAATGCGGTGGTCGGGGGTATTTTCCGGGAAGGATTTATTGAGGATATCCGAGTAGGGTTTGCCTGTTTCAATACTCAGCTTCCCAAGGTCGTCTCCCAGTGAAATTCCCCCGTTGAACAGTTCGTCACCGGACAGTTTGTCAAGCTCGCGGGTAAACTCCCTGGCATGAAAGTTCAACTGGTCATTTCCCCTCTTGAACTTGTCAAGCTCCTCAAGTACGACGATGGGGATAACGACATCATTCTCTTCAAAATTATAGATACATTTGTAGTCGTGCAGGAGCACATTCGTATCCAGTACAAATGTCTTTTTGGGCTTTTTTGGCATTAAAAGAAACCTTTAGGGTATATTCCTTATAAAATTACTTATAAGTTCCTTAATAAAGTGTTGGAAATCTGTTCATAACCTGTTAAATAATGGAAGATGGATAAATTGAATAATCCCGTAATTGACGCTATATTAAAGAGAAGGAGCATAAGACGCTATTCCGGCAGACCTGTTGATAAGTCCGATATTGACATTGTGTTGAAAGCCGCCATGCACGCCCCTTCGGCAAGGAACCAGCAACCCTGGCATTTCATGGTCATTGACAGACAGGACCTCCTTGAAAGGATCGCGGATATTCACCCCTATGCGTCCATGCTCCCGCAGGCTGAGCTTGCAATTCTTATCCTTGGGGATGAAAACCTCGAGCTCAGCAAAGGGTACTGGCCGGTCGACTGTGCCGCGGCCACACAGAACATCCTTCTTGCAGCGCATGCCCTGGGACTGGGTGCCGTATGGCTGGGCGTTTATCCGAGGGAAGAAAGGCAGAAGGGATTATCGGAACTTTTCAGGCTGCCCGGGAACATACATCCTTTCTCCCTGGTGTCTGTCGGTTACCCCGCCGAAAAAAAGGCCCCTGCTGAAAGGTTTAATTCGGAGCGGGTGCGGCGGAACGGTTGGAAAGGGAGTGAAAGACCATGATCCGTTGACCTATCAGGATGCCATAAAATACCTGTATGCAAGGCTCCCAATGTATCAGAGAGTGGGGAAGGCGGCATATAAATTCACGCTCGGTAACACGCTGGAACTGGATGAATATTTCGAACATCCCCACAGGCAATTTACAAGCATACATATTGCAGGTACAAACGGGAAAGGATCGGTGGCCCATATGCTTGCCTCCGTGCTTCAGTCATCGGGTTACCGTACGGGGTTATACACCTCACCACACCTGAAAGATTTCAGGGAACGGATACGGATAAACGGACAGCCTGTCCCCGGAGAGGAGGTGACGGCATTTGTTTCCGCAAACAGGGCGATCATGGAAAAGATCAGACCCTCTTTTTTTGAGGCAACGGTGGCCATGGCATTCGATCATTTTGCCAGGGAACGCATTGATATTGCAGTGATTGAGACCGGCATGGGAGGGCGGCTGGACTCGACCAATATCATTACACCCCTGGTTTCCGTGATTACGAATATAGGGATGGATCACAGCAGTTTCCTGGGTGACACCCTTGCTGCGATCGCTTTTGAGAAGGCCGGAATCATGAAACCCGGAGTCCCTGTTGTGATAGGGGAGAAGCAGGAAGAGACAGCCCCGGTGTTCCTGCAAAGGGCAGAAGAGCTGAACTGCCCGCTGCATTATGCAGGAGATGAATTCAGCATCGATTATTCCACCCTGAACAGCTCGGGAAAACAGGTCATGCAGGTTTACCGGGAGGGAAAGATCTGGCTTGAGAACCTGGAGCTGGACCAGTTGGGTATGTACCAGCGAAAAAATGCGGCTACTGCCCTGAAGGTTATTGACCTGATGAATCGTTCCGGTCCATGGAAGGCAGGAGAAAAGGCTCTTCGTGAGGGATTTGTTTCAGTTTCCGGACTCACCGGCCTGCGGGGGCGGTGGGAGATCCTGTCGAGGGATCCGCTGGTGGTCTGCGATACTGCTCACAATCCCGATGGAATGAGGGAAGCAGTGGCACAGATCCGGCAGACTGCCTGGAAGAACCTGCATGTCATCATTGGTTTCGTAGACGACAAGGATCCGGCCCCTGTGCTGAAAGAATTTCCCCGTGAGGCCCTGTTCTACTTCACCCAGGCTTCCGTACCAAGGGCCATGGATAAGGAGAAGCTGGCCATGGAGGCATTGCGCTGCGGGATACGGGGAAAGGTCTGCATGACGCCTGCTTCAGCACTCGAACTTGCACGGGGAAATGCAGGCCGGCACGATATGATCTTCCTGAGCGGCAGTACTTTTATCGTGGCAGAGGTTCTTTAAGATCAGATGTATTGAAAAATCCGTAAATTCATTTTCGAATGCATGGGAACCCGTTGACAATACATATTTTCGGCATCAGAATCGACGAACCTGTCACGATGCTGACCGATCTCATGATTGCCGTTGTTTGCGTTTTTGCCTTTTTCCGGCTGAACCGGATCCCGGAAAGACAAAAGCTCCACAGGTTCATTCAGTATTATTTTATATGTCTGGGAATCAGTACTTTCCTGGGAGGAATAATTGGCCATGGCTTCTTATACCTGTTTACACCCGGATGGAGACTGCCCGGCTGGCTGATCGGTATGATCGCCGTGGCAATGATCGAGCAGGCGTCCATTGAGCTTTTAAGAAAATCTGTGACGGTAAGAGTGATCCTGCTGCTTACCTGGCACAATATCCTTATATTGCTGGCATTTACCATCCTGACCCTGGTCAACCTGAACTTTCTGACTACCGTGATTTACATTTCATACGGTATGCTTATCCCGGTTACCGGTATGCATTTTTATTATTATCTGAAAACCGGGAGCAGGGGAGCAGTATTGTTTCTTGCCGCCGTTGGGACCGCTTTGGCGGGCGCTATCGTTTATATTACCGGGCAGGGCATCCATGCCTGGTTCAACCACCTGGATCTCAGCCATATACTTTTGATATGCTCGGTATACCTGTTTTACAGGGGCGCCAGGCAATACATACATGAACCTTACTGAAGTTTTTTCCGGTGCAGCATGGGATAGATCCTGCATCCCATACAAATACCGTATGCGGCTTCAAGGAATGAGCCCAGCAGCAGCATAACGCACATGCCATAGGTCAGCGCAGGAAGGTTGTAGAATTGTCCGGCCACCGCAAACCCTGAAAGGATCAGTCCCATATATGAAGCAAATATCTTGGGCTCTTCTTCGATCAGGCTTTCTCCCAGATGAAAGCTGCTGACCAGGAACCGGTTCATTTTTGCCACAGGGCTGAACCTTCCCCTGAACCATGCCCGCAGGGCAAAATCTGCCGGGAGCAGGAACAGGATCCATCGGGCGGGTGTGAACATAAAAACGGATACGATAAGAAATGTTACAAACGCATTTAAACGCGTTACGTTTTCATTGATCCTCCTTTCGTTTACAGGATAATTTTCTCTCATTGCAAAACCCTCCATCATATATAACATTTTACGCGGCAAAAATACCATATTGTTATATTAACCTAATATGGTTGAATTAATAATTAGGAGATAATTAACATTATTTTTTCATTGGGTACCAATTAAACCCATTGTTAAAAAATCCTACATTTTAATTTTCGGTCTTTTGAATTTATCCTTGACCGGAATCGGAATTTGCGCTAAGTTTATATAAATATCTGATGCGGGAAGAATGAGATGGATTTTTTTATTGTCATTTCTTTTGTTTCTTGCTCAGCCGGCGAATTCACAATCCCGGTACCCGGGCATCGTTACCGGATTGTGTCCCATGGGTAACGTTTACGGAGACGTTGAACTAAACCACTGGAGTTTTACTCTTTTCAACATGGGCGGATATGTTGCTCTGCAACTGAACCGAAGGTTCTGGTTGCAGCCGGAGGTCAGGATGGTACGCCGTGGTCCGAGGTACTACGACCCGGTCAGGGAAAGAAGGTACAGGCAGAACCTGGGATACCTGCAGTTTCCCCTGCTGCTCAGAACCTATTTCTCTTACAATTGTTTTATCGAGGCGGGCCCGTATGCGGGGTATCTGGCCTATGCGACCCGGAGGGACAGATTCGAGGAGGAACTCGCCAATATTATTACGGTCGGGTTGTTGCCCATAGGAACGGACAATTCCGAAGCGTATAATGAATTTGATACGGGATTCATTGTCGGGCTGGGTTATGGCACAGGCGATACATCCGTCGGGATAAGATACCAGCGGGGTTTCACCGGCATCCGGGCCGATCCCGGTCAGCGTGTTTACAACCATGCGTTTGAAATCATCCTGTGTCTCAGTATCAGGACAATTTTTACAAATTCCGTAACAAGATGAAAACCTTATAGTCATGTAACAACCCGGACAACTGTGAAAAGGATCCCCGTTATATTCTTCACTCTGGCCGTTCTGGCGAGTTCCTGTTTCAGACCCCTGGGATTGTATGTTACAGGCGGCAATGACCTGGATCAGAGAATCCGGACCGAAAAACTTACTGTGGCCGTCCTGCCCGCCATTGATTATACATATGCCGAAAAGAAATACGGCTGGCTCATGGGTCCCGATCCGGTGATCGTTGAAAGGATCAGGTACTATGAGGATCCGGGGCTGGTTTTCACCAACGAGATCACACGATGCCTCTGGAAAAGGAACAGCTGCAGCATTGTAAAAAAGGAAGCCCTGATCTCGGAAATGGACAGCATGCGTTTCAGTGCAGAGGAGTTGTTCCCCGATCCCGGCAGGAGAATCCGGAAGCTGAGCCGCTGGGACAGGGTGCTTAGGGGAGGGAAAGGGTCGCCCGACTACCGGAAAATATATGCCCTCGGAGAAATGCTGGAGGCGGATATTGTATTGATCAGCCGGGTTTACGGCACCATGGACAGGGGATATGTTTTCTATGAACCCAACCTCAGGGGAGATACGCGTATAAGGGACTTTACCAGGAACCCATTTTACATTGACATGATCTTCCTGGACGTGAACAGGAAGGAACCTCTGGCATACGGCACCTTCAGTTACCTCGACCAGATAAACGATTCCAATAAGGAAATGGTCCTGGAATACATGTCGAAGGGCGTCACATATTACATGCCGGAGCCTGATCTGTCAGAAAGGCTGGTAAAGGGGACAGCCGCCATCCTTTCCCAGATGCTGGCCGAGATCCCTGACGGGACGAGCAGGGGCAGGGTCGACCTGAAATTCTCCTATGAATTCAAAGACGAAACCTGGAAAACGTATCCCGAAGGCTACTTCGAAGAAAACCACGCCCTCAGCCGGGAAGAATATCAGGCGCTTTTCCGCAGATAGACCCTGTAAGACGACCCCGCAATTACAGGGAACCGGAATCGTCATTTTTTTATTATCTTGGGACAAAGACAAAGGGAGGAAAACTATGAAAAAAATATGGGTCCTTTGCTGCCTGGCGCTGCTTTTCGGCCGGGCTTTTACACAGACAGTTATAACGGGCGGAGATGTGTCCGGTACATGGACGGCGTCCAATTCTCCATACCATATACAAGGAGATGTTTCCATACCCAATAACGAGGTGCTGCGCATAGACCCCGGGGTTACAGTAATCTTCAAGGGGCATTACCGTATTGCGACATTTAATGCCGACCTGATTGCGGTGGGGAAGCCCGACAGTATGATCGTATTTACCATGGATCCGTCCGATACCACGGGACTGGCCCTGGGCGGGGAAGACGAAGGAGGATGGAACGGCCTCCGGTTCTTTTATTCTTCGGAATCCGGGGATACCTCCAGGCTGGAGTACTGCAGGTTCGAATACTGCAAGGTGCATGACAATGTATCGGGCGGAAGGGGCGTCATAGGAACGGAGCGCATCCCGAGACTGCTTGTCGCCAATTGTGTCTTTCAGTACAATTACTCCGACATAAGCGGTGTGGACTGCCGCCTGGCGGATGTTGTCATCAGGGACAACCTGTTTCAGCACAATACGGGCAATTACCTGGTGGCCACTTCCCAGGCAAATCCAAGTTTTATCCGCAACGAGGTCAGGGACAATACCATGGAACGGATGTTCTCCATTTCCTCCTGGTGTTTCCCCGTGATTGAAGAGAACCTCATCCGGGACAACTCGGTGAAGAGTATTTTGTACAGCAGCGGGGAAAAATCCAGCCCTGTTTTCATCAATAACAGGGTTGTCAACAACCAGATTGCGTCAGGGTATTATCTGTTGGATCTCAACAGCTCGGAAGCCCGCGTATCCAATAACCTGATCGCCAATAACGACGGCCGGGGTATAAATATTTACTTCGGGAACAATATCCTGCAATACAATACGGTGGTAAACAATGACAATCTCGGGAGCTATCTCATGCAGGTCCGTACAGAGCAGGGAGAATTCAACGGGAACATTTTCCATGGGAATAACGGGTCCGTTTATTATGACCTCGAAGATTCCGAACCGGCCTTTAAATACAACCTGATCGAAGGAGGCATTGGCGGCTTTACCGGAGACGCTTTCGCAGGCGTTGACATCGGAAATATAGACCAGGATCCGGAGTTCATTGATCCCACCCTTTCCGCAGGTACGGCAGGTGACGGTGAACTGGCCGATTTCGGTCTGAAGCGCATATCGCCTGTCATCAATAAGGGGGACCCTTCGCTGGATAACGAAAATTATACCGACAGCGATATTTACGGTAACCTGCGGGTAAAATACAGTTACATCGATATGGGGGCGGCGGAAGCCTCCATAGACACCCTCAGCATTGCAGGGACCATAACCTCTGACACGACCCTGATCGGGGATACCATAAAGGTCACCGGGGACATCACCGTCAATGACGATGTGACCCTGACCATTGCCGGGGGGGCCAGGGTCATTTTTCAGGGGCCCTTCAGGATCGATGTCGACGGGACACTCATTACAGCCGGAACAGTGAACGACACCATTCTGTTTACCGTAGCGGATACCGCAGGATTCGGCGGAACGGATTATTCCCAGGGCTGCTGGAAGGGCATTTACCTGAATAACGGTTCCGGGACCATGGACGACAATACTCCCACATCGCTGAACTACTGCATCTTCGAATACGGAAAGACCGACAATGACTATGTCGGAGGGATCCTCAGCCTGATCTCCGTTGACGGTTTTTCCGCAAAGCACTGTATCTTCCGCTACAATAAGACCAGTCATCAGGCTGCGGTACTTTACGCAGACAATGCGGATTTCAGCTTCGAACATTGCCGGGTCAGCCATAACACCAGCCGGGATGTGAATTATGCCAAGGGGGCCCTTGCCATTTTCAATTCCACGGCGAGGATCTCGGGCTGCGTCTTCGACAACAACGTTGCTGCAGACGGCGCCGCCCTGTACATATCCGGGACCACCCTGTATTCAAGCGGCAACCTTTACCGCAACAACACCAATTTTAATTACAGCGGCGGGGGGATTGCACTGACTGCCAGTAACTCGGAATGTTATCTTGTCAATGATGTCATTGTCAACAACAATTCCGGCAACGCCGGGGCCCTGGATTTTTCGAGCTGTATTGCCACCATCACCAACAGTACCATTGCGAACAACAAGACCGATAACAGCTATTTCGCGGGTGCGATAGGGCTCACCAGGACCAACCTGCAGTTATACAATACGATATTGTATGGAAACCTGGCGGGTTCATATCCGTACAGTATTTTCCTGTTTGAGGAAAATACAGATCCTGACCTGTACAACTGCCTGGTCGAAGGTGGTTTAGGCGGGGTCAGAACATATTCGGGATTTACCTTCAGCGGGGATTTCGAAGACTGCTTCGCGGGGAATCCCTATTTTGTCCGGCCCACGATGTCTGCAGGGAACGGTGAAGACGCCTCAGGCACCGACTGGCAGTTGCTGGATGTTTCTCCCTGTATTAATACAGGAACCACGGATACGACAGGACTGAACCTGCCCGGAACGGATGCTGCGGGAAACCAGCGCATCCTGAACGGACGTATAGAGGTCGGGGCATACGAAAAGGGTGGAACCAAGGCCGAGATATACCAGGATCCGCAGGGAGGGAACCTGTGCACCGGGGAAGATCACAGTCTTCAGATCGAATATACAGGGACGGACTCGGTGTTCATCCAGTGGAGGAAGGACGGGATCAATGTTCCCGGGGCCAATTCAGCCCTGCTTGAGATTCAGGATGCCGTGCTTGCCGATGAGGGGAATTACACCTGTTTCCTGTGGAATGCATTCGGCATAGTCAAGTCCACGCCCGTATTCATTAGCGTCAAATCCCCGCCGGAAATACTGTCCGAACCCGTAGATTCATGGGTGGAACCCGATAAGCCACTAAGCCTGGAGATGCTGGTTACAGGCTCCTCGCCGCTTTTGTACCAGTGGCAGAGGAACGGTGAAGACATTCCGGGAGCACATTTACCGGAGCTCCGCTTCATTCCCTCGGATACTTCCCACGAAGGATCCTACCGGGGCATTGTCACCAATGTATGCGGAAGCGACAGCACCGCCTCCTCCTATCTCTATCTTGCTCCGCAGATATGCATGGTAACGGTAGATTCGGTCTCCGGGAATAACCTGATCGTATGGGAAAAGAACACCACCGCCCCGCTGATCGCCTACAATGTTTACAGGGAAAGCGCTGCGGCAGGAATATACGACCTTCTGGGAACCGTCCCCTTCGATGAACTGAGCGTTTTTTCCGACAGCACAGCGGATCCGACCGTTCAGGCCTATATATACAAGATTACCGGCATCGATACGGCGGAAACGGAGACCGATGCAGATCTCTGCCGGCGTCACAAGACCATTCACCTGCTTGTATCCACCAACCCGGAGCTGCATACGACACAGCTCGAGTGGGACAGGTATTACGGATTTCTCTACCAGACCTATTATATTTTCAGGAGCACGACAGGAACGAACTTCGAGCAGGTGCATTCCATAGCCAGCACCCTGAGCTCCTGGACAGACCCTGATCCCGTAGAGGGCGACCTGTATTACCGGATTACCGTCAGGCGACAGGCCTTGTGCTACCCCACGGGAACGGGCCTGAAAGCAAGTGCAGGACCCTACAGCCATTCCCTGTCCAACCTCGATGACAATAAGCTCCAGGGCACCGGGACCGGAGCGTTGAAAACCGCCTCCCTGAAGGTCTTCCCCAACCCCTTCGGCACGGTTGCTACGGTCGAGTTCCCGAACCCGGAACGTTCGGAATACCGGATGGTCCTCCGGGACCTTGCAGGCAAGGTCGTCATGACGATAAACGGGATCAGGGACAGCCGTTTTGTCATACACGGGGAAAAGCTGGCAAAAGGCTCCTATATATTGGAATTACAGGGTGAAAAAACATACAGGGACAGAATCATCCTCGAATGATTGGAACGGTGTTTTTAACCGATATTTAAGACGAAAACTTTGAGGAACAAAAATCATCGAGTATATTTGCACCCGCTTCGGGAACATGCTCCGGCCTTCCCCCGGGATCGCACAGATTCACACAGACAACCCGGATTGTAACCCGCAAAACCCCGGGCGATTAGCTCAGCTGGTTCAGAGCACCTGCCTTACAAGCAGGGGGTCGTAGGTTCGAATCCTACATCGCCCACAATGAAAAGACAGACCCGAACATTCAGGTTCGGGTTTTTATTTGAGACAAACCGTTAAAAGCTTGCTTTTATAAGGTTTGACGAGAAATAAAATACCGTGTAACGGTCTGTCTTTTCATTGTGAGGGCCCTCCGGTACTGGATCACGACCGAGCCTGCGAGGTCGTAATCCCATCGCCCACTTGTACAGAAACGAACGAAGGCTGGATTTTACCAGATCTTTTCCCCTTCAGCCTGCAATAATTTATAGTGGCTCAGGGTAAGCTGGAATAACTGATACGAATATTTCAGTTTCGCCTGGGCAAGAGCAGTTTCCGTATCCAGCAATGTCGTGTTGGTAATTGATCCGCTTTCATAAAGCCCTTTGGCCTGTTTCATGGCTGCCTCTGCCTGGGCGGTTTCCTCCTGGGCCGTTTTGAGTTGAACTTTACTATTCCTGTAATCCAGCAGGGCATTTTGCACTTCGGTGCTGATTTTTTGTTGCAATACATCAGCATGGTCGTCGATAGACTGGATCTGCCAGTCAGCTGTTTTCAGTTTTGATTTCTTCAAGAAGCCGTCGAAAACAGGAATATCTGCTGTAAGTCCCAGCACGTAGTTTGCTTTCATCTTTGTCAGATTATCAGGATAACCGTTCTTTAAACCTGCTGTTCCAAAGGCGCTCAGAGTCGGCATATTTGATTTTTCTATGACCGCTTTGTGTAATGTTGCCGTTTGCTTAACCAGGTTGTTTAATTTCAACTCTTCGCGCTGCAGGTAAGCATCATTAATTAAAGTATCCAGCATATACCGGTTGGATATTATTTCCAGTTTCCCTTCCAGTTCAAATTCTTTTCCTTCCGGAAAATTCATCAACGAGCCCAATATTACAGAAGCCTTTTTCTTTTGGTTGATTATATCTGCTTTTGCATTTTGCAGGGCAGTTAGCCTGACGCTGGTACTGATGGTATCCAAACCAATGGCCGAACCCGTAGCAACCAGTTTTTTGGCAACCATTAAGTGCTCTTCCAGATCCCTGATCTGCCGATCCATTACCTGAACCCTTTCATTCAGATAGAGTATTGAGAAATACACATGAGCTGTTTCGAAAGAAAGCTGATTGCGAATCATATTAATCTTTTCTGCCTCTGTTACTTCATTGGAGCGTAATAACTTAAGCGTTTCTTTTCGCATATTGAAATCATAGATCAAATATTGCACTCCAATATTTTCATTTAAATTATCGGGAGTCGCGATGAAGAATTTTTCATTATTCATAACTGGTATAGAAATGAAAGGCGTTGGACCGATCCGTGTGTAATTCAAGCTGATAGCAGCGTGTGGCAGGAAAGCACTTTTTAATTCGTCAGCTTTTGCAGCGGCAATGGAGACCTGATCCTGTGCTTCCTTAATCAGCGGCTTGTTGTTTACTGCATTTTGAATGGCCTGAGAAAGCGTCAGTTTCACAGGTTCCTCCGCCTGAGCACATGACGGATTCGACAGCACTATCAGCACCATCATCGCCAGTTCTGAAATTAATATTTTGATTATATTACGAAGAGATTTCATCGGTTTAAATGTTTATTACTGGTTTTTAATAATATCATAGGTACCAAAAGGATAAAAGTCAGGGCGGCCCCGATAAGAAAGTCATTACTGATTCCCTGAACGAATGCTTGTTTTGTGAGATTCTGCATCAACAAAATCTTTGCCTGTAAAATGGCAGTCACATTATCGCTGCCGACGGCATGCATTGCAAATTCCTTGAGGTGGTTTGTAACGTCGTGGAAAATTGGAGAATTCTGGTTGAGTTGTTCGCCGTAAATCTGTACGTGAAATTTGACACGTTGCGCAAGGACAGTTCCAAGTGCGGCAATACCAAAACTACCTCCCAACTGGCGAATCGTATTGAATAAACCGGATGCCTGGGCGAGCTGGGGTTTTGGAATATCATAAAGCGCAACGGTAGAGATTGGTGTAAAAATCAGCCCCATTCCCAGTCCGCGTAAATACAAAGGCAACATGATCTGGTCATGGGTAGTCTGCAACGATATAAGACTGAGAAGATACATGGAGATACCTACTATCACTGCACCAGTCAGGAGCGGTATTTTGGGATTGAACCGATCGGTAAGCTGTCCTGAAAGCGGTGCGATAAAAGCCTGTAAAATCCCAACCGGGAAAAATACAAGCCCTGCTTGTAATGCAGTGTAACCCAATGAGTTCTGCAGGTATATGGGAAGCAGAAATGCATTTCCGAAAAAGGCAATGCCGAAAATAAACATGACTAATGCGGACATTGCAAAATTGTAATATTTCAGCAGTCTCAGATTTAATATGGGATGTTTTATCCTAAGTTCGATAATTACAAATAGAATGAGGCTGACAGCTGAGATAAGGAAACTGCCAACAATAAACGTGGAAGACCAGCCTCCCGTATTCCAGCTCGAGTTTCCCGTTGCCAACGCCAGCAAGAGTGCACCCAACCCGATGGTCATGGTAAGAAATCCGCCGATATCAAATTTTTCTCTGACATGGCTTTTGTATTCATCCTGTATGATCCCAACCGCCACGATTCCCATGATTCCAACCGGGATATTGATATCGAAAATAGCATGCCATGAAAAATTATCCACAAGGTAGCCACCGCAAAGCGGCCCAAGCGATACAGAAGCAGCCGCCGCAATCCCCCAGAAGCCAAGAGCAATACCCCTTTGTTGTGGTGGGAAAGCCCGGGTTACGATCGCCATGCCCACAGGCATCAGGAAGCCGGCACCGGACCCCTGGAAAATCCTGAAGACGATTAAAATATTTTCATTCCAGGAAATGCTGCAGGCAAACGAACCGGCCGTGAACAGTGCAAGCCCCATGACATAAGTAAACTTGTATCCAAAGCGATCTGCAATCCATCCGGAAGAGGGGAGTACAACTGCAAATGCCAACATGTAAGCTGTCATGACCCACTCGATCCGGTCAACGCTTACCCCGAAAACAGCCATCATTTTCGGGAATGCCACGCTGACGATAGTAGCATCAAGTACGGCCATAAAGGTCCCGATCATGACGCTCACGAGCACCAGCCATTTATTTGCAAAATCCTCCGCTTCCCAACCTAAATTAGGATTTTGCTTTTGAGCCATATCTTACTTTCCTTTACCTTTTATTCTTACTTTGACTTCAACCGACATGCCGGGTAGCAGATCCACCTTGCCGTCAGGTTCTCCGCCTGTTTTAAAGATGGTCAGTTTCAATGGGATCCTTTGTGAAACTTTGGTGAAGTTACCGGATGCATTGTCCGGGGGTATCAGTGAAAACTGAGATGCGGTGCTGTTTCCGAATTGGTAAAAAACTCCTTTAAAAGTAGCATCAGGGAAAGCATCGACATAGACTTCAGCGGAATCGCCAATTTGAATCTTATGTAATTCGGTTTCCGGCAACATAGTGGTTACCCAGATCTTTGTTGTGCCGAAAACCGTAAAAATTCCCTGTCCCGAAGACACGACATCGCCCGGCAAGACCCACCTTTTGGCAGCTACACCATCCATGGGAGCATAGATGTTTGTGTGTGACAAAGAAGTCCGTAAAGTGTGCAATGTTGATTGAATGACCGGGATTTTGGCATTTGCCATCATCAGGCCAACTTTAGCTGCCTGGAAGGTTTTTTCCATATTTTGATATTCTGCTTCTGGAATCAGCCTGGCTTCATATTGTTCTTCAGCACGATCGTAATTGATTTGTGCCTGTTCCAATTTTACCTTTGCCAACTGAATCCCCAACCCGGCTTCTTTTAAATTCTCCTCTGCCTGCTTGATTCTTGCCACATAGTCAGTGGAATCAAGTTTGGCAAGCAATTCACCTTTCTGAACATGATCACCTTCATGTATGTATAGTTTTACAATTCTTCCCGGTATCTGTGAACTGACAGTTACTTTGTACGCATCTACATAGGCATCGTCAGTGGTTACGTATTCAGAATGTTTGATATACCACCAGGCCCCTGCTCCAAGAACTGCTGCAATCAACACGAGTCCGATTATCAAACTCCCGAGTTTTCTCTTTTTCCTTTTGGGAGCATCGTTTGTGCTCTCCTGGTTTTCGTTCTTCATAAATATCTGTTTAAATTTTATATAATACGATTTCTATAATGTTTCTGAAGTTCTGGCAAATTTAGGTTTAAAGAAAGTCCTGCACTTTTCAGAATCGGATTAAGACTAGGACAAAACATGCATTATTCGCTTTTTAAAATCTGATGGAGTTTGACCGGTGACTTCTTTGAAAACGCGGGAAAAATAGGAAGGATCATCATAACCGACCTCAAAGCAAATTTCATTCAAATCCTTGGTGGTGTTGAACATCAGTAATTGGCATTGAAGAATTGCAGTTTCCCGGATAACCTGTTTGCATCGTTTATTATATTGATCTTTAACGCACCTGTTCAGGTAGCTTCCAGAAATATTTAACTCCCTTGCATAAAATTCTACCAGTTTATGTTCCTTATAAAATTTATTAACCAGCTTTTTAAAGCTGTAGGCTATTTCATTTTGTCTTGAAATAACTTTTTTATTACCTGACAGGGCTATCAATTTGTGTAGCAAAGCCTGTAAAAGTCCGGTTCCTATTTTACGGTTTGGTTTATTGGAGGTAACCTCATTGTATAATAAGTTGCAAATTGTATTAAGCCAACTATTGTTGTCTGCATCCAGATAGATTACCGTTTCAATCATTATCAGATCAGATAATTCAATGTTGCTCACGGCTGAAGAAACAGCTTTGTTTTCAAGTAAAATAAAAAAACCAGATAATTCATTCCGTTTTGATTTGATGGCAAAAGCTTCGCCTTCAGGAACAAATAAGACTGAAGGGGCATTTACAGTATGATTTTCAATTCCTATTTGATGCTCAAATTGACCTGCATTGGTATAAACAATAAAATGATAATCGGCTATGAGAAGTGGTGTGGGAAGGATTAAGTAATTTGAAATGAACTCCAATGGATAAATCTGTAATGGAGTGTTTTGCCATTTGAATCCAGCCGGAAGGCTTTTTATATACTTATCAATGAAATTGTTATATGTAGTTTTAATGGCCACTTCTAAGTTTTATTGTTTTATCGGATATGATTCATGCAATAATGTTAAATATGTTATTCTTCTACATACTTATCTCAATTTTCCCATACCATGCTTACTTTGCTCAATGAAGCTTCTTCCATGGCTTAAATGCCGAAATATAAAAAATAAACACCGAAATGCTGAATTGTAAACTCCCCCAAAACTTTAATAAAGATCGGTAGCCCGGATATTAATTTCTTGTATCAACATACTTTCTTCACGATTTCATAAATTGCCGATTATAATAAATCTATATTCCCGAATTATTTGTGAGGATTTTCAGGCTGGGGATCAGGACCCTCCTGCTTGCCCTTCCGGCTTTTGTTGTGGTTGGTGTTATAAGGCACATCAATATCGACAGGCCCCATTTGGGTGAAATCTGGCAATTTACCGAGAACCTGGGAAGGTTATGGGCACCGCTTGCCATATTCAATGTTTTCTGGATACTGGCATTTCTGAAATTCAGGAGAAAGCCGGTCTTCCTTCAACGGGCACTGTTAACAATACCACTGTTTTTAATCCCACACATGATAACCGCCATTATCGCTGAACAGAGACTGATGATACCATTAAGCTTCATCATTTTTCCGTCTTCCATCTTTTCCTTGATTGAACTGCGGAAAGCAATGATCAGCAGTAAAAGCACCAATTGAAATGATATGATTGTCAACGGGTTATGATCAACCGGAAATCAACCTGTCCGTCATGAAGCATTACCAGGCAAGAACCACCACGCTCAATCCCTCATCGAATTCAGAACCACACTCCCGGGAACATATTTCAACCCCCTTTGTATGATACTCTTTGCCCGGGTACGGTAATTGTTGTTGAGATAATACGCAGCGGCTGTTGCGTATGCAATTTCGACATGGCTGACAAGCATATCGTTCTGGAGGGGCATCTCACAGGAATCTTCAAACAACTGCAGGTACTCCTCACCATTGTAAAGCCTGTTTTTCCTGAAATAATCGCTTGCAAGCCTGAGATAAGCCACCATTTTATAGTCCCGGATCACGGGCCTGACCAGATCATAATCGTATCTCGCTTCAAGTTTATTGACGGTATCAAGCAAGGTCTGGGGATCGCTCAGACGGCTGGCCTTCATCTGGATGCTGTTGACCAGTATCATGTTTGCATCCTTGTAGTTCTCCTTGATCTGCAAAGCTTTATCGGCATAATATTCTGCCTTTTCCGAAAGCTGATAATGATAGCACATCTGCATGTAGTATGTAAATCTCAGTTCCAACGTTAGATCCTGGTCGTATATTTGTGAGATCAGCCTGCAAAACATGGAATCGCAGAAAGCTTCCGTATCCGTATACTGAAGATAATGCGAGATGATCTCATAGAAAATTCCCTGTATGCTGTTGGATCCCGTATTCTCGAAACGGGAAAGATGGGCCAGGTAGTCGATATCGGAGACTTCGGTGAACCTGCATTTATCCAGTTGCACCAACAATATGTTATACAGTCGCCATTTTACCATCTGATCGGGAAAGAAATAATATGCTTTCTGGCAAAGTTCGTAAGCTTCCTTTATCTCATTGTTCTGGATCTTGTCCATTGCTTTGTTATAGTACTGGATACCTGGAAGGTTGTAAAACTCCGCCTCATTCACTTCCTTGAACTTCGCTTCGAATATTTCTTCCGTTGATTGATTCCTGTATTCCTCTTCACTGATCAACTTGGAGTTTTTTAAATAGGTTACATACTGATACTTGAATTCCCCGGTGAATATGATGTCCTCCAGGCTTGGATTTGTCGTTTCAATGACAATGGATTTCGGACCGGGGTTCGCTACAAGGTAAACATGGTCCGAGGAGACCATTACCTTATACGGGATCGAAATGGCATCAAATGCCAGGGCATATAACATGGTAGCGGACACACAGTTATATGTTCCGTCATTAAATAAGGAGGGATAAAAATTGTTTGAGACGTATTTTTTAAGGAAACGGCTGTGAACTGTCGTATATGTAATCTTTACCTGTTTCTTGATTTTTTTCGACCCGATCTTCTTCTGTTCCAGTTCATCAAGAACCTCAAGGTATTTTTCATGGTACACGGCGGCATCTTTTTCACCGACAGTATCATCAATGGCCAGAAACAGATTAAAGGCATCCTGTCTCTGTGTTACGAAATTAATAATGGATTGCTTCTCAAAACCGGAATGGAACTTCAGATCTGCAAACCTGACCAGTGAATCGGCATCCTCCCGGGAAAATACGTCTACCGAGAGGAAACAGAGGACTAAAAAAACCGCGTAAACATTATTCAACATACCGCGAATGTTTTTCCTCTATACAAGTTACAAATAATCTCTCACTGTTCGCAGGCCCTGTTACAATATCGGGTCATTCCAAATATGAGAATGCAGGAATCGTTAACATTTACACCCGGATATCAGGACTTTTCCTATTTTTGCCTGTCCGGGGGTATAGCTCAGACGGCCAGAGCGCGTGGTTCGCAATCACGAGGTCAGGGGTTCGACTCCCCTTACCTCCACGATCAAGCAGAAAAACAGGCATCCCGGAAGGGGTGCTTTTCTTTTGGAGGAAGCCGTTGAAAGCTTGCTTTCAAAAGGCTGACGAGAAAAGAAAGGTGCCATGCGCCAGCATGGTGCCTGTTTTTCTATTTGCAGGACAGGAGAAAAGGGGACGGTGAGCGGAGCGAACACCCCCCGTTCCGGAGATTCATCAGCAAGCCTTGGAAAACAGAACGGCCCCGCATTATCAAGGTGATTGTTTTGTATTTGCAGGACAGGAGAAAAGGGGACGGTGAGCGGAGCGAACACCCCCCTTACCTCCACGTATAGTTTGCCGTTTCATTCAAATGAGTGAGGCGGTTTTTTCTGTCTGATGGCGTCATAATTATTAAGTGTCTGTTGCAGATTCAAATCGAGTTAAAATCCATCCAAATTTTATTGTTCACATGAATGATAATTCTTGTTTTTCTCATTAAGAAATGGGATACGGTAATATAGTCAGTTTTGGATTGAACCATAAATAATATGAAATGAGTAAAAACTCTCAGGTAATGATACCTGATGAAATCGTGATGCAAAAGATCTACAGGATAAGAGGTAGGAATGTCATGCTTGATCAAGATCTTGCCGAACTTTATGATGTAAAAACAAAAAGACTTAATGAACAGGTTAAACGCAATATCAGCAGATTCCCTGATGACTTTTTATTTCAATTGAATAAGGAAGAGTTCAATGACTTGAAGTCGCAATTTGCGACCTCAAGTTGGGGGGGAAGAAGAACACCTCCCCTGGCTTTCACTGATTATGGAATTTTAATGCTATCCAGTGTTCTAAACAGTGATCGTGCCATAAAAGTCAATATACAGATCATTCGGATTTTTACTAAAATGCGTGAGATGTTAATGACACATAAGGATGTATTATTTCAGTTAGAAAAAATTCATAAGAAATTAGCTAACCATGACAATAATATCCTTATAATCTTTGAATATATTAAGAGAATTGAGATAGAAAAAAAGAATAATATTGAACAGCAGAACAGAAAGAAGATAGGATATAAACGCCATGATGATTAGCTGAAATAAGACATAAAGCCCTATGCCAATTGGTCAGGATCGAAGATTATTAATCTCTGCAAATCCTCTTCCAGGTGGTTCGATAATTGTTTCTTTACCTCCGGGATCAGGCAGGAAAAATGAAACCGTCATTTATTATTCCCTTCGAATGCAGGATAAGTCGTATAGCCTCTGGCACCCCCGTTATAAAAAGTAAAATTATCGGCCTCGGCCCAGGGATGGCCGTTCCTGATCCTTTCAGTAAGATCGGGATTGGCAATAAACGGCTTGCCGTAACAGATCGAGTCTGCATTGCCTTTCCGGAGTTCGGATTCACCCGAATCCAGTTCATATCCTCCGTTTGCCATCAGGTGTCCATGGTAGATTTTCCTGAAATGCGCCGGGACATCATCGATCAGGAACGGTGAATCAACCGGGAAAAACGGACGGGAAATATGAAGGTACGCCAGGTTATATCCATTAAGCCTCCTGACGATATATTCAAAGGTTGGCAGGGATTCTTCATCCAGCAGGATGCCGGATCTACCATGATACATCGGATTCAGGCGAGTACCGATCCGTTCCCCGGGTATGACCGAGAGGATGGCATCCAGGACTTCAAAATAAAACCTTGTCCTGTTTTCGATGGTCCCGCCATAAGAATCGGTTCGCAGGTTGGTGGTCCTGCTGAAGAACTGGTGGAAGAGGTAACCGTTTGATGAATGGATTTCGATACCGTCAAATCCGGCTTCCAGGGCACGCCGGGCAGCATTCTTAAAATCGGTCACCGTTTGGTAAATGTCATCAACGGTCATAGGTTTTGGTTCGACTGATTGCTTCCGGCCCTCCGGGGTGCGTATTGGAAGTCCGGGATTTACGTTTGACGGTGCAAGCGGCAATTCTCCATTGTGATAATCGGGGTGTGAAATGCTTCCGACATGCCAAAGCTGTGTAAAAATCCTTCCGCCTGCCTGATGCACCGAAGAAGTGACTTTCTTCCAACCGGTAACCTGTTCATCGGTAAAGAGCCCGGGTGTGTTCATATAGCCAATGGCCCTTTTCGAGACGGCCGTTCCCTCGGATATGATCAGGCCCGCTCCGGCCCTCTGCCGGTAATACTCCGCCATCAGGTCTACCGGTACCCGGCCGGGATTTTCAGCCCTGCATCGAGTCATAGGTGCCATGATCACCCGGTTTGGAAGTTCCAGATTCCCGATCTGAACAGGTTCAAGTAATTTCATTTCAATTATGGCAGGTTATACAAAGAAAGAAGAAAAGGCACTATGCGTTAACATGGTGCCTTTTTTTTTACTTTTTTGTGTCCTTAATCATTCAGGAGTATGATTATTTGAACAGCAATGGTGCGAATTCAGAGAGGTAAATTCTCCAGTTGGCCCATGTATGGCCGCCGGTGCTTTCGCGGTAGACATATTTAAAATCATGCTTGTCAAGAAGGTTACGCAGGTTGACTGCGCTTTGATAAACGAAATCATCCTTACCGCAACCAATCCAGTAAAGTTTATAACCGCTGTTCTTCAGTGCTTCGATCTTTGTATCCCTTTCTGCCGCAAGCTGTGTTGAATCCTGATCCTGTCGTCCCATGTTCATCAGGCCCATGCTGTATACGCCAATATAGCTGAACATCCCGGGATTATCGTTTGTGATTGTCTGGGTATGCATGCCTCCCATCGAGAGACCGGCAATAGCAAGGTTATCCTGGCCAGTAAGAGTACGGTAATTCTTATCAATAAAAGGCACCAGGTCCTTCACCAGATGTTCTTCAAACTTACCTGCCAGTCTTGTGAATGCAGCCATACCCTGCTGCTGATCCTGCGATTCCACGGCAGGTACATCATTTTGTGCACCGGCCTGGTTGGCGTTGCCGTTGGGCATCACCACTATCATCGGCTTGGCTTTGCCCTGTGCGATCAGGTTGTCCATTATCTGAGCGGCACGCCCCATATTGGTCCATGCATCCTCATCACCGCCTGCTCCATGTAAAAGATAGAAAACCGGGTATTTTTGTGTTCCGCCCTCATAGCCAGGAGGGGTGTAAACATAAACCCTGCGGTCCATCTGAAGAACAGGAGAATTGTACCAAACTTTGGATACCGTTCCGTGAGGTACGCCATTCTTCTGTAAGTAGAGGTCCGATTCAGGACCGGGGACGATAAAGTAGCTCTGATACCTCCTCCCGTCTCGCCGGAGGTGCACATTATTCGGGTCGATACCGTTTACACCGTCAATGGTGAAGGTGTAACCATATAGTTCCGGCTTAAGAGGCCCTTCGGTGAGGGTAAACATGCCGGTATCGTTCCTGACCAGGTTCTCGCTCGCTCCGAAGCCAGACTGCCATTCACCCGATACTGTTACTGTGGATGCATCTTGTGAATAGACCCTGAAGGTGACCCTGTTGTCAGGCAGTATCTCAGGAGAGATAATACGTGCCATTCTCATCATCGGGGGAGGTGCAGCAGGCGCTTCGGCAGGACGGTCCTGACTGAAGACGGCAAGTGGGAGGAGAAAGAGTGTTGAGAAAGTCAGAAGAAGTTGTTTAAGAGTTGTTTTCATGGTAATCGGTTTTATTTATATGAATGGTGACAGTGTTGAAAGTTTATAAGCAACTTATTCATCCTCAATTAAATAATTAGGAATTCTTATTAAAGGGCCAGTGAGTTTTAACTTTCCTTAAATTTAAAGGTATGACTTTTTCCCTTCCAAATGAAAGTTTCTTCAACATTCTCTGGTAAATTAATTTCTGCAGAGGGTGCAATATATCCTTGATGTCTGCATCAATGATATTCGCTATAAATCATTTGCCTGTGAAAAAGCTATAACTTTATAAACTTCCTGTATTCAGTTTTATTTCTTCCTTTAAATATCAGGTAATACAGTCCTTCCTGAAGTTTTGAGGTATCAATGGAAGGATTGGTTTCTGAAATCTCGTTTCTTTGAATGTTTTGAAGGATTTTACCGTCCAGGTTGACCAGGTATATGATTTCCAGACCAGGCTTTAGTTGAAGTAAATGCAGTTGATTATTACAGGGATTCGGGAATATCAGTACTTCCTCTGAACCGGATGAGATTTGAATCTCCTTTTTTCCTGTAGCGAGAAGATAATTGTTTTCACCTTCATTGAGGATATAACTTTCTCCTTTCCAAACAAAAGATCCTTCAACATTATCCGGTAAATTGATTTCTGCAGAGAGTGTATTACTTTCTATG